>JAFVPB010000023.1 GCA_017505525.1 Clostridia bacterium
GCGTCCTCGACGAACCGTTAACAATATAATTTTTATCAAAAAAATTAAAAGTTAAGAAAGTCCCTGAAAACACAGTTTTCAGGGACTTTTGCTTGCTTCTGTTCAATACAATCTCTACCGTACAATCGTACGCCGACGAGCCTGTATTGAACAGATTTACCTTCCTTTTTTCTATTTCACCAAATCATCATATACTTTACGTATATTCTCGTATATAAATTCAGGTTTTTTTTCTGATTTTTCCACATCTTCCATTGTGCCCTCTCCGCTAAGCACAAAGATTGTGCTTATACCCGCATTAACGCCGCAGGCAATATCGGTGTAGAGTCTGTCGCCTATAAGCACTGCTTCCTCCGATTTAAATCCGCTTTTTGCTATAGCAAGATGTGCCATATCAGGCTCAGGCTTGCCTATAAACTTAGGGGATTTTCCTGTGGCAGTGCAAAGTATCTGCGCAATTGAGCCACAATCGGGCACAGAGCCATACCACGTTGGGCACACCCAGTCGGGATTCGTTGCAATATAATCAATATCATCTCTTAAAAGAATACACGCATCCTCAAGCTTTTTAAAGGCAAGCTCTGTATCAAACCCCATACAAAGACAATCAATGCCCTCTTCACGTTCTGTGGTTACGTTAAGTCCGGCATCTTTAAGTTGTTCCACAAACGATTTTGTGCCAAACGCATAAATTTTGTTGTAGTTCTTTTTTTGAAGATAAAGTGTTGTTGCATTTGTTGATGTGAAAAACTCGTCTTCTGTGGCATTAATTCCCATCTTCTCCATTTTTTCAATATATTTATCCACACTTTTCGAGGAGTTATTTGTAAGAAATATGTATTTTCCGCCTATAGATTTTACATAGTCCAGAAATTCCACAGTACCGTCGAAAAGGTCGTTATCAAGATAAATGGTTCCGTCCATATCAAGAAGAAACAGTTTCTTTTGTTTAAGTGCGCTCATTTTTTACCCCCAGAATTCTCTTTTTCCGATA
This sequence comes from Clostridia bacterium, assembly GCA_017505525.1. GTDB lineage: Bacteria > Bacillota > Clostridia > UMGS1883 > UMGS1883 > UMGS1883. The sequence goes on from JAFVPB010000023.1 coordinate 995, forward strand.
GATATTGCTTTAGCTCCACACGAAATTGCCTCTTTAATTTCATCGGGCGTTTCTATAAGTCCGCCTGCAACTATAGGCATATCAAGGTCTTTTTTCAGCCTTTTTATTACCTTTGGAATTATGCCCGGCATAATCTCTATCATATCGGGCTTTGATGATTTTAATGATTCTATGGTGGTATCAATCGAGTGGGAATCCACTATAAAGAAACGCTGCACGGTAAACATACCTGCTTTTTTGGCAAGCTTGATAATATTTGTGCGGGTGCTTATTATTCCATCGGCACCTTGCTCTTTGGCAAAAAGAATTCCATATTCATCCTTTCCGATTCCCTCTGCAAGGTCGAGATGAATAAACAGCTTTTTTCCTGCCTTATGCACTGAATCTGCCTGCTCTTTTAAGCTGGCTATATTGGGTGCAAGCATAAATATTATTTCCACTTTTGATTTTACTGCCAAATTAAGTTCTTCACTGCTTCTTACCGCAGCAATTATCCTCAGGTTTTCCATAAAATCACCTATCCGAATTTTTTACGGCAATTATATTACTGCCAAACACATCTTTTATTATAACATCTCCAAGTTTAATTGGCAATACCGGATGAGTTGATTTTATAATCTGCATGGCTTCAAAAACCTTTTCTTTGGGAATAGGTCTATCGGTTTTCACGGGGATAATTTCTCCGTTTTCGCACCTTACAGTTGATGTAACAGTACGCATAGGTGCGGTGCATTCCGTTTCGGCATAAACTTTTCCGCGTGGGCAGGTATTTCCTGTTACTCCCGTTACTTTTCCATCATTTATTTCTACTTTCAGCGCACACCCGATAGGGCATACAATACACGTAAGCTCTCTTTCCATAATTACGCCTCCTCCAGTTTAAACATAAGCTCTGTGCTGTTATCAAGCATATCACCCATAAGCTTGATACTTTCCATTTCTCCCGGAGCAAGCTTTGCTTTTTTCTTTGAAAAAACAAGTCTTTTTCCATCATACACACAAATTTTTTTATTACGGAAAACATCACTTACTCTGAAATAAACGGTTACATCTTTCTTTTTCGTTATCACCTGAGGTATTGTATATCTGATTTTTCCGTCTGTTTTTACATTTATATTTATTTTTTCTTCGCAAACATTATTTATATAATCAGCTGCACTTATGCCGGCTATTTCGGCTTCGTCGGAAACAAAGTCAACTAAGTCGTGCACGTGCAAAACGTTTCCGCAGGCAAAAATACCCTCGCAGTTTGTTTGGCGGTCCTGATCAACTATTGCGCCGTTTGTGCTGGCATCAAGAGTGATTCCTGCACTCTTTGAAAGCTCGTTTTCAGGAATCAATCCAACTGATAAAAGAAGCGTATCGCATTCAATATATTCCTCTGTGCCTTTTATAGGTTTTCTTCTTTCATCAACGCGCGCTATTGTAATTCCCTCAACGCGGTTTTCACCATGAATTTTCACAACAGTGTGGCTAAGTTTCAACGGAATTGAAAAATCGTTAAGGCATTGCTCGATATTTCGCGCAAGGCCGCCTGAGTAGGGCATCAATTCACAAACCGCCTTAACCTCGGCTCCCTCAAGAGTCATACGCCTTGCCATTATAAGCCCGATATCGCCCGAGCCTAAAACAACCACCTTTTTGCCGGGCATATATCCCTCCATATTCACAAGCTTCTGCGCTGTGCCTGCACTGTAGATTCCCGAGGGACGTGTGCCCGAAATGTTAAGTGCACCTTTCGCTCTTTCGCGGCATCCCATTGCTAAGATTACTGCACGCGCCTGTATTTGGAAAATTCCATCCTCACTGTTTGTGGCCGTTACAACTCTGTCTTCTGATATATCAATTACCATAGTATTAAGCTTGTATTCTATTCCAAGCTCTTTCACTTCTTTTTCATATCTCCAGGCATACTCGGGACCTGTCATCTCTTCGCTGAATTTATGCAAACCAAATCCGTTGTGAATACACTGCTGCAAAATTCCGCCCAAAGAGCTATCCCTTTCAAGTATAATAATATCCTTTATTCCTTTTTTTCGTGCGGCTATAGCAGCACTCATTCCTGCAGGACCGCCACCTATTATAACTAAATCTGTCATCTTTCTATTTCCTCCCCTGTTCTGCCTGTTATAAGCTTTGAGCCTTTACCAAACTTTGTAACGTCTTCGCACGGAATATTAAGCTCCTTTGCTAAAAGTGAGATTATGTATGGAGAGCAAAAACCTCCCTGGCATCTTCCCATTTGCGCTCTTGTACGGCGCTTCACTCCATCGAGGTCTGTTGGCTTTGGATTAGTGCGTATTGCTTCAAGGATTTCCCCCTCAGATACGCCCTCGCATCTGCAGATTATTCTTCCAAACGATTTATCTTTCTTTATAACCTCGTTTTTCTCCTCTATAGTCGCTTCCCTGAAAGCATGCATTGCCTTGCGGAACGGATTATAATTTTCTTTTTCAGTTAATTTCACTCCCTCATTTACAAGCAACTCTTTTACCATTTCTGCTATTGCGGGAGAAGCCGTAAGACCGGGTGATTCAATTGCTGCCACGTTTATAAATCTGTGCGTGGGGGAATTTATTATAAAATCTCCTGTGCTTCCCGTAGCGCGCAAGCCACAGAATGATGTGATTGTTTTGTTGTATGGAATTCCATCTACATTCTCGTTTGCTTCCTTTATAATTTTTTCAAAGCACTCGGGAGTGCATGAAACATCTTCCTTATCTTCAATATCTACCGAGGTAGGGCCTGTAAGCAAATTGCCGTCGACAGTGGGGCTTACAAGTATTCCCTTGCCCATTTTTGAAGGCGTTCTGAATATTGTGTGTGAAACAAGATTTCCGCACTCTTTATCAAGCAATATATACTGCCCTCTGCGAGGTGTGATTGTAAATGAGCTGTCGCCTGCCATTTTTGCTATTTCATCTGAAAAAACGCCTGCCGCATTAACAACAAATTTTGCTTTAATACTTTCTTTTTCAGAACAAATTTTATACCCCTCGTCTTCTTTTTCAATAGAAGAAACTTCAAAGTTAAGCTTTAAATCAGCTCCGTTATCCATTGCATTTCCCACTGCAGCTATGCAAAGCTCGTATGGGCATACAATAGCACCTGTCGGAGCGTAAAGAGCCACCGTTACATTATCAGATATATTTGGCTCAAGCTTTTTAATTTCTTCTTTTTCTATTATCCTTAAGCCCTCTACCCCGTTTATTTTTCCTCTTTCCAGAAGTTCTTCTATGGCAAGCTTATCTTCTTCGTTAAAGCCTATTACCAAAGAGCCGTTTTTCTTATACTTAACTCCAAGCTCCTTTGTAACCTTTTCCATCATTTTCGAGCCTTCCACATTAAGCTTTGCCTTAAGAGTACCCTCTTTTGCATCAAAGCCTGCATGCACTATTGCAGAATTTGCCTTTGTTGCACCGCTTGCAACATCATTTTCTTTTTCAAGAATACATATTTTAAGGTTATAGGCCGACAAAGTTCTTGCTACCATACCGCCCACTACACCTGCGCCGATAATCGCCACATCATACATAAAATCTTTTCTCCCTTCAGATTGCAATAAAAAAAGACGCACCAAAATAAACCTCGGTCTATTTTGATACGTCTCCAAATCTCTGTATCAAATGTATTTTATCACAAGAGTTTCTTTTTGTCAATATATGCAGGCTCTATATTATAAATTCAAAAGCCTTATTGCATTTTCTCTTGCCACCTTGTTGAATACTTCCTCACTGATTTTTCCTTCTTCTTTCATCTGTTTAAGAAGCGGTATCATACCAATATTTGTGCCAATAGCTAAGTTGCAGTAATCCGTACCAAAGAACAGTCTGTCCTGAAATTCGTTAATGAATTTTGCAGCATAATCAACATCGCGCATGAACATATTCCAGGGGGTACCATCAGAAAGGTCGCCCATAAGGTTTGGATAGCGCCTGAAGAGTTTAGGAACAACGCCCTCTCCAAGAAGAGGACCTTCAGGAAGTCTTCCGCACTGACCGCCTGTTAAACGGAAAGCAACGCCGCGCTCTGCCGGTGTGCCTAAAACTGAAAGTTCCGACCAGAAAACAGGGCCATGGCCAAAGATTACAAGCTCTGGATGCCTTTGAAGCGTAATCTCAAGTCCCGGAAGACCGGGTTCGTCATACATACCGAAAATATTTGTCCTTGTGTGTGCAAGCTCAATTGTAACGGGAAGGCCCACCTTTTCAGCACAGGCAAAAAGATTCTGCACTCTGTCGTCCATCACATCAAGTCCGGGCATAACCTCGCCCACGCCTTTACATCCCATATCCTTGTAATACTGAAGCGGCCTTTCAAGCTGTGCCTTTGGCGAATTTGCCATAGCACGCGGGTCAACATTACAAAATGGAATTAATCTGTCGGGATATTTTGCTGCCATATTAAGGATATCTTCGTTTGACTGAGGAAAATAAATCTCGGGGCTTACCACAGGAAGAATACAGCCTTTTTCAATTTCGAGCTTATCGTAAATTTCGATTAGTTCTTCGGGATTTGCCCAAGCATTGGAAAACGGAACCCTCTGCCAGTAAGAATGTGCATGAATATCGATAAACATATTTTTCACTCCTTATTGATTTTTCATTTTCTCTGTTGTATAATGAAAGTCGGATATGGATTTTTTATCATCCGTATTTTCTCTTTATAGGTATTTTACCTTATATCAGGCACTAAATCAATAGACTTTTTATTACAAAGTATGGAGTTTTTGATATGAAAAGCATTTTCCGCCCCCCGCTTAAGGATTATTTAAACCCACCTGAATTAAGAATTATTGATAGCGGCTACGTTGATCTCGACACTCGCTGGAATTCTAAAAATTCTATCTCTCCTTTTTCCTGCTTTTATATTGTCGAAAGCGGAAGTGGCGTTTTAATTCACAAAGGGAAAAAAGTGATAATGGAAAAGGCAAATGCCTATCTTATCCCTTCGGGAACAATATTTGATTTTAGTTGTCCCCAAAAGCTCAAAAAGCTCTTTTTCCATTTTAATATGTTAGGTGGAGATGGGCTTGACGTTTTAAGAAACGTTCAGGAAATTCTGTATTGCAAAATACACGAAGATGAATTAAGTAAAATTATTTCTCTTTATAAGGAAAGCTCTTTTTCAAGTTCGCTTGAGCTTCGCCATATTATTTTGAATATTTTAAGCAGGATTATGAAAAGCACCTCTATTGAGCCTGTTGTTTCTCACGAATATTCTCCTTTTGTAAAAAATGTGATGGCTCATATCCAGGAAAATCTTTCTTTGAATCTTTCTCTTTCTGAAACTTCAAAAAACTTTTTTGTAGCAGAGGTTACGTTAAGAAAACGTTTCAAGGCAGAAACAGGACTTACCCCTCGCCAGTATATTGAGGATTTGATTTTCTTTAAGGCAGAGCTTCTTTTAACAACCACCAACCACACCATTAAGGAAATCAGCTCTGCTCTTGGATTTCACGATCAGTTTTATTTTTCGCGCCGATTCGCTTCCCGATATAGCATGCCGCCTCAAATTTATAGATTACGTGTTAAATCTTAATAAATTACTGTTGCAAAACACTCTTTTATGTGTTAAAATACAATATATGCGGATGTGGCGGAATTGGCAGACGCGCCAGATTTAGGTTCTGGTGGTTCTACCGTGGGGGTTCAAGTCCCTTCATCCGCACCATTACGAGTGTTCTTATAGGATTTAAGAAGTTCTATGAGAACACTCGTTTTTTATTGCCGTATATGTTTCATACTGCTACACAGGCTCTTGTGTCAAAGTGAACATCTACACCTTGTCTTGTATGGACTTTAACATTGTTTTCAGGTATCAACTCCATATCAGGAATTTCAAGAGTTCCTATGCAAGTGTAATGTATTTTAAGTCTTTGTACTGTCTTACCGTCAATCTTTTCAGATTGGTAAACCTCAATCTTGTCAATAAGCTCATTCAGCATTTGCGGAGTGAGTTTTTTTGCTCTTGTGTACTTTTGCACCGTAGCAATAAACATATCCGTTGAAACATTTTTGCTCTTGCCGTTTGAGATTTCGTCTTTAAGGTTTTGCATCTTTTCATTGACGGCTTTTTGCTCGTCCTCATACTTTACGGAAAGTTTCGCAAATCTATCATCAGAAATTTTGCCCATTGCGTTGTCCTCGTATATCTTTTCAAACAAGATGTCAAGTTCTTTATCTCTTGCTTGCAGCTTTTTGAGTTCGCTTTCCTTGAATTGCATTTCCTGTTCAGCAGATTTTAAGGAGCTACCCATAACAAGTTTTGCAAAAGCATTTTCATACTTTGTTGCAAACCTTGTCAATCTTCGGATTTCTCCAAGTACAACCTGTTCAAGAAAATCTGTACGGATATAATGAGAGGATTCACAAATCTTTCTTTTACCTCTGTTATACCCTGTGCAATTAAAGTATGTAATTTCTTTGTTGCCTTGATTGAAATGAAAATTGAGATTGCTTCCACAGTCCGCACATATAAGCAAGCCGGAAAACATATTCTTTTCGCCGTCTGCCTTTTTGCGTTTTCTGACCTTGCCCCGTTTTTCTTGTATCTTCTCATATACAGCCCTTTCAATAATTGCAGGGTTAACATCTTTGAAAGTTACAATGTTTTCGGGATCGTTCGCTATACGCTTTTTATTCTTGTATGACTTTGAATAAGTTTTGAAATTGATTATATCGCCGCAATACTCTTGTGTATTAAGTATCTTTACTACTGTTGACGAGTTCCAAGCATAAGGATTTTCGCTTATTTTCTTATGCGGTTTCCTTATTCCTTTACTTGCCCAATAGTGAACAGGGGTTAATATCTGTTCCTGCTCAAAAGTTACAGCAATTTGTTCTGTTCCAAAATCCTGTAAGTACATACTGAATATCCTGCGGACAACGCTTGCAGCTTCTTCATCAATAAGCCAAGTCTTTTTATCGTCGGGATTTTTCATATACCCATAAGGTGGTGTTGAAAGTGGCTCACCTGAATTACCCTTAATCTTATTACTGATACGACGCTTTTTACTTATATCACGTGCATACCATTCATTGAAAAGATTTTTAATAGGTGCAAGTTCGTTTTCACCCTCTGTTGTATCTATATTATCTGATACAGCAACAAGGCGTATATCGTGTTCAGGTAAAAATTCCTCTGTCAGTTTTCCAACCTCAATATAGTTTCGGCCTATACGGGAAAGGTCTTTTACAAACAGTGCAGAAGATTTATTATTTTCAAAATCCTCAATCATTCTGATATAGTCAGGTCTATTCATTGTAACGCCGGAAATACCGTCGTCAATATAAATCAATAAGTTTGTATATCCCTTTTCCTTTGCTACCTTTGTAAGCAGCTTTTTTTGATTTCCTATGCTGTAGCTTTCACCCTCCAGATTATCGTCTCTGCTCAAACGCAAATACAATGACGCTGTGGTTTCTCTCTTTTTATTACTTTTCGACTGTCTCATTAGTCCTCCTTTCCGACAGTCAAATAAGCACTTAACCTATAAATATTATAACGCGCTTTTTTTGACTTGTCAGCCTGTTTGAATAAAGTTGTGCAACTTTTTATTCTTTTTGTGTCATAAGGCGGAGTAAGACAGCTCCTAAAGTTTCAGAATTATCCGTTTTGAAAACGGGCTCGACAATAAAAGAATTTTTATCAAATTCGTAAGTGGTTTTATCCGTCAAAGAGCTGTCGGCTCTATGACAATTCTTATTGGTTTTGGATTTAGTATTTTCAGCCATAGGCCACACCTCTTTCATCAAAATATTTATCCAAAAATCTATATGACAAAAACGGACGGCTGCCGGCTTGCAGCTCCACAGGGAATTTCACCACTCGGCCTATGCTTATAGGTGCGCCACGCAATGCTTTGAGGGCGTTCAACGCGGGAGTATCATTATTCAGTATGAACGTCTTTGCTTGCAGAAAGCCACCTCTGCAATTACGGTACAAATATTTATCGCTCGTTCCCGCTGGAAGTCGTGGCGTATTTGCCGTAGAGCTCGGCTCATACCTTTCGTGTCCGTTTCATCTATGACTCCCATTCGCTGGGAGTGTTTTTCAAAGAACAATTTTTATTTAAGACTTTATTATCAGCCTTTTCAAAACGCATTATCATAAATGCGTTTTGAAAAGAATAATAATATATAAAAGGGGCGCGGAAAGGCAACGCGCCCCCCGAAAATGACTTTAAGCGGGCAAAATGCTAAAATCGGAAATTATACTGAACACCAATTTTGATTGAAGCCTACTTGCCATATCTTCATCAACAAAGAGGTATTCGTTTCCGTATTCGTCTTTTAGCGTCCGGGTAGCCAATTTCCGTATGTAGTTTCTGTAATGGTTAAGCACATAGGAAATAGCTTCCGGCTTGCCCTGCGTTGCCGCAGCAATTACAGTAACAGGAATATCTGTCGCATTCACATGTCGTCCCATTTGATACCCTCCTTTGCAAAGTAATCTTTAAGCAGTTTCAGAGATTTCAAACGGCGGCGATTTATCGCCTGTTGATATGTGTTAAACAATTTGCCGATTTCGTTATCGCTCATATCCGCAAAATATGAAAGCAGAATGATGTCGCGTTTTTCCTGCGGAAGCTGCCTTATTGCGTCTGCAAGAAAATTTCCTACAACAACAATTTCTTTATCCAATACATTGAAGATATGTTGATTGTTGAAATATCTATCGTTTGCCGATAACTGCAAAACTTGGTCTTGCGTTAAGCTGTCTAACGATACCTCGTGTTTTCTCCGATTTGCATATTCCTTGTGAATATTTTTTGCTTCGTTTTTGAGAACACGGGTGCAAAAAGCTCCGAACTGATTAGAGATGCGCTTTTCGTTATTTTCTTTCATTGTGCCACCTCCTTTCCGTAAAGAAAGTTGGTGTTTTCCTTTTCGCCTTTCGTGTAGGTAACAACTGAAAAGCAAAAGTTACACAGATTAAACGAAAATTTATTAAAATTATTTTTTAACATTGCTTTTACCTCCGAATTTTCAAATTAAAATTTTTGATAGTTCGGTAGGCTCGGAGGGCTTCGGCAATGATAAAAAAACGCACAGCCAAAATACAACCTTATAATAGGTTGATACTCGGCTGTGCGGTAAGAGCGATTATGACCTCCGCCTGCATCATCAGACTTTCCGCCGGATTTATGATGTACCCGGTGATGATGTGTGCGGCTTCTTTTCTTCGCAAATATAAAAATTGGTATGGAACATTCGTAATAGCCTAACATAAAATCACGCTCCTAACGCAAGGCAATCCGCCTTTGTTAAAAGCGAAAAAACCTATATGCGCATAGCGGAATTGCCACGCCAAATATTATTGATATTCATTTGTAAAAATTGTTGTTGTTCTGAACATTCTTCAATAGCCAATGGTCTCAACTCCATTCTTCGATTTCCAAATTTTGACAGTATTTGATTAAAAAAATTATATCTTTACAAATTTCGCACAAAAAAGCCGCCTGATTTTAGAACTCCTAAAATCAGGCGGCTTCGTGTATATATGGGTTTGGGCTTATATTTATTAAATTTTCGCCGTAGCACTGCTATTCTACCCCTTTCGTCAAATAGTCTTAAAATTCTACATAACATAGCGCAAGCCCCGTCTGTTACACAAACGGGGCTTGTTGTGTCAAGCGTTCCCGCTTGGCTTATTCTGTATTAAATTATACCATAATTCCCCTAAATAGTCAATAATTTATGGAAAAATGATATTTATTGATTGTTTCACAAATAATAAAACTTTTTTTGGTAAAACCGTGTAAAAAAACGGTTTTAATTGTTACTTACATAAAGGGGTAAAAAGTAACTATATGGGGTAATAGCAAGCACAGTAAGTGAGTACCCACTTACGATTTTTGCGTTCATTTCCGCCCTGCCGAAATGAGCAAAACATCTTGGGATAATCCCAAACCCTTATTGACTAAAAAAAGAGGTGAAAATATGGCTAACAGGCAAAGAAACATTCAACTGAAAGTATGGGTAAATGAAGAAGAAAAAGAATTGATTGAACTGAAAATGGCGCAACTCCAAACTAACAAAATGGGTGCTTATATTCGCAAAATGGCGATTGACGGTTTTGTAATTTATCTTGATACAGAGAACATAAAACAAATGAACAATGAACTATCTGCTATCGGTAGAAACATCAATCAAATTGCAAAGCGTATCAATTCCACAAGTTCGATATACCGCGAGGATATTTCAGATATAAAGGAAAGGCTTGACGAGATATGGCAATTACAAAGACGCATCCTATTCGCTCTACGTTAAATCTTGCACTTGACTATATACTCAATCCCGAAAAGACAGACGAAAAATTACTTGTGTCCTCTTATGGCTGCACGCCTGAAACTGCGGATATTGAATTTGGCTGGACAAGAGATAAATCAAATTGCTTTTGGGGAAATCAATTAGCAAGACATCTGATACAAGCCTTTGAGCCCGGAGAAACCACGCCGGAGGAAGCTCACGAAATCGGTATGAAACTTGCAGAGGAAGTTTTGGGCGGAAAATATGAATTTGTACTAACAACGCACATAGATAAAGGACATATACACAACCACATTATATTTAACGCTGTTTCATTCGTAGATTACAAAAAATATCAATCCAATAAAAAATCGTATAGCTTCATCAGACGAACAAGTGATAGAATATGCGAAGAATACGGATTGTCGGTTATACGGAATCCAAAGGGACAAGGCAAAAGTTATATTGAATATACAGCATATAAGCAGGGCAAAAGTTGGAAAGCTCAACTAAAAAGCACTATTGATGTTCTCATTCCTCAGGCAAAAGATTTTGATGATTTGCTGCTACTTATAGAACAGCAAGGGTACAGAGTAAAAAGGCAAAATAAAAATGTATCGTTTTGTGCAGACGGAAAAGAAAAATATATCCGTTCAAAATCTCTCGGTGAAGAATATACGATAGAGGCATTAAAGGAACGCATTGCCGGAAGGTCGAAGAAAATATCAACACCTAAAATTGAAAAACAAATAAACCTTATAATAGATATTCAAAACAACATCAAAGCACAACAAAGCAAAGGATTTGAACATTGGGCTAAAATCAATAATCTGAAACAAGCTGCTAAAACTCTTAATTTTCTGACCGAGAATAACATTACAACTTATGAAGAATTAGAAAAATCGGTTGAGAAAAAACACAAGGATTTTGACGGCATAAGCGAAAGGATAAAGGATATTGAAAATCGCATAAATCAAACTGCACTACTTATCAAAAATATTGAAACATATAAAAGGCTTAAGCCCATAATTGAGAGATACAAAAAATCTAATAACAAGGCACAGTTTGCAGAAAAGCACCGAAGCGAGATTATTTTATATGAAGCCGCATTAAGAGAATTAAAGAAATCGAAATATCCCCCTATAAAAGAATTGAAACAATCGTATTCCGAACTATCAAAAGAGAAAGAAATCTTATACGAAGAATACAAAAAAACAAAATCGGAGGCCGCTGAAAT
>JAFVPB010000024.1 GCA_017505525.1 Clostridia bacterium
ATTATTTCTCTTTATTATGTTTTTCAATAGCCTATAGATTGAATTTATTACTTTCCATAAAAATAAAATACTTGATTTTAAAATAGCACAAAATAATAAGACAAATCTATACGAATAATAGTATTGTCGGCGTGTTATTACCACACGCTTCCATTGACCACACTCCTCGCATAATTCTAAATCCCTCGACAAAACAAAATAACTTTCACCATGGTTTGTTCCATTTATCTTATTTAAGCAATCCAAACAAAACTCTGCCATAAATAACACCTCCATTTGTATTATAGGTCAATTTAACCATAATTTCAATAGGGAAATTCGCCATAATATAAATGGTGATAGATATGAATAAATTAAAAGAATTAAGAACTGAAAAGGGTTATACTCAAATAAAAATGCAAATGCTTACGGGAATTGACCAAAGTGATTATTCCAAATTAGAAAACGGAAAAAGATATTTCACATTTGAGCAATGCCGAAAACTTGCAAAAGCTCTCGATACAAGTATGGACTATCTCGCCGACTTAACTGACGAGAAAAAACCTTACCCAAGAAAGAAATGAATCATCAGATGGGGGCTTATGATAATAATTACACTTGAATAAGCTCTGAACAGACGTAATATTTTAAAATATGAATTTGCATCATTAAGCAGGGGAGTTCACTAACTCCCCCTGCTTTTTTACGGGCTGTCGGGGACGCCAGCCCCTACGATTATCACACTTGTTCGTAGGGCGTGGCGACTCGACACGCCGTTTTCCATAAAAAACCTCTCACAATAAAATTGTGAGAGGTTTTTTATTATTCTTCTGTTGTTTTTTCTTCTTCACTTATTGGCGTTGCCTCGATTGTTGGGGTTTCTTCCTTTGGTGTGTAGCCATTCTGGAACACATCTTCAAATTCAGCCCCATCAAGTTTTTCAAGGTCTACCAGTGCTTTTGCTATATTATCAAGCTTTTCACGGTTATCATTTAAAAGCTTTTCGCACTTTTCATAGCACATATCGATAATACTTTTAATTTCATCATCAATTAATGATGCAATCTTTTCGCTGTAGTTTCTGCCCTGCGATAAATCACGTCCGAGGAATACTTCATGGTCTCCATCGGTAAAGGTAACGTAACCAAGCTTATCGCTCATACCGTACTGCATAACCATTTTTCTTGCAGTTTGTGTAGCTCTTTCAAGGTCGCTCGATGCGCCTGTGTTAATATCGTCAAACACAATTTTTTCAGCCGCACGGCCCGCAAGAAGCGTGATAATATCTTCAAGCATTTCGTTCTTTGAAACATAGCTCTTATCGGCATCAGGAAGGCTGAGCGTAAATCCGCCTGCACGTCCTCTTGGAATAATAGAAACCTGATGAACTGTATCCTGAGTGGGCAAAATCTTCGATGCAAGAGCATGGCCTGCTTCGTGATATGCCGTTTTCTTTTTATTGAGTTCGTTATGCTCTCTTGTAGCTTTTTCGGGTCCCATAATAACCTTAAGCATTGCTTCGTCAACTTCTTCTGCACTGATTTTCTTTTTATCGCGACGTGCAGATAAAATTGCCGATTCATTCAATAAGTTTTCAAGGTCGGCACCGGTGAAGCCATAGGTTGCCTTTGCAATCTTTTCAAGAGAAACTGTTTCATCGGTAGGCTTGTTCTTTGAATGCACCTTAAGAATTGCTTCTCTGCCCTTTAAATCTGGGTAACTTACAACAACCTGACGGTCGAATCTGCCTGGGCGCTGAAGCGCAGGGTCGAGTATATCGGGGCGGTTTGTTGCCGCTATAATAATAATACCCTCATTAGTACCGAAACCATCCATTTCAACAAGAAGCTGATTAAGCGTTTGCTCGCGTTCATCGTGGCCACCGCCGAGGCCTGCGCCTCTCTGTCTGCCTACTGCATCAATTTCGTCGATAAATATGATTGCAGGAAGATTTTTTCTTGCCTGTTCGAAAAGGTCGCGCACTCTGCTTGCGCCAACACCTACAAACATTTCAACAAAGTCGGAACCTGAAATCGAGAAAAACGGAACTCCCGCTTCGCCTGCAACTGCCTTTGCAAGAAGGGTTTTACCTGTCCCTGGAGGACCTACTAAAAGCACACCCTTTGGAATTCTTGCTCCAAGGTCGATAAACTTTTTGGGGTTCTTTAAAAACTCAACAACCTCTTCAAGCTCTTTCTTTTCTTCATCGGCACCTGCAACATCTTTGAATGTAACCTTATTTTTAATGTCTGTCATAGATTTTGCGCGCGATTTGCCAAAGCTTCCAACGCCTTTACCGCCTGTTTGCTGGCGCATAATAGAGAACCAGAAAAATCCTATTATAATTATAAGAAGAAGTGATGGAAGCATAGAAACCCACCACGAAACCTGTTCAGGCTCGGGCACTGTGGTTTCAAGCTTACCTGCTTTAATCTGCTCTTCAATCTTATCTCCTGCAACAGTGAATAAAATTCCCTGTGTTACCTCGACCTTATAGACTTTTCCATCTATTTCGGCGTTGGTGTAAGTATCTGCTATTTCAAGCTTTGTAACCTTGCCTTTTTCAATTGCAGTAACAAGATCGGAAAAATTTTTCCCACCCTTACTTGGTTGCATCATCGACATCATCATTAAAATAATAATGATGATGGGCAAAATTATATAAAAGCTTATGCTCTTAAACGATTTTTTCAAAACGTCGCCTCCTTAATTCTTAGCACTGTGATTATAGCATTAAAAAATATGCTCTTCAATCTTTTTTACATATTATTCACAAAATTCTTTTTTAAGCACTCCAACGAAAGGAAACTGCCTGTATTTATAGGCATAGTCAAGCCCATATCCCACAACGAATTCATCAGGGATTTCAAAGCCTGTATACTTTCCTTTAATGTCAACCACTCTTCTTGATGGCTTGTCGAGGAATGTGCAGATTTCAACACTGTTAGCTCCGCACTCTTTAAGTTGCTTTGTGATTTCACTTAAGGTGCGTCCCGAATCTATAATATCCTCAACTATTATTATATCCTTTCCAACGGGGTCGAAACCTTTTACTCCGTGAATTTCTACTTTTCCCGAAGAAGCAGTGCCCGAGCCGTAGCTGGAAGCGTATATAAAATTAACAGAAAGAGGAAGTGAAATTTCACGCATAATATCTGCTGTAAACATATAGCTTCCGCTTAAAACCGAAACTATAAGAGGTTCTTTACCCTCGTAATCGCGGTCGATTTCCTTTGCAAGCTCTTTAACGCGCTTTTTGATTTCCTCCTCCGTAATAAGTATTTTTTCAATAGGGTCTTTAATACTCATTTTTCCTCATTCCTTTGTAATAATATTCTATAACAAGATAATCTTTCGTATATTTATCAGCTTTAAAGTGCGACGATTGCCTCAATCCGCATAAATAAAGTATTTCTCCGTTAAACTCTACAAGCGGAATAAAATCGCGTTTGGTGCTTTCAATCTTGGCATCTGAAAAGATATCGCTAAGCTTTTTTCTTCCATCAAGTCCAAGTGGAGCCATTTTGTCGCCGTCTTTTCTGTATCTTACAGTGAACGGACCTTTTAAAAGTCCCGCGTCAAACACTGCTATATTATTAGATGTTTTCTTAACGTATTGCGAGGCTGTTTTTACCGTTATTTTCCAATCTTCCGTTTCCAGGGTTTCGCCTGTTTTTATTTCTCTTACAAACTCTTCCTTTTCTTTTCTTCGCTGCAAAACAACCTTATCATATACCTTTACGGCATAGAAAACACCGTTTATATCAAATTCTTTTCCCGATTCGCTTTTAGCTAAATTTATAAAATCTTCTATATTTTGCGCTGAAATATCGCTTGCGCCCCACTTTTGCAGAAAGCTATGCGCAACTCTGCGCTTCACACATTCGGGGAGGTCGTTAAATTTATCTGCTCTGAAATATCCATCTTCGGAAAATTCATTTTTAAATTCTGTTGCAAGGCTGTTAAGATAATCGTTATCTTCCTTAATAAAACGCGAAGCATTCACTATCTTTCTTTCTGCATCGGGGAAAATTTCCCTCAATTCAGGAAAAACATTAAGCCTTAATTTATTTCTTGAATAATCAGGCGTAAGGTTTGATGAATCAATTACATATCTGATATTATTTTCCCGAAGATACTTTTCAATATCCTTTCTGGGTGCATCCAGAAGCGGCCTTATAATATTTCCGCGCTTATGGCTTATTCCGCACAAGCCCTCTGCCGAGCTTCCGCGTATAAGACGGAAAAGCACCGTTTCTGCATTATCATTAAGATTATGCGCTGTGGCAATTTTAGCACCCTCTAATTTTTTTGAAATTTCTTCAAAAAACTCGTATCTCACCATTCTTGCGCATTCTTCCGTTCCCATTTTAAGTTCTTTTGAAAGCTTTGGCACATCGTATTCCCTGTAGAAAAGTTCCACGTCTGCCGCCTTACATATGCGTTTAACAAAATTGCTGTCGTAATCCGATTCTTCTCCGCGGATTAAATGGTTTACGTTTGCAGCATAAATAGTAAGCTGATACTCGCTTCTAAGGTTTAAAAGAGCATGAAGCAAACAAACAGAATCTGCTCCGCCCGATACTGCGCATACTACCTTATCGCCTTTTTCTATTAAATTATGCGTTTGTATGGTATTTCTCACTGTATCAAGGAGCAATTACATCAACCTCGGTTATCAAGATTCATAAACTTTGTATATTCGCCACGCCAAGCAAGATTTATAATTCCGCATTCACCGGCACGGTTCTTTGCAATATTGCATTCAATAATGTTTCCTGAGGTATCAACCTCTTCCCCCTCTTCTGCGATTGGGCGTGAAAGCATAATAACAATATCGGCATCCTGCTCGATAGATCCGCTTTCACGAAGGTCGCTAAGAACAGGTCTGCGCGAAAGCTTTTCCGTGGCACGGCTGAGCTGAGAAAGAGTGATAACGGGAACGTTAAGTTCTTTCGCCATAATCTTAAGCGAACGCGAAATTTCGCCGATTTCCTGTGCACGATTATCTCCTCGCCTGTGCCCCTGCATGAGCTGAAGGTAGTCGATCACAACAAGACCAAGACCTTTTTCCATCTTCAGTCTGCGGCACTTAGCTCGGATTTCCGAAACGTTTATACCCGGTGTATCATCAATATATATCGGTGCAGTTACAAGGTCTTTGAGTGAATGAGCGATTTTCGTCATATCGTTTGAATCAATATCACCCACACGAAGCTTTCCTGATTCAACAAGTGCTTCACTTGAAATAACCCTGTTTACAAGCTGCTCCTTACTCATTTCGAGCGAGAAAATTGCAACGGGAACTTTTTCGCGTATAGCGGCATTTTCAGCAATATTAAGTGCAAACGATGTTTTACCAACACCGGGACGCGCCGCAAGGATTATAAGGTCGCTGTTTTGAAGACCTGCCGTTGCAGCATCCACACCTGTAAAGCCTGTTTTTATACCCGTTATTTTTCCGCCTTTTTTCTTCAGTTCATCAATCAGGCTAAGGGTTGTTTTAACAACTTCCCCTATATGTACGAACCCTTTTGTACCGCGTTGCTCAGAAATTCCGAAAATCAACTGCTCACTTTTATCAATAATATCTGTGGCAGATTCTTCGTCTTTCATACCCATATCTACAATCTGCCCTGCCGCATCTATAAGATTTCTCAGCATCTTTTTCTCGCGGGCAATCTCGATATACTGTGAAAGATTTTCTTTCGTGAAAACATTCTGTGCTATTTTAGTGATATAGCCGATACCGCCCACACTGTCGAGCTTGTCCCCAAGCTTTTCCGAAAGCGTTACAATATCAACGGGAGTTCCTTCTGTAAAAAGCTGACTGAGCGCAATAAACACCGTTCTGTTTGCACTTGCATAAAAGCAGTCCTCGTCGAGCTTTTCCATAGCGGAAACAAGCGCCCTCTCGTCTAATATCATATTTCCGAGGATAGCCGCTTCTGCTTCAAGATTATATGGCATTGTTCTTCCGATTGGAGCTTCCATATCTTTCACCATTCTTTACTGTTCTAATTTTTAGGCGTTCTTAACATTAACCTTTATCTTGGCTGAAATTTCGGGGTAAATCTTAATTTCCACCTCTGTTACGCCAACAGTTTTTATTCCGTCGGGCAAAACTACTTTGCGCTTATCAATAACGTGATGAAGCTGAAATTTAATAGCATCTGCCACGTTCTGATTTGTGATTTTACCGAAAAGCTTACCGTTGTCTCCCGCCTTACCCTCGATAGTAACAGTTTTTCCTTCTATTTCTTTAGCAAGCGCTTTTGCAGCATCAATTTCCTGCTGTTTGTGGAAAGCCGCTGCTTCATTTTTGCCTTTTATGTTATTAAGAACATCAGCAGTGGCAACTTCTGCCATCTTCTTGGGAATTAAAAAGTTTCTTGCATAGCCGTCGCTTGCTTCAACTATATCTCCCTTTTTGCCATGACCTTTTACATCTGTTAAAAGAACTACTTTCATTTTTATTAACCCCTTTCAGTGTTGTAATCAAGAATTTCGTCAATAGCTTCTTTAAGAACATCGCCCGCATCGTTGACCGACATTCCTATAAGCTGTGCGCCAGCCTGCATCAGATGACCGCCGCCGCCTAGTTTTTCAAGTATAAGCTGCACATTTATTTCTCCAAGTGATCTGCCGCTTATAACAATTGTTCCATCATCAGAGCGAGCAACTACGAACGCTGCCTTAATATCAGTAATTTCAAGCATTTCATCTGCTGCTGCTGCAACCACGTTTTTAGGAACAGAGCCCGAGAAAAGTGAAATTGCAATATTATCTCCGTAAGTTTGGGCTTCCGTTACGATGCAGGCTTTAAGCTTGTAATCGTCAATAGATTCGCGGAACATTTTCTTAACGCGCAAAGTGTCCACCCCCGCACTGCGAAGGTATGCCGCTGCCTCAAACGTTCTTACGCCCGTCTTAAACATAAAATTCTTGGTGTCAAGAGCAATTCCCGCATAAAGAGCCTCGGCATCAACCGTTGAAACACTGAAACGCGGGTCAAGATACTGCATAAGTTCAGCAACCATTTCGCTTGCTGATGAAGCAAAAGGCTCGTGATAGATTAAATCGGCATTACTTATAAAGCTTTCACTTCTTCTGTGATGGTCAATTACAACCTTACTTTTAATTGCATCAATAAGCTCGGGCATCTCTGTGAATTCTGGGATATGCGTGTCGCAAACAACCAAAAGAGTCTTTGGCATTACATAATCGCGAACAGTATTTTTCCCAATAAAAAGCCCATCATGGTAATGGTTTTCTTCAATTTTCTTAAGAAGATTATTTACTGTTTCATCTCTCGTAGTGAGAATAATTTTGGCATCTTTCCCAACAAAGGAAGCTATGCTTGCTATACCAATCGCTGCACCAACAGAATCGGAATCGCTTCCCTTATGGCCCATAATTAAAACATTGTCGGAAACATTCATCAGCTCGCGCAAGTTGTGAGCCATTGTTCTCGCCTTTACTCTTGTTCTCTTTTCTGTTTCTTTGGAATTACCGCCATAATAACGGAACTTATCCCCCTCCATAATAACAGCCTGGTCTCCACCTCTGCCAAGCGCCATTTCAAGAGCTTTTTTCGCTGAAATATTATTTTTATAGAGGGTATTATCTCCAAAGCCTATGCCTATACTTACAGTTGGCTGAACCTTGCATCCCACTGTAAAAGTTTTAACCTTTTGAAGTATTTCAAATTTATTTTGTTCAAACTCGTTAATCTGCTTTTTATTAAATACTGCAAAGTATTTATCTTTTTCTATTTTTTTAATTAATCCTCCGCATTCCTGCGCCCAACCTATGATACCCTTTTCGAGCATCATTATAACATCGAGGCGGTCCTCATCGGGAACATCGTCTATAGCCTCATCGTAGTTATCAATAGTAATCTCTGCCACTCCTGTGCGGTTTTCTTCAAGCTGAGTTTTAACTTCTACAAGCTCTGTTATTTTCTCCATGTATAAAAGCACAGCAGCATGGTCGGCATCGGATTTCCTTTTAACGCTTGATAATATTTTATAATTATCCTCTCCCACTTTTGCATATATGGGAGTTTTTCCACCATCATCATAAATTGCACGTATATCTATCTCGGGAATTAATTCATTAATTTTCTTATCATTAAGAGCTGCAAACAATTCCTTGAATGAAGAATTGTACCACGCGATAGTACCGTCAACACGTATTCCCGCAATAGGACTTATTGCTTTGAAAAGTGCCTCATTGTTTCTTTCGTCTTCATCATCAGAGGTTTTTCCGATATATTCTTTCATTTTCCTGAATCGGCTGATTTTCCATATCAGCTTTTCTCCAAGAATTAAAAGGGCACATATAAATATTCCTATTGCCATTCTGGGACTTTTGTTATATATAAATGCCGCTAAAACAACAATTACAGCCGCAAACAAAGGCGTTGAGCCTTTGGGCACGGGATTAAGCATATCATTCTTCTTCATGAACTTCCTCCTCTTCCTTCGGAGTTTCTTCTGCGTTTTTCTTAAGTCGCCTGATATTTACAAAAGCATCTGTTGCCCCCATAAGGGTATACACGATAAAAATATTTGCAAACGGTATAATTCCCGTTATAAAAGCAGAAAAGAAATAAATTGCTAAATGTATACAAAGCCTGCCAAAAATATTTTTTATCTTTTTTCTCAAATAAAAATCAACAACCGACATTCCTGAAAAAAATCCTAATGATGCAAGCACCGCAAACACATTAATCAGCACGAAACCTGCCTCTTCGTTTTTTATAACAAAGCTTAAAACAAGCGATAAAATCATAAAGACAGCCATAACCTTAGGCATACGGATTGTGGCAAACGAATGGTCTATTTTTTCTTTTATCGGAAGCTTGTTAAGTGAATTTTTCACAAACCACATAACAGCATATCCTATAAGCACACTGCTTATTATAAGCATAGACGGAATAATCATTATTGTTGTACTTTTTATCAGCTCGATAACACTTATTATTGCCGTTTCATCAAGCTTCATTTCACTAAGCATTGCTGAAATTTGCACGCTTATACTCTGGAATGGAGCTTCAGTTAAAAACTGAGCCACACTCATTCCCACTTTGTGCGATTCTTGCATTACATTTATATAGGATACAACAAGATACGCTCCCGAGGAAATCCATACGCCTTTATAAAAGCTTTCCCTTTTCACAAATATTGTACCAGCACCAAGACCCATTAAAACTGCTTCAAGCGCATTATATAGGCCCTGAAGTTCGCCTCCGGGCGCAATAAGCCCGCAAAAAAACATTGAAAAACAAACTGCACAAAGCGAACTTACAAGCGTTGTTACAGGACCAATTAAAGTAATTGTCATGGCTATATTATATGCACAAAGCACTACCGCTACTGTGGGCATTCCAAAAAATATCGGAACGAGCGACAAAGCAATTCGGAGTATTATTGAAAAATTGATTCTTTCCTGTTTCATTTTTTAATATATTCCTCTTTTTCATACTATTTCCCATTATATATCTATTGTATGTTATCACAAAAGAACCAAAATGTAAAGATATTCTTTTAATTACAAGATAAAAATATCTTGTAAAATTTTCTGATCTATGTTATAATGTCTTTGGAAAAATATGCGGTCGTACATAGAAACAAACCGCTTAAAAGGAGGATTATATATGAAAAAAGTTATTATTACAATTGGTCGTGAATTTGGAAGCGGCGGTCGTGAAATCGGTCTTAAGCTTGCGCAAAAGCTTAACATTCCTTTTTACGATAAAGAATTGATTGCTCACACCGCTGAAAAAATCAATGTTGAACACAGCATTATCGAACGTTACGACGAGCAGCACTCCTTCCCCGCTTTTTCTTCTTCCAATATATTCGATATTTATCAGATGCCAATGTCTGACCGCATTTATATCGCTCAGGCTGATGTTATCCGCGATCTGGCAAAAAAAGAAAGCTGTATAATTGTTGGTCGTTGTGCCGATTATATTTTAAAAGACGAGCCCGAGCTTTTCAGCGTGTTTATCCATGCACCAATGAAAGATAAGGTTGAACGTAAAAAGGCACTTCTTCCTGAAAAAAGTGATTCCGAGCTTGAATCACATATTAAGAAAATCAACAAAAAACGTTCAAGATACTACACATATTATACCGATCGTACTTGGGGCGAATCATTTACATACAATCTTTCTATAGATTCAAGCATTCTTGGTATTGACGGAACTGTGGATCTTATAGTAAACGCCGTAAATATGCGTAAATAATACGGGATGCCCAGATTGCAAAAAGGTATAAAAAAGACAAAAGAGGCTTTTCATTTGAAAAGCCTCTTTTTATTTCTGCGGTGCACAATTCACATATTTTACGTTTTTTTACAAAATTCTCTTGATTAGAATGGAAAAAAATGATAAAATATAGCAAGCTATGATATGAAAGGAGAAAAATTATGAACTATTCACATGAAGTTGAAAACATGTGCATCGTAAATAAGGGCGTTGGGCACAAATGTGCACCTATTCCCCAGGAAGGCACATGGACACATTCTACTCAGATTACAGACATTAGCGGTCTTACACACGGTGTTGGCTGGTGCGCTCCTCAGCAGGGTGCTTGTAAACTCACACTTAACGTTAAGAACGGCATTATCGAGGAGGCACTTGTTGAAACACTTGGTTGCTCAGGTATGACACATTCAGCTGCTATGGCATCTGAAATTCTTCCTGGCAAAACTCTTCTCGAAGCACTTAACACAGACCTTGTTTGCGACGCTATAAACACAGCTATGCGTGAACTTTTCCTCCAGATTGTATACGGAAGAACACAAACTGCATTCTCTGAAGGTGGTCTCCCCATCGGTGCAGGTCTTGAAGACCTTGGTAAGGGTCTTAGAAGCCAGGTTGGTACACTCTTCAGCACAAAGGCTAAGGGACCTCGTTACCTCGAGCTTGCAGAAGGTTACATAACAAAAATGGCTTTAGATGCAGATAATCAGGTTATCGGTTACAAGTTTGTTCATCTTGGAAAGATGATGGAAGCTATCCGCAAGGGTGCAGATGCAAACGATGCATTAGCTAAAGCTACAGGTCAGTACGGCAGATTTGACGACGCGGTTAAAGTTATCGACCCGCGTGAAGAATAAGAGAGGAGGAAATTATAATGGCATTATTTGAAAGCTACGAAAGAAGAATAAATCAGATAAACGCAGCACTTAATAAATACGGCATTGCCTCTCTTGAAGAAGCAAAGAAAATTTGCGACGATAAGGGTATTGATGTATACAACCTCATTAAGGGTATTCAGCCTATCTGCTTTGAAAACGCTTGCTGGGCATATATCACAGGTACTGCAATCGCTATAAAGAAGGGCTGCACAAAGGCAGCAGATGCTGCCGAAGCAATCGGCGAAGGCCTTCAGGCTTTCTGTATCCCCGGTTCTGTTGCAGACGACCGTAAGGTTGGTCTTGGCCACGGTAAACTTGCAGCAATGCTTCTCCGCGAAGAAACAAAATGCTTTGCATTCCTCGCAGGTCATGAATCATTTGCAGCAGCTGAAGGTGCTATTGGTATAGCAAACAGCGCAAACAAAGTTAGAAAAGAACCTCTCCAGGTTATCCTCAACGGTCTTGGAAAAGATGCTGCACAGATTATTTCAAGAATCAACGGTTTCACATTTGTTGAAACAAAGTTTGATTATATGACAGGTAAGCTCGAAATCGTTAGCGAAAAGGCTTATTCAAACGGCCCAAGAGCTAAAGTTCGTTGCTTCGGTGCAGACGATGTTCGTGAAGGTGTTGCAATTATGCACCACGAAAAGGTTGACGTTTCTATCACAGGTAACTCAACTAACCCCACTCGTTTCCAGCATCCCGTTGCAGGCACATACAAGAAAGAATGCATCGAGATCGGCAAGAAATATTTCTCAGTTGCATCAGGCGGTGGCACAGGACGTACACTTCATCCTGATAATATGGCTGCAGGTCCTGCTTCTTATGGTATGACAGATACTATGGGAAGAATGCACTCAGATGCTCAGTTCGCAGGCTCTTCTTCAGTTCCCGCTCACGTTGAAATGATGGGACTTATCGGTGCAGGTAACAACCCGATGGTTGGTATGAGTGTAGCTTGCGCAGTTGCTATCGAAGAAGCAAGCAAGTAATTCTTAGAAATTTACTTTTAAACATCAAACACACCACAGAACAGCGTTCTGCGGTGTGTTTTTTTATGAGAATATATAAAATTAACGGGAAGGCACAAAGGCCATCCCCTAAATTGTGATTTTTACACAAAGGAGGGTTTCTTTCCCTCTACATTTGAAAGGGGTGAATCTTCAGGTGATGGTTCTGACAAGCTGAAATACATCTTTGCAGCTTTTGTTGTACCGAAATCACGGTTCGAGCCAGTATTTTGCACCTTGTTAAATGCTTCGCGGAACATAGCATTGTGAGCTTCTTCACGGTTTAAAAGGAAATCAATTGTTTCTCTCACCTTTTTATCTTCAATCTGCCTGTAGAGATATTCATAAACCACCTTTGCTCTCTGCTCTGATGCAATGTTTGAAAGGAGATCTGCACACAAGTCGCCCGTTACCGTAACATAATCTGCAGTCCATGAATAACCCGAAGCGTTTATAAGGCCTGGGTTAAGACCGAGTATTACGTGCGATTGAATTTCTCCGCACGGCACCTTTGCCGCATCCACATCGTGCCCATTTAAAAGATTTATAGTTTGAGAAATCATTTCAAGATGGCTAAGCTCTTCTGCAGCAATATCCATAAACAAATCCTTTATTTCAGGGTCCTTTATCCGAAAGCTTTGCGACATATACTGCATCGCCGCCTTAAGCTCGCCGTTACCTCCCCCAAGCTGCTCCTGTAAAAGCGCAGCATACTGTGGATTAGGCTTTTCAATTTCTACTGGATGGAATAAAACTTTTTCGTGTTTAAACATAAAATATACCTCTTTCTGAAAGATTTAAAATTATCTTTTCCAGAAAGAGGTATATTATACCGATAATTTAAACGTTACTATTTTACATAATCTCTTGTTTTTTTGCAGGAGATTCTCCATACACACTCCTATGTATGGTTTTTCTTCCATATCCTAAGTTTCTTATTCTCTTCATAGTCCGCGTATTAAAGACATATCTGTTGTAAGACAACTTATCCAAATCATTATAGAAATCAATATAGTTATAATATTAAACACAATCCATTTATAAAGTTTCTCTTCTATAGATTTTTTAAGTGCCTTACACCATAAAAAAGGCAAAACAGGAATAAAGGAAACAAAATTAACCCAAAAAGATATATCAGAAACCATTTGAAATAGTTTCTCGTTTTTACATTTATAACAGCTCCCTGAAAATTCCAACAGAATTAAAATCATTCCCCAGAGAAACCATAGTATAAACATATAGCAACTATATAATTTTTGAATAGATACTGATTTTTTCAATTAGGTTCTCCCTTCCAGGAAATTCAATAATTTCCATAAATCAAAGATTAAATCTACTATAGCACAATTATATTTTGCAATCAATACTTTTAACGTAAATTATTCGTAGGGGAGGGTCTCTGTGCCCTCCCGTACAATCCTTCGTGTACACAAAAAACGGCAGAATATATCTGCCGTTTTTACCTGTTTTAATCAAACATTGGAACCATTTTATTTTCTTTACGTGATTTTTCTGCACGGAATACTGCTAAATGGCCTAAGATAGACTTGTCAAGTGAAGTACAAGCGATAGAAGCTTCCTCTCCTCTTACAAAGTTCACGAAATCTTCCGGAACTCTTCCGTCGCCACCACCGTGTCCGCCGCGCATACCTGTCATATCTCCTGTTACGTTAACATCGATAAGTTCTTCTGTGTATCCTTCGGGGCTTGTTACTTCAGGAACGTGCTTTCTGATAACAAAAGTAGATTCATCAAACACGCCTTTAATCTCGCCCTTAGTTCCTATGATATGTATGTTTCTTTCGCCTTTTGCGGTATTACCCGTCATATTAAATGTTGCAGTTGCACCATTATCAAAGTTTACTATAACAGACTGATGGTCAACATTTCCATCTCGCTTACAATCCCAAACACATCTGCCGAATGGATTATCCGTTTCAAGCGATTTAATCTTTTCTTCCATTGGAGGATTAGCACCATAGATAGGATCTGAATATTCTTCGCCGAAATCTGCCCAAACATACGCACCCCAGCGAGCTTCCTCTGTAAGATAATTTCTTTTTGCACTATGATAACATTCTTTTTCCATCGGGCAATCTACAAGACAACGAGTGCCGGCATTTGCAGGCTTTTTTTCGTTTACATAGTTAAAGTCGCCACCAAAACTTGCAATACTAACGGGGGTTGCTCCCTCCATCATCCACATTAAAAGGTCAAGATCGTGGCAGCTTTTTGCAAGAAGCATTGGTGCATAGCATTCAACAGGTGAGGCCCATTTACCACGAACGAATGCAGCAACAGTATGATGATATGAAACGTGCTCCTGAAGCTGAATATTATATATTTCTCCAATTTCTCCATCAAGAATTAGCTGCTTAATAGTATTATAGAAAGGTGCATATCTGAGAACGTGGCAAATCATAACCTTTCTGTTTTCTTCATCTGCAACCTTTTTAAGGGCATACATTTCTTCTTCATTTATGCAGAAAGGCTTTTCAAGAAGAACATCGTATCCTTTTCTGAGAAGCTGAGTTGTCGTCGGAACATGGTCTTTATCCATTGTTCCATTTATAATAGCATCTGCAAGCTTTTCGTGTGAGCAAAGCTCTTCAACAGATTCAAAGCACATATCATCACTGAATTCATATGTATCTCTTGCGTAATCTCTTCTTTTTGGATTAGGATCTACAACGCCTACAATTTTCATCATATCGGGTTCTCTTTTAGCATACTGAGCGTATATCATTGCACGGTTTCCCGCACCAACAATTATAACCTCAAGGGGTTTATTCATAATAACTACTCCTTTGCAATAAGTATTTATGAGTTTAGTATACAACTCTTTTTTACACTTGTCTATATTAATTTTGACTTTGATTTGTACATTTTTGTCTTCTTTGTTAAAATCAAAAATAAAATATTATAACATTTGAGTTCACGGAGACCCTCCCCTACAAACTATATAAAACAATCATTGTAGGGGACGGCGTCCCCGACGTCCCGATTTGGGGCATAGTATAAACAATAAAAAATATAATTGTAGGGTTTGGCGATTTCTGACGAAGCGATGTATATATACGATGCATTGCAAGCACTTCACCCTTAAAAGCATAGTACATTATTGGGGATCTTTTTACAACAATATTTTTATTTCTCTTCAATCATTGTTCTTAAAGACCTGAATTCAACACCATTTTTACCATTCAAAATAGTGTATGTATTTGCACCATTAAGGTTAAACGAAGTCATGACCATAATAGGTATATCCAGGCTATTGCATATTATCTGCACTGCATTTTCGCGCGTGATACAATTTCCTGAATCAACAGAAATCTCTTTTGTAACACCTAACTTAGCCGCTTGTATAATATACCCGTGCGGGTTTCCTCCTTTTCGCTCGGCAACTTCTTGATATCCTAACAAGCATACGATCATTTTTATAAATTCTTCTGCAGTAATATTTGCATTAGGATTGAACATAGTGTTTTCTCCGGCTTCTACTATTCTCAGTCCTTTTGCAATCATAGCTGCATTTTGCGCCCAATGTTTTTCCATATCTGAAAATTCATTAGGGGGAACAGCTTCACTTGTTTCAGGAGTAAAGCCATATAGTCTTACCAATAAAGTTACTGCTTCTGCACGGGTTAAATTGTCTGCCAGTCGCATTTTGCCATCCGGATCGCCTTTTATAATATTGTATTTGCTAAGCTGAGATACATTATCCTCTTCTACTGCAAGCACATTCACACAATTCAGCGATAAAATTAACAATACTGACATAAAAATGCAAATAATTTTTTTCATATCTATTCCTCCATAGGTATAATTTTGTAGTTTCTCTACAAAATTATTATAGACGCTTTCTGTCTAAATGTCAATAGATATTTTACGTCTATGTTAACATTTAATTGAGGTGATATATATGGAATTATCCTTTGGTGAAAAAATCAAAAATCTTCGTGAGGATAGCGATTTAACACAAGGACAATTAGGCAAACTTATAAATATGACGCAACGGAAAATTTCCTACATAGAAAACAACAAGTACGAACCATCTATCGACGATATCCGTGCTTTTTGTCTTTTCTTCCGAATATCCGCAGATTACTTACTTGATTTGCCTGAAAAAAAATAATTATAAAAATATTAATGTCATATTCAGGAGGGCACGGAGACCCTCCCCTACGATTTTAACGAAAATGAAGTGCACGCAATTGTAGGGGACGGCGTCCTCGACGTCCCGATTCGGATAATTCGTGAATTGCCCCTAGAATTTATCTATATATTGTAGGGAACGCCCTGTGTGGCGTTCCGTTAAAAAGCACAAAAAAAGAACACCTACGATTGTAAGTGTTCTTTTTCTGTTCCGGCGACGACCTACTCTCCCGGGTGGCTTCCCGAAAGGCAATCAGCACTGCAGAGCAGCCTTGAAAAGCTATCTTGCGGTGCAATATATACGCAGAAAAATTTTTGCAGTTGTAGTGCGCAAGATTGAAGCAAGGTGGTAACCTTGCAAAATCTGCAATCCTCAAATGCACAAATTTAGCAAGTATAGATTGTATTGAAAGGTAGCTTTTTAAGGCACTTTACCGTGTTCGGAATGAAGGGGTGTGTCCTCTGCTTCATCGCCACCGAATATTAGGAAGAGATTTATCCTTTCAGAGAGCTTGCCCTCTCATTTATAATATATATCGCATAGCGGGAGAGCACGGAGACCCTCCCCTACAAACTATATAAAACAGTCATTGTAGGGGACGGCGTCCCCGACGTCCCGATTTGGGGCATAGTATAAACAATAAAAAATATAATTGTAGGGTTTGGCGACTTCTGACGAAGCGATGTATATATACGATGCATTGCAAGCAATGCACCCTACAAACAATTAAATTCCAATTAAAAAACGTAAAAAAAGAACACCTACAATCGTAAGTGTTCTTTTTCTGTTCCGGCGACGACCTACTCTCCCGGGCGGCTTCCCACCAAGTACCATCAGCACTGCAGAGCTTAACTACCGTGTTCGGAATGGGAACGGGTGTGACCTCTGC
>JAFVPB010000051.1 GCA_017505525.1 Clostridia bacterium
ACTGGGTTTTTCGAAAATTAAAAGGTGTTTTGGCAACGATTTGGCAACATCTGTATTATTCATAATAATTAAGAGCTAACTGATTTTTTGTAAAATCGGTTAGCTCTTTTTGTCTTGTCATTTTTAATTTATTGAAAATGACACAGATTATTTGCTTTTAGAAGATTTTTTTGCTTCGGTGAAAATATCGCTGATTTGTTGTGACGGAACTTTAACCCATTTTTGTGTTGTATCAAATTCGGGGTAATGATAACGCCATTCGTCATATTCTTCTTTGGTGATATTGCCGTCATAAAACTTTTTGGCGGTTTCAAGCCAAGCAAAAAGCATTTTATGAAGATTAGCGGCAGAGTTGCCTTTTGATGTATCAACACGCAAACAAACATCTCCGTCTGTTTCTTCAATTTTTACGCCGTATATATCTTCCAATGCAAAGAGAGTGTGCATTAAGCCAACATAGCTGTCAATGTTGGGAACATTTAAGGCAGCAGGAGAAACTTCTAACACTTTGGCAAGGTCATTTGTTAAATTCTCTTTCGGTGTTCTTGTGCCTGATTCATATTGTGCCATACGAATATCAGCAGTCTTTTCATCAAAGCCGACTGCCATACCTAACCATTTTTGTGTCATACCTTTAAGATTGCGTAAAAAGCGTATTCTTTCACCTATTGCCATAATTTACTGCTCCTTTTCAATTTCTTATAGGTAGTATAACATATATGTTTAGTGTTTGTCAAGATAATATAAACAAAAAAGTTTAATATTTTTTCAAAAACCACTTGACATAAACAAAAATGTTTAGTATAATGATATTGGACTTAAACATATAAGTTTAATTTATCGCACAAGGAGGTGAAAAATATGGCAAATAACACTTTTCTTAAAGTAGAAGATGTTGCCGAAATTCTCGGCGTATCAAAATCATACGCATATAAAATTGTCAGAAGCCTTAACGCAGAGTTAAAGGAAAAAGGCTTTTTGGTGGTTTCAGGGCGTATCAACAGAAGATATTTTTTAGAAAAAGCGTGCTATGGCACAGATAAATATGATGAAAGGAATGAGTAAAATATGGCAGTTTACAAGGAAGAAAAAACAAATACTTGGCGAGTTATATATCGCTACACTGATTGGAAGGGTGAACGCAGACAATCACAAAAGCGTGGCTTTGCTACCAAAAGAGAAGCACAGGCTTGGGAACGGGAGCAGCTTAATAAAACAAAGGCTGATTTGGATATGACCTTTGCGAGCTTCGTTGATACATATACGGAAGATATGAAAAGCCGTATTAAAGAAAACACTTGGCACACAAAGGAGCATATAATGCGAACAAAGATTTTACCATATTTCAAGAACAGAAAGATGTGTGAAATTGAGCCAAAGGATATTATTGCTTGGCAAAATGAAATGATAAATTCCGTTAAGAGTGATAACAAAAAATATTCCCCTGTATATCTTAAAACGCTTCACAATCAATTAAGTGCAATTTTCAATCACGCAGTAAGGTTTTACGGATTATCTTCAAATCCGGCAGCAAAAGTCGGTAATATGGGTAAGGAAAAGAACAAAGAAATGCAGTTTTGGACACAAGAGGAATATAAAAAGTTTGCAGAGGCGGTTATGGATAAGCCTGTTTCATATTATGCCTTTGAAATATTATATTGGTGCGGTATTCGTGAGGGCGAGTTATTAGCATTAACACCGTCAGATTTCGATTTTGAAAAATGTACGGTTGCAATTACAAAATCATATCAGCGTTTTGACAGACGAGATGTGATAACAGATCCGAAAACACCAAAGAGCAATCGAGTTGTCAAAATGCCCGATTTTCTCGGTGAAGAAATACAAGATTATATCAAACAGCTTTACCACATCAAGCCTAATGAAAGAATGTTTGAAATAACAAAAAGCTATCTTCATCACGAAATGACAAGGGGAGCAAAGGCAGCAGGGGTTAAACGCATAAGGATACACGATATTCGTCATTCGCATATTTCCCTTTTAATAGAAATGGGATTTTCAGCGGTTGCCATTGCTGACCGAGTAGGACACGAAAGCATTGATATAACATACCGATATGCACATCTGTTTCCGACAACACAAACGGAAATGGCAGATAAATTAAGCACAATCAGAAAAGGAGATGAAGAAAATGTCAGCTAAAAATTTAGACAGCCACAAACGATGGAGAAATATCACAGTAGGGTTTCGGGTTTCTGCCGAAGAAAACGAACTAATAAACAAGGCAGTAAAGTTATCGGGACTACCGAAACAAGAATATTGCTATCGCAGATGTTTATGTCAAGACATTGTTGTGGTGGGAAATCCGAGAGTATATAAGGCACTCAAAGATGAATTGCAGAATGTATTAACCGAGTTAAAGCGTATCGAAAACGAGAATGTGACAGAGGAATTACTGCAAACAATTCAGTTGATTACCTTAACTCTGCAAGGCTTAAAGGAGGACGAGTAATGAACACAAAAAAAGAAATGACTGCTCCGATTACATCTGTTGGCGCAGATGAAGAACAGTCAAATAGTATTAAAACCAACACTATTATAACCGATTATGACGAAAATTGCAATGCTTCTGATGATATTTTTCAAGAAATGCAAGAAGAATTTCAAAGAAGTTTGGAGCCGTCATATTTGAAAACAGTTTCTATGGATAAACTTTATGACACAGTTTACAGGAGCAGGCCGCCGATTATTGACGGCTTGCTCTATCCGGGAACATATCTTTTTGTAGGAGCACCTAAACTTGGAAAGAGCTTCTTAATGGCGCAGTTTGCATACCACATAAGCACGGGTAAAAGCCTATGGGGATTTGATGTCAAACAAGGCACGGTTTTATATCTTGCTCTTGAAGATGATTACCGAAGATTGCAGGAGCGTTTTTATCGAATGTTCGGTGATGAAAGCACAGACGATTTGTTTATAGCCGTAAATGCAGGTCAGCTTGGAAACGGACTTGATGAACAGCTTAACAGATTTGTAAATGAGCATACTAACACAAAGCTGATTATCATTGACACCTTGCAAAAGGTCAGAGAGTTCGGCGGTGATAAGTATAGCTATTCCAATGATTACGAGGTCATAACAAGGCTGAAAAAATTTGCTGATAATTTCGGTGTTTGTCTGCTCCTTGTTCATCACACAAGAAAGCAGCAGGCAGACGATAAATTTGATATGATTTCAGGCACAAACGGATTGCTCGGAGCAGCAGACGGAGCGTTTATGCTACAAAAGGAAAAACGCACTTCAAACAATGCGGTTCTTGAAATATCCGGCAGGGATCAGCAAGACCAAAAGCTGTATCTTGTAAGAGATACGGAAAAGCTGTTGTGGGATTTGGAAAGGTTAGAAACGGAGTTATGGAAAGAACCACCAGAGCCGATATTGGAAGCGGTTGCAAAGTTTATAACCTCCAACAATCCGCAATGGTCGGGAAGTCCTACCGAGCTTGTAGAAAAATTACAGGTTGATATGGCTGCAAATGTTTTGACATTAAAGCTCAATGTAAACGCAGGGCGGTTACTCAATGAGTACGGCATACGATATGAGTATGGCAGGTATCACGCAGGTCGCAGAGTGAAATTTTCACTTATAGAAAATTGAATTTTGCGTGACGGTGTGCGTCGGTCGTGTCGATGATTTTGATAGTGGTGGCGGTACTAAAAACACCGTCACCACCGTCACAGACCGACACGGATTTTTGGATAGGAAAGGATTGGATAGGATATGAAGAAAGTACAAATTTCAAGAGAGCTTTTTCTAAATCTGATTCGCTATCATTTTGCAGAAATGTATGAGCTTGAGGAAGATATAAAAAATGAGCTTGAAAACAAATTAAATTTAATGGTAATGCGTGAGTATTACACCACATATAAAACTGCTCCCACAGAGCAGGAGCGTGAGGAAGCACGCAAAAAATATCTCGATGAAAGAGGTGTACCTGAGAGCTTCAGGTGGTGATTCCTCTTTAAGAGATATTTACGGGAATGTGCCACATTCCCGTGTAGGCAATTAAGGAACGAAAGTGACGGATTGCAGATAGGTGAGAACGAGAAAATTTTGAGCGTTCTCCACCATTGCAGACGGCGGAATTTTTGTTGAAAAATATCTGCCGTTTGCGGTGTGTGTAGCCACAAGCAGCACACACTTCGGCGGTAGCCGAACAAGCCCTCTGCAAGAGCGCAAACAATCGTAGATTGCCGCATTTTTGTTGGCTCTGCTGACAAAAGTGCATTTGCGTTACTTTTGACAAAAGTAACGCAAGAAAAATTACTATAAAAGAGTACCCACTCTAACAGAATTGAGGTGAAAATGAATATGCAAAGAACAATATCCATAATGACAGGTAAAGGCTCGGTTAATCATAATGACCGAAAATTTACGGCACAAAATGTTGACAAGGAACGGACAAAAAATAATGTTGTGTACTGCAATGAAAACATCAGAACAGTATATCATAAATTATTTGATGATGCCGTAAAAAGATACAATGCAAAACAAACTCGCTCGGATAGAATTATCAAAAATTATTATAAAAAGATAAGTCAAGAGAGCAAACAGGAAAAACCTTTTACGGAGATAATAATTCAAATCGGCGATAAGGATAATATGGGTGCTGAAACGGAAAACGGACAACTTGCAAAGAAAATCCTTGACGACTATATGAAAGGCTTTCAAGAAAGAAATCCAAACCTATATGTATTCTCTGCTCACTTACATATGGATGAAGCAACACCGCATTTACATATTGATTTTGTTCCGTTCACTACGGACAGCAAACGAGGACTTGACACAAGGGTATCAATGAAAGGTGCATTAAAGCAGCAAGGGTTTAGCGGAACAGGTCGGAGTGATACGGAGCTTAATCAATGGCGTGATTCCGAAAAGGAAGTTTTATCAAAAATAATGCTTACACACGGCATTGAATGGGAGCAGAAAGGAACTCACGAAAAGCATAAATCCGTTAGCGAATTTAAGAGAGATAAGCTCATAGAGGAAGTCGAAAATCTGCAAGAACAAAAGAAAGACTTGTTGCAAACAATGTCAGCATATAAGCAGGCAGAAGAATATGCACATCTTACAGTACAAAAAATCAAAAACAATGACGATTTTGATATACCGGAGCCTCCGTCATTGATGACGGCAAAGACATATAAAACAAAATTTATAGAGCCGTTCATAAAGCGTATTATGAAAATAATTGAAAACCTTGCAAGGCGGTGTTATAGGGCGGAAAAACTTGCTGAACAGGCAGAAGCAAAAATCAGACCGTTAGAACAGAAAAATAAAGAGCTTGAAAATCGGCTGTGGTATAAAAATATGGCACTATCAAAAGCAGAGGTTAAGGTCAGAGATTTTGACAGAATACGAAATCATTTCGGCAAAGAAACAATAAACCAATGGCTGAAAGAAATAACAAGGCTTGGCAAAAACAGAAGTAAAAGCAGCAAGGAAATTGAAAGATAAAATATCCCTTTAATCACTGGTACAGGAATGTGCCACATTCCTGTGTGGGTGGTTAGCATAATAAAAATGACAAAACATTATAAAATTTATATATTCTAACTATTGATTTTTGGAGTAATATGTAGTATAATTTAAGAAAAGATTTGGAGGCGGACAAATGATTAACTTTTCTTGCTAATTTATGTTTAACATTATAGGGCTAAAGAGCCGTTATTTTGTTTTCGTGAAAGCAGGAAAGCTATATCTATAACTCCGCTGTATAAATAATATTATACTGTTTATTTGAGTCATAGGAAAATGCTTTCTTATGGCTCTTTTCTTTTGCATTGGGAGGTGTTTTAATGAACGATAAAATATCTATTACACATATTTATCTTCAAGCAAGGTTGATTTGTTTTGGCAGTGGTTGCTTGAAGTATCATTACTGCCGGTAATATCAACTCAAAACATTTGGAAATACAGTTTTAGAGGAGTGATAATAATGTCTTTAATAAATGTAAAAGATTTAACTTTTGCTTATGACGGAAGTTATGAGAATGTATTTGAAAACACAAGTTTTCAGATTGATACAGATTGGAAATTAGGTTTTGTTGGCAGAAACGGCAGAGGTAAAACCACATTTCTGAATATTCTGTTGGGTAAATACAAATATAGCGGAAATATAACTGCATCTGTTAGCTTTGAATATTTCCCGTATGAAGTTGAGGATAAAACCAAAAACACAATAGAAATTTTCTATGATATTTGCCCTAATTGCGAGGATTGGGAATTTATGCGTGAAATATCTTTGCTCGAAGTTGATACAGATGTTTTATACAGACCATTTTTTACCTTATCAAACGGAGAGCAGACGAAGGTTTTACTTGCAGCACTATTTCTTGTTTCAAACAGCTTCTTGCTTATAGATGAGCCTACAAATCATTTAGACGAAAATGCGAGAAAAATTGTAGGCGATTATCTATGCAGAAAAAAGGGGTTTATATTAGTTTCGCATGACAGAAAATTGCTCGATACTTGCACAGACCATATTTTATCTGTAAATAAAACAAATATAGAAGTACGAAAAGGCAATTTTTCTACTTGGTTTGAAAACAAAACCCTGCAAGATAATTTTGAAATGAATGAAAACAAAAAATTACAAAAAGAAATTTCAAAACTATCACAGGCGGCAAAGCGTAGTGCATCGTGGTCTGATATGGCAGAAATGAGCAAATACAATACTAACAATTCCGGCTTAAAATTAGATAAGGGTTATGTAGGTCATAAGGCTGCTAAAGCAATGAAACGCTCAAAAAGCATTGAAGCAAGACAAGAAAAAGCTATTTCGGAAAAGTCAAAATTGTTACACAACATAGAGGAATACGAAGCACTTGCGTTAGCTCCTGCAATCTATACAAAAGATAGGCTGGCAGATGTAAGCAATCTTTCTTTATACTATGATAATAATAAAATTTGTGAAAATATCAGTTTTGAAATTAAAAATGGTGATAGGATTGCTTTATGCGGAAAAAACGGTTGCGGAAAATCAAGT
>JAFVPB010000052.1 GCA_017505525.1 Clostridia bacterium
CCATCACAGGCAGAGCTACACGGCTATGAAAGAGCTTCAAAATATCCCAAAAGCACACGCTACGGCAGACAAAACCCAATCGCTGAAAGGTGGAACAGCGAAGAACAACTTTTGATATGGCGTAAAAATTGGGCAGATATAAATAATCTGTATTTAGAGCGTAAAAACATTGACGAACGCATAGACCATCGAAGCCACAAGGAACGAGGGATTGACGAACAACCTACCATACACGAAGGAGTTACCGCAAGAATAATCGAGCAAAAAGGCGGAACTTCTGAGCGTTGCGAAATCAACAGGCAGATTAAAGCAGATAACAAACTGCTCCGTGAGCTTAAAAAGCAGTATGCTAAACTCGTTGAAGTGGTCAAGCATACAGTCGCATCTGTTTCAAAAGTTTTTGAAACCTTGCGTAAAAATATGATTTGTTATCGTTATAACATAGAAGCATCGAGTTTTTGGAAGTTTGCTAAAAAGACAGAGGTTAGTGCATTAAAAAGTAAGTCTAACAAACACTTAGAATTATATACAGAGATAAAAGAAAAAGTTGCAGAACGCACGAAGTTGAAAGCAGAGTTGCATAAAATACCTAAATTGCAGATTTTCAAGCGAAGTGAACTGATGTGGCAAATAAATACCCTGTCCGAGCAGATAGAGGAATTGAAATCTGAAAAATCAATGCTGCTTAATGAATTGGGCTGTGCAGATGACAAAGACATATCAAAGATAAATAGCCGTATCTATGATATTACAGAAGCACTTGCTAAAATGGAAAGACACACCGATAATTGTGAGAATGGTATTAAAAATGCCTTGCAGGAATTTGACGAGCTTTATATGCAAACTGCTGATATGGACGCTATGGAGCTTATAGAGGAAAGGTTAAGGATAAGACCGCAAGCTGAGCAAGAAGCGGAAACAGAGTTAAGAACAGCCTATAAGGACAGCTTTTCAAGAGATACATTTAAGGAAAGCATACACAAAATCGACAATGAGTTGCACGAGGACTTGTATTCCGAGCATTCTTCAATTATACGCAAATTAAAGGCTTATAAGCAGCAACAACAAGAGCAGACATATCCCAAACCAAAACAGCATAGCCACGATGACGAAGAATTGGAGTTATAAAAAAAGTTATCGGCAATATGACAAATTTTAGGTAAACCCATTGCGGATATTGAAAAATTATGCTATACTGATTATGCTATACTAAACTCATTATACTGGGTGGAGTATATTCCGCTTTCACGAGGCGTACGCTATTGTTAAAAGCGTGCTCTCTGACTTTTCAGAACTTCGTGAAAGTAATGAGTATTGGTATAGCAACCTATGTCAGAGTATGTGCGTTTTTGGTGCATCACTCTGAAATATGGGTGATGCATTTTTTAATTCTACTGGTTAACCAAAAAGAAAGGGTGATTTTATGAAAAAAATTTTATCTATTATCTTATCAATTACAATGTTGCTTTCTATGGCAATAACGACATTTGCAGAGCGTGAATATGTAGGAGAAACAATAATTAAAGAAAATATACTTTTTATAAACGGAA
Source organism: Clostridia bacterium (assembly GCA_017505525.1). GTDB lineage: Bacteria > Bacillota > Clostridia > UMGS1883 > UMGS1883 > UMGS1883. The sequence continues at coordinate 1,551 of JAFVPB010000052.1, forward strand.
ATCCTATTCCTGCAGCACAACTTCCTAATGGATTTGTATATGTAGGAGTAGAAGATCTTGATAATTATGGATTTGATGTGTATATGAGTTTATATGAAGAAGAAACAGGAAATGTGAAAAAAATATATACTGTTAAAAGAAATGAAAAAAAAGGTATTCGAGTTACAGTGCCAATAGTACCGAAACCTTTAAAGGTATATACAACAAAATCAGAGGTATATATAGATTCAGAAATTCCTGCCAATGTGTTTGAGTTAGAAAACGGAGTAGTACTTGTTCAAAGTGATGAGCTTGCAAAATATGGGAGATTTGATTGGGATTTGGAAAAGCATCAGATTAGTATTGATTTAGAAAAACAATTCTCTTTGCAGCCTTTTATACCTTTTAAAAATGTTATTGGATTAGATGATATAAACGAAATTACAAGCGGTGTAATTGTAAACAATACTGAAAAATTATGTGCGGATATTGATTATGATGATTTGATGAGTTGGTTAAAAGTCTATTGGGATTTTAGTTATGATAGAGTTATAGCTCCTTTATCGGCATTTGATATTTCGGGAAATTACGTAAAGTTTTGGAATAAAGATAAAAGTAAATCATATATTGTATATTCAAATGGCGGTGTTATTGTAGGCAAGTATGGAGACTCGTACGAATCACATGGAGAAGTAAAACAAAATTATGTATGGTATCTGCCTGTTATAAGTAATTCACGAGGTGCACTTAATAGTGCAGATATGAACCTTAATTATACTTATTTTAGAGAAATTCAAGAGGTTGAGTATAAGGGTGAAAAGCAAAGAGAATATACACAGAATGACGATATAGAAATTCCAAAAGAGAATTTTTTAAATTTGAATGGTTCTAGTGGATGGGCAGTTCCGGAAATAGAAAAAGCAGCAGCATGTAATTTAATGATATACGAGCTGTCAGAAAAATACAACAAGCCAATAACAAGGAAAGAGTTTTGTGGACTTGTGTATCGTCTCGTAGCGACAGAATTTAGACCAAATACAGATTCTAGGTTTGGTATAGGTGAGGCAATGCAAAATATAGCATTAGAAAAAGGTGTAACTGGGATAAACGAAAATAAATTTATTGATTGCACCGACTCAATGGTTAATACCTTAACTGCTATGGGTATCATTCAAGGTATGGGCGATGGGCGTTTTGAACCTGATGAATTCATTACAAGAGAACAGGCTGC
>JAFVPB010000053.1 GCA_017505525.1 Clostridia bacterium
CATTTATGGGTAGCAAGTAAAAAATGCATGGCTGGCAGGCCAACCCAAAAACGCACTTGTGCGTTGCCAGTAGCATTAGGGCTATGCCCGAAAAGGAAAAACCACCCGCTATGCGGGTGGATAATTATTGTAGGGTTCGGCATTTATGACGAAGCGCAAAGGTCATAGGATTATCCTAAATATTTGGAAGATGCCATACATCTTCCCTGCTTGTTACAGTACCAGACAAAAAAGTATTGACAAATTTTTGTAGTAATGTTACACTGTATGCAACCGGTTGCATAGGAGGCGAATTTTGTGTCAAAGATTACTATATATACACTTGCAAAAGAACTTAATATGACTCCATCAATGATAAGCCGTGCATTTAGTTCGAACGGAAAAATAAGTGAGGAAAAAAGAGAAATTATATTAGAAACAGCAAAAAAATATGGTTTTACACCTAATAAATTTGCTTCAAGGCTTTCGATGAAAAATGTACGTATCGGCATACTTATCAATAGTCGGTTTGCTATCAATACTGATAAAATGATTGCGGGTGTTGAAAGTGCTTATGGAAAATTAAAAGACTATAAGATTCAGTATGATATAACAATAATGAATTCTCTTGAAAATAAACCTGAAAACTATGTTGAGGTTTTGAACCGATATAAGGGTTATAATGGTGTTATTGTTTCTGGAATGAGTTCTGAAAAATATACGAATATGCTAAATGAAGTTTGCAAAGAAAATGCCAACGTAGTGCAAGTTCAGGCAATAAATAAATCAGTGGATTGTTTTTTTGTGTCAAAGCATAATGAGGAAACATCATCTTACCTTGCAGCAGAATTTTTATACAATTGTCTGAAATGGAAAGCAAGAAAAAATATTCTTCTTTTTACAGGAGACAAGGAAAGTGCCCTTCACTTTGGTGCAGAGATTGCCTTTAAAAATGCGTGTAAAGAGTTTGGTTTATCTGTTTTAAAAAGTATTGATATGAAAGACAATGAAGAGTATTTTTCTGAAATTATTTCTGATGTTTTTGAAAAATATATCAGAGAAACGGACGGAATTTACATAACCAGTGGACTGAGTTCACCTCTTTGCAGATATGTTGATGAAAACAATATAGATATTCCAATTGTTAGTTTTGATACGTATGAAGATATAAAGAAATATATAAACAAGGGCGTTATATCTGCTACCATTGCGCAGAATGTGGAAAAACAAATGGAAAATGCTTTTGAATATCTTGTGAAACATATTATAATGGGGGAAGGCTCTCCCAAAACTGTGTACACAGATGTTCAGCTTGTTTTAAAAAGCAATATACATCAGTTTGACTAAAAATTTTTGCACACAATGCAACCGATTGCACTAAGGAGGGATTATGTTATTTATTCAAACAGTCATATCAATATCGTCTATGGTTCTCCAAAACTGTCTCTTTAATAATATATGCAAAAAGGAACTAACAACAAATGACCACATCTACAGATTTAACATGATTATGTATGCTGTGTGTATTGCATTGTTTGGGATAGCTGTTTTGGGAGGACAAGTGTCTTTTTTTACAGTTGCTTTGGGACTTTCGTTTGGAGTGATTACCGCACTCAGTAATTTATATAAAATGCGTGCTCTGAATGCAGGCCCTATGCATATCACACTTTTGGTAACAACATCTTCCATGATTATTCCCACAATGTCGGGGGTGTTTTTCGGAGAACGGTTTAGTCCTATAAAACTGATTTTAGTCGTATTTTTAATTGGATTTATCTATTTATCGTTTGACAAAACCGACAATAAGAAAACAAACGGAAAATGGCTGTTTTTCTGTGTGCTGGCATTCCTGTTCCAGGGAAGTATTGGGGTATTACAGAAAATACATCAATCCTCTGCATGCAAAGGTGAGCTGAACGGATTTTTGCTTATTTCATTTGTTTGTTCTCTCATTTACAGCAGAATAAGATCAAGAAAAAGCTACAAAGATTTAAATTTCAGAAAGAAGCATATCATTTTCGCAATGATATGCGGTTTGTGCACATATACCATGAATTTTTTGAATTTAAGACTTTCCGGACTTCTTCCGAGTCAGTTCTTTTTCCCAATTGTAAACGGAAGTGCAATTATTTTAAGTTCCCTGATGTCTGTGTTGTTTTTTAAAGAACATCTTTCAAAAAAACAAACAATAGGTCTTATTGGAGGCATAACCTCGTTAATTGTAATGTGTTTTGTGGGATAGAAAGTTACTATCCTTCCGATGCAAAACGCCATAGCTAAAGGTTTCAGGAAAGCAGAGGTGTATTATATGATAAAAACAGTAACTGGAAATATCAATACAGCAGATGTGAAAAATGTATTGGTGCACGAGCACATTCAATGTGTTTCAAATGATATGTTGCATATTTTTGGTGATGAATGGATTGACAACAATGTTCTGGCAGAATATGCAAGCGATATCTTAAAAAGCATAAATGAAAAATGGAATGTGAATATGATTGTGGATGGAACGCCTGTTGATTTAGGGAGAAACATCAGCTTATTAAAATCCGTTTCGGAAAAATCAGGTACATATATTGTGGCATCAACAGGCTTATACCATTATCCATCCTTCCTAACGGAGGAAAATGATGAAACGGAGATTGCAAGTTGGTTTTTAAAGGAATGTACGGAAGGAGCAGAAAAAACTGGTGCTTTTCCGGGGATATTAAAAAGCGCAGCTCCACATGAAAGTATAACATTTGATGCAAAAAAACGTATAACTGCCATGGCATACGTTGCAAAAGAAACGAAATTACCAATTTATGTACACTGTTCACACAGAGGAAATATTGCAAAGGAGCAACTGGAAATTTTGCTAAACAACGGAGTGAATCCGTCACAAATCATTATAGGACATTGTGCAATTCATCCAAGCAGTGCTTACCTTAAAGATATTTTGAAGAACGGTTGTTATATTGCAATGGATCAATGTCATTGCAATTGGAGAACACCGGAAAATATTGCTATGTGTTTGTATGAACTTTGTATGGATGGTTACAGTTCAAAAATAATGCTGTCAAATGATATGTGTATTTATTCTGATTTTCCGAACAGAAAACAAAATGGTATGAATTTGACTGTGGAAAAACAGTCTGAGAATTTTGGTTTTATATTTAAACAGCTATTACCGTTATTTGTGTCTGTAGGAGGTAGTGATGAATATATAACTAAAATGGTCAGGGATAATGTATTGGAAGTATTAGATGTTTAATGGAAAGGATGAATAACAATGAAGTCTAATTTTAGCTTGAAATATGATGAAAAGATATTTTATTCGGAGACGGAACAAGGTTGTAACGGCGTGTATGCACTCGAAAAAGATGTTACCGTTACAATCAGGAAAAACGAATATAGTGAATATGATGCCATAGAATGGGTGCTGTATTTTGAGAACAAATCGGGCAAAAACAGCGGCATCATTTCTGACATTTTTGATTGTGACACATTACTGCCTTTAGAATTCCCGGAAAACAAAAAGCCCGGCAATATGCCGAAAAGCGGCGATGCCTGTGTGATTGTTATGAACGGAATGGTAGAGGGAAAATATTACTGGGAAAATGATAAAGTAAGTGCTACTGAATATAGTTTTAATTATGAATATCTTGATAAAGCACCAAACAAGACAAAAAGTTTTTCAAATATCGGTGGGAGATCCAGCGAAGGAACAATGCCGTTTTTTGATGTGACTGCTTCGGATAACGGTTATATTGCGGCAATCGGCTGGACAGGAGACTGGAAAGCGGAATTTTCAAAGCAGGATAACGGCATTCAGATTAAAACGGGTTTAAAAGAAACAAAGTTTTATTTGGAACCCGGTGAAAAAATCCGTACAACTTCAATCCTTATTATGAAGTATAATGCAGACGAGGATAAGTTTAACAAGTTCCGAAAGTTAATCAAAAATCATTTTTCGCATAAAAGCTGTACCGATGCAACAAGAGATGGGCTTATGGCTTGTGAACTGTGGGGCGGTCTTACAAGCGATGAAATGAAAAAGAGAATAAATGAACTGAAAAAATATGATATAAAGTTTGAGGATATATGGATTGATGCAGGTTGGTATGGAGAGTGTACAAAATGCGATGATCCTTTCAGCGGTGATTGGGCAGCACATACCGGAGAATGGGAAGTAAATCGCCGTGTGCATCCGAACGAACTAAAGGATGTTTCAGAATGCGCAAAGGCGGCAGATATGAAGCTTATGCTTTGGTTTGAGCCTGAAAGAGCAGTAGATAAGACGCTGATGACAATAGAGCACCCGGACTGGTTTATGAAATTGCCCGACAGAGGCGATAAAATTTTGAACTACGGAAATGATGAAGCTTTGCACTATGTTTGTGATTTGTTGGAAAATTATATAAAAGAGCTGGATTTATCGTGCTACAGACAGGATTTCAACGTACATATTACAGACTATTTTAAAGGGAATGATGCTGAAAATCGCCGTGGCATTACTGAAATCAAGCACATTTCGGGTATGTATAAAGTGTGGGACTATCTTTTAGAAAGATTTCCCGAACTTATTATAGATAACTGTGCAAGCGGCGGAAGAAGAATTGATATTGAAACTTTAAAACGCTCAATTCCTTTTTTCAGAAGTGACTATCAGTGTAATTTCAATGAAAATCCGGAGGTTTTGCAAACGCATAACTCTAATATATCATGTTACTTGCCGTATAACGGATGCACAAGCAAAACCAAAAATGATACCTATGCAATAAGAAGTTCTTATTCCTCAAGTTGGGGCGGTGCATTTTACAATGCTATATTTCAGAGTATGAACGAAGATGATTTTAAATGGGCTAAAAAAATAACCGATGAATACAGAAGCATCCGAAAATATTTTTCTATGGACTTTTATAATCATGGTTCAGACGTATTTGATGATACCTCGTGGGCAATATGGCAGTATCATGATGCCGATGCAGAAAGCGGAATTATAATGGCATTCCGCCGTTCAAACTCACCGTTTGATACTGTAAAAATAAAACTAAATGGGCTTTCCAAAGGAAAAAACTATATTTTTACAAATCCGGATGACAATACTACATTCATTGCAACTGACATTTTACAAATCTCTTTACACGATAAGAGGAGTTCTAAAATTTTTGAATATAGAGCAAAATAAAAATGGTTGTATCGCTTATGCGATACAACCATTTTTATGTCCTTAAGAGCACACGCTATAGAATCCCCTTTTTGTTTTAATATAGTTTAAATGTTAAAAAATAGAGAAGAATTATTAATATAAAGATTGACTATACAGACTTGATGTGGTACAATATTATGGAATTAGAGCGACTAACCGATTGAGGGGTTTATATAAATGGATAAAACAAAAAAAACGATGAAAAGAAAAACAAAACGTACATTATGTACGGTTATAATAACGTTGATAATGTTTTTTTCGGCATTTAGCGGTGTGTATTGTGCCAGAATGTACACAATGCCATACAGTAGCAATATCATAAAAACCTTTGATGAAGATACTCTGGAAGAAGTTGAAATCTCAAAAGAAAAATGTAATATTCTTATTATGGGTACAGATAAAAGTGGTATGCTCACAGATGTTATGATGCTTATGCAGATAGATCCTATAGATAACAACATAACTGTTATGAGTATTCCAAGAGATTCAAGAGTTAATTATAAAGGATCTTGGATGAAGCTTAATTCTGTACACGCCAATGCACAAAAACAAGAAAAAAGCGGAAGCGAAGCAGCTATTATAGCAATAAAAGATCTTACAGGAATTCCGATAAACCACTTTGTAAAGATTAATTTTACAGCTTTTGAAAAATCAATTGACGAGTTGGGCGGAGTTGATTTTAATGTTCCTCAAAGAATGAAATATAAAGACCCGTATCAGGATCTTGATATTGATTTAAAACCTGGTATGCAGCATCTTGATGGCAATCAGGCAGAGCAACTTGTAAGATTCAGGCAATATACCAACGGTGATATCGACAGAATAAAAGTTCAACAAGACCTTATTCACGCTATTGCTGATCAGAAGCTTAAACTTAAGTATGTTGGCAAGGTGGATAATATTTATAGAATTATTGCCAAGGATATGGAGACATCAATGTCGATTGAAGATGTGGTTCAGATCTCAGGAAATATTCTTGATATTGGCGGAGATAAAATTGTTACTATAACTATGCCGAATACTCCTCAATATATAGGCAACGTATCATATGTTATTCCTGAGTATGGTCAGATAGATACTGTGAGAAGAGAGTATTTTGCCTATGATTCAGAAGGAAACGACATAGAAAGAAAAAAATAAGACTTGAAAATTAAAAAAACCTTGCATTAAATGAAGAATAAGGTTATAATATTATAGATTGTTTTGCGAAAGGCTGGTTAATATGGCTGAAAATGTAAATATTAAAATAGAAATGGAAACAGGAGAAATAATAAAGCTCGAGCTTTATCCTGATATAGCTCCTATAACGGTAGAAAATTTTAAATCACTCGTTGAAAAATCTTTCTACAACGGTCTTACTTTCCACAGAATTATCAAAGGTTTTATGATTCAGGGAGGCGACCCGCTCGGAAATGGTATGGGTGGAAGCGATAAAACTATCAAAGGCGAGTTTTTGGCAAACGGTGTTAACAACACTCTTCGTCACACACGCGGCGTAATTTCAATGGCAAGAAGCAGCTACCCCGACAGTGCATCAAGTCAGTTCTTTATTATGCACGAGGATGCACCTCATCTTGATGGAAACTATGCTGCATTCGGCAAGGTAACAGAGGGAATAGAGGTTGTAGATGCTCTGGCTTCAACACCTGTTGGATTTGACGGGCAAACTCCAAGAGTTGCTCCCGTTATCAAATCTATAGAACTTATCTAAGCTTAAAAAATAATTTTTATTATTTTATTATATTTATTTATTTGAAAGGATGATTCAAATGTCAGTAAAAGTTGCAATTAACGGATTTGGACGTATCGGTCGTTTGGCATTCCGCCAGATGTTCGGTGCAGAGGGCTATGAAATCGTAGCTATCAACGATCTCACAGATCCTAAGATGCTTGCGCATCTCCTTAAGTACGATTCTTCACAGGGCAGATACGATGGTCACACAGTTGAAGCAGGCGAAGATTCAATCACAGTTGATGGCAAGGAAATCAAAATCTATGCTATTAAGGATGCTAAGGAATGCCCTTGGGGTGCTCTTGATGTAGACGTTGTTCTTGAGTGCACAGGTTTCTACTGCTCAAAGGAAAAGTCACAGGCTCATATCGATGCAGGTGCTAAGAAAGTTGTTATTTCTGCTCCCGCAGGTAACGACCTTAAAACAATCGTATTCAGCGTAAACGAAAACACACTTACAAAGGACGATACAATTATTTCTGCTGCTTCTTGCACAACTAACTGTCTTGCTCCTATGGCTAAGGCTCTTAACGATTACGCTCCAATCCAGTCTGGTATTATGGCTACAATCCATGCTTACACAGGCGACCAGATGATTCTTGATGGTCCTCACCGTAAGGGCGACCTTCGTCGTGCTCGTGCAGGCGCTGTAAATATCGTTCCTAACTCAACAGGTGCTGCTAAGGCTATCGGTCTTGTTATTCCTGAACTTAACGGAAAGCTCATCGGTGCTGCTCAGCGTGTTCCTGTTCCCACAGGTTCAACAACAATCCTTACAGCTGTTGTTAAGGGCGCAAACGTTACTAAGGAAGCTATCAACGCTGCTATGAAGGCTGCTGCAAGCGAATCTTTCGGCTACAACGAAGATCAGATCGTTTCTTCTGATATCATCGGTATCCGCTATGGTTCTCTCTTCGATGCTACACAGACAATGGTAGCTCAGATCGCAGAAGACCTCTATCAGGTACAGGTTGTTTCTTGGTATGATAACGAAAACTCATACACAAGCCAGATGGTTCGCACAATCAAGTACTTTGCAGAACTTGCATAATTAAATTAACGATGCAGGAATCAGGGATTTCCCTGATTCCTGCAATCTTAAAATCTAGCCTGGAAATGCCAACAATTTACCATTTCAGGCGGGATTTGACCAATCTTTTTCGGCTAAACTGCAGGCTCATAAACAAAAGAAATTATGCAAAAAAATAAAGTAAGAAAAATTTAGTTTTTTTTCTAAAAAACTATTGACAAAAGCCTTTTAATTTGCTATACTTTTAAAGTCGCAAGTGCGGGTGTAGTTCATTGGTAGAACACCAGCCTTCCAAGCTGGATAGGTGGGTTCGATTCCCATCACCCGCTCCACTTTTTTGTTTAAATGTGCCTGTAGCTCAGTTGGATAGAGCAACTGCCTTCTAAGCAGTAGGTCCTGGGTTCGAATCCCCGCAGGCACGCCATATGGTGGGTATAGCTCAGTTGGTTAGAGCGCTAGATTGTGGCTCTAGAGGCCGAGGGTTCGAGTCCCTCTATCCACCCCAATTTCCACCTGAGTTACACTCGGCATCTTAAATGTATGTTGGGCTGTAGCCAAGTCGGTTAAGGCACCAGACTTTGACTCTGGTACGCGCAGGTTCAAGTCCTGCCAGCCCAGCCATAATACGGGCCATTAGCTCAGCCGGCAGAGCACTTGACTTTTAATCAAGTTGTCCGGGGTTCGAATCTCCGATGGCTCACCAGAAAAAAAGACAGATTTCGACAAAGAAATCTGTCTTTTTTTCAGCTAAATTCGCGTTCCGCGAGGTAAATTGAGCAAGCTCAGCTAAATTGCCTGCGGCAGCTAAATGTGCTACGCACGCTGAAAGCGAATTTAATTTAGCTACTCCAAAGGAGTTATTTAGCTATTGCGAAGCAATAATTTCGCTTTGCAGCTTGCTGCAAAATTTAGCCAAATCACTTTGCATCATTATTGTTCTGACTTGCCAGTTAAAAACCGCTTAACCAATAGGGTTAGGCGGTTTTTACGTTTGCTTGCAACATAGAGGAGATTCGAACCCTGAGAGGGCAACGAGCGTTAAGAAAACGATTGATAATCGTTTTTAGCGAAGTTGGTGCGCAGACGGGTACTGCAAGCAAGGCTTGCGGTCGTCAAGCAGGGAAGATGCAAAGCATCTGTTCTCCGATGGCTCACCAGAAAAAAGCACTTCTTCGGAAGTGCTTTTTTCAACGAAATAAATCCTTTCAGGATTCGTGAAATGCACTTCGTGCGTGAAATATTGCTACGCAATGTGAAATACGCCTTGCGGCGTGTGGATTTATTTCATTTCACAGAAAACGAAGTTTTCTATTTCACAATTTACGAAGTAAATTATTTCACATCGAGCTTTAAGCGAGATATTTCACTAAAAATATATGTCATCTAAACCATTCGGCTCACCAAAACAGAAAAGACACCTATGTGGTGTCTTTTTTAAAATTCGACTGATGGCGAACTAAATGCATAAAAGTATGCTAAATTGACCTACAGTTAGATAATGGCAAATTTAATTTAACCACTCCAAAGGAGTTACTTAACTATTGCGAAGAAATGATTTCGCGTTGCCACTTGTTGCAAAATTTAGTTGAAACAAACTTGAACCTAAACCATTAATCTAATTCAAAAAGACTATTCTTCGGAATAGTCTTTTTGCTATGTTTACCTGTGGCAAGCTTTTTTGTATTGTGATGGTGTTTGCGAAAAATACTTTTTAAAGCACCGACAAAATGTATTTAGAGAATTATATCCGGATTCATATGCTATTTCTGTAAGACTTTTTTCGGTTGTTCGTATCTGAGATGCTGCAAATTCAGAACGAATAGCGCTTAAATATGTTCTAAATGGGATTTTTAGCTGATCAGAAAATAAATGTGCGATGTAGGAGGGGTGATAGCCAAAGACTTTAGAAAGATGGCTGATTGACAGGTCTTCTTTAAAATTTGAGTCTATATATGCTATAACTCTTGATGGCAACTCTAAATCTCCTTGTGTAGGTGCAAGGTCAAGAACACTCAACAAATTAGATAGTATTATATAAGTCCATCCAATCATTTCTGTATCACTATTTTGTAAGGCAAGATTTCTAAAAGCCAGGGTTGTATTTTCTGAAATCAAGTTCGCGTCGATAAATGGATTAATGGGGTGTTTTGTTAAAATATCAGGCAGGTTCTCGGCTAATAATTTAGTGTTACATATTAATGCTATGATTTCCGTAGATTCATTGCGTGTTTGGTCGTATTCTATGTATTCGTGGACAATATTTGGAAAAATTATGATAGCATCCCCGGTTTTTAACGTGTAAATCTTTTCTCCCACCTTCACATTTTGCAGTCCTGAAAGGCAAAACGCAATTTCAAGTTGATTGTGAAAATGAGTAGGGAAGTTATAAGTCTCTTTTCTGTGGGATATAAAAATTTTTTTTTGTTTTTTTTCAAAATAAGGACACACAATAATCCCTCGCAATCTTTTATATACAAATAATAACATATATTATAGTAAATTGCAACATAAAAGCATATTTTGGTGAATGTTTTGTAGTATTGTGGCTTGAAGCAGATTCTGTATGTGATATAATCAAGAAAAGGAGTGATTTATAATATGGAAAAGTGGGCGAGAATTAAATACCAGCCATGTCTACCATTAGGTGACAATAACTCAAAAATAACAGGATGCGAAAAACACATACAATTATCAAGAGAGGCTGCCTGTGAGGGTACCGTTCTTTTGAAAAACAATGGTGACATTTTACCACTAAAAACAGGAACAAAGGTTGCAATTTTTGGTAAAGCACAAATAGATTATGTTAAAGGTGGCGGCGGAAGTGGAAATATTTTCTGCGAATATGTAAGAAATATATATGAGGGGCTGTCCTTAAAAAAAGAGAAAATAGAAACATCCTACGAGACAACCTTTAAATATAAGGTGGAAATTTTTGATAAACTTTCACTTTACTATAAAAGTTATGTGGAAGAAATATATAGAGCCGGCGGACAAAACGGAAGATTTGATGAAGCAGAAATTCCGGAAAACCTACTCGAAGAAGCAAAGATGTTTACAGATACTGCAATAATCACAATTAATCGTTACTCGTCAGAACGTTATGACCGACACAACGATGGGACAGATCCTTATTTTGTTCTGAGTGAAAAAGAAAAAACTATGGTTAAAACGGTGTGCGATAGTTTTGAAAATGTAGTTGTTTTAATTAATTCAGGTGCTATGATTGATACATCGTGGTTTGCTGATAACGATAGGATTAAGGCTGCCTTAATGATATGGCAAGGCGGTATGGAGGGAGGTCTTGCAGCAGCTGATATACTTGTTGGGGAGGTTAATCCATCGGGAAAATTTGTTGATACATGCGCCAGAAATTTTGACGATTATCCGTCGTCGGCAGGGTTTCATGAATCTGAGGACTATGTGAAATATACAGAAGATATTTTTATAGGGTATAGATATTTTGAGACAGTTCCCGGAATGAGGGAGCGAGTTGTTTATCCGTTTGGATACGGGCTATCTTACACAAAATTTGAAACTTCAAATGTGACTGCATATAACACCGGGGAAAAGATTATGGTAATGGCTGACGTTAAAAATGTTGGTGACCGAAGCGGAAAGGAGGTTATACAGGTATATTATGGAGCACCTGAAGGCAAAATCACAAAGCCTGCCCGAGAACTGTGTGCATTTTCTAAAACTAAACTTTTAGCACCCGGAGAAACCGAAACACTGATAATGAGTTTTGATATAAACGATATGGCATCCTATGATGATATGGGCGATATAGAAAAATCTGCTTATGTAATGGAGGCAGGGGAATATAAAATATATGTTGGCGGCAATGTTCGCGATGCAAAAGAAATTGAATTTAAATATGTGCTTGAAGAAAATAAGATTTGCCAAAAACTTACAGAATATTGTAAACCTACAAAACTCAGAAAGAGATTAACTGCAACAGGTGAATATATAGAAGTTCCTGATACAGAGTATATACCCAAAAAATTTGAGTGTACATATGAGTGTGATAAAAAAATTCCTGCTGAGGGAGAGGCGAAAAAACAACTAATAGATGTTGTAAATGGAGAAATATCTCTCGATGAGTTCATTTCGCAACTGACCGACGATGAACTTTTGGGATTGTTGGTTGGTCAGAAAAGCACAGGTGTTGCCATTACCGACGGCATGGGTAATCTGCCTGAATATGGTATTCCGTCACCGATGACAGCGGATGGACCGGCGGGAGTTCGTATAAGACCGATCACCGGAATCAAGACAACTGCATTTCCTGTTGCAACAATGCTTGCTTGCACATGGAATACAGATATTCTAAAGCGTATTGGTGTCGCAGGGGCTTTGGAAGTTAAGGAAAACAATCTCTCTATGTGGTTGACTCCTGCCCTTAATATTCATCGCAGTCCACTATGCGGAAGAAACTTTGAATATTATTCTGAAGATCCGTTCTTATCGGGTAAAATGGCGGCTGCTATGGTAAGAGGTATCCAGTCTCAGGGGATTGTCGCGACACCAAAGCATTTTGCTTGTAATAATAAAGAAACTAATCGTAAAGAATCGAACTCTATTTTATCCGAAAGAGCATTGCGTGAAATTTACTTAAAAGGTTTTGAAATTTGTGTAAAAGAAAGCGACCCTAAGCTTATTATGACGGCATACAATATGGTAAATGATGTGAGAGTATCGGAAAATGCAGAATTGATTACAGGAATTTTAAGAGATGAATGGGGATTTAAAGGACTTGTAACAACGGATTGGCATAATACTGCCGAAAAAGGTGCAGAGGTTACAGCCGGTAATGATATCCGTATGCCTTCTGATTCCAATGACAGAAAACACAGATATATAGATACAATTTCGGTTAAAAATACAAGAAACGAACTTGCAATCTGTGTAAAGAGACTTCTTGAGTTGATTTTGTGGCTCGAATAGAATTAAAAAGTGGCTGTAAATTTTTGAACAGAACCAGTAAAAACAGACAATAGAAAAAAAGAGCCTCCTATGGTATAATGAAACCAAAACCATAGGAGGTATTTTTTATGCCCAGAAGTTACAGACATATAAAAGAATATGAAAAAGAGATATTAGAACTAAAATCGCAGGGATTAACAGAAGGAGAAATAGGAAAACAAACTGATGCGGTATTTTCTCTCGCTCACCGAAAGGAAGTGAAAACAAGCGTAAAATATATGGTAATTTACCGTCATAAAGACCAGTATTCAATTAGTGAAATGTGTCGGTTCTTCAATGTATCGCGAATGGACATACCTGCATAGGATTTGCCATTAGCAAATAAAATGCGAAGGAAGATGAGAAAAAAGAGTATTATATTTTGGAGTTTACACAAAACGGGGAAATACCCCTGTTATGACTTCCTTTTGAATTCTGAAGGGGTTGCTTTTGTGACACTTCTGAAAACCTTTCTAAAATGATTTTCAGAATTAAAGCCAACAAGTCTGCTTATCGTTGAAATAGAGTAGTTGCTATTTTCCAAGTATTTTATTGCATTATTAATTTTGATTGAATTCAAAAAATTAACAGGTGTTTGCCCTAATTCTTTTTGAAACAAGTGGTAAAGAGTAGACTCGCTAACACAACAGTTTTTTGCTAAATCAGAAATAGAAAATTTATTATTCCAATTATTGGTTATGAATTCAATCGCTGTTTGCAGAGTTTTATCGAATGAAATATATGATTGCGCCATTTGAGGAAGCATTTTTTGCAACAGTTTATAAAACAATGAATACGCTTCCAATTCTTTAATATAGTCGACTGACAATAGATTTGCTATTTCTATCAGGTCATTCTTGAATTCTTTATCGCAATTAATAATTTGCGGTTCATATAAAAACTGTTCGTAGTGCATAAAACAACTTACATAAATTACCTCAATTTCAGGGTTTCCCTGCCACTCAGAATAACAATAAATGTTCTCCGGAATAAATACGATATCTCCTTCTTTTACGGTGAGTTTTTTATTTAGATAGATATATGTTCCGTTACCTTTTATTATAATTCCTATTCGGGTTTTTCTTTGGTTGCTATTCCCACGGCAAAAATGATAATTATTAAATATATGCTTTGATGTGGAAAGTTCCGATATATATATTTTTTGGGACTGCATCTTTTTTACACCTCCGGCACAGTATAATTGCAGAATAGTTACTTTTTTTACAGTATATCATATTGAACCGGTTTTTACAAGCTGATATAATAAAATAAAAAATGCTAGGAGGATTAACTATGGAATTTCAAAATAAAACCGTCATAATTACAGGAGCATCTGCCGGAATTGGCAAGGCGACTGCCATCGAATTTGCAAAAAATGGAGCAAATGTATGTATTGTTGATATTAATGCCGAAGGACTTAGTACAACTACCGAGGAAATCAAATCAATTGGAGCAAATGTATCATCGTACATTTGTGATGTGAGCGATGAACAAAGAGTTCAAGAGATAACACAGGAAATTATTAACCAATATGGCAGAATTGATATATTGGTTAATAATGCAGGAATTTGGAAAATGTGGAAGCCATTTATAGAAACAACGAGTGACGAATGGAAGAAAAAATTAAACGTAAATATTTTAGGTTTAATGTATTTTACCCATGAGGTTCTTCCTAATATGATAGAAAACTCTTATGGTAGAATCATTAATATCGGTTCAGTTGCGGGCGTGTATGGTAATGCGCTTATGGCTGATTACTCAATGACAAAAGGTGCAGTAAGCTCGTTTACAAAAGCACTGGCAAAAGAGGTTGCTGACAAAGGAATCACAGTAAACAATGTTGTTCCCGGAAGTGTAAGAAACGAAGGAATAAAAGCTGAAACAGATTTGTGTTATATGGGAAGAAATGGAGAACTGGAAGAATATGCATACTTAATTTGCTTTTTAGCCAGCGACAAGGCGGCATATATATCAGGGCAAGATTATCGAATTGATGGCTGCAGAAAGAAAAATTAAAGGAGAGAACAATATGGCTTTTACAGGAAAAACAGCGATTTCAACAGGAGCAGCATCAGGAATGGGACTTTTATTCGCACAAAATTTTGCGAATCTTGGGGGAAATGTTGTATTATGCGATGTTAATAAAGAAGTTCTGAACAAATGCGTCGGGGAAATCAATGCAAAAGGCAAAGGAAAAGCCATCGGTGTGATATGCGATGTTCGTGATTATCAGCAGGTGTGCCGTGCAAGAGATGAAGCGGTAGAAACATTTGGCAGTATTGATTTTATGTGCAATTTTGCAGGTGGTACTGCTGTGCGCATGCAAAATGTTGAAAGAGAAAAGTACCCTGAGTTTCCTGATGTTCCAATTGATGTTTTCGATTGGGGAATAGACGTAAACTTGAAAGGACCGTTTTATTTTGCGCACGCTGTGATGAAACAAATGAGAGAACAAAAAAGTGGTCTTATTATCAACATCGGTTCAATTACGGGGCAAGAAGGCGACGGATACGGAATGGATTATCCGACATCAAAAGCAGGGCTTATGTTTGGACTTACAAAATCCATTGCACAATATGGTGCACAATATGGTATACGTTGCGTATGTGTTTCACCCGGGCCTGTGTTGACGCGCGCTGCTATGGCAAATATGAAGACCTTGCTTGGGCGAGCAGCCGAGCCACAGGAGATTATAGATTTAATTCTGTTTATAGCATCTGATAAAGGTCAGTTTATAAATGGCGAAAACATAATGATTGATGGTGGCAGAAATGCTGCCGGCAGGAGGTGCTGACATATGAAGCCTACATTTTTAAATCAGAATCGTCCTTTGATTACAGGGATGATATTAAAGGATAATCCCGACAGTATAAGATTTGCGGTAAAGAACTCCATCTATGACGGAGCAGATTGCCTTGGTATACAGCTTGAGTGTCTGAAAAAAGAATATAAGAGCGTGGATAATTATAAAAATATATTTGCTGCTTGTTCAAATCATCCTATATATATAACCAACTACAAACTAAGAGAAAATCATGGATTCACCGATGAGGAAATTGCCGAAGAGCTTGTTAAGGCTTTGTCTTGCGGTGCAACCCTTGCTGATGTGCCGGGAAGTCTGTTTGACCCGGAATGCGAAAGGGGTGCAGGCATTGAGCTTACATACAAGCAGGAAGCAATAACCAGGCAGATGGAACTGATTGAAAGAATTCACAGTATGGGGAAAGAAGTATTGATGTCGTCCCATACTTTAAAATTTGAATCTGCCGAAACTGTTTTAGAAATTGCCTATGAACAACAGCGAAGAGGTGCCGATGTTGTTAAAATTGTAACAGCAGCAAATTCTGACGAAGAACAAATTGAGAATTTAAGAATAACTACGTTATTAAAAAAAGAGTTAAAGGTGCCGTTTTTATTCTTGTCCGGAGGTACACATTCTAAAATCCATAGAATGATTGGGCCTCAGCTCGGCTGTGTTTCTTATCTTGCAGTAAGAGAGCATGATGAATTTGCTGTTCCCACTCAGCCTACAATAAAAGCGGCAAAGTCAGTGCGGGATAATCTTGATTATTTTCCGGACTTAATACAATAAATTGCAAAAAACGACAGGGAGAATTTTTAGAATGAGCGCAATTTCAAAAAAAGAATTGAGCAAATTTATTTTGGGAGCCATAAGCATTAGGGAAGAAGATGGGTGGATACGCTTTTCAAGATTCACAGAAAAACAAGGTGTGTGGCTTGAACAACATGGGTTTCCGCGTGATCGTTATTCTACATCGGGAATGCGACTGGAGTTTTTGACGCGCGGTGGAAAAATTTCTTTTGAATATCAAGCAGAGCAAAGCACCAATGGGAATGTAGCTATTTTTGGTATGGAAATAACTGTCGATGGAATACCGGCATACCATATATACAAAGAAGCTCTCCCCGTTTCAGATAGAATTGATTTTGAAATGCCGGAGCATTGCGATTATGTTCATGTTGCGGTTTATTTCCCTCTGCGTGCAACGCTAAAAATAAAAAATGTAGTGATACCGGACGATTCGAAAGAGGTAAATAAGGAACTTAAAATACTGACGCTGGGAGATTCCATTACAGCAGGTGCTGTGTGTAGACACTCAAATCATTGTTATGTAAATATGATTGCTGATAAACTCAACGCACAACTGATTAACCAAGGTGTTGGCGGTGCATGCTTTTTTCCTGATTTTTTGGAAGAGCTACAGTTTTGCCCTGATATAGTTACAGTTGCATACGGTGTTAATGATTTTTTTGCCAATTCTTTATTTACAGAAACTCCGTACAAATTCTTTGAAAAGCTAAATGCTTTGTACCCAACCAGTAAGATTTTCTGCTTGCTGCCTATTTGGTGTGGAAATCAAAAGATTGTAGACGGTAAAACTTTGGGCATGGGCAGGCAGCACATTAAAGAAATAGCGGAAAAATATCAAAATATTTCTGTGATAGATTGCGTTGATTTTGTTCCCCATCTTGCGGAATTTTATTGGGACGATGTAAACCTGCATCCAAATGACCTTGGATTTTTATACTACGGAAATCATTTGTATAAAAAATTAACAGAGCTGTTGCAGTCTATGAATAGATAAAAATGCATAGGAAGGAGTAAAATACCGACTATGAATAAGATCAAAATAGCACAGATAGGAACGAGTGCGAATAGCCACGGAAATAACATTTGGGAAAGTATGATAAAACAAAAAGATATTTTTGATGTTGTCGGATATGCATTCCCGGAAAATGAAAGAGAAAAATTCCCGGATCGTATGAAGGCATTTGATGGTTATAATGAAATGACTGTTGATGAAATATTAAATAATCCGGAAATTGAAGCGGTCGCAGTTGAAACTGAGGAAATATATCTCACAAAATATGCCTTTATGGTTGCAAATGCGGGTAAGCATCTGCATATGGAAAAACCAGGCGGTGTTGAACTTGCTGACTTTGAAAAACTTGTTGAAATATTAAAATCAAAAAGTCTGACTTTTTCAACAGGATATATGTATCGCTTCAATCCGAAAATTCAAGAAGCCCTTGCAAAAGTAAAAAATGGTGATCTTGGAGAAATATATTCGGTTGAAGCACATATGGACTGCAAGCATTCTGCAGAGGTCAGACGATGGCTCAAAAATCTCCCCGGTGGAATGATGTTCTTTTTGGGATGTCATTTGGTAGATTTAATATATCAGATTCAGGGTGAACCGCAAGAAGTTATCCCTCTTAATTGTTCAACCGGTTATGACAATGTTACAGCCAGTGATTACGGAATGGTAGTGTTTAACTATAAAAACGGTGTATCTTTTGTCAAGACCTGTGCCAATGAGATTGGTGGATTTTTGAGAAGGCAGCTTGTTATTTGCGGGGAAAAGGGTACGATAGAAATAAAACCTCTTGAGATTTCGGCGGAGGGAGGCCAATATAGCGTCATGAACGAAGCTTATAGCACTGAGTGGTACAAAGAGTGGAACACAAGCAAATCAGAGGTGTATGACCGTTATGATAATATGATGCGCAATTTTGCTGAAATGGTGAGAGGAAAAGAAAACCCATATTCTTATGATTATGAGCTTGGTCTTTATAAGTTAATACTTAGAGCGTGTGGAAAGGAAGTGTAAATATGCAAACAAAACAAATTGTGTTTACTGCACCATGTGTTGCTGAACTTATTGATGCCCCGTGTTTACCACCCGAAGCAAACGAGGTCACGGTAAGCCTGGAGTATTCGGCGATCAGCTCTGGAACAGAAAAGGCAAACTTTATCGGAGCAAGAAACGGAATACATATTTCCGAGGATGAAGAAGCTGTATTTCCAAGAACAGTTGGGTACAGTGCAGCAGGGGTTGTGTCTGAAATAGGTAGTGACATAACCGATATTAAAGTTGGAGATAGGGTTGTTGTGTTTTGGGGAAAACATAAAAAGAATATTACGATTAACAGAAATAATGTAATTAAAATTCCAGATGGGGTTTCCACAAAGGAAGCCTCTATGGCATTGATTTCCACCTTTCCGCTTGCAGCTATAAGAAAGACAAAACTTGAAATTGGTGAATCTGCAATGGTAATGGGACTGGGTATTCTTGGCATTTTTGCTGTTCAAGAATTAAAGGTGGCAGGTGCATGTCCGGTTATTGCAGTTGACCCTGTAAAGGAACGCAGAGAGTTTGCATTAAAACTGGGTGCAGATTATGCACTTGACCCCACAGATGACAATTTTGTCAAGGAGGTTATAGCTTTAAGTGATGGTGGAGTGAATGTCTGCATCGAGGTAACAGGTCTTGGAATCGGACTGATTCAGGCACTTGATTGTATGAAACAAATGGGCAGAGTTGCACTTCTTGGGTGCACACGCAGTTCTCATTTTGAAATTGATTATTATGGCAAGGTTCACGGCAGAGGAATATCGCTGATTGGTGCGCATACATTGGCACGCCCTAAGATAGAATCATCGGCAGGGCTATGGACGGATATGGACGATTTGAAAGCAATTTTAAACCTCGTTAAAGGAAAACGTCTCAATTTTAAGGATATGATTTGCGAAATTTATTCTCCAAAGGAAGCAAACGAGATTTATAACAGACTGGCAAACGAAAAGACTTTTCCTATAGGAGTACTGTTTGACTGGAAGAATATTTAATTAAATAAACTTAAAAAAGGAGAGTGCGAAATGAAAGCAATACTTGTAAATGAAGATAGAAGTTTAAGATGGGATGAGGTTCCAAATCCTGTGCTTAAAGAAGATGAAGTTTTAATAAAAGTTGAATATGCGGCACTGAATCGTGCAGACCTTATGCAAAGAGAGGGGGATTATCCTCCGCCCGAAGGCTGTCCCGAATGGATGGGGCTTGAGGTTTCGGGTGAAATTATTGAAATGACAGAGGGCGCAAAAGCAAAATCAAATTACAAAATCGGCGATAAAGTTTGTGCACTGCTTGGTGGCGGCGGCTATGCAGAATTTGTTTCTGTCAAGTATGATATGTGTATGCCTGTACCAAAGAATTGCACCATGGCAGAGGCAGCGGCAATTCCTGAGGCTTTTGCAACAGCATATTTGAAGCTCTTTATTGAAGGTCATGCTAAAGCGGGAGATACATTGCTTATGCAGGCAGGAGCAAGTGGACTTGCCAGCGTTATTATCCCTATGGCAAAAGCATTTGGCTTGCGTGTTATTACAACGGTTATAAGTGATCCTGAAAACATTCAGCACCTTGGTGCTGACCTCGTAGTTGACACAAGAGAGCAAAACCTGCCTGAAATACTTAAAAAAGAAGAAACTGAAGGCAGGGCTGTTGATATTGCTATTGACTGCCTTGGAGGTCAAAATCTTGGAGATTGTCTGCCATATGTAAAATATGGTTGTCGTTGGATAGTAATTGCGGCTCTTGCCGGAGCAAATACAACTATTGACCTTAAAAATATTTACAAAAAGAACATCAGGATTGTTGGCAGTACGCTTCGTTCACGCACTCCCAAAATGAAAGCTGAAATTCTTTCCAATCTTGTCAATGAGGTCTGGGAAAAGGTAGCAAGCGGTGAAATAAAGCCTACTGTATATAAGGTGCTCCCGATTACGGAAACTGAAGAGGCACACGATATTCTTTATCGTGGTGAAAATATAGGTAAGGTAGTGCTAAAGGTACAATGAAGATTGTAGCATTAAAGTACGGAGAATCCGTGTTTGGTGAAAACTATATTTTTAAAGGTGGCAGAAAAGATGTTCTTTTGCCGATTTCTTTCACAATCTATTTGACAAAAACCGAAAACAGGAATATACTTGTGGATGTAGGTTGCGATGATGGTGCAGGCTTTGAAATGTCGCTATTCAAAAAGCCGGTTGATGTATTAAAAGAATACGGACTTTCTCCAAGTGATATCACTGATGTTATCATTACTCATTCACATCACGACCACATAGAAGCCATCAGGTATTATGAAAATGCAACTATATACATACAAAAAGACGAATATGTTGCGGCAAAAAAGTATATTCCAACAAGCTTTGATGTTCATTTGATTGATGATGAATTTTTATTGGCGGAGAATTTAATTATAAAGAAGATTGGTGGACATTCTGTTGGCTCCTGTATCGTTTTGGCAGATAACTATGTGCTGTGTGGCGATGAATGTTATTATGAAAAATGCTTAACGGACAAGATTTGTACAGGTTCATCCTATAACGAAGAAGCGAGTAAAATGTTTATCGCAGAATTCAGTAAAAATAAATACATTCCGCTGTTGTTTCATGACAGTAAAAATTTGCAAGGAAGATTAGGTTATTCTATTATTAAAAACTAATATTATTTCAAGCAGGTTGCAATTTTAGGGAATGGTTGAAAATGGGTGTCTTTCACCGCTGAAATTTAATGAGCTTCTTTTAAATTTAAAGAAAATATCTGATGAACTTCCGAATGGTGCTTGAAAAAATAACTATGATTGACAATTGGAATGAATGGGACGAAGGGTATTTCGTGGGCCCGAGGCACTTACTGAATGTAATAATCTGCCTGATTTTATAGCACCTCGCAATCCAGGTTTTACATACGGATATTAAAACATTATAAAGGAGAAAACAAATGACTAGCTATATTACTAAAAAAACAATGGGAGATACCTCGTGGTTTATGAAAGACCGATTTGGTATGTTTATTCATTTTGGTCTTTATTCTGTTCCTGCTCGTCATGAATGGATAAAAAACACAGAACAGATGACTGATGCTGAATACGATAAGTATTTTGAATTCTTTAATCCCGATATGCTTGACGCTAAAGAATGGGCAAGAGCAGCTAAAAAAGCTGGTATGAAATATGCAGTATTGACAACAAAACATCATGAAGGATTTTGTCTTTTTGATTCTGAATATACAGATTACAAGGTTACAAATACCCCTTATGGCAAAGATATTATAAAAGAATTTGTTGAAGCCTTCAGGGAAGAAGATCTTAAAGTTGGTCTTTACTATTCTCTTATTGATTGGCATCACCCCGAGTTTACTATCGATTTCTTACATCCACTACATTTCCATGCGGATGCTGAAGAACTTAACAAAACTCGTGATATGAAAAAGTATGCGCAGTATATGCGTGATCAGGTTCGCGAACTTTTAACAAACTATGGAAAAATCGATATAATGTGGTTTGATTATTCGTATAACGAAGAAGGTAGTTACAGACCTCCAACGGCAAAAGCCTGGATGAAGGGGAAAGGTAAAGACGATTGGGAAAGTGAAAAACTTAACGACCTTATAAGAAGCATTCAACCTGATATTATTATCAACAATCGTATGGATATTGAACAAGATATATGGACTCCTGAACAATATATGCCTCAAAAGTGGCTTACTCATCCTAAAACCGGAGAACTTGTTACATGGGAGGCGTGTCATACTTTTTCCGGTTCATGGGGTTATCATCGCGACGAAATGACATGGAAGACACCTGATGTGTTGATAAATCTACTGATAAACTGTGTTAGCTGCGGTGGAAATCTTATAATGAATGTAGGTCCAACGGCACGTGGCTATTTTGATAAGAGAGCAGAGAACGCACTTGAGGTTTATGCCGAATGGATGAAGTATAATTCCAGTTCGATTTATGGATGTACAATGGCTGAACCCGAATTTAAAGCTCCTAACGGTTGTCGTTTAACACAGAGTGTAGACGGTAAAAGACTTTATGTTCATTTAATAGAGTATCCATATGCTTTTTTAGAAATGCCGGGATTTGCAGGTAAGGTTAAGTTTGCTCGGTTACTTCATGATGGAAGCGAAATTATAATGACAGAAAAGAAAGTTCCTCATTTCGGTGTAGGTTTAAATGAAAATGATGATTTGTTAGTTTTGTCTATTCCAAGAGTTAAATCGGATATGCTTGTTCCGGTAATAGAACTGATTCTGAAGTAAGAATTTCTAGGCGGAAAGGTTATACGAAAATAGGAAAGACATCAAAAACAAAAGTCATCTTGAAGCCAAGCCTTTGCAGTACATAATGGAAGTAGAATCCCAAAAAAGAGATGATGCATTGCATCATCTCGGACTGTCGAAAAAGTCGGTCAACCACAAGCAATCCAATACAATTTATTTTTTTGTAGGGTTTGGCGATTTTCGACAAACCGTTAAATTCTAAATTTATTTCATCTTTTAAACAAAAGGGAAGTCCCGGGAAAACGCAATTTCCCGGGACTTATTGCTTGTTTCGCTCGAACACAATCTCTACCGTATCTACATACGCCGACGAGCTTGTGTTCAAACGATTTACCTTTCTTTTTCAACGTCTGTCAGCGTGTCGATAGATTTATCGACACGCTGAGATGATGCAATGCATCATCTCTTTTTGATATATCATCCTAAAATTATAATCGGAACCATACCTGTTCGTGGGTTGCCCTCTGCAGAAACTTCAAGGAAAAGTTTGTTGATGGTTTCGGTGTTTTCACCTACGGTAATTACCGCATCCCATGGCTGTTCATCAATCCATCTGTGTCCTGTGGAGTCGTGCATAATCTGAATATGTTTTGTATACTCTGCACTCCAACCCTCGGGAAGATGAAGCTTCAGGAAAAGATTGCGGGGGTCATACATACCATTCAGGAATGTCATGGTAAGTTTTATTGTTTCACCGGGTTTAACAACAGGAGCTCTGTCAAATTCCGCACGGAGCTTTGTATGGGTAAGATCGGCGAGATCGTCGTATGTATAGGGATTTTTGGGAATTGAAAACTGTGGAATAATTGCAAAGGGCTTTTCTTCTGTGTATTCAGTTTCTCCGTCGGTAAATTCCAGCTCTATATCAAAATTGGAAAGCACACCGGGAAGTTGTTTTACAATTCTTTTTGTAAGTTCACTGCAGCTTCTGCAAATTCTTTTCATACTGAGGTCTATTGCATAGGACAAAATCTTGTCGCCTACATATTCAGCCCAATCCTCTGGAATAGCTTTCATACCGCCCATAAGTGCCATTGTAGCACCAACGGTTGCCGCTGTACAGTCGGTGTCATCACCGCAGCTTGTTGCAAGCAGGATTGACTTTTTAAAGTCGCCCTCACCGTAGAGAAGCCCCAACACTGCAAAAGCTACGTTTGCAGGAGCCTGAAACATTCCCAGTTCACGATTGAATTCTACAATTTTATTTCTTGCTTCTCTGAAATCTACTCCGTTGTCGTAGCAATCCATAGCAAGTTTTATACTTCTTGCGGTTTTGAAGTCATTGGAAATAAAAGAAAAACCAATATCGATAAGCTTTCTCAGGTTGCTTTCTGTAAATGCAGCACTTTGAAGTGCCGCAACAAATATTGCCGCAGTAGTACCCTCGCCCAAGCCGTGGTCAACGCAGGCATCTTTGTAGGCGTACTTTACAGCCATTTCGGGAAAGCCGGGAAAAAGACAAGCCCAGATTTCAGTTCTTATCCACGCACCGTTGGAATGTTTCCAGTGGTCGTTTTCAAATTCTCCCGAGAATGGGGGGAGAAGTCCCATTTTAAGGTTTGCTTTTGCAATACCGTATTCATTCCACTGGGGAGGAATAAAGCGCACCCAATATTCTCCAAGCACGGCCGGAGTAATTCCGAGTATGCCTCTTTCTTCTATTGCTTTTAACCACAAAAGCTGCAAGTCAAGGTCATCGTTGGGGAGGGGTTGTCCCTTTTCTGTGGTGAAGCCTGTAACTTCAACCATTTCTTCAACACCTTCAAAAGGACCGCCTATCGTACCGCCAATATTTTTACCAATCCAGCAGGCTCTTACTTTATCTTCGTACCATTTTTTGTTAATTTTCATAAACAGCACTCCCTTTCAGTTGCATTTATTAACTTCATTATAACAAAAAAAGAGGACCTTTTACAATGGTCCCTTTTTACCTTGTTATTGTTGATTTTTACTTTTTCTGTATTCTGCAGGAGTAATTCCAAGTCTTTTTTTGAAATATCTGAAGATTGCTCCGCCATCGCGGAACCCTGATTTTGCAGCAATTTTTTCAATAGTCATATCAGTAGATGCAAGCAGGGAACACGCCTTTTCAAACCTTTTTTCAAGGACGTAGTCTGTTATACTCATACCGTAAGTCTCGCTGAAAATACGGCTGAAATACGAAGGATTGTAGAAACATCTTTCCGCGAGTGTATTAACCGTAATTTTTTCGTTATAGTTATTATCAAGATATTCAAGAATTTCTGAGGGGATTTTCTTTTCTTTACCCAAAATGTTGCTCTTTTCCATTTTGCGGAAAATATGTATAAGAAGCACTGTAATATAGCCTTTGAGTGCCTGTTCATAGCCTCTTGGCTTTGAATAATACTCCTTTTCCATTTCCGAAATCATATTTTCCACAAAGACAATTTCATCTGCAGAAAAGCTTATTTTCGGCATATTGCTGAACGTAGAAAAACTCTCAAAACAGTTAAGCGAAAGCAAATCAATTGCGTTTTCGCTGTTTACGAGCTCCTCGCTCATAAATCGTGGGGTAAGAAGAATATCATATAAATGAAAACCTTTATCACTGTGGAAAGAATGTGTCTTTCCATAATTTATAAAAAGAAGGTCGCCTTTTTTTACTTCAAATTCCATATCGTCAATCTTGTGATATCCACTCCCGCTTTTTATATATACCAATTCAATAAAGTCATGTGTGTGTGTGTCGATTTCTGATGTTGTTGTTGATTTAAGTATGCTTATCGGGGTGCCTGTTGTAAAAACTTCTTTTTTATTAAAGTGAAGCATTTTTACTGTTCTCCTTCCTGTAGGTTGGAAAGTATTAAGCAATATTTTATCACAGAAAATACGATTAAGCAATAGAGAATTTTTAATCCGATGAAACACCCCTTTTTATGCTAAATAACTTGCAATATTGCTTCCAAAGTTTTCTAATAAAATAGATAAGTAAATCTCCTGCAAGGCGCAAAAATTGGTATCTTCTGAAAAAAATAAGAACTTTAAACACAATTAAGACCTCCCATAGATAACCCATAGGAGGTCTTAATATTACTTTTTAGAAAAAACGTTTTATTTAGGCTGTTTGCCGATATAAGCAAGTATACCGCCGTCAACATAAAGAATGTGTCCGTTAACGGCATTTGAAGCCTCTGATGCGAGGAATACTGCAGGGCCAACAAGTTCTTCGGGGTTAAGCCATCTGCCTGCAGGTGTTTTTGCACAGATGAAGCTGTCAAACGGATGCTTGCTTCCGTCAGGCTGTGTTTCACGGAGAGGTGCAGTCTGGGGAGTAGCAATGTAACCCGGTCCGATGCCGTTACACTGAATGTTGAATTCACCATACTCCGAGCATATGTTTCTTGTAAGCATCTTAAGACCGCCCTTTGCTGCTGCATAAGCAGATACAGTTTCACGGCCCAATTCAGACATCATTGAGCAGATGTTTATAATCTTACCTGCGCCTTTTTTAAGCATAGAGGGGATAACTGCCTTTGATACAATGAAAGGAGCATTGAGGTCAACATCGATAACCTGCCTGAATTCGCTAGCCGTCATTTCGTGCATAGGAATTCTTTTAATAATACCTGCGTTGTTTACAAGGATATCAATAACGCCAACCTCTGCTTCGATTTTAGCAACCATAGCGTTTACTGCAACTTCATCTGTAACGTCGCAAACATAGCCCTTAGCATCGATGCCTGCTTCTTTGTAAGCTTCAAGACCTTTATCAACAAGCTCCTGCTTAATATCGTTGAATACAACCTTTGCACCTGCCTCGGCAAAACCTTTTGCAATAGCAAAACCGATGCCGTAGCTTGCACCTGTAATAAGTGCTACTTTTCCATCAAGTCTGAACATAGTAACCTCCAAATTAAAGTAAGTCTTTTGTTTCGATATGGTCCATATCGGTAAATTCCTGATTTTCTCCACACATAGCCCAAATGAAAGAGTAATTTCTTGTGCCTACGCCACTGTGGATAGACCAGCTTGGTGAGATAACTGCTTCTTCATTGTGCATAATGATATGTCTTGTTTCGTTGGGTTCGCCCATCATATGGAATACTGCATCGTTTTCGCCCATATCAAGATACATATAAACTTCCATTCTTCTGTCGTGTGTATGAGAAGGCATTGTGTTCCAGTTTGAACCGGGTTCAAGCTGAGTAAGACCCATTGAAAGCTGACAGCTCTTCATAACCTCGGGGTGGATGTACTGATTGATAACGCGCTTGTTACAATCTTCCACGCTTCCGCAAGGAACTTTCTTTGCCTTTGTGATATCAATTTTAACTGTGGGGTAAGATGCATGAGCGGGGCATGAAGAAATGTAGAATTTTGCGGGGTCTTCTGTATCCACGCTCTTGAATGTGATTTCCTTGTTGCCCATACCTATATAGATACCATCGCGTGGGTTCATTTCGTATTCTGTGCCATCAATTGTGATGATACCCTTACCGCCAACGTTGATACAACCCATTTCGCGGCGTTCGAGAAAATACTCTGCAGCGAGTTCTTTGCCTGCTTCAAGCTTAAGCTCCTGAAATACGGGCATAGCACCTGCAGTGATGATTCTGTCGATATGGCTGTAAACCATTCTTGTGTTGTCCTTGGTGAAGAGGTTTGCAATGTGAAATTCCTCTCTGAGTCTTTCTGTGGTATAGTGTTTTGCGTCCTTTGCGTTTGATGCCTGTCTTACTTCCATTTTACTAAAATCCTCCTTTATATAATTACCAAATACTTCAATTTGTGTTAGTGCCGCCCATGAAAGCGGATATGAAGCCTGCTTGAAATTCACAAGCTTTACATATGTGGTTTCCTTTGCTTCAAATTCGATTGCCTGTCCGTCGGCGATTCCCTCGAACTCTGCATGCTCAATGCGTCCATCGGAAAATTCCACATCTACGCTTTTCCAATATGTATCGTGCGGGAAATCTGCACGAAGGTAGAAGATGATTTTATCTACCAGTACCTTATGACCGAAATCAAGCTTAAATTCAAGGTCTTCTCGTGCTCCGCCTGCCCAAGAATGATGGGGGAAACCCCAATGGCCGTCACTCTGGATAACTCCGTCGATTGTGTTGCGTGCATAGAATGTGGGTTCTTCTCTTGTTACAAAGTTTGCCCATGTGTGCGGATAAGCTCTGCTTTTTCCATGGATGTCGTGAGAATTGAGCGAAATCTTTCTGTAGGAATAGAATTCTTCTTCACTGATTTCACGTGCAGAGATAATATGTTTCTCTCCCGAAAAAGCCTCTTTGCCATAGCAACCGAGGCAAACATTTTCATTGGGGATGAGAAATTCAAAGCTTTTTCCAGGAACGTAGATAATGCTTTCAGCAAGTGTTTCGTCAAACTTAACTGCAATATATTTGTCGAGCGAGCTTTCCACGCGGATGAAATCGCCCGATTGATACAGCCTGTTAAGGGAAAGAGTAACATTATTTCCTTTTTCTGCTGCAAGCACTTCTTTATCTTTATTAAGTACCTTTAAAGTAACCATTTTACACCTCCTAATTAATACTCTGATTTAAATATACCACAAAAAATTACAATATTTATTGCAAAAACTAATGTTTGTGTTGCAAATCTCACCAAGAAATGATAAAATTTATAAAGGAGGTGGTATTGTGAAATATATTTTCAGTCATTGTAACGAAGCAGTTGAAAGTGCGAGCGAGAACAGAAAGTTTGCTTTTAATTATTCTGACGTTCAAAATCCCGACCAGAACATACATATTCACGATACCTGTGAGGTACTTTTCTGCATTGAGGGGGGAGGAAAATTCCTGATAAACGATACAGTGTATACTGTGGAGGACGGGGATGTTTTTGTAATCAATCAGTTCGAGGCGCATAAAATAACCTCAAACCCTGAAAAAAGATTCAGAAGATACATAATGCAGGTTCATCCTGAGTTTTTATATTCCAATTCAACTGATAAAACAAATCTTTCGCAGTGTTTCTACACAAGAGGGAATAACATCTCCAACAAAATTACGCTCTCCGATGCTGAAATGAAAAAAATAACAAACCATATAGATAATATGAGAAACAAAAGCGAGTATGGTGATGATGTGCTGAAAAATATGGCTGCGATAGACATACTTGTTTCGTTAAATTCTGCATTTTCATCTGGAGCCTGCGAAGAAAAAGCATCGGGTAGCGGTACAATAAAAACCGCTATTGATTATATAAACAAGAATTTTAACAATCCGATTTCTCTTGAAGATATTGCAAAAAATTCGTATGTATCGGTTAATCAGCTTTGCAGACTTTTTAATAAATACTGTGGTACAACTGTTGCTAAATACATTACTTCACGTCGTATAACCGAGGCAAAGAAGCTTCTTGCAACAGGAAAAAATGTGGCTGATACATCAATCCTTTGCGGATTTGAAGACTATGCTAATTTCATCAGAGTATTCAAAAAACACGTTGGCACAACTCCCGGGAAATATGCTGCTGAAATGTGAGGTTTCAAAGAACAAATTATTATGATTTAAGAAAAATTTAATTGAGGGATTTTGAAATCTCCGGGAAAATAGCAGATAAGTTTGAGAAGTATAATAAATAAAATATGCCGTTACTTACCCATTGGTTTGTAACGGCATTATTTTTTATTCTATATGTAATTATAAAAAATCTCGGTTTTGTGCTAAAAACGACGATAAAAACAAATTTTTATGAGTTTTAATGAACATAGCAGTATTGTATAATTAAATTAAAGTCTTGATGAATATAAAGAGTTTTCTGCACGGAATTTTGCTGGGGAAACGCCAGTGTATTTTTTAAAGACTCTCGAAAAATAGTTATAATCATTAAATCCTAATGATTCGCTTATCCGTAATAAATCAGCTTCTCCGGCAAGAATCATATTTCCGGCAATTCTTGTTTTTTCTGAATTTATATATTGTGTAATCGTCAATCCTAACTCTTTTTTAAATAATGCTTCGCTATACTCTTTTGATAAGAATACATTCGAGGTTACTTCGCTGACTGTAAGTTTTTTATATATATTATCAAGAATATAGTTTTTCATTTTAAGGACGGTTGGATTTTCTTTTCCTGTATCGTGCTTTTCATTTAGGTCAGATATTACATATTGAATAAGAGAAAGTGCTTTTTGTTGATTGTGTCTTATGTAGGAGTTATTAATCATATTAAGTACATAAATCAGGTCTTTATCTGTAATCGATTTGAAAAAGGTATTAGCCAAAAGCGGGTGCGTGTCTCCGGATAAATTTATAGAAACATATGATGCACATTTTTCAGAGTATTTTCTGACACGAAAACTTGACGGAGAGATATATATACAATCTCCGCCAGATAAATTATACTCCTTACCGTTTATTATATATTGCATAGTCCCATGCAGACAAATTGTAATATCATGATATTCAATATAATCGTTAAGAGGAGCAATTTCCTTATCAATTGTGTAGTTAAGAACAATGACTTTATAGTTTTTCATAGAATCAAATAGTATAACGCTTTGAGTTAGCGTTAAATAAAAAGGTGATTTGAAATATGATATAACCTGATGAAATTGTATCACAAAAACAATATGTAGTCAATGCAAAGGAGAGAATAATTATGGATAAAATGACCCGTATAGCAAAAATGAAAATAAACGAAAGGCAAATTCTTGAAAAAGTAGAACCGGAGAAATTTGAAAAAAAGAGTGTTGTGTTAGAAAATTTCTGTGGAGAAAAAGTTTGCTACACTCCCAAAATATCAACAAGGGAAGAACTTAGAAAAGTTCTTGAAAAAGAAAAAGAAAAATATAAGCCTTTTATGGAAAATTATGCTCCGGAGATAGAAAAATACAAACAGGTTATAGATATAAATAGCTTTTTGCTTGACGGTAAAGAAAATGTTACTATTCCACACTATGGCGGACCGGTAGGTTACAGCAAAAAGGTATATGAAGCTGAATTTATCCTTGAAAAAATATCTTCTGATAAAATGTATAAAGTAAATTTTACTGGTGTGGATTATATTGCTATAGTCTATGTTAACGGTGTGTGCGTAGGAAAACATGAAGGATTTTTTTCGCCATTTGATTTCGACATTTCTTCCTGTGTGAAAACAGGTACAAACACGTTGAAAATCGAAGTTGAAAACGATTATGCATACAGCGGAAGTGATGAACATCCTGAAATAGGTTTTGGTGACAAGCTTTATGCGTTTACAGGGCTTGGTTGGGATGAAAGCGAAATGGGATGGCACCATTGTCCGCCAGGGAGTGGAATATACGGAAAAGTAAGTATTGAAATATGTAACCGTATATATATTTCTGACTTATATGTACGTCCTGATATAGAGAAAAAAATGGCTGAATTATGGATAGAGGTCGTGAATAGTGATTATACAAAAATACTTCCTGATTTTTTAGTGAGTATTTTTGGAAAAAATTTTAAAGCTACAATAATGGAAAATATGCTTTTTGAAGCCAAAACAGATGATTTTGATAGCGGTGGAGTGCTGTGTAAAAAAGGAATTGGAAAATATCCGTTATATTTATATAAAGGTATAAATATTTACAAAATATCATTAGATTTTGAAAAAATACGCCTGTGGGAGCCTGATACACCATGGTTGTATCAAGCGCAGGTTTCGGTATATGCTGATGGTGTGCTTTGTGATAGTACAAGTCGCAATTTTGGAATGCGCTCTTTTTATCAGGATAATGAATCTGAAATGAAAGGAATGTACTATCTCAATAATCAAAAAATTAAACTTCGCGGCGCAAATACTATGGGATTCGAACAGTGGGATGTTTTAAGAGAAGATTTCAATCAGCTTACTGAGGATATTCTTCTTGCAAAAATATGTAATATGAATTTTTGGAGAATTACCCAGCGTCCTGTTCAGGAAGAAGTGTATGATTACTGTGATATGCTTGGGCTCATGGTTCAAACTGATTTGCCGCTTGCCTGCGTGATGAGAAGAACAAAATTTGCAGAGGGTGTAAGGCAGGCTGAGGAAATGGAAAGACTTATACGGTCCCACGCTTCATGCATTTCTGTATCTCTTATAAATGAACCTAGTGCAAATGCATTTAATCAGCCTCATAGACATATGCTCAGATTTGAACTTGAAAACTTTTTTGAAGCATGCAGAAGCATCATTTTGCAGTCAAATCCTGACAGGGTGATAAAGTATGTTGACGGAGATTATGATCCGCCATGTGATTATTTACCAGATAACCATTGCTATAATTTCTGGTATAACGGTCACGCGATAGATGCAGGAAAAATGATAAAAGGATATTGGTGCGATATAAAACCCGGTTGGTATTGCGGTTGTGGAGAATTCGGAGCGGAAGGCCTGGATTATCCTGAAATTATGAATGAGTATTATCCAAAAGAGTGGATTAGCGAACCTTTTGACCCTAAAAATATAGTTCGAGCACAAAGCGGTGCTTTTTATGAATATTTCTTCAATAGACCTTCATCTCTTGAAGAGTGGTGCAAGGAAAGTCAGAAGCATCAGGCGAAAGCAGTAAAATTTATGACAGAGGCATTTCGTCGCAATAATCGA
The DNA here is from genome assembly GCA_017505525.1 of Clostridia bacterium. Taxonomy (GTDB): domain Bacteria; phylum Bacillota; class Clostridia; order UMGS1883; family UMGS1883; genus UMGS1883. Next base: position 32,376 of record JAFVPB010000053.1, read on the forward strand.
ATGGTTTCTTTTGCGCTGCATTTATTTATAGATGCATGGCCAAGCGGATGGATGAAAGCAGTAATGGATTTTAAACGAAACCCCAAGCCTGCTTATTTTGAATATAAAAATGCATTAGAACCTGTAACGTTAAGCTTGCGTACTGACCGATTTACGTATTATGAGGATGAAACAGCAAGCATAGAAACATATTTGTGCAACGACACTAACAATCAGAGCGAATATAAAATTGTGTACGAACTTTCAGACAGTAACGGAAAAGTTATTCAAAGTGCATCCGCGACTGTTGTTTCAAAGGTTATGAAATGTGTATATGTGCATAGTCCGTCTTTTAAGGTGGAACTTAAAAAAGACCGCGAAAAGTATACACTTACTGCATTTTTGTTAAGTGGCGGAAATGTAGTTACATATAAAAATGAAACAGTTGAGTTTTTCAAACGGCATAAGTCGACTCCTGCTGATGAAAATACTATTTGGATATGCAACCCTGACGTAGGAGAACATATGATAGCAGGTGAAACAATTTATGTAAAACCCTGTCCTATGCGTGCTTCTCATTTTGCATCTTTTGCTCAATATAAGGACATAACAGAATGTTTTGAACAAGATGATTTTAAAATGTGGTATGACAAAGAGAGTGATCTCATAATGCCAATAGTAAAAAATACTTTTTCTGCCGAAGGATTTACTCCGATTCTTACAGGTCCGTCCGCAAGATGGGGAGATTCTTCGCCAAGAGGCGGAGAATATGTAGTTGCGGAAAAGTATTATGATGGAAAAAGATATATAGTATGTACTCTTGATTTAAGATGTGAAAACCCAGTAGCACAAAGATTTATAAATTATGTTAACAGCAGAAAGTGAGGAATAAATATGAGAAATGATATTTTTTTAGGACCGCTTCCGGACATATTTAAAATGAATAATGGCAACAGGGTAAAAACTGTGAGTGATTGGAAAAAAAGACGAGAAGAGATTATAGAAGCTGCAGTTTCGCTCGAATTTGGAGGAATGCCTCCCGAACCTGACAGTGTAGTTGTTGAAAAGCTTACAGAACCGATGCGTGGTCGTATAAATAGCTATCGTGTTCATTGTTATATAGATGGTAAAGACTTTAATTTTTGTGTAAAAATATATCCACCTAAAAAAGACGGAAAGTTTCCGCTTTTAATTTGTGGGGACAGTATATACAGACACTGCAACGATCGAGTGATTGACGAGGCAAATGAACGCGGTTTTGCTGTTGCTAAGTTCAATAGAACAGAATTTGCACCCGATATGTATAACAGCAATCGTGAAAACGGGATATATCCTTTTTATCCGAATCTTTCTTTCAGTGCAATTTCAGCCTGGGCTTGGGGATATATGCGAGCAGTTGATGCTGTTACTACTCTTGATTATATTGATATTGATAACATTGCAATTTCAGGTCATTCGCGAGGCGGTAAAACCGTTCTGCTTGCAGGTGCATTGGATGAAAGGATAAGGTTTGTAAACCCCAATGGAAGCGGGACACACGGATGTGGATGCTACCGGTTTGAACAAAGGGAAGAAGCAGGACTTTACGAAGATAACAGGAGCGAAAAACTTGCTGATTTGTTCCGTGCAGTTCCTTACTGGATGGGACAGGAAATGAAAAAATATATAGGTAAAGAAAATGAAATTCCTCATGATATGCACTTTATAAAGGCTCTTGTTGCTCCGAGAATCCTTTTAGAAACAAATGGATATGCTGATATATGGTCAAACCCAAGGGGATCATATATAACAAACCTTGAAGCAAAGAAAGTTTGGGATTTTCTTGGGAAGCCTCAATATTGTCTTACACACTACCGTGACGGAGGTCATAGCCAGACTTTTGAAGATTTTTGTGTGCTTTTTGACGTGATGGAGCAGGTAATTTCAGGTAAAGAACCTATAGCATATCCCAAGCCATATGATGATATTTACTTCGATATAAACGATTAAATTTTTTTATCATAGAGAAAGAGGTAGATAATATGGAAACAATGAAAAATTTAGGCTACTATAACGGAAAGTATGATTTAATAGAGAATATGTCTGTTCCAATGAGCGACAGGGTTTGTTGGTTTGGTGATGGAGTTTATGATGCGACGGCAACGCGAAATGGAGTAATATATTGCCTTGATGACCATATCGACAGATTCTTTAATTCAGCATCCATGGTTGAAATTGAAATTCCGTATACTAAAAAGGAATTAAAAGATTTGCTTGCGGACCTTGTTTTAAAAGTAGACACAAGTAATACAAATGGAGAAGCGTTTTTATATTGGCAGATTACAAGAGGAGCTAATGTGCCAAGAAATCATATTTTTCCCGAAAATACAAAAGCAAATTTGTGGGTAACGGTTACACCAAGAAAATTAGCAGATATATATAGAAGAGATAAACTTATATCGTACGAGGATGTTCGTTTTTATATGTGTAATATAAAAACTCTTTGTCTTTTGCCAAATGTGCTTGCTTCCGAAGCTGCAAAAAGAGCAGGGGCGGAGGAGTGCGTTATGTACAGAAAAGAGGCAGACGGAATTAAAAACAGAGTTACAGAGGGCGCACACACAAATGTCCATTGCATAAAAAACGGAGCCCTGTACACGGCTCCGCTTGATAATCTGATTCTGCCGGGGATTGCAAGAAAAAATTTAATTAAAGTATGTAATCAGTTAGGCATTCCTGTAAAGGAAGAACCATTTTCACTTGAATTTTTAATGAACGCAGATGAAATTATGCTTTCATCAAGCTCCAATTTCTGCATAGTTGCAACACATATTGACAATATAGCAGTAGGAGGAAAGGCACCCGAGCTTATAAGAAAAATTCAGGATGCTCTTGTAGTAGATTATCTGAGAGAAACGGACAAAAGTGAATGATTTATTGTGCTGATTTGGTTTTCCTGAATTCTGAAGGAGTAATATTAAATCGTTTTTTAAATAAGCGGTTAAAATACGTGACATTACTAAAGCCTACAGATAATGCTATGGCAATTATTGGTTCATTTGTTTCTGCAAGAAGACGGGCAGCACGCTCAATCCTTTGTTGATTTATATATTGATTAAAACTAATTTTCATTTCTTTTTTAAAAAGCCTTCCCAGATATTGTTCGTTATATTGAAAACGTTTTGATATCTGGGATATTTTTATATCATATTCAAGATTTGATTCAATGTAATTTTTTATATTCTCCATAAGTGGGTTGAAATTTTTGGTATACGACATAGGTACATCTTTAAGAATAAAGCGAATGTAAGTTTCCACCAATGAAGCAATTATATCGCAATTATCTATATCGAAGTTTTTTTCCATAGTGTCAATTAAAAAATCTTTATTTCCAAGGTTTTCAATTAGTTTTGCTTCCCCGTTGCCTTCAACCAAAATGTTCCCAACAAAAATAATACATATAACATTTCCGTCTATTACAACAGGATGAGAATAGTCGTACACCCCGTTCACGCATATACCTCCAAAAGGTTCTTTTGTGCGGAGAACTTTGTGGAATGCCGAATCTCGGCATTTAAAGCATTTTTCAAGACCGCCTTCACTGTTTTTAAATTCTTTGCATATTCTACTTGAGCGAAAAGTGCATTCAGAAGGAAGAATACATTTTTCGCTTCCGTTATCATCAAGAAAAGTAACTCCAATCTGGAGCTTTGTTCCATACTGCAGATATGTAATGAAATTATAAAGACTATCTTTGTTCATATTGCACTCCCGATAATGTTTTTTTAAATATTATAACAGAAATGTATGATATTTTCAATACAATATATATAATTTATAAGATTGGTAAATTATGTTGTGTTATTATTACAATGAGGTGACAGTGAATGAACAAAATTGATGAACTTGTTGAAAAAATGACGCTTGATGAACTTTGCGGTCAAACGTTATGCTACTTTGTTCCGGGAGCAGAAATTGATGAAAATTTTGAAAAAATAGTAAAAGAAACTAAGCCGGGCGGAATTTTTATTTCAAATGCCTGTGCCGATAAAATAAAATTAGTAACTGATAAAGTAAATAAATATGTTTCAATACCTGTAATCGTATCCGCTGATGTGGAAAAAGGTCCTGGAGGCGATGTGCTGACAGATGGATATCCATTGCTTCCAAATCCTATTGCATGGGGAGCAGCAGACGATGAAAAGCTAATAGAAAAAAGCGGGGAAATCACAGCAAAAATCTGCAAAAAGGCAGGAATTCACTGGACCTATTCTCCCGTTGTTGATATAAATTATAATCATAATAATCCGGTTGTCAATGTTCGTGCTGTGTCTGACAGTTCCGACCACGTTATAAAAATAGCGGGTGCATATATGAGGGGACTTCAAAAAAATAACTATATGGCAGCATGCTGCAAGCATTTTCCGGGTGATGGTCTTGACGACAGGAATCAGCATTTTTGTACGACGCTAAATACATTTTCAAAAGAAGAGTGGATGAACTCCTATGGGCGTGTATACAAGAGTATGATAGATCAGGGAGTTGCCTCCATAATGGTTGCACATATTGCCGCACCGGCATTTCAGGAAGATGAATATGATGATGTCACAGGATATATGCCCGGTTCTATGAGTTATTCGCTGATAACAAAGCTTCTTAGAGAAGAGCTTGGATTTAAAGGGTGTATAGTATCTGATGCACTAAGCATGATCGGTGTTGCGGCATGCGTTCCTGAAAATGAAATGATAGTCAGATTTATAAATGCCGGAGGAGATATGGCGCTTTTTGCGGAAAGTTCATATTTTTATTATTTGAAAGAGGCTGTTTTAGATGGCAGAGTATCGATGGAACGGTTGAAAGATGCCGTTAGGAGGATACTGAGGTTAAAGGAATTTGCCGGTGTATTTAAAGAAGAAACTGAAACAGAAAACGAGGAAAATTTAACAGAAGAGTTTAACAATCTTGCAGAGGAGATTGCTTTAAAGAGTATTAAATTTGTAAGAAATGCAGACGGTATTCTTCCTATTAAGTTAGAAAGAGGAGATACGGTTCTTATATGTAACCTGACGCAACATAATGAGGGAAGTCATATTACGCATCTTGATATCATTGAAAAGGAATTAAATTCACGTGGAATAAAGACTATTTCAGAAAATAAAATCGGGCATAAAGAAATCAAAAGAATTTATGACGAGCATAATCCGAAATGTGTGTTGGTAAACATCAGAATGTCATCAGATGAATGTGATGGCAACGATATCAGAATGTCGTGGTCGCATATGATGTGCTTTTGGAGAGGATATATATTTAAAAATCCAAATGTTATCGTTACATCCTTTGGAGATCCATATAAAATTTACGAATTACCTTTTTTAAGAACATATATTAACGCATTTTCAGCAGTGGAAGCAAGCCAGAAAGCATTTGTGAAGGTGCTTTTGGGAGAGGTGAAAGAACAGGGAAAAAATCCTGTGAAACTGGAAGGCTTTTTTGAAAGAGAAGTGTGAAACAATAAGTAATTTAAAGAGGCAGAAATATGAAATACAGAGAAGAAAAAGACTTAACAAACGTATATAAAGAAGATTATGTGAAAGGTCTTGAGCTCATAGTAGAAAAACTTCAAAAAAAATCTGAAGTGATTAGAAGTGAGTATAGTAAAAATATTTTTATACAGCAGGAAGAGTATCGGAATGAACTGAAAAAGATGCTTGGATGGCCACTTGTGAACTATTGTGCTGACAAAGTTGCGGAGGTTAAAAGCGAGTTGTTGTCTGTGGAGGATGGATATGAAATTTACCGTATGCGTTTTGAAATTCTTGATGGATTGAATATGACGGGATTGTTTTTTAAACAGAACGGTGAGGATAAAAAACCATTAGTAATAGTACAACACGGAGGGTATGGTACTCCTGAACGTATTTCGGGTATATATGGAGATACAGTTAACTATAATGATATGCTTCAGAGAGTGAGAGCAAACGGTGTTCATGTTTTTGCACCGCAGCTTTTATTGTGGAGTAAAGACCAATATGATGTAGACTTTGACAGAAGAGATATAGACAACCGACTTAAACGGGTTGGCAGTTCAATAACAGCTATTGAAATTTTTGGGATTACCAGAATTTTAGACTATTTTGAACGGGAGAAATATGTATCTTCATTTGGAATGGTTGGACTATCATACGGTGGATTTTACACCCTATATACAACCGCTATCGATACCCGTATAAAATCGGCAATATCCTGTTCTTACTTTAACAAAAGGGATGTTATTGGTTGGTCGGATTGGACATGGTTTAAATCAGCTGAAAAATTTGATGATGCTGAAGTGGCGTGCCTTGTTTATCCCAGAAAGCTTCACATAGAAATTGGGGATAACGACGAATTATTTGATTATAAATATGGTGTGGAGTCTTTTGAAAAGCTGAAAGAAATGTGTGAAAAAGTTGGAACAGAGTGGGTAAGCTTTAAGGTTTTTAACGGAGTTCACGAGTTTTTCAAGGATGACACTCCTATACAAAAGCTTGTAAATGATATTAAAAAATAAAAAATTTATTTGTATGTAATTCCGGATATAGAGTCGGTTGTATAGCTTTTAAACGTAATACAATTAGGGTATGACAAAAGGAAGATTTTAATGAAATTGCAGATGAAATTGCCTTGAAGAGCATAAAATTTGTCAAAAATGCAGACGGTGTTCTTCCTATTAAATTAGAAAGAGGAGATACAGTTCTTATTTGTAATCTGACGCAACAAGATCAGGGGAATAATATAACACCACTTGATGTTTTGGAAAAGGAATTAAATGCACGTGGAATTAAGACTATTTCAGGTAATAAACTCGGACATAAAGAAATCAAAAGAATTTATGACGAGTATAATCCGAAATGCGTACTTGTTAATATCAGAATATCATCAGATGAATGTGATGGCAATGATATTAGAATGTCGTGGACTCATATGGTGTGCTTTTGGGTGAGGCAAAAGAACAAGGGAAAAACCCAGTGAAATTACAAGGCTTTTTTGAAAGAGAAGTATAAATTTATAAAAGGAGAAAATGATATGAAGGTAACATTATTGGGAGATTCCATAAGAAGAATTGGTTATGGCACGTTAGTTCCCAAGCTTTTAGGAAGTGAATATGAGCTATATCAACCCGAGGAAAATTGCCGCTATTCAAAATATACACTACGAGGCCTTTTTGATTGGAGAAAAGATATGGAAGGCAGTAGAATTGTACATTGGAATAATGGATTGTGGGATGTTTGCAATTTATATGGAGACGGAGCTTTTTCTACAGAAAATGAGTATGTAGAAAACATGCTTCGTATTGCAGATTTATTGCTTTTAAATCATGATAAGGTTATTTTTGCAACAACAACTCCTGTCAGAGAAGGAAATATGCATAACACTAAATCTTTTATAGTGAATTCACTTGTAGAAAGATATAATGAAATTATTGTGCCGCTTCTTGAGGAAAAAGGAGTTATTATAAACGACTTGTACAGTGTTGTAACTAAAGATGTAGATTGTTACATAAATAAGGAAGACAATATTCATTTGACAGAAGAAGGAGCTAAGGTGTGTGCAATGTATGTGGCGGATATTATAAAGAACACAGCACATACGCTGGATGAATCAAAACCAATAGTAAAGTGTAATATATCTCAAAACCAAATGGGGTTACCAGTATAAGTCCTTTTGGCTGATTTTTTGCCAAGTTTAATTTAAGAGGTCGTATTAATGAAAATAATGTCTTTTAATGCTCAACATTGTTTAAGTTTTTTTGAAGATAAAATAGATTATCAGGTTATGGCTGACGCGATAAAGAAATGCGGTGCTGATATTGTCGGACTTAATGAAATCTATAATAAAGGAATAGTTGAAGAATTTGACAATCAAACAGCCGTTTTGGCAAAGTTAACGGGTCTTACAAATTATTATTTTGCTGAAGCAACTATTATTAACGGTGGAAATCCATATGGAAATGCTTTCATTTCAAAATATCCGATAATAAGTGCAGAAACAATTCCAGTTCCAGATCCTGAGACTAAGAACGGAAAAGAATATTATGAAACAAGATGTTTGCTGAAAGCGAGAATTGAGGGCGGAATAACAATTCTGGTAACACATTTTGGATTGAATGAAGATGAGCAAAGAAATGCTATGGAAACTGTGCTTAAACATCTTAATGATGAAAAATGTATCCTTATGGGAGATTTTAATATGGTTCCTGAAAATGAAATTCTTAAACCAATAAGGAAATACATGAAGGATACTGCAGATTGTTTTGAAATTCCGTTGTTAAGTTTCCCTTCGGATAAACCCAAAGTGAAAATAGACTATATTTTCGTAAGCAAGGATATAGAGGTGGTTTCAGCCGAGATTCCTGCTATTATAGCTTCAGACCACAGGCCGCATACGGCAGAAGTTATTATATAAATAGTTTAAAAAACAGTAAAGAAAGGTGATAATGATGAGAATTCTGTTTCAAGGCGATTCAATTACAGATGCATGGAGAGACAGAGAAAATGATGCAAATTCCGGAATTGGATATTCATTGTTGGTAAAAGCAGACTTGGGTTTTGAATTTCCGGGGAAGTATGAGTTTTTTAATAGGGGAATAGGTGGGAATAGAATTATTGATGTTTATGCACGAATAAAAAGAGATATTATAAATCTTAAACCTGATGTTATGAGTGTATTAATAGGCGTTAATGATGTGTGGCATGAGTTAGAAATCGAAAATGGCATTGATGCTGATAAATATTTTAAAATATATGATATGCTAATAGAAGAAGTAAAAAATGCACTTCCGAATATTAAAATTATGATAATGGAACCATTTGTTCTTAAAGGAACCGCCACGAGAGAGAATTATGAGTATTTTGATGCAGAGGTTAAAAAGCGTGCGATGATGTCAAAGAAAATTTCAGAAAAATATAGTTTGCCTTATGTTGAATTACAGGATGGTTTTGACGAATTATCAAAAAATATTGATGCATCGTACTGGCTTTACGATGGGGTTCATCCAACAGCAATGGGACATGAATATATTAAAAAAGAGTGGATTAAAGCTTTTAAGACTTTAGAAATATAATTATAAATTCGATAGAGCGGGATATTAAAGAGCACAGAAAGAGTGAGTTGTATTGAAATATAATGCATATTTGTTTGATTTTGACGGTACGTTAGTCAATTCTATGCCGACATTTGTTGCAGTCATGCTGAGAATACTTGATGAAAATAATATAAACTATGAAGATGATATTGTAAAAGTGATTACACCTTTAGGATATGCAGGAACCGCCAAATATTTCAGAAAGCTGGGAGTTTCTTTAACTGAAAAAGAATTGATACAGTTGATGAATGAATATATGTACGACGAGTATTTACACAGAATTCAGGCAAAAGCAAATGTTATTTCTGTGCTTAAAAAACTTAAGAATATGGGAGCTGACTTAAATGTGCTTACTGCAAGTCCGCATATAGTGCTCGACCCGTGCTTGAAAAGATTGGGAATATATGATTTATTTACTAATGTATGGTCTTGTGATGATTTTTCAACAACAAAGGCTGATCCGGCAATATATGTAAGTGCTGCCGAAAAAATAGGGCGGCTTGCTGAAGATATTCTTTTTCTTGACGATAATTATAATGCAGATAAAACAGCAAAATCTGCGGGAATGAGTGTTTGTGGAGTGTTTGATGAATCATCAGTTGAATATGTTGATGATATAAAACGCATTACTGATTATTATATTTATGATTTTGCACAATTGCTGGAGCTTTAAAATTATACGGTTTTAAACTAAATTATCGGCGTTGGACTAAGGAGATACGCAGAGCTTGAAATCTTGACAATAAAAGAAATTAACGCTATAATGATAATCATTATAAGCGGATCTGTATACAAGAATATTATAGTTAAAAGGAGATTTTTATATGTATGGTTCGCATAATATAACAAGAATATACGTATCGCAGAAATACGGGGATGATAGATTTGCAGGTTTTTATAAAGATAACAATACCCATATTAACAAGGGCCCTGTAAAAACTATTGAACGAGCTCTTGGAATTGTAAAGGAATTGCGCCGTTTTGGAGCAGAACAGCCAATCACCATTAAACTTATTGATGATGAATACATTGTTGATAAACCTGTTTTGATTGACAGCGATATTTCATCTGTAATTATTGAAGGTGAAAATGAAACTACAATATCAGGCGGAATAAAACTCACGGGTTTTCGAAAAGACACATTTAATTCTCAGGCATGTGTATCGGCAGATGTTGAAGAGCTTCTTAATAAAGGAATATGGTTTACAGATTTTTACGTAAACAAAAAAAGAGCAAGTATGACTCGCTATCCCGAAAAAGGATATCTTCTTCCGAAAGAGGTAGAAGATGATGGGTATACAATGAGATCCAGTTCAAAATGGTTTGTTCCTCAAAAAGCGGATTTTGATATTTTTTTTGAATCTGCAAATTTAGAGGATGCAGTTATAAGCTATAACCATTGGTGGATTGATGAGCATAGCCCCATTGAATCGGTTTTATACGATGAAGAAAAGATAGTAATGAAATATCCTTCGCTCTTTAGCGTTTGCGTTGGCGTAGAAAAAACAGAGATGAAGTATATTGTTGAAAATCTTCCTGAATGTTTTAAAAACTGTGGAGAATGGTATCTTGATAGAAAAACAAAGAAAGTATATTATATTCCTTATGATGGGGAAAATGTTGAGGGTATAACAGCATATGCTCCTGTTACGGAAAAGCTTTTTGTTATAAGCGGAAAAAATGGCAAGAAAGTTAATAACGTTACATTCAGGAATCTTTCTTTTGCTTATACTAAGGGGGAACTTTGCAACGAAATCGCAGCAGAAAATGGCGAAGTTACGAAATATGGTGCATACCATCAGTCGGTCTTTGGCGGATGTGGAACAATTGAGCTTGAGCATGCCCATTCATGCAGAATTGAAAACTGTGAAGTTAATTGCATAGGGGTACACGCAATCGTTATTAAAAATGGATGTAATAATATTGATATATCAAATAACGAAATAAGTATTTGTGGCGGTGGCGGAATTACTGTGTGCGGAGGTAAGATTGAAGCGGAAAAGGACAATCATACATATGCAATAAGAATTACGGATAATAAAATAACGGAAGGCGGAAGAAAATATCAGGCAGCTTGCGGAGTGCTTATAAGGCATGCCTATGAATGCATAGTTTCACACAATGAGATAGCTAATTTCTATTACTCGGGCATTTCTTTGGGATGGACCTGGGGATATGAAGATTCTATTTGCAGAGATAATTTAATAGAACATAATCATGTTTATAATATAGGTTATGGATTGCTTTCTGATATGGGAGCGATTTACGTTTTAGGTAAAAACAAGGGAACAATTATAAGGAATAACCTTTTACATAATGTTTCCTGCTGTGTCTATGGTGGATGGGGAATATACACCGATGAAGGCTCAAGCTATATGAGGATAGAAAATAACATAGTTTATGACTGCTCTTCAGGGGCATATAATCAGAACTATGGAGCAATGAATACAGTAACAAACAATATCTTTATGTATGGCAGCACTGCAGTTATAAGGTATTTACGCATGGAAATGCATCCCGGAATAATTTTTGATACAAACATATTTATTACAGAAGGTGGAGCTATTTTCGAAACGGGTATATCTAAAATGTTTCAGGCACCTCACAGTGTGAGTTCTTGTAATAACATTATATGGGATACTGCATGTGATAGTCCTGTGATTTTTGAGACAGAGGGAAAGAAGTACACATTAAAGGAAACTCAGGAACAGTTCGGGTTTGAGTTTGATTCTATTGTTGCAGACCCACTGGTAGAAAACATAAAGGAAAGAAACTTTGTATTAAAATCAGATTCTCCTGCATTTGATAAAGGATTCAAACAAATTGATATATCTAAAGTAGGAGTTCGTCGTTAAAAGGAAATTCTAAAAAGTGAGGCTTTTTATGTTGAAAAAAACAAAGAAAAACCTATTGCTAGGATTTATGCTGCAATATCTGATGATCGTTTTGGTTGTTCTGTCAGTGCAATATATATCTAACGCGTTTTTAATAAATTCTATTGAAAGTAATGTTGAAGATATACTGTCGAGCACGGTTGAAAACGATGTTAAAGTTATTGAAAGTAATATTGAACAAATTAAAGAAACCACAATAAATATAGGGACAAATCTTTTTTCATCGTTATCTCAGGTGGATTCCAAAGCAGTGAGCTTCGTTTCCGATATCACGGAGGTTCAGAATAATCTGAGTAAGTGGTGTAACCCCAACGACAAACTTATCATGGATATATGTATACAAAACGATGATAAGGATTTGCTCGTTGGAGCAACTACTGCTTACAGAAAAAGAATAAACTTTTATAAAACCAAACTCCGCTCGAATAAAGAATCTGCGGAAGAACTTTTGGAATTATCTGAAAAAGCAAGGGCATTTTCTTTCGGTAATGCTTCATACTACTACAATAATTTCGAGGCACTGATGTTTACGGTGCCTGCTCCTTTGCTTCGTAAAAGAACGGGTTCTGTAATTTCTTTTATAGACAAGAAGAACTTGATGTTACCAATACAGAATGTGATTGCTGATAGTAACGGGGCATTGTTTGCTGTGGATGAAAATGGCACATGCTTTCTTGATTTTGGAAAAAATCTTGAAATCGATTATAAGAAGTATATAACAAACAAAGAAAAAAAGCTTACAATAGGGAACAAGGTTAATTATCTTTTTAAAATTAAAGGAAATACAACAGGGTGGACATATATGTTTTTCCTTCCTGAAAAATATGTTTTGAACAGAGCAAGGGTTTCCCAGATTGTTATAATGATTTTTAATGTTTTAGCTCTTTTACTTGGTCTTATATTATGCTATTTGGTTGCCAGAAAGAAAGGTAATTCATATATTGATCTTTTAAATGGTTTGGGAGTAAATGAGGAAAGGGTTAAATTTTCGCATTTTATCAGAAATGATGAATACAAAGGACTTGGGATCCAACTCTCGAAAATTAAAAACGAGAATAGTTTTCTTCTTAAAGCAGGCGCGCAAAATATTTTAAAAAGTATTCTTGGAGGACATATTGAAAAAGAAAAGATAAAGGCTGAACTTTTTAATTATAAAATTTTGCTTGAAAAGAGTCCTTACATTGTTTTGGCAGTTCGCTTTATTAATGAAAATAACCTTGTTGAGCATATTGAAAAGTTAACTGATTATATAGCGCGTATAGTTTCAGAAGTGATTCCGGAAGCAAAAATATGTTTAATGGATAAAGAGAGTGTGGCAATTGTTTGTTCTCGGGCTGAAAATAAACAAGAAGAGACTATTGAAAAGCTTATTACCCGTATTAAGTATGAAGTTTTTCTTAGATATAATATAAAAGCAACTATAGGTGCGGGGGAGTATATAGAAGATGTTAATGAGCTTCCTTTGTCGTACAGACAAGCATGTGAAGTGGCAGAGTATAATTTTCTTACGGAAACTGATGCATCGATGTTTTATAATAAACTTCCTGTTGGAGAAAATGAATATTACTATCCTATTGAAATGGAAAACAATCTTCTAGAGAGTGTAAAAAATGGGGAGTTTGAAAAAGCCCGGGAGATTTTAATTGAAATAAGGGAAGAGAACTTTGTTAACAGGAAATTATGTGTATCTGCAATCAATGAACTTTTTGCAGAACTTCGCGCAAGTGCAAAAAAAATATCGGCACTTCAATTTGAAGAGGGAGAGCTTTTTCAAAAAAGGTGTTCTATAAATCACTTTTTTGAAGATATAACGAACGTTGTTTATTATATTTGCTCAAATATTGAAAGAGAAAATGAAATCAAGTCCAAGGGCGAGAAAAGAATTGAAAAGGTTGAGGAATATATTAAAAGCAATTACCACAATTCAGCACTTTCTGTTGAAATGATAGCAAACACTTTTAATATACATCCAAGCTATCTTTCTTCGCTTTACAAAAAACAAAGAGGTATCACATTGATAGGTTATATCGAAAAAATCAGAATAGAAAAAGCAATAGAACTTCTCACAAAAGAAAATTACAATATAAACGAAATTTCAAGCAAGGTGGGATTTTCAAATTCAACAAGTTTCAGAAGAAGCTTTAAGAAAATTAAAGGAACTTCACCTACTAAATATATGTAAAGTGTGTACACTTTACAGTGAATAAGCTGATGAAAAACGCTTTCCGGCCAGATGGTTGGAAAGCGCTTTTTTTGTTCAAAGTTTATCAATGTAGCTGAATGCATAAGCAGTTAATTTGTGCAATTTTACCCAATATTCTCAAAAATGTTAGAATATGAAAGCTTTTCTAAGATTTTGTTCGTTGACTTTAAAAATGCTTAGAATTACAATTATATTAAAGAAATAAAGGAGGCACATTATGAAATTCAACAGACAGAAAAGAGAAGAAATCATAACGAGTAAAAAGAAAGAAACTTGGGGACAAGAAATTAAACGAAACTGGCAGCTTTACTTAATGCTTGCGCTTCCATTTATCTACATAGTTGTTTTTAAGTATTATCCAATGGTCGGAGCGCAGATTGCCTTTAGAAAATATGTGCCTGCATTTGGTATATGGGGCAGCAAATGGGTAGGCCTTTATCAGTTTGAAAGAATGTTTAGCCATCCAATATTCTGGAAAGCGCTGAAAAACACAATTACGCTGAGTACCTACACGCTTTTATTATCAATCCCGATTCCGATTGTTCTTGCTATTTGTTTTGAATATGCAAGAGGAAAGTTTTTCAGAAAGTCGGTTCAAATGTCGGCGTTTCTTCCACACTTTCTTTCAACGGTTATCTTAGTCAGCCTTATAAATCTTTTGTTTGATAACAGAACAGGTGTGTTTATACATATCATTCAAAATATTTTCGGAGCAAAGGTAAATGTTCTCGGTGATGCTAAATTCTTCAGGCACTTGTATGTATGGTCAGGAATTTGGCAGGGAGCAGGCTGGAGCTCAATTCTTTACATATCGGCTCTTTCTGGTGTTGATACACAAATACATGAAGCAGCCATCATAGACGGAGCAAATAAGTGGAGAAGAATATGGCATATAGACCTTCCGAGCATACGCCCAACGATTGCGATAATGACAATTATGAGTATGGGCTCAATCTTAAGTGTAGGATTTGATAAAACATATATGATGCAGAATCCCATTAACTATGATTATTCAGAAGTGCTTGCAACTCTTGAATTTTCGATGGGTACTGCAGGATCAGTGCCAGATTATTCATTTGCGGCGGCAATTGGTTTGGCAGTCTCTGTAGTAAGCTTTGTAATGGTAATGATAACGAACAAGATATCAAAGACGTTATCAGACAACAGTTTGTGGTAAGGAGGATATAAAGATGAATACAGTGAAAACAAAAAAATGCAATAACAGAATAAAATCCTGCTTCGCAGACAGAGTATTCGACATAATCAATACAATAATTTTAGCATTTATTTTAATTATAACCGCTTACCCGTTGATTATAACCATATCGTCATCTATATCTTCAGCGAATGCGATTTCAGCTGGAAAAGTTTATTTTTTACCTGTCGACATTACTTTTGACGGATATATAGCGGTAGTCAAGAATAAGCAAGTAATAACAGGTGTTACCAACTCTGTTTTTTACACGGCTGTTGGTAGTGCTATTAACGTGGTAATGACAGTCCTTGCTGCATATCCTTTATCAAGAAAAGATTTCAGACCACAAAAATTTGTATCATTAATGTTTGCGTTTACAATGTGGTTCTCGGGCGGTATGATACCTTCGTACATTCTGGTGAGAGACTTAGGTATGATAAACACAAGATGGGCAATGCTTATACCACCGGCATTTGGCGTGTGGAATATGGTGCTTGTAAGAACTTATTTTCAGAGTAATATCCCTGAATCACTCTTTGAATCAGCAAGGCTTGACGGTTGCGATGACTGGAAATATTTAATGAAGATTGTGCTTCCGTTATCCAAACCTATTCTTGCTGTAATAACCTTGTATTCTGTGGTAGGACACTGGAACGCATTCTTCAGTGCAAACCTCTACCTGCAATCTGCTAAACTTCAGCCTCTTCCAGTTATATTAAGAGAAATACTTTTATTAAGCCAGACGAATGATATAGCTAATGAGGTGGCGATGGCGACAGAGGGAACAGCATCCTTGCAGGAACTGAATGTAATTTTGAAGTATTCGCTCGTTGTTGTATCGAGTCTTCCAATGGCGCTCCTGTATGTATTCACTCAGAAATACTTTACCAAGGGAATAATGGTAGGCTCCGTAAAGGGATAATTGAGCCATACAATAAAAACTTGAAAAAAGGAGGATTTTTATGAAAAGAGTTATTTCAATTGCACTTGTCTTACTGATGCTGCTATGTGTCAGTGGTGGAGTGCTAACAGCATCTGCTGAGGAGAATAATTCAAAATATGTATTGGCAGGGTTTGACCTTATAGATGTTCACAAAGAAGAAGCGACGGTAACAAGAGGAGAGTTTGCTGGAATTGTGGCACGTCTTTTAGGCTTTTCAAAAGAAGAACTTAGCCCTGTAGAAACATCGTATTATGACGTTTCGTCAGATTACGAATATGCTGCAGAAATTGAACTGTTATCGCAGATGGGGATGCTTAACGGAGTATCGAACGGAATATTTGAACCTCTTTCGTCTGTAACGTATGAACAGGCAATCAAAGTTTTGGTTGAAGCAACGGGATATGGTGATTTAGCCGAAAGAGAAGGAGGCTATCCTAAAGGATATATCACGATAGCAATACGTAATAAAATGCTTGGAGGAGTAATACTTCAAAATCCATTTGAAAGAGATAGTCTTTATAGGCTTGTGCACAATACACTTGACGTTGAAATTTTAGAAAAGATTATATCAACAAATTCCAATGAAGTGGAAGTAAAGTCGGGAAGAACTCTGATGGACGAGTTAATCTATGCCGATAATGCAAAATTGTATAAGCATAAAGGTGTGATTGTAGCAGATTCGTATACATATACAACATCACCTTATGAAGGACTTTGCGACGACGAAGTAATAATCGAGAATAAAACAGCAGGACAGACCCTTATATATAATATAGGAAAAACAGCTGCTTCAAGTTATGTTGGTTGTGAAGTGGAGTTCTATTCAAAAGAAACACCTTCAGGCTATGTTCTTCTTTCGGTAAGACCCACTAACAAAAACGAAGTTATAAGAGTAGTAGACGAAAAGTTCGACACAAAGTCAGCTTACAGTATATTTTACAGGGATGAAAACGACAAAAGTAGAAAATTAACACTTGAATCAGGGTTTAAGCTGATATATAACGGAAGCAGAATTATAAACCCACAGGATAGCGAATTTGACATAACAGATGGGTATTTTGAATTTATTAATAACGATGAAGATAAATCGTTTGAGATTGTAATGGTGTGGGAATATGAAAATGCAATAGCGCAGAGCTTCGACGGATCACGTTTTAACTTTGCTCCAAATGCAACATATAATGGGCAACCGGCGCTGTTCGTAGACATAACCGATCCATCAGTTAAGATAAGAGTAACAGACAGCGATTCAAACATAGTTAACAGCTTCAGTGAAGAAAGAGTAGTAAGTATATTCAGGGATAGGAATAATACTCGCTACACCATCAGAGTTTCGAGTGCAATGCTTTCCGGAAAGATAGACGGATTAGATGAGAGGAATATAAGCATAGATGGAAAATACCACGCAGTAGCCAACTCTTTTGGAACAGATTTTAAAGTCGGTCAAAAGATAGAAGCTTACATCGACTATAATGGAAAACTCGCGTTCTTTAAAGAATTGGGAGAAAGTAACTATGGATATATATTCAACTATGGTTCGGAAGGAAATCTTTCAACCAAATACAAAGTAATGATGATAATTCCCGATAAAGTGGATGACGGGGTTGAGAAAAACGAAGAGGACGTAACCGATACGTCAAGTGTACCGTATCTCATTCTTCATAATTCAGGGACAAAGAAAATTCCGCTTGCTGAAACAGTAAAGTGTGAAGGAACAAGATACAGAGGAGAGGAACAACTCAACCTTCTTTCGCGCCCTGATGTAAAGGCTGTAAAATATGTGCTTGATGAAAATGGATGTATAAAAGAGCTTGTACCATTAGAACAGCATGGTGGCGACCTTTCTGTAAGATATGAGTACGATGTATATAACAGAGTGTTTGGTGGATCGAAAGTTCCTGAAAACTCAGGATTTGCATTAAATTCTGAAACAGTTGGAGTATGTATTCCTGTAGATCAGGATGGAAACGTGAGATATGATGCAGCAGAGAATGATTTTGGCGTAAAAATAAATATCACTGTGGCAAACAATAAAACTGGATACAGAGTAGCAGGCTATGACTACGACGAAGAAACCAAGAAGGTAGGAATGATAGTACATCTTGCAAGCATGGAGTCCGACTTGGCGGGAAGCGTAAGTCCCTACAACGGAAAGTGCAGTATAGTAAAATCTGTGAATTTTGTATTAGATAGTGAATCAGGAGAGTATGTACAGCAGATTGAGATTTTAAGCGGCGGAACTACAGAAAATCTTTTAACAATACCTAATGCAAATTCAGCAATAAGGAATTTAAAGCAGGGTGACGTAATAACGTACACTAAAAACAGTAACAATCTGCTTTCAAATGTACACGTAATACAGTCTATATCTGCTCTTAAAGGGTATATCAATCGTGAAAATACCAGCCAGGGATATTTGTATTTATTCGGCAAGGTAGAAAACTTACAGTATGAGCTTGTAGATACAGTTAAGAAGCGTCTTTATACAGAGATGGAACTTAACACCGGATCTGGCGCTATGCTGATGGAAATACCAAATATAAATACGCCCCCGATATATATCTATAACAAAGAAAGCGGAGATGTTACCTCAGGCTCCTATAAAGATATAAGGCCTTTTGGAGATGACGCCTTCATATTTAAACCAAAGGGATCAACAAATATAAGAGTAATAGTAATAGTAAGATAAAAAAAGAAAGTGAGGAAAAGAAAAATGAAAAAAAGGATTTTATGTTTAGTATTGGCACTTGTTTTGGTGGTTGCAGCATTTACAGGTTGCGGCAGGAAAAAGGGAGCAGATGCAGAAGTGATTGATGTTTCTGTATCAGCACCAAATGAATTTCCCATTGTAGAAGAAAAGATTACACTTAAGGTGTTTATGCCGAAACCAAGAAACACCAATGATATGGTAGACAATGAATTTACAAAGTGGTATGAAGAGTATACAAATGTTCATATTGAATGGATTGTGCCCACAGGTGATGCACAGCAGGCATTCAATAATATGATAGCCGGTGGAGATTATCCTGATGTTATTATGGATATGGGTCTTTCACGTGAACAGGTAATGAGTTTGGAAGAACAGGGTATAGTACGTGATATCAGCAAATACATTGAAAAGCAAGGCGTAAATATTAACAAAATGTTTGAAGAAGTACCTAAGGCAAAAGAATATGTAACATTTGAAGATAAAATTTACGGCGTTCCTTCTGTAAATAATTCTTACAACACCAAGGTATCTAATGCAATGTGGGTATACGAGCCATGGCTTAAAAAGCTTAACATAGAAGCTCCCACAACAACTGAAGAATTTTATGAAATGCTTAAAGCCTTCAAAGAACAGGATCCCAACGGAAACGGAAAAGCAGATGAAATTCCTCTTGCAGCAAGAGGTGTATCTAACTATTCAGCCGGTATAGAAGCATATCTTATGAGTGCGTTTATTCCTACAGAGGGTAATGTAAGATGGTATGTTGAAAATGATAAGGTTAAGCATGTAGCAGTACAGGATGAATACAAAGAAGGACTTAAATACATAAAGAAGCTTTATGATGAAGGACTCTTATATGAGGATACTTTCATTGTTGACCGCACACAGCTTACAGCAATTGGTGAGAGTGATACACCTATCCTTGGTACATCTCCAGGTTCATATCCCGGATTCTTCTGTAACACTTCAGGAACAACCCCTAATTACAAGGCATATGTGCCGATATTGCCTCTTGAAGGACCTAAAGGGGTTCGTGCAACAGTTCCTAACCGTTCTGCTTGCTCAGGAACAAGCTTTATTGTTACAACATCATGTAAATATCCTGAAGTTGCAGTTAAGTGGTGCGACTACTTCTATTCAACAGAAGGAAGACGTAAAATGACATCAACAGGTCTTGGTACATTCAGAAAAGCAGAACCCGGAGAGCTTGGTATAAGCGGTAAGCAGGCATTATGGACAACTGAGCCTGCAACAGAAGAGCAGATTGCAAAGTATGGAAGCGGTACAAGTAACTATGCATGGGGTGGTTCACCAACAGGATATACAAGCTTTGAAGAAAGTGTAAGTATATGTAATTTAGGTGCAAGCCTCGAAAATAGTAAAAAGCTTTACCAGATATACGAAACCTATAGTGAATTTATTGTTGATACATTTAAAACAATAACAATTGCACCTGAAGATGCTGACGAATATGCAAGATATCAGCCTCTTACGTCTCAGATTGACTCTTACTTTGCAAAGTTTATTACAGGTGAGCTTTCAATTGAAAAAGATTGGGATAAATATCTTAAGGAACTCGACGGTTTAGGAATTAACGACTATGTTGCACTTCTTCAGAGAAATTACGACAGAGAGAACAAATAAAAAGATACTTAACAAAGTTTTCTCTAAATTTGTTTGAAATTAAAAAAAGAGGTGCCCAGAATGAAGAAAAGACTAAAACAGATTTTTTCCCTGTTTATTTCATTCGTAATGACATTTTCTCTGCTGCCAGGTGTATTGGCAGCAGGGGAGACTCTGGAGGAGATTGTTGCGGATGATATTTCGAAGCTGCCGTATGGAAATAGCAGTGGCAGACTTATAATGCAAGGTATGACTGTTGGTTACGGAAACGGTGAAGAAATGTATAATGCAAAATACCTTGTTGACGGATTTCATTTTTCCACTCCCGAGATGATAAGATATGGTGAAATCGATACTACAGCTGATACTTCGTCAATCACGCTTAACACTCCCGACGGTAATACGAAAACAACAGGGACAGTTTCGCTTGATGAATCAAATAATACTATTGAAATCGCCTGGCCTGAAAAAAAGAGTGTGAAGCGTCTTGAAATGTGGGTATGGCCAGTTGGTGCTATTAAGGATTACGAAGTTTACTACTATGCTGATTCCGAGTGGATTAATTGTGCTGAAGGAACACTTGACCAAAGTCAGGTAATTCCTGAGACCGATACGAGAATCGGTGTTTCTGCAGTTTCTTATATTATTACTTTTCCTGCTGTTGAAACAGCTAAGATCCGCTTTGTTGCCAAATCTTTCAGGCAGGGGTTAACAAGTGCAAAAGTAGCAGAGATTGTTCCAAGAAGCAGCGATGAAGTAAACCTTCTTGAAGCTTATACTGTAACAAAAGCCGGAACTAACGGAGGATGGCTTGATTCTGCTAACGGTTCAAAGAACCCTGCTGAAAACTCACATGCAACTCCATATTCATTAAAATTTGGATGTTCAAAGCTCGCACATAGTGATACGTGGAGTTTCACTACAAATAATGGAACAACAACGCCATCATGGCCTTTACGATATACAACAACGCCCTATGGAAATGGCAATGTTGGTATTAAAAACGATAAATACTTCTGGTACGGTTTAAGCTTTAATAATTCGCCGCAAAAGATTAATAAAATAAAATTTGGCGTATCAGGAGCAGACAGTGCTGTTACTCAATTTGAAATCTGGTGTAGTACAGATGATGAAATTCAATGGAGAGCGCACAACGCAGCACCAAGTGGCGGCAAGTGGAAAAAGATGATAACGGTTGATGGTACTTTTGAAGCAGGAAGCTCTCCCGTTGCATATCTTCCGAACAGTATCCATGCAGAACATTGGATGATTAAAATAACAAAATGGACAGGAACACCACAAATGACGAAGGCATCAATGTATGTGGTTGATGATGTGGAATCCTTCCCCGATGTTTTTAAAGCTGCAAACACAGTTTTTGATGATGTTGTTACAGACACAGACGATAGTTCTGTTGTGAACTATACAATTTCCAATTTGTTTGACGAATACACCGATGAAAAAGGTAACGAGTATACTGTTAGTTGGAGCTTTGATGAAGAAAAGGAATATCTTGTTAAAACTGAAAGCGGTCAGTTTAAAATAGACTTTCACGATAACGAGGAAAAGCTTAATGTTTATGCAAAGCTTACTCCCAAGGCTGATCCCTCTGTAAGCTGCACCGCAATTAAGGAATTTACTCTTTTACCGATTTTTAATGAAGCAACGGTTGAATTTAATAATATTTCGTTGGAAGATGGTGCAAATGATACCCTTTTAAAGGACTATTTCTATTTCTCTCCATATGATATAGAAAAGAATCCCTCAGTAACACCAGAGTTAAACCCGGAAAAGCTTGCTAAAATTGAAGGGGAAGAAGCTTATATCGAATATAAGTGGGTATCACCGGAAAAGATGAGCCATATTGATCTTTGGGCATATCCACATGGAGCACTTAAAGATTATAAACTTGAGTTTTCAAATGACGGAATCGACTATACAGAAATTGATTCAATCACAGGAAGCTTTGATGAAATTGCTGCCGAAGAGGATTCTTACATAAATGCAGCATATTATCCCATAAATTTTGATGAGATGGAAGTTAAATATTTGCGTGTTTCATTAAACCTTAACGAAGGTTATGAAGAGGCATATCTTTCAGAGGCAAGAGTTGAAAAAACATCTGATATTAATCTTCTTGATACATCAATAGGCGATGATGAAGAATTTAATAATTATTCGCATTATATGCAGGGATATATTGTATCTAGCGTTGCAGATGACAATACAAAATATCTTAAAGATAAAAAAGCAGTATATCCGATGAGAGCAGACGGCACATCTCCGGAAATCATCCCTAATGGCGGAGTTTGTTGGTATGCAACATCTTTTAGCATACCAGCCGTAAACTTTAACCGCGTAGTAGTTCCCCTTACAAGCGGAACTGCAAAAGAGGTTGAGATTTTATGTGCAGCGGGAGATGAATCAGGTTTTGATTTTGAAAGTGAGTTGCCCGCTTCTCCCGACACCCTTACAGAATGGAAAAGCATTGTAGCAGTAAGAGGAAACTTTAACTCATCTACACCTGCAGTTATAGATATATCTGAAGCAGTAAATTCAAAATACTGGATGGTAAAGGTTAAAAATTGCTCAGGTGATATGACTCTTGGAAAAGTAAGCTTTAATATTGTTGATGCCTCAGCTGTTTCAAAGGGTTATTCTGCTGCAGAAACGATTTTCGATTCTCTTACAACTGATTTAGGTTCAACTAATGAGGCTAAGAATAAGATAAACTTATTTGATTCTTATGAATATGAAGAAAAGACATATTCTGTTACATGGGAGAGTACAAGCAAGCTTTTGGATTTAACCACAGGTAACATTTCTGCACACGACAATCATGATAAGACTACCTTGACAGCGCTTGTAACCGATAGCGATAATCCTTCAGTAGCCTACAGTGTTTCTAAGGAATATAAGCTTATCGGAATGAGAAATGTATACCATGTAAGCGAAGATGGTACAAAAACAGGGGATAATGGTATTCTTACTGATGAATTCCACTATTTAGGAATAGAATCTTCAGCTATTTCTGAACCTAAGGCTGCGATATTCAATCTTGATAAATTTATAGGTCTTGGTGTTGGTGAAAGTATTGAGGTTAACTGGGGAAATCCAGACACGTTTACAAGATTTGAAATGTGGGCATGGCCTATCGATGCAATTAAAAGCTACGAAATTCAAACGTCTGCTGACGGCATTGTGTGGAATAAGCATTATGAAGGTACAATTATCGATCAGTTTGCAAAGAACCCTCAATCTCGCCCGATCGATACAAGTGATGAATCTGCATATGCACTTTTCTACAATATTGTTTTCGATAAACCCGCAAAAAATGTTAAATATATGAGATTCAAGGTTACAGGTCTTCGTGAAGGTGTAGAAAAAGCATATCTTGCAGAAGCTATGTTTGGAAAAACCAATGATGTGAACTTTTTAGCAAGGGACACAATTAAAGGTTCCGAGAAGGCAAATAAATCTAATTCAAAGTATACACTCGGATTCAGAATTTCTAATAATAATGCAAATAACGGAGCCTATTCAAAGCATACCTCACAGACGTGGCCTATGTATTCTGATGGCAGTTCTATTACGCTTGCAGCAGGTAGCGATGGGTACATCTGGTATGGAATTCAGTTCCAGCGTGCACCTGTTGCTATTAACAAGGTTTCTCTTAATGTATCAGCAGGTACGGTATACGAGTATGAGGTGCTTTATGCAGACACCTATTCTTTTAACGCCAGAGATGCCGGATTTGAATGGGCAGACTTTATGACAGATCCTGCGCTTTTAAAGGATTATCATAGTGTGGCGAAGGTAAGTGGTGTGTTCAACAATAAGTCAGGTGCTTCAGTAATTCACTTTGAAAATACTGCTCCTGGAAAATATTGGCTTATAAGGGTAAACAGAGCAACAGAAGATGCACGTATCAGCGGTATTGGACTTTATCAGATAAGCCATGACGAGCTCAGCACTTCCTGCTATAATGTAGTGCTTGATCATCTTTTTGAAAACGTATCAGACACTGCTTTGCCAAATATTGTAAAGGATAAACTTAATATTCCCTCTACTGTTTCAATAGATGCAAATGGAGACGGCACTCCAGAGGAATATGAAATTACATGGTCTGATGATAAGGGACTTGTAAATGACGTAGATGGAACATTTGATATCGGCAACGAAGATGTTGAAATCGAGCTTACCGCAAAAATCGGCTTGTCAAGTGAAAATTACAAGCATGTTCGCAGAATGAAGTTTACTCTTCTTGGAAAAGATGACAGAGAAAGAACAACTATTTTTAACAGAAATAATATTGCTCTTTCTGAAAATGCAGAAGAAAACTGCGATATTATTGTTGGTAACGGTTTTGAGTATTCAGGCAAAAAGAAAGTTGAGATAGATTTCGCGCAAACTCCTCAAAATGGTAAAATGCAGCTAATGTCGGGAAATAGTCTTTTAGCAGAAATTCCCGTTGTTAACGGAAAAATAGTTTTAAACAGTGAGGAAATAGCGCTTGATTCTAAAATTCTTTTTGAGATTGAAGGAGATAAATTCTCTGTTTATAAGCATAACGGAGTAACTTATGCTACACAGGTTTATAAACAGAGCTTACTTGAAGATTATCCTTTCAACAAAATAAGATTTGTAACAGGCTTGGCAGAAACCCTTAGTATTAACAATGTTTCTGTTAGTGTTATTAGTTCCGACTTTTTTGCTTCAATTGCGCAGCAGTTTGACTTTTCTAAAATCTGTTCGACTTACAAAGCAACTAACCTTAACGGGAACTTTGAGTTCTTTGAACAGGTAGGGGATATAGTTCTTACATTAACAAGTGCAGACAGCTCCGTTGTAGCGATTGATAATGTTAACAACACTGCTACTGTAAACACAGCTGTAGTGGGATCTACAACTCTTACTGCTACGCTCACAAGTTCTACAACAGGTGAAACTCACACAGAGGCATTTAAAGTTCTTACAGGCAGAAATAATGTTGCTGCAAAAGCAAAATCATCTTCTCCGGCTGTTGTGCTGGATGGATATTCCGGTGTATATGCACTTGATGGCAGCCTTGAAAGTGAATTTTTAACAGATGCCCGCGGATGGAGAGTAAATATCAATCTTATGAGCGAGCAGCCTTTTAATAAGTTTTGTTTTTATCTTCCGGAAGAAGCAACAGGAACAATTCAAGAATTCAAGCTGCTAAAAAGCAATGATAACATTGATTACACAGAAATTTATCATGGCACAAATATTGAAGACAAAGAGGATATTGTTGTTCCTTACACTAAAGCACAATTTATAAGGATTGAAGTAGTATCAACCTCCGGTGGAAACACAGGCATAAAAGACATTTGTATGTATTATGAAATGTCGGATGAAGAAAAGCAGGAGTACGACTTTAATCAGCTGACAGAAGGACTTACTGTTAAAAACGGAACTACAATTCCAAAGAAAGGCTACTTTGGAACAGATTTCACAGTTACATCAAATGATTCTGTAGTAAGTATTGAAGAAACAAAAGACCATAATTCATGGAAGGTTGTTGTTGGAGATTCAAATAAGGAAAAAACCGTAACAATAACGCTTGCTGCTAAATATGGAAGTAATGCTCCTATAACAAAAAGCTATGATATTCTTGTAATGGCAGATATAAATATAGGAGGCGGAAGTCTTCCCGGAACCAATAACAATGGCTTTGGCGGCAGCAGCGGTGGCGGAGGCGGTGGAACAACCTCCGGCAAAGATGATAAGCCTACTGTAACACCTCCTACTACAAGTAAACCTGTGGTAGAGCTTACAGATGACATTGCAGAACTGAATAAGCATTGGGGAGCCAATGAAATCAAGTCGCTTATTGCAATGGGAGTAGTAACAGGCGACGGAAATTCGCTTCAGCTTACAAAGAAGGTTACAAGAGCAGAATTCTGTAAGATGATAGTTGCAGGTTTTGGCATCGAACTTCCAGAATATAAAGGAAGCTTCAGTGATGTTAAAGAGAGTGATTGGTTTGCACCATATGCAGAGGGCGCACTTAAAAACAACATAATGGCGGGAAGTAATGGTGCTTTCAGAGGAAAAGATGAAATTACAAGGCAGGAAATGGCAGTAGTGCTTATGAATGTGCTTAAAAATTACATCAAACTTCCCGAAGAGGTTGAAAGCGAAGAAAAAATCAACTTCACAGATAGCACCTCAATTGCAACCTGGGCAGAGGAAGCAATAGAATTTGCAGCATCGCTTGGAGTATTAAAGGGATATGAAACAGGTGAATTTAAACCATCAAACAGCCTTAAGAGGGATGAAGCAATGGTTGTGGTTTATAGAGCGCTTTCTCATATCAAGAAGTAATATAGGAGGCGAGAATAATGACAATGAAAAAAATTACAGCCTTTGTTTTAAGCTTTATAGTACTTATCTCCGTCAGCGGGTTTAACCCGCTGACGGCAGATGCCGCTCCAGATAAAGAAGCTTATTACAAAATGAGTATCGCCGAATATGATAACTTTTCCTATAGTGATCCACAATATATAACGGACGAGGATTTTTTTGGAAAATGGAATGAAGAAACTCAGGAATGGGAGAAAGTTCCTTACTTTATTTATGGTCCCGAAATCGAGGAGCAAACCGATGCAGGTCAGAAGCTTGTAGATATAGCTGTCGATTTGGAAGGACTTGAAAGAGTAGAAGACGCCGCAAGGCTTGGTAACTATCAGCTTTGTAAGGAGGAACTTTTAAAGTATTATCAGAAAAAGCATAAAGATTATAATATGGATCCTGCTCCGAATGATTATATGACGGATGCAGACACAGCTAACTACGAAGGCTGGTTTGATAATCTTTATGGAGGTAATCCGTTTGCTAAAGCCTATGTTTATGATAATTGGCAGGAAATAAAAATCAGTGTTCTTTCAAATATGAAAGAACAAGCGGTGTATAACCGAGAATCGATTAAATTAATGTTAGGTACTGGTAGAAAAGATGGCTACAGGATAGAAATTGATCTTGAAAATCACGAGCCTTATATAAAGGCTGAGATTAACGGAGAACAGAGAACATTTCCTCTTACCACGGCGGTAAACCTTGATTTTGGTGAGCCCGACACGCCACATCCTAATCCGAATATGCTTTATATTGAAGAATCGGTTTCTTCAATAGGTTCTCCTACAACAGTTGATGAAAACACAAAGCGCGCCCTGATGCAGTTCAACATCCCTGATGTTAGCAGCACTTCTCAGATTAACGGCGCAACACTCTATATTCGTGCAAGAAGGGTAGAGGACGATTTGGATATTGAATCACCTCTTGTGCAGAATGATTGGAAATATATTAATCTTTATGGGTGGAATGCAGAGAATAATCTTAACGTAAATATGACAGTTAACGACCATTTTAAACAAGGGCTGACATTCAGAAGCTTTAGTGGTGAGTCTGGTCCGCGTGACTTTTACGCAACTCCCGATGCACCAAAGCGCACTGCGGCAGCAACCTTTGGCTACATTGGTTCTTCATCGCATAAGGGAAATTGGTATGGTGAAACTTTTCAGTATCAT
This sequence comes from Clostridia bacterium, assembly GCA_017505525.1. Taxonomy (GTDB): domain Bacteria; phylum Bacillota; class Clostridia; order UMGS1883; family UMGS1883; genus UMGS1883. The sequence goes on from JAFVPB010000053.1 coordinate 60,573, forward strand.
TCTATAAGATCACTTCTTAATTCCATAATAAATAGAGGAAATTGGGAAACCTTTTACGATGATACACAACAAGGTTTATCAAACTTTAACGCCCTTGGCGTTGCCAGCGTTTCGTTTAACGGTGCACATTATTTGCATCACGTTATGGAGAGTAAGTACATGACGCCTGAGGCATTTACTATGATACTGAAATATATTTATTTCATAGGCAGATGGCTTGAAGAATACTGGGGAGATGCTTTTGAGCTTGTTAACCACGGTGGTTACAGTGTAAGTGGTCAGCAGTGGATAAACTTCTTATATCCTGAATTCAGAGATGTTTACGGACCGCTTGAAAGAGATGCAAAAGGGAACCTGGTTCTTTCAAATCCCAAATATGGCGGCTCAGTTTGTGGTGGTTGGTTAGAAGTTGCCTCATTCCGTATGGCATATAAACAAGGTGCCGACATAAATCCCGATGGCTCTTCAGTTGAAGCTTCTGCAGAATATGCCTTAGAGGGTATGGATGGTTATCTTTCCGCATTAAGAGTAGGAGATTCTCTTAATTACGACACCTCGTTTGCTTACGACACAGAATGGACTGAAGAAGCAAACGCCCGCCTTGGAAAAGGCCTTGAGTATATTGTAAATACGCTTAATCCCCGCTTCGGTGGATTTCAGACGGGCGACGATGCATCATGGACTTACGATTTCCCTGGACGTCTTGAGACATACACAAGAATTATAGATAATCCATATCTTAATTATGTTGTTTCAAAAAGAAAAGAAGGAGAGGCTCCTCCGTTATCTGTGGCTTATGATGATGCCTCAGTTGCCACATTCAGAAATTCATGGGCAAATGAATATGCAATTGCAGCAAGCTTTTTGAACAGAGGTGGCGGCTCGCATAACCATAACGACGATTTAACTATTAATTTGGTTGCCTATAACAATTTTCTTCTTGTAGACCCACTGATGGGTGACTATAATACCGCAACGCCGCTGGAAAGATGGGTAAGCTCCACAAGAGGGCACAATACCATTGAAATTGACAACGCTGTAGCACGTGGAAGAAGAACATATGCTGAACAGATGGACGAGATAGTTTTTTCAAGAGATGAAAATGGATTACCCGCGATTGGGGATGAAGGTGTTGCCATGATAGATGATCCCCTTATTGTGCCTATCGCGCAGATGGATCCTGGTAAGGGAGATCTTTTCCCTGAAAATCGCGAGTTTAACAACGTGTATGATTATATAAAAGGCAGCTCAAAAGGATATACCGATAATGCTGCACCTGTTCTTGAAAATGAAAGCTTTCAGCTTGAGCGTGATATTCTTTTCCTGAGAGACGGTTACTTTATTGTATCGGATTATGCAGAACCAGAGTATTATAAGCAGAATAATAAAGAGCATCTTTACAAACAACTCTGGCACTTCCTTCCAGATGCAAAAATGTCGGTGGATTACGAGAAAAATATACTAAGAACCAATTTCCAGGATAAGGCAAACGTTATAGTAGCAACAGTTGATGATGGTAACATCGAGCCTGTATGGAAATACGGTGCTTATGCACGTACAAAGAATAATTTTGAAGTGTGTAAATATGGCTTTTTCAAACAGACTAAGGTTGGACCGATGAAGTTTAATACTATCATTTATCCTATACCTGAAAGAGAAAATGCTGAAGTTACAACAAAAAATATCGAGCTTGATCAGCCTGAAGATAAGGCAAGCGCTTTCCGTGCTGAGGTTACAAGTAACGGTGTTAAAAAGGAAATATACTACTACACCCTTCGTGATGAAAATCTGAAGAAGGATATAACCTTTGGCACATTCAGCACAGATGGAATGCTTTCTCTTATTGAAAAAGAAGACGGAAAGAACGCAAATCTTGTTCTTCGCAGCGGATCGTATGTGAGGGACGAGAAAACAAATGAATACATTTTCTTGAGCAAAGATGAGGTAACTGATTTTGGCGCTTTCTGGCAGAATGACGAGATAGACCTCGCTTATGATGCAGATGATATCTACAATGAAGATATTGATCTTTCAAAAATTACGCTTATGGCAGAAGGTGAAGTAAGCAAGGTAAGGCTTAACGGAGAAGAGATTGAATTCAAGCAACAAGGGAAGTATATTTATTTCGGTAATGAACCTCTTATAGAGGACGAAGTAAATCTTCCCGAAGAAGATACCGATGAAGAAGATACCGATGAGGAAGAGGAAGAGGAAGATACTCCTGTTCACGGTGGAGGAACAACCAGCGGATTGGGCGGCAGCTCAGGTGGCGGTGGCGGATCAAATAAAGAAGAAAAGCCAACCACTCCTCCCAAGGAACCTGAAAAACCTTTGTCGGATGCTTTTAGTGAAGAACTCAGCAATCATTGGGGAGAAGAGGAAATTAAAATTCTTATCAATGATGGTGTTGTAAAAGGTGACGACAAAGGAAAGCTTAATCTTAAAAACCCTGTTACAAGAGCAGAGCTTCTCACAATGCTTATTCGTGCGATGAAAATCGATGAAAAAGAGTATGAGAGCGAATTTTCTGATGTTAAAGCAGAAGACTGGTATGCATCGGCAGTAGCAACTGCAAAGAAAATAGGCCTTGCAGAAGGAGATGGAACATCTGTAATGCCAAATGCACCTGTAACGCGTGAGCAGATGGCAAAATTCCTTGTAACAGCGTATATACTTCTTGATAAAAACGTAGAGGAGAAAGAATCAATCACCTTTACTGATTCCGAGGATATCAGCCAATGGGCAAAAACATATATAGATAAGGCAACATCTGTTGGTATTTTAAATGGTATGGGCGATGGAAGCTTTGCTCCGAAAAGCACGGTGCTTCGTGAACAGGCATTTGCCGCAATCGGCAGACTTATAAGGTAGAAGCCCTGAAATTAAAATAAATTTAATTTAATTTTAAATATATCCGGCATATAATCAGCCGGAAAAAAGGAGGATATTAATATGGGAAAAACAAAGAAAATTTTGTCGTTGTTTTTAAGCCTTGTTATGGTGCTTTTAGTGTCAGCAATTCCTGCAATGGCTGAAAACAATGCCAGAATCGTGGGCGTTGGCACAATTTATGCTCCGCCTGCAGGCACTGTGGCAGAACTTCCGATAAAACTGCTCGATGCAGAAGGAAATGTTCTTGAAAACACCACTATTGCAATTAGTAACAGCAATGTGAAAGGTGTTTACAAAAGTGGCACAAGTCTTATTGTTGATGGCGATGAAATAACAGCAGGCTCATTCACTCTTACTGCAACATCAGGCGATGTTACTGCAAGTAAGGAGGTAACAGTATCAGATGTTATTTGGTACGAAGATTTCGAGGATGTAACAATCCCCACAGGCGAGGGAGAAACTGTTTCAGTAACCGAAACACGCTTTAGCAAGATGGATGGTACAGAGTCAACTACTTCTGTAGCTATGGTAAACGCACTAGCTACCGCCACTGTTCTTTCAGAGGAGAATGGCAATCAGTATGCAAACGGTGATGGTATAACGTTGCCGACCAGCTCAATTTCTACTGGAGCAACCACAATCACTATTGAAGCACTGATGAGAAAACCAGGATATACTACTATAAATATTGGAAGATTTGGTAACAATTCTTATACGATTGATAAAGCAGGCGGTTCCGCCGTATATTTGCGTTTGCAAAACAATGTTTATACCGGAGGAATCGGAAGTTCAGGCCCGCTCGCTACCACTTATGGTTCTGTACTGAATGAAACATGGGTAAACGTTCGCGTTGAAATTGACAGCGTAAATGCTGAAATAGCTTACTATGAAAATGGAGCATGTAAACTTTCTGCTACGAAGGAGGAGAAGGATGCGCTTACTGCAATGCTGCTGAGTAGACTGCAAGATATCAGATTAGGTGTACAGGTTGATGATATTCACATATATACAGGTAAAAGAAGTGAAAACTCAGCCCTTGGTTCAATCAGCGGTGCAGATAAGATTGCAGCACCCAAAGCAGGTGAGTATTCAAAATACGACGGATATAAGGTTCTTAGCGGTGAAGGCGCTGTAATAGAAAATGCAATTCTCACCTACAAAGGTAATATCCCCGGTGTTAAGTTTGAAAACGGTGCTCTTTATGTAAACGGTTCGACAGTAAGAGCAGGCAGCTTCACACTTACTGCAACAACAGCAGATGGTGAGCTTCTTGCTAAAAAGCAGGTTGAAATTCTTCCCGACCGCTACGCAGAAGATTTTGATGATGTTACTGTTGGCGAGAATACAGTTACAATAACTGATACAAAGCTTGTAAAGCTTGACGGCACAGCATCAACAAGCTCAATAGCAACAAATGGTAGTGTAACAACTAACGGCAGCAACAATTGCGCAACTGGTACAATAGCATTAAATACAACTCCATTTGCAAATGCTGATGTTATCACAATTAAATATAAGGCGCAGCGTCCTACTACAAGTCCAAACTATATGGCTTCATTCAAAACTAATGATAATAAAACCATTGAGATAAAATACTATTCAGATGGTTACCTTTATTTGCGTGATACGGGAGACTCAAATAAGACGCATTCGCTGGGTGTATCAACATCAAACAGTACTCTCTATGATTTTACTGTTGTTTTAGACTTTGTTAATCATACTATTAAAGTTAATAATGGATTACCAAAGGCCATTGCTTCTTTAGCAAACAGCAAAGGCTTAGCTTCATTTTCGCTTCTTCAAAATGCTTATGTTGACGATGTTTCTTACTTCACCGGCAGAGAAGTGAGCCTTACACCTGCAAGCGCAAGATTAACAATTCCTGCAACAGGTGAATCAACTTGCTCTGTTGCAGCAACATATAGCGACGGAACACCAGCTACAATAACAAGCATTACTGAAAACTATGATGGTATAACAACAGAGGGTGGAACAATTAAGGTTGCATCAACAGCTGCTGTTCAGCCATATACATTCACTGTTTCTGATGGACTTATGTCAGCCGATGTAACCTTCCAGGCAGATAAGGATGTTGTACTTCTTAATGGCGCGGCATTTAACAATGAAGACCTTGTAAAAGGTTCATCCAACACAGTTTCAGCAGCATTCGGTGCAACTGACCTTGAGGCAGGAAAAAGAGTTATAATTGCACACTATGGCAAAGATGCAAATGGCAAAGTATATTTAAAGGATGTTGAACTTAGTGAAATTTCCACAAATAGTGTTAAAGAGGTTACAGCATCTCTTACAGCCGATGCAGTTGAAGGTGATGTAATCAAAGTTTTCAAATGGAATTGGAACGCACTTGCTCCGATTAATTCAGTTACAATCGACTGATTTATGAATGCAAAATATTTTAAGTGATTTTTGTTTTCCATTTTATTAATAGGGGAATAAGGAAATATCACTTTAAATACTAAGGCGGCAGAGATGCGAGTTCTTATATTTACTCGCATCTCTGCTTTCTACAATGTAGGGTGACAGCAGATATCCGAACCACGCCTTAAACAACGTAATTTCGGTGTATTTCGGCTTGTCATCTTTGCAAGGCGTCAGCCTTACTTCATCTTCCGCACCAAAATCCCCTCGAAATTTTATCGGTTTAAGGTCGAAG
>JAFVPB010000054.1 GCA_017505525.1 Clostridia bacterium
AATCAATAGAATATCCGCTTGGGTAACGGGAATGAGAAGTGTGCAGAAAGCACTTCTTAATGCACTTTTGCAGCCCATAGATACCCTTAAAACACTTCAGAATGAGGGAAGACTTACAGAGCTTATGGTGCTTCAGGAAGAACTTAAGACGGCACCTTTCGGCGATGTGTGGCAAGAATACCTTAATCGTGAAAATGTAGGTGCAAATTACATATCAGAGGTAATGAGATACGAAAAAGAAGTTCTCTTAAAAAGATAACTTAGGAAAAATGATGCAAATATATTGTGCTTTGTGCAGATAAGAGTGATGCAGTAGTAAAATATACATTGGCAGAAGAGAATAATCAAATATATGCTTCAAAGTATAAACTCTATATGCCGACAGAAGAAGAGTTCAAAAAGGAATTAAATCTTGATGAATTCAAAAAGATATCAGAGTTGTAATTGACTAAAATAAAAAAGCAGAGTATAATAGTGATAACAGAACCCGACATGACTCTCAACGATGCGGACCATGTCGGGTCATTTAATAAGTTATAGTTACAATCGCATAATTCTAATTCCATCGAATTCGAGGAAATTAAAGAATCGAAATGTGAGGATAGTTGATTGAAAAGTGCAAAAGCCAGACAATGTCTGGCAAAAGGGTGAAAAAAACATGCATCTATTATGTACGTGAAAGCCAAAAGAGACAAGATTTGCCAGAGTCTGGTCATTTTTATTTATAACCATAAATTCACTCAGCAGCAAACTCGTTAAATTATACAAACGCATTACCAAACAATTCATAAAACTGGAAGTAAAGATGTTTATACAATAGAAAAGATGAAATATAAGGAGGGAAACCTATGAATATTTCTATTTGCGATAAAGATGTTTTATACTCATATCTTAGCAAGATTGGATACAGTGGCTTAGATGTTATTTTTAACGAATTTAATGAAAGGGAATATATTCTCAGCGCAGAATACACAGAATATATAAAAGAAAAATATGAAAAAATCACCAAATCAGGTTTAGTTGTAAGTCAAACGCATTTAACATACTATCCCGGACACTTGGAGCTGATTGGAAACGGAACGTATCAGGACTTTGAAGATTATATGCTGCCGATGTTTATAAAAGAAATAGAATTAACTAAAGTAATGAATTGTAAAGTATGTGTTATTCATCTTTACTTTGAAAAGGATAAAACGGCAAGCCGTGAGGGAAATGTTAAGCTTCTTTCCAAACTGCTTCCTTATGCGGAAAAAAATGATGTTGTTATTGCAATTGAAAATATATATGGGAATAATTATGCGGATATTCATCTTACAACAAAAGAAGATTTAATGTTCTATGTGGAGTTTTTCAAGAGCAAGTTTTTGGGCATTTGTCTCGATACGGGACATTCTGTAATTTTAAAACAGGATCCTGTGAAATTATTTGAAGAAATCAAAGACCATATTGTTGCGCTTCATTTGCATACAACAGTGGAAAATGTTGATTTGCATGCAATTCCATACACTGTTTCTTACTGCGAAAGAATAGACTGGGATAATTTATACAGGCAGATTCGTTCTTCCAACTATTCGGGGCCTCTTAATTTTGAATTAATGCCTCCCGATAACCTGAGCGAAGAGGCAAAAAAAGCTTATTATTTATTTGTCTATGAAACTGCAAAATCGATTGCTAATAAAAATTGAATAACTTGCGGAAGAGTTAGTTAACGAATATAAAAATAATTAAAAGGAGCTTAGGCTCCTTTTAATTATTTTTTTGCAATCAAAGTTTTAATATTTTTTTTGCATTGAGGCTTAGTATTTGCTCCTTTTCGCTATCCGAAATTTTTTCGCCGAGAACTCCGTTTATATATACCTGCAAATTGCCGATGGGATAATCGGTGCCGAAAAGGATGCGCGCTGCCCCTACTTCTGAAACAAGTTTCTTAATAATTCCGTATCTTATAATCCCTGTTCCCGAGATATCAAGAAAAACATTATCGATTCTTTTCATAACATCGATATGGTTTAATAACTGAGCTTTTTCGCCCGGATGAGCAAAAACAAAGTTTATGTGAGGATGATTTTTTGCCATTATTTCCATTTGGTTTAAGTCGATAGTGTGAAGGTTTACCACCATATCATATTTTTCGATATGGTCGAGCAAAATGGAGAATTCATCAGAGGAATAGTCGCTCCAGTTGTGCATATAGGGGACAAGTTCACCTATAAGATTTATACCGCATTCATGCGCATAGTCAATCTCTTCGATTGATTCTTCAATAAAATTGGGACTTATCTGAAAACCGGGAATATAGTCGCCATTGTACAGTTCTCTGAGCTTCAGGGCATCGCGGTTGCAGTTTTTTATAACGGAAAAATCAATGGGGTTTGTTTTAATAACACTTCCACAAAACTTGCTGATGCCAGCATCTTTCATGTCAAGATATGTTGTTTCACTTGTCATATTTAAAACATCTTTATGTTGATTAAGATTATCATCCGAAGAAATAAAAGGATGCGTGTGAAAATCGATAATTTCGAAAATCATCATAATCCCTCCAAGAGTAAATTATAATTATATGATAACATAAAAATAGTTTGTTGTATAGTGTTTTCAATAAAAAACGACCTCAAAAGAGATCGTTTTTTATTGGTTTTAAAGATTATATGAAGTTAAGTATTCTTTTGTGTTTTCACACATTTCGTTAAACATTTCTCTTGCTTTTTCAACGCCGCATGTTACGAGAGGATCGTTTGCAAATGCAACAAAGATTTTTTCAACATCTCTTTCAGCCATTGCCTGAGAAAGAGCTTCCTGCTCGCCGCAAATTCTTGATACCATGGGATAAACAGCCTGAGGTATTTCGCCTGCAAAAACAGGATGCATTGTACCGCTGCGAAGGATTGCATTGGTTTCAACAATAGCGCCTAAAGGAAGGTTTGGAATCTGACCTATATTGGGAATATTGATATTTGTAGTCATCTCGTGAAGCCCTAAAAGAGCTCTGATCTGGTCAACTCCCTCTTCGCCTGTGAGAGCAATTTCAACCTTTTCTTCTCCGCTGAGAAGCTTATCGCTTCTTTCGATACGGCCTTTCATAAAGGTGTTCTTTCTCCAGGAAACAGGTGTAAGACCAAAGCACATTTCATTTACGCGCTCGAGGCTTTCAAGATACCAGTTGCCCGGGCAGAATTCAGCAAGATGTCTGTCGCCTGCAGCTGCAATTACGCCAAATTTATTGAATAAGTCGATAGCAACTTTTTTCTTGTTTTCAAAGAATTTGTTTAACCAACCGCCTTCTGTGAAGCCTTCTTCCAAAAATCCATCCTTATGTTCGCGGCAGAATTTAGCATAGTAGGGGTACAAGTCGATATTTTTATATGTTGCTTCTGTAATCCATGTGAAATGGTTAACTGCAACGGGGTTAATCTTAATATCTTCGCGCTTAATACCTTCGATTCCTAATTCTTTCTCTGCTACCATAGCAAGAAATTTCTGTGTGCCAAAAACTTCATGGCAGCAACCAAAAGCTTTGATTTCAGGGAAAACGCGATATAAGGTTTTTACGCAAAGCGTCATGGGGTTTGTATAGTTGATTACCCATGCTTCGGGACAATATTTCTTAATGTTTTCGGCAATCTCTTCATACATTGGAATAGTACGCATAGCACGAACAATTCCTCCGGGGCCTGTTGTGTCGCCAACTGCCTGATAAATGCCGTATTTTTCAGGTGTATGTACATCTGATTCCATTTCATCAAAGGTACCTGGTAAAATAGAAATAACTACAAAATCAGCCCCTGTAAGAGCTTCTCCCGCTTCCTTAACTGCGTGGTAGTTCCACACACTGTTTGCACCCTCGGCATCTTTATACATATTACCGATAATCTCGTTTTTCTGTGCTGCTTCGTGATCTATATCGTAAAGATACACGTCGCCACTTATGTCGCTGGCATTTGCAAGGTCGCTCATAAGTCCCCAAGCCCAGCATTTTGAACCGCCGCCAATATAAGCGATTTTAATGTTTTCAACTTTTCCGTTTACATAATTCATTTATATCAACTCCTTCATTATTATTTTAGCGCAAAAAATTAAAGCTTTCCTTTAATTTTTTGACTGTTTTAAAAGGAAAACTTTAATTTTTTGCTTAAATATGATTGGAGTAAAAGGAATTTAATCGTTTTTTACTGCGGGACAACTGATTTTGCGATAGTGAATGGGGGTTAAGCCTGTAGCTTTTTTAAAAACGGTTGAAAAGTAATTGCTATCGTTAAAACCGCATTGCTGCGAAATATCAGTTATTGGCAAATCAGTGCTTTTTAAAAGCTTTTCTGCATTTAAAATCCTTATATAACGTATGTATTCATTCAGCCCGATTCCCATTACGTCTTTGAATTTTCGTGATAGCTGGCCGCTGCTGATGGCAAACATACGGCTTAACATATTAAGCCCTATATCTTCGGAAAAATGCTCTGAAATATACTCTGATACGGCATATACAGTTTTCTCCATAACGCCAAGAGTTTGCTTTTCAAGAACGCGATGCCTCGACATTAAAATCAGTAACTCCTTTATATAGGCTTTTATCATCACATCTTTATAGCTTGAATCTTTTTCGTATTCAAGCTTGATTTTTTGCAGAATATCAGCAACAAGACCTATTTTTGAGGGCTCAACAGAAATCAGCTTATCCTTAGTGAATTCATTTAGAATATCTGTTAAACCGTCGTCGAAAATTGATTCATCGAAGCACACTAGCATTCTTTCGTTTCTCTGGCAGGAACCGCTGTCGGTTTTATGAGGTACGCCCTTGGGCACAAAAACAAAATTACCCTTACGCACGTGATAAACTTCGTCGCCAATAATATATTTAATTGTTCCTTCAACTAAAAAATATAATTCGTAGCTATTGTGATAATGAAAATTTTGCATAAATATCTTATGCTTTACGTTTGTGTAAGAAAAAACAAAATTTTCAGCTATATAACTTTCCATTTATTTCATACCTTTCGGTTAGGGTGACAGCAGATATCCGAACCACGCCTTAAACAACGTAATTTCGGTGTATTTCGGCTTGTCATCTTTGCAAGGCGTCAGCCTTACTTCATCTTCCGCACCAAAATCCCCTCGAAATTTTATCGGTTTAAGGTCGAAG
>JAFVPB010000055.1 GCA_017505525.1 Clostridia bacterium
AAATATTGTATCGTAGATGAATTTGTGGTATAATTAGATATCAGCTTTCCATAAGCCGTGGAGATTGCAGTAAGCATAAGCTGCAACAGGTTTTTCATCAGAAAGAGCAAAGGTTACAACAGGATCCTTTCCGATTTCAAGGCATTTACGCTGACCTCCTCTGTCGGTCTGGAGATATACCCAAACGATGTGATGTTCTTCTGTCATAGGATGCTCAACGGAACCGATTGTAACGGTTACAGTATTGTTGTCAACACTTACTACCGGAATATGTTTTTCGTGGCTTGCTTCAACTGTACCCGGCTCAAGCTTTGTCATTTTCTGACCGCAGCACATCATAGGCACTCCTGCATCGTGAATCATACCGATTAAATTTCCGCAATGCTCACAGATATAAAATTTGTTGTTATCACACATGATAAACACCTCCGTATAATTATTTATTTATATTTTACCATAGATATGCAAAAAATACAATTATAATTATGTGATAACATCACAGAAAATAAAAAAACTATAATATATAATACAACTAACATAGGAAAGGAGCTGATGTGAATATGACAGCTTTGAATAAAGATATAGTTTACGATATGATAATAGTTGGCGGAGGCCCGGGGGGATACACATCAGCACTTTATGCTGCAAGAGCCGGATTTAATGTCTTGGTTCTTGAAAAATTTTCAGCAGGCGGACAAATGGCGTTGACGCATCAAATTGACAATTATCCCGGATTTGAGGATGGAATTGACGGATTTTCGCTTGCTGATAAAATGAAAAAACAAGCGGAACGATTTGGTGCAAGAAGTGAAAATGCCGAAGTAATTAAAGTTAATCTTACGGTAAATCCAAAAGAAATAGAGACTGCAAAGGGGACATTTTTATCAAAAACAGTCCTACTCGCTTCAGGGGCGAACCCAAGAGAGCTTGGCGTTGACAAAGAAACTGAACTTATAGGACGAGGCGTTGCATACTGTGCCTCCTGTGACGGAATGTTTTACAGAGGCAAAACAGTTGTTGTGGTTGGCGGAGGAAATACTGCTGCTGCAGATGCAATTCTTCTAAGTCGTATTGCAAAAAAGGTTATCATTGTTCATCGCAGAGACACCCTAAAAGCAACAAGGATTTACCATGAGCCTTTAATGAATGCAGAAAATGTGGAGTTTAAATGGGATAGCACGGTTACGGAACTTTTGTATGAAGATAAAATAACAGGTGTTAAGATTAAAAATGTCAAAACAGGAGAAGAAAGCATAATTGATTGTGACGGTGTATTTGTAAGTGTGGGAAGAAAGCCTGCAACTGATTTTCTCGGAAGTCAACTTGATTTGGATGAGAACGGATACATCATTGCAGACGAAACAACAAAGACAAGCATCCCCGGTGTGTATGCTGTCGGCGATATAAGAACTAAACAGCTTCGTCAGGTAGTTACCGCTGTTTCGGATGGTGCAATGGCAGTTCATTCGGCGGAAGAATATCTTGCTGAAGAACATAAAGGGAGTGAAATTTAATGCAATATTTAATATCGTTTCTTGAAGGGATTATCACCTTTATATCGCCTTGCTTGCTTCCAATGCTGCCCATATACATTTCATATTTTGCAGGCGGCGGAGAAAGAACTACTGCAAAAACATTAAAGGGTGCTGTCGGCTTTGTAACAGGTTTCACCATTGTCTTTGTAATGCTTGGAGCATTGGCAGGAACAGTTGGAAGCTTCCTTCGTGAATACCAGACAACAGTAAACATCATTTCAGGACTGATTGTGATAATTTTCGGACTGAATTTTCTTGGAGTATTTAAACTAAATATCTTCAAAGGAAATCAGCGCTCTGTTAAAACAGATAATATGGGATTTTTCTCTGCAATGCTTTTTGGAATTATCTTTTCCGTAGGCTGGACTCCTTGTGTGGGAGCGTTCTTAGGCTCCGCATTGATGCTGGCATCTCAGCAAGGTCATATAGCAGAAGGAATGCTGATGCTGCTTAGTTATTCATTGGGACTTGGAATACCCTTTATACTAAGTGCGGTGCTGATTGACTACCTCAAATCAGCGTTTAACTGGATTAAGAGAAATTACAAAATCATTAACCTTATAAGCGGCAGCCTACTTGTTATAATTGGTATTATGATGGCAACAGGAACGCTTGGGCAGCTTTTGAATCTGCTCAGTTAGGAGGCACTATGAAAAATAATAAAACACTAATAATACTTATTATTGCATTTGTTGTTCTGCTTGGTGGTGCGTATATCCTTTACTCTCAGCTTGGACAGTCGCAGACACCCGATCAGCTTTCAGTAGAACAACAAGAGAGTAATGAAACAGAAGAAAATCAAAAAACATTAGCACCGGATTTCACAGTTTATGATGCTGACGGAAATCAAGTTAAGCTGCATGACTTTATAGGTAAGCCAATAGTCCTCAATTTCTGGGCAAGCTGGTGCGGTCCCTGCCAGATGGAAATGCCGGACTTTCACGAAAAATATCTCGAGCTTGGTGATGAAATAAACTTCCTGATGGTAAACATGACTACCGGACGAGAAACCTTAGAGAGTGCAAAGAATTTTAT
>JAFVPB010000056.1 GCA_017505525.1 Clostridia bacterium
TATTGAAACGGAAGTAAACCCCATTGTGGGAAGCGAAAAGCAATCGGAAGAGCTTGTGCATTATCTATTGGAAGAATTCGAAACCGACCCCACAAAAATATGGGAATCGAATATTTTTGGAAAATCACTTCACGACCTTGTAAATGAAGGTCTGCAGACCAAACTTAACAAGATGCCTGAAGATGCTCGCGGCAAGCTTCAGGAAACACTGCAAAGAATAATCAACGAAGGCAGCGGCGGACTTATTTGTATTATACTTTAAATAAAAGGGACTGTAAATTTTATTTACAGTCCCTTTTATTGGGAATAGGAAAAAATGTTTCAGAACGTACAAACTGAGCTTAGAAAGCCTATATTAGGCTTTCTAAGGTTACCCGAAGCGACGTCAAAACAAAGCAGACGATGCTTCGTTTTGCTTAAAAGCAAAACATACGCATTATGCTTTTACATTTACAAATTCTTTTAAATCGTATTATTATCGCCTTTTTGCACTCTGGACTTTTTTTACATTCCATTTATGTTTATCTTATATACTTGTGATTATATGAGAAGAAGACATCTGAAATATCAAAATATAAATGGTTTTCTATTCCTTCATATAAAAATTCACCATTCTCGTATTTGTTTCCAGAATCCCATGTTGCATCAATGTTAATCCACCTGTTATCAACATATGCCTGATTCCATGCATGATTGCTAATTTCCTTGTTTGCAGTTTCTTCGGTCCAATATCTCAGGTTAGAGCTTAAACCTAAGGAATAACCGCTGACTTTTCTGCAGGGAATACCCTGGGCATTAATAAGTGCCTGTGTTAAATTTGCATATCCTTCACATACTGAACGCTTAGATTGGTATACTGAAAGTGCATCAAGTGAAATATCGGCGGAATCGCGGTTGTAATAATAATCAAAGTCGTAATATATATTGTCTGCAACCCAATCATGAATCAGCAGGATTTTTTCGTAATCGTTATCTGCTTTTTTACATATCTTGTTTGATAAAGCTACTATTTCAGCATCAATATCAGGATTTATATATGCAATCGGGTTTTCCCATTTTGTCATATAGTCTTTGTTGTTTTCCCATACTAAAGGTTTTTTGAATGAATATTTGTTTTTGTTTTTCTCTATAAAAACTGTTCCGTATATGTACGACCAGAAAAAATCGTCATTTTCTTTTTTTGTGTAAACGCTTAAAACAGCTTCATCAGAAGGTATTTGCTCTGTTAAGTCTACGGATAATTCAAATTCTTTATTTGGTTTTACAGATGTAATATTATCCAATAAGCCATTGTTAAATTTTATTGCAACTTCCTCAATACTTTTATCTTGCGAATATCCTGTAACAGTTAAAACGTCATCTTCAATTAATAAATCGAAATATTCAAAATCACCATATGATGTTGTGATATGGTATTTATCAAATTTTTCGTCATACATATAGTCGCTTTTAGGATAAGGCGTTTCGATGTTTACTTTTCTTTCGCTGCTTTCCCATTTGACTTTTGCGGAAAACGCTTCAGCAACGGCTCTTAATGGAACAAGCGTTCTGCCATCTTTTATAACAGGTGGGGAATCGAGCTCTATACTGTTGTCATTTATAAACATATTTTTGTTGTCTACCTGAAGTATTATTCTCAAATATCCGCAAGTTGCCCATATTTTCCGGCTGCTAGAGTACCAAGTTACATCGGCACCTAAATATTCAAATATTTTTCTCATAGGAACCATTGTTCTGCCGTTAATTATTTCAGGCTCAACATCGAAAGGGATTAATTCACCATCGATATAAACTGAAACAGAATCATTTGCGGCACTTGCGCTGAGTGATAGAGTTCCAAATATACCTGTTAATATAGCAAGCGTTAATATAAAGCTTATAATTTTATTTTTCATAATTAAACCTTCTTTTCAATTGTATTATTAAGCATATAGTTTAGAATGTTGTATAAGATACTATTTCATAAGTTGAGCCTTTTTGCTTTAATATTGCTTCACCATTGTATTCATGACTGTATTGAGGATTTGACACAGCTTCGTCATATGATAGTGAATACCAGCTTTGAAGCATATCTTGTGCATTTTCTGCATCAAAAAATACTGAAAATTTAACAAGGAAATTACCATCTGAACGCTTTTGCATATCTGAAGCAACAGAAAAATATGCATAGGATTCTCCGCTTGCTGCGGGCATCATAAAGTAACCATTTTTATAGGTGATATCTTTGCTTCCGTCAGGTGTTTTGTGGGGAATAGTGCTCCCAAAAAATCTGTTTAGAATTGTATCGGTCTCACTTGCTGAAATGCCCATTTCCATATCTTCATATTTAATAGTTGAGGAATCGCTGTTGATAAGAGAGTGAATAAAAGCAAAGTGAATTTTAGCTTCGGCTCCGCTATAATAACGACCGTAAAAAGCTTCGCTGAAATTGCTTAAAAATTTATTTACTTCAGTTTTTTCTGACTGAGACATTTTCTCAAGTAAATTCTCGGCAGTATGAACCTGAGGAGTTGAAGGTGTATTTTGTTTTACTTGTGGTGTTTGTTGCTCAGCTGGCGTTTCGATTAAATTTTTTTCATCAGCGGGGGTGTCAATCGATACATTAATTGAACAACCTGCCATTAGAATAGCTAGTATTCCAATTAGAGAGAGTGATAATAATTTTTTCATTTGTTTACCTTCTTTCTATTATAATGAGTACACTATATCATAAGTAATCCAAAATTACAAGAGAGTTGATTGATAATACTTTCATTGACTTTTTCTTTTGAATGATATATTATTAAGAAAATATTATTTAGGAGAATTATTATGCAGAATTTTATTTTTCATACGCCAACAAAGGTTTATTTCGGCAAGAACGAGGAATTAAAAGTTGGAAAAATAATAAAGGAATACGGCGCAAAAAAAGTGCTTATTCACTTTGGCAGTAAGTCGGCAAAGGAAAGTGGACTTTTAGAAAGAGTTGAAAACTGCCTTCGCGAAGAAAACATTGAATATGTTGAGTTCGGTGGAGTAAAACCTAATCCCGAGCTTAAGCTTGTGAGAAAGGGAATAGAGCTCTGTATAAAAGAAAATGTTGATTTTATTCTTGCTGTAGGAGGCGGAAGCGTTATTGACTCGGCAAAGGATATTGCTAACGGTGCGGCAAATCCCGAAGTTGATGTGTGGGAGTTTTCCAAAAAGAAGCTCAGCCCTGAAAAGTCGATAAGAAAAGGTGTGATATTAACGCTTTCTGCGGCAGGCTCGGAAATGAGCGCTTCGTGCGTTATAACAAACGAAGAAACAGGGGAGAAACGCGGATACAACAGTGTGTTTAACAGAGTTGACTTTGCGATAGAAAACCCAGAATTAACCTATAGCGTAAGTGCTTATCAAACTGCGTGCGGAACTGTGGATATAGGTATGCACACAATGGAAAGATACTTCTGTGCTGGAGAGGGAACATACGTTACCGATGCCGTTGCCGAGGCAGTTATGAAAACTGTGATGAAAGCGGGAAGCGATGCAATAAAAAACCCGAAAGATTACAATGCAAGGGCAAATATGATGTGGGCATCTTCAATCAGCCACAACGATTTGACTCATGTGGGAAAAACACTTCAGCTTGCAGTTCATCAGCTTGAACACGAACTTTCGGGAATGTATCCTGAAATAGCGCATGGAGCAGGTCTTGCGGCTCTTTGGGCAAGCTGGGCAAGATTTATGTATAAGGCTGATTTGAATAAGTTTTTACAGTTTGCAACTAACGTTTGGAATCTTGATATTAATTTTGAAAATCCCGAAGAAACTGTTCTTAAAGCAATAAAGCTTCAGGAAGATTTTTATAAGTCAATCGGTATGCCGATTAGTCTTCGTGAGCTTGATGTTAAGGAAGACGACCTCGAAACGCTTGCATTTAATTGCAGCTTTAAAAAGGGAAGAGAGCTCACCGGCGCTAAAAAGATAGGTTGCGACGAGATGCTTGAGATTTACCGTATGGCGTATTAAAAATAATAATATGAATTTACAAGAACGTAAGAGAACAAGATTAAAAGGGTACAATTATTCTCACATTGGTGCATATTTTATTACGATATGCGTGAAAGACAGAGAAGAGATATTATCTGAAATAATTGTAGGGGATGGCGTCCTCGACATCCCGAAAAATATATTAACACAGTATGGAGAAACGGCAACGAGGATTATAAATCAAATGGGCAGTTTTTATGATAATATTAGTATTGATAAGTATGTTGTTATGCCTAATCATATACATTTCATATTAAGAGTTTCAGAGAAACAAACAGAAAATGGGACGTCGGGGACGCCGTCCCCTACAAATTTCGTTGTATCAAAATTTGTATCTTCATATAAAAGATTTTGCAATAAAGAATATGGCAGAAATATATGGCAGAGGTCATATCACGACCATATAATCAGAAATGAAAAAGATTATATGAAGATATGGGAATATATTGATACTAATATTAATAAATGGGAAAAGGATTGTTTCTATACTAAAAAGCCACAGTGATTTCACTGTGACTTTTTTATGTGCTGTTTATTCTTCGTTTAATGCAATTTTCATCATTAATGCACATTCAATTCTCTTTTTAAAGAGCTCGCATCCGTATTTATAAACGCCTTTTATATCGCCTGTGGCGTTAAAAGCATTGGCACTGCATCCGCCAGCACAATAAAGCTTAGCCCAGCAGTTTTCGCAATCGGGGCGTGTGTAGGCATTACAGGAAGCAAATTTATCGCGCAGAGCTGTGTTTGTAACTCCGTCGTAAATGTTTCCCATGCTATATTCATCATTTCCTACAAACTGATGGCAGGGGAAAAGCTCGCCCCAGGGGGTAACTGCCATATATTCAGTTCCCGAGCCACATCCCGCAACACGTTTGTAAATACAAGGACCACCCGTTAAATCTATCATATAGTGATAAAACGTGAAACCATTACCTGCTTTTTTACGCTTAATCATCTCGATAGCAAGCTTTTCATACTGATCAAAAAGTGTGGGGAGGTCTTCTTCCGTAAGGGCGCAAGGGTCGCCTGGAGGGCACACCACAGGCTCCATACTAAGCTCGGTAAATCCCATATCTGCCATGTGCAGAATATCGGTTAAGAAATCGGTGTTGTGATGCGTGAATGTTCCGCGCATATAATAACTCTTATTTCCGCGCTTTTCCACAAATTTTTTGAAGTTGGGAAGAATTTTATCGTAGCTTCCCGCACCGTTATAATCCTTGCGAAAACGATCGTGAACTTCTTTTCTTCCGTCGAGGCTTAAAACAACGTTGTGCATTTCTCGGTTGCAGAATTCAATAACCTCGTCGTCAAGCAACACACCGTTTGTTGTGAGGGTGAATCGGATGTTTTTATTGTGTATTTTCTCCTGCTCTCTTGCATAAGCTACAATTTCTTTCACAACATCCCAGTTCATAAGAGGCTCGCCACCGAAGAAATCCACGTCAAGATTCTTGTGATTCTGCGAGTTTTCTATGAGAAAATCGATTGCTCTTTTTCCCGTTTCAAGGCTCATAATCGCGCGGTCGCCGTGATATTTTCCCTGTGATGCAAAACAGTAAGAGCAGTTGAGATTGCAAATATGAGCAACGTGGAGGCAGAGGGCTTTTACCGCGATGTTTTCACGGCGATAGTTTTTAGCTATTTCCTTAAAAGTATCCTCGGAAAAGAGCTTGCCGCTTTTTTCGAGTTCTTTGATATCTTCTAAGCATTCAGCTATTTCTGCTTCGCTCACACTGTGCTTTTTTGAGATTTTCTTTGTTATTTCCTCAAATGAGTGCGATTTAAACATAGCTATAATATCATAGGCAACTTCATCAACAAGATGAACAGAACCGCTGAATATATCGAGCACGATATTATAACCGTTGAGTTTATATTGATGTATCATATTAAAACCTTTCATAAATAAACTGCTCCGTAAACCGGAGCAGTTTTAATAAGCATTAACTTATTTGCTTTCCTTTTCGCAAGCCTGATTAGCTACGCCGCAAGATGTTTTGCAAGCTGACTGGCATGATGTCTGGCATTCACCGCATCCGCCTGTTTTAACTGACTTGTTAAGGTCGCGTGTTTCAAGTGTTACAATTCTTTTCATAATATGTATCTCCTTTTTATTGAGCCGTATTACGGCACTTAATAATCTTTAACTATAGTAGCATAAATTCAGGCGAATGTCAACATTTAAATGAAGGCTTTCTTGCTTAATTTTATATTCCTTATTCCCCAAAATGAGCGTCTATCGTTTTGCTTTCAATTTCACCTTCCTGTTAAGAAAAATCAATCCAAATGTTAAAATTATCGGAAATATAGTAGCAATAAGCAATCCTGTTTTGAGATTGCCCTCTGCCATTTCTGAAAATTTGCCTACCATAGCAGGACTTACAGTTGCGCCTAAATCACCCGCTAAAGCTAAAAAAGCAAACATAGCGGTTCCCCCTCGGGGGCATTTTTGCGAAGAGATGCTGATTGTTCCCGGCCACATAATTCCAACAGCCAATCCACAAAGAGCACACCCTGCCAGCCCTAATGCTGATGAAGCCGATAACGATGCAAGCAAGTAGCAGAATGCACACATTGCTGCGCATAAAAGCATGGTTTTTGTAAGGTCAACCTTTTCACTCATTTTTCCGTACAACACACGGGATACGCCCATAAACGCAGCAAACAAACACGGTCCTAATAAATCGCCTGCGATTTTAGAAACACCGAGTGCAGATTCTGTGAATGCAGATGCCCATTGGGTCATAGTTGCTTCAGATGCACCGGCACATATCATAAGAATTATCATCAGCCAAAATACAGGCACTCCAAGTAATTGCTTGATACGCATACTTTCTCCATCTTCGGACAATCTTTCGATAGGACAGCTTATAAAATTAAATGCATTATATAGCGGAATCAATGCCCAAATAAAAGCAAGCGATTTCCAGTTCTCTATGCCAAATAAGGCGAAAAAGACAGTTGAACCCAAAATCACACCCATCGAACCCCAACAGAAAAATGAGTGCACAAGGCTCATTATCCCGTCTTTGTTTTCAAAGGGACATGCTTCAACAATCGGACTTACCAAAACCTCAACAAGACCGCTGCCTATTGCATAACAAACAACCGAAATAAGAATTCCGATAAAGGGCATAGGCACAATCTCCGGCAAAATTGCCATCATGATCAGTCCTAACGATGATAACAACTGCGATGCAACCACACAAGTGCGATAGCCTATTTTATCGGCAAATTTTGTAGCAGCAAAATCAACCAAAAGTTGCGTCAAATAAAAGACTACAGGAATCAGGGCTATTTCTTCAAGTGAAGTTCCGTAGGTTTCTTTGAAGGTTAAGAATAGTAATGGTGAAAAATTTGCTGATATAGCTTGTGTTACGAAACCGAGATAACACGCTGTCAGTGTTTTTTTGTAGTTCTTCTGCTTCATCTTAAAAACTCCTTATATGTAGACAAGAATAATCATATTATATCACCATACAAGAAAAGCTCCAAGGCACATAATAACCAATTTTATGCATTATTTACCCAGCTTGTTGTTTTGACCGGGAGCGTATCCGTAATTCTTCTTAAATTGTCGGCTAAAATAATTGGCAGAGTTAAATCCACAAGCACAACTAATTTCCTGAAGCGTATATATTTTTTCATTCAACATTCTGTGTGCCACTTGAAGCCTATACTTAATAAGTGCGTCTACAGGAGAAATTCCCATATATGAATTGAAGCATCTGCCCGCCTCGCTTCTGCTGATATTGGCTGAATTAGCAATGTCCTCAAGAGTGATAGTTTCGGAATAATGCTCATAAATAAACGAAAGCATTTTTTGTATCCGTATCTGATTGTTGATTTGTATGCGCGTGGCAATATTTTTTGGCAATTTATCAAAGTTGCAAAAAATATATTCAAAGATACTGCTTAAAGCTCTTTGCACAATCATTTCATAGCATTGATTTTTCTCGCGCAAACAATTATAAATATCTTTGATTAATCGGTTTACCTCTTTATGGCAACTGTTTTCGTGCCGAAAAACGATAAATGGCAAAGCGTTGCATTGTTTGATGGGCAAAATATATTTTTGATATATCTCACTTGTATCAGTTGAAACAATTGTACCAGAAAATACTATGTTGGGCATCGGTTCAGGAGTATTGCCGGATATTTGCTTTATTGAATGTAATATATTTCCGTTTACAAAAATACTGTCTCCCGGTTTTAAGGTTATATGCTGTTGCTCCACCTGATAGTCAAGAGTGCTGTTTATAGCAGTAGCAATTTCGAAATCAGGATGCCAATGTAAGGGACCCGTCCAATTGGGCAAAGAAGCAAGCTCATCATGAAAATATGTAATAGGAAATGCTGTAATATCGTGCAATATTTGTTCTCGAAATTGATTGTCTATAATAATTGGCATGATATACCCGCCTCCAAAAAACTAATCTTTTTCCTCTTGTGTAATAATCTTACAACGCATAGCGTTTATGGTTTGCCTCGATTATATTGAAATTTATACCGTAAAGCTCTTAATTTCTTTGCTTTATATTATATATAAGCAGGAATCTCCTGTCAATCGACAAAATAGACAGGAGAGAGAAGGCCTGAACTGATAAGTGGAATAATTTTTGTTTTTATTTAGACAAATACACGAAAAGAACAACAGTGGTACAAAATTACCAAAAATGATATAAATTTTACTTTACTTATATATGGTTACAATGATAAAATAATTAAAGAAATAACTACAGAAAAGAGGTAAATAAATGAATATAAGAAAATTATATGCAAATGAACTTACCGAATTTGGTAATGGTCCCGGAATCTGCGGTGTGTTTGCTGCGTGGGGAAGCTTTGGGCTTGCCGACGGAACGAAAGATGATATAAAAAGAATAAAAGAAACCGAAAATGGTTTTTTATGTGATTACGATAAATTTACGGTTAAATGCGAATATGAAGACCTTGGCACAGATGTTCTTTCAAGAAAAGACTATTTTACCTGTAAGGAAGATATGGTTTTAAACGGATATATTTCACGTTTCCTGCTTGAGGGAGGAGAATATGAGGTTTATACTCAGTATAGCTCGTGGCAGCACGAAAGCCTTGGTGGATGGAACGACCTTATAAGCAGTGTTGAAATCTCTAACCGCGGAAACAGACTGACAGACAGTGCAACCCCTATGATTGCTCTGCGCAATAAGGCAAACGGAAGAATTTTAGTTATGCATCTTCTTCCGAACGCACAGTGGAAAATATCTGTTTCTAAGGTTCAGCTCGACGGAAAGGCTGATGTTGTTTTAATTGAATGCGGAATTAACGAAAGAAATCTTGCGATAAATTGCAAAAAAGGCGAAACAATCGATATGCCTGAAATGTATATATACGAAACAGAAAACAAAATGGATTTCGATGCGTGGAAGATTCACAGAATATTTAACCGCCTTTATCCAAGAAAGCGTTTACCGATTATATACAATACATGGCTTCTTGATTTCGACCATCTCGATATTGATAATATTTACCGCCAGGCAGATACGGCAGCGGAAATCGGATGCGAATATTTTGCGATAGACGCAGGTTGGTTCGGCGTTACCGACGATTGGACATTTGATATAGGAAACTGGGTGGAGAGCACCAATGGCGGGTTCTTCGGAAGAATGAAAGAGGTTTCCGATTATGTTCGAAATAAAGGAATGAAATTCGGTTTGTGGCTTGAGCCTGAAAGAGCACTTTCTAACACTGAAAATGTTAAGGCGCATCCCGAAATGTATTTGGGACGCGATGATCAGCGCTTCCTTGATTTTTCAAAAAAAGAGGCGCAGGATTACATATTTGATGTTATAAGCAACCTGGTTGATACATACAGCATCGAATATATGAAATACGATTTTAACGCAACACTTGTGTATGACGATTCAAGAAATGGATATTACCGCTATTTTAAGGGGCATAAAGAGCTTATGCAGAGAATACGCGACAAGTATCCAAATCTTCATATAGAAAACTGCGGCTCGGGCGGCGCAAGAATGGACATGAGTCAGCAAACAGTGTTCGACAGTATTTGGATAAGCGATAATCAGTGTCCAATTGATGCACTAAGAATTTATAAAGATACTGCACTTCGTCTTCCTCCATCATCAATGGATAAATACGATGTAAGAATCTACAGCGGTATGTTTCCGCAGTACAGAAACCCTGAAAAAGCAGTGCTTCCGATGAGTTGTCATGGTGCTTCGTGGGAATATGTGATAAACGTTCACGAAAGCTTTACACACGCATTTTTGCAGGGCGGTGGAATTGGTTTTTCGTGTGATATTGCAAGCTATCCCGAGGCTGAAAAAGCTGCTCTTCGTGAAATGATTGCTGAGTATAAGAAAAACGAGGAATTCTTTAAAAATGCTGAAATGAGAATTCTGCACGATAATCAGAATATAACAATTCTGCAGTATTCAGATGAAAATCTTGATAAAAATATTATTCACGTATTTACTAAGGGCATATTCCAGCACAAGGTTACAGTTTATCCGTTTGTTTGCGAAAAGGAAAACTATAAGTGCGGAGAAATGGTGCTTTCAGGCGCTTCTCTCAGAAAGAACGGTATAGAAATTGAAGTGCGGGAAAACAGATGCTATACTATAGAATGTGAAAAAGCATAAAAATTTGCAAAACAGACATATTTCCTTGAAATGTGTCTGTTTTTATGTTAGAATTAAAATGTAACCAATAAACAAGGAGGAAATAATATGAAAAAATTGGTATCTATGCTTTTAGTTGTTATGTTTTGCTTTGCTTCTCTTGGAGCAGCGGCAGCAGAAGTGCCTTCTTTTATGGAGAAGAGATATAACAACTACACAGCAGATTACAAGATTTCGATGAAGATTAATAATGCTCAGGAAATTGCAGGGTTTCTTAAGGAACTGGATACAGAGCAGATTGATAGGTTTATAGATATAAGGGCGCTCATAGAGTCGCTTTTTGAGGTGAACTCTGTGTTGAATGTTGAGGCAGAAATTTCAGAGGACTTCAGAAAAGTTGCTATTGGTGTTACAACGGAAACAAATCAGAGCATTGTTCTTAACAGAAATTACACAAATTCATATTGTGCTAAAACGGGATTATGGCTGAAAATGGATGTAGATAAAAAAGAACTTATTTTTGTTTATTCAACCCCATTTAATGAAAAGTATGCTGTGATAGATTTTACTAAAAATGCTCCGCAGAAAGTAAAAGATGAAATCTTTGGAATGTATGACAAAACGTTTAGCCGTGATTTTATGGAAAAACATAATAATGAAATTATTAAGCTTGCTGCACAGCATGCAGATGTTTCAGTAAATGGAAAAACAGCTACACTTCATTATGATAATGATTCTTTCATAGCATTTATTGAAGCTACTGTAGAATATATGAAAAAATTATATGGGGAAATGGCACTTACTGTTGAAGGTGAAGCTATGGAATTTCCCGAAATTCCTTCTCTTGATGGAATAAAGCTTCTTGGAAAAGAAGGCATAACATGCACTTTCAATCTTTCAGAAGATACCATAACAGGCTATAGCGAAAAATGCGACATTTCAATTGGACTTGCGGAAATCTATACAAGAATCAGTGGACAGCCTTGGGAGTTTATTTCCAGCGGGGATATTAATTTAACTGTTGAAACAAGTGGTACCGTGAGCAAAGTAGGAACAACAAAGGTTGAATTTCCTGCACTTACAGAGGAAAACAGCTTTGAAATAATTGAAGAGAACGACGAATATTACGATGAAGAAGATGACGAGCCATATATATACTACGATGTTTATGGGGAAACTGATATCGACACATTTGACGGAGAGAGATACTATATACCAATAAGAGATTGCATAGAGTATGCATATGAGGATTACTCTGTTATTACATACGATAAAGGAGCGGTTACGATTACCACCAACACAGGTATAGAAGGCAGAGATATAAACGCGTCTTTTAAAGTTGGCGAAGATGTGGCTATAGTAAACGGAGTTACATATAGCGATTTCGGTGCATTTAAAATGATAGACGGAAAAGTGCATGCAAGTGCAGAATTCTATGAAAAATGCCTGGGATGGAAACTCGTATCTCTTGATAAGGACCTTATTAATGGAACAATTTACTATGAATTCTATACTTCTGAGAATGAACCGTATGATCCTTATATATCCTATGGAGTTTATGGGGAAATTGATATCGACACATTTGACGGAGAGAGATACTATTTACCAATAAGAGATTGCATAGAGTATGCATATGAGGATTGCTCTGTTATTACATACGATAAAGGAGCGGTTACGATTACCACCAACACAGGTATAGAAGGCAGAGATATAAACGCGTCTTTTAAAGTTGGCGAAGATGTGGCTATAGTAAACGGAGTTACATATAGCGGTTTCGGTACATTTAAAATGATAGACGGAAAAGTGTATGCCAGCGTAGAATTTTATAAAGAATGTTTGGGATGGACTCTCGGATATCTTGAAAAAGACCTTATTAACGGAGGAATGTACTACGAACTCTATACTTCAGAGGATTATTCGTATTAATTTTATACGCTGTTGGAATATCGGATAATTCTAAAGTAATAAAGTATTTTAAAGCAAAGGATGAAATTTTATGAACAACGAAAAACGAAGCAACTTTACAGGCAAAATCGGATTTGTCCTTGCTGCTGCCGGATCAGCGGTCGGCCTTGGAAACTTATGGAGGTTTCCTTACCTCGCAGCAAAATATGGTGGCGGTATATTCCTTTTAGTGTATATACTTCTTGCAGTAAGCTTTGGTTTTGCGCTTATGACGGCTGAAATTGCAATAGGAAGAAAAACAGGGCTTAGCGCTATAGGGGCTTTTAAGGCGCTTAATAAAAAATATTCGTTTATCGGATATGTTGCAGCACTTATTCCTGCTATTATACTTCCGTACTACTCAGTTATCGGCGGTTGGGTTACAAAGTATTTATATGCTTTTATCAGCGGCGGTGCAAAAGCAGCGGCTGATGATGCATATTTTGGCGGTTTTATATCGCAGACAGCGCAACCTGTTTTATGGTTTGTGATATTCCTTGGCGCTACTGCACTTATCGTTCTTGGCGGCGTAGAAAAAGGCGTTGAAAAAGTTAGCAAGCTTATGATGCCCGTTTTAGTAGTTCTTTCAATTTTTATTGCTATATATTCTGTGTGTATGCCGGGTGCTATAGAGGGTGTTAAGTATTATATAATGCCTGATTTCAGTAAGTTTTCGGTAACAACAGTGCTTGCAGCTATGGGGCAGCTTTTCTATTCAATGTCGCTTGCTATGGGCATTATGATTACATACGGTTCATATATGAAGAAAGACGTTAATCTTGAGTCTTCCGTTACACAGATAGAATTATTCGACACAGGTATTGCTTTCCTTGCAGGTCTTATGATTATTCCTGCAGTGTTTGTATTTTCGGGCGGTACTCCCGAAGCACTCGGAAAGGGACCAAGCCTTATGTTTGTTACTCTTCCAAAGGTTTTTGAAAGTATGGCAGGTGGTACATATATAGGAATTTTATTCTTCCTGCTTGTGCTTTTTGCTGCGCTTACATCGTCGATTTCGCTTATGGAAACAGTTGTTTCTATTTTGTGTGATAAATTAAAGATTGGAAGAAAGCTTTCGTGCTTACTTGTGTTTGTTTTTTCAGTTGTACTTGGGCTTCTTTCTTCTCTTGGATACGGAGTGTGGGCAGAGGTTAAGATTATAGGGCTTCAGTTCCTCGATTTCTTTGATTTCATCAGCAACAGTGTTCTTATGCCTGTGGTTGCATTCTTTACCTGCGTGTTTGTAGGTTATGTTATCAAGCCTGAGGCGATTTCTGAGGAAGTGGAGCTTTCAGGAAAATTCAGAAGAAAAGCACTATTTAATGTTGTTATCAAGTATATTGCACCTGTGTGCATCGTTCTTATACTTATATCATCAGTGCTTGAAGCTTTTGGTGTGTTTAAAATATAATAAAGAAAAGGCAATACCATTATGGGTGTTGTCTTTTCTTGGTGTTATAATAAAATTAAAGGAGAATAAAAAATGCTTAAAGGAATTCCATCAATACTTTCACCCGAACTTTTAAAGGTGCTCTGCGAAATGGGGCATAGCGATACAATAGTTATTGCAGACGGCAATTTTCCTTCTGAAACAATAGGAAAAAACGCAATAGTAATCAGAGCTGACGGCCACGGTGTGCCCGAGCTTCTTGAAGCAATATTAAAGGTTTTCCCGCTTGATACATATGTGGAAAATCCTGTATCTTTAATGCAGGTTATGCCAGGAGATAAAGTGGAAACACCGATATGGGATGTTTATAAAGAAATTGTTTCAAAGGAAGATGCGCGTGGTGAAAAAGCATTTTGCGAGGTTGAACGTTTTGAATTTTATGAAAGAGCGAAAAAAGCTTATGCAGTTATCGCTACGGGAGAAACAGCAATTTACGCAAATATTATGCTTCAAAAAGGTGTTGTAACAAAATAAGGTGGCAATATGGGAGCAGGAATGATACTTATATGCATTGGACTGGCGGTGCATCAGCTTGAGGCGATGATTGTACGGTTCTACGGGAAAAAGTATAAAAAAGGCGGTATGTTTTTTAATGCTGTTATATGCCTTTTTGCAATGATTTACTTTTTTCTAAGCGACGAGGGAACGCTTGAGTTTCCTAAAGGGGTATGCTTATACGGAGCACTAAATTCAATTATGTATGCAACAGGGTTTTACAGTGCCTATGCAGCATTTAAACTTGGTTCGTTTGGATTGAGTCGTCTTTTCACTTCCTTTGGTGTTATAGTTCCCACATTTTATGGTATTGTTTTCTTAAAAGAACCTACAACACTATTTACATATATAGCATTTGTACTGATTTTGCTTTCACTTTTTTTGATGAACTATCAGGGAAAAGAAAGTTCTTCGCAGAAGATTTCTTTTAGATGGATACTCAGTATTTTATTTATTGTGATTTCAAATGCGGCAATAGCTATTATAGGAAGAGTGCAGTATGGAGTGTACGGCAACACCTATAAAAATGAATTTTTAATAATTTCACTTGCCGGGGCAACAATAGCACTTTTAATATTTGGCTTTATATTTGAACGCGATTCATTCAAGGTGGAAATAAAGCATTGCCTGGTTTTTGGGGCGTTGGCCGGAATATTTAACGGAATAGGTAACCTTTTAACGCTTATAACTTATGAATATCTTCCCATATCATTTATATCGCCGGTTAAATCAGGTGCGGGCATTGTTATTAGCTTTTTAGTATCAATAATTCTATATAAAGAAAGCTTTACAAAGCGCCAGCTTATCAGCGTTGGAATAGGTGCTTTGGCTGTAGTTTTAATGAACTTTTAAAGGAGCACATATAATGAAAAAACGTCTTTATAAATCAACAGTGGATGAAAAAACTCTGCGGAGTTTGCGCAGGAATTGCAGAATATTTTGAAATAGACCCAACGCTTGTGCGCCTTGCTTGGGTGGCTTTTACTCTTCTTGGCGGATCGGGCGTTATTGCTTATATAGTTGCGGCAATAGTTATGCCTAAAAATAATGGTAATATTGAAGGTTAAATTTATTTAAGTAGGTGGAAGAATTGTTTTCTGATATAGTTTTAAAAACACAATTTTTCAATACAAATACAATACATGAAAAGCTTCTTTCCTGTGAAACAAGGATAAGAACAAAGCCTACCGAAAGTATTTCAGATGCGAGAAGTGCGGCTGAAGAATTTATCAAGGGTGTATTGGATTCCAAAGGGATAAAGATTCCCAAAGGTATCAAAGCAAAGCTTTTAAAGCTCTCCTCGGCAGAAGAAAGGCAGCTTAGATGTTTAAGCGAGGGTTTTATAACAGAAGCACAGAGTGAGATATTAACCAAAATCCGCCGAAGCGGAAACATTTCTGTTCACGAGCCGGGGATTAAAAGCAACACTCAGAAAGCGGCAGATGTTTTTGAATTACTCTATAAATTTATTGCTGAATACATAACAAAGCAAGAGGTGAAATTTATATCTCCGCTTGAAGAAAAGTATCCTTTGTTCGAGCTTTTACCTATAGGAAATTACGAGGTTATAAAGCCTCTTTTTGAAAAATTCAGCTTTGATATTATTCCGTCTTATTTATGCAGACGAGTTAAAAAAGACGGAGATATTGAAATGGCTATCATCAGGCGCTTCCGTCTGGAAGAAAAAGAGGATATGCGCCACGAACGTGAAATTTTAGCCTCGAACGAGGTGCGGAAGAATTACACAGATGTAAGCTTCGAGCCTATAAAAACAGAAGAAATCGAATCGAGTAAGGATTGCAGGCACAGATATTTATGCTATATTCTTGGGAAAAACACTTTTCTTATGAGCGAGCGTGAAAAGCTTAAAGGATTAAATCTTCCCATATGGCAAAAATTAAACATTGTGTATGAAATTGCAGAAACGCTTTATTCCCTTATTGATATAGAAGAGGGTGTTTCAATCCATCATCGTCAGCTTTCTCCGCAATCGGTTTTTATCACTGTGGGAAGAAAAAATGTTCATGCAAGAGTTGGCTTTTTTGAGTATGCAAAAATAAAACGCGAAAATGAAGATGGTGCTAACCCAACAGTTATGAGAACAAAGTGCTTTAACGAGCACAAAGACGATTACTACAAGCCACCCGAATTCCGCGATCAGACTATACGCGGAAACGAAAATATAGATTGGGAGCAGGTGGATGTGTATTCGTGCGCGATGCTTGTTTTCTATGTTCTTTTTGGCGAGCCTGTAGTAAATGCTGATAAAGAAGAAAAGTATCTTGACTATATTGAAGATAAAATATCGTATGAGTTAAGGGATGTTTTAGAAAAAATTATAACTATGCCTTATGGCAACCGTGCAGGTATTAACGAACTCAGAAAAGTTCTTAAAAGGGAGGTAGCACGTTTTGAAGAATAATATGCTTCGTTATAATAACGATTGTTTGTATCTTGTGAAAAAAACTATATACACCTCCGAAGAAAACGGCACAAGCTTTTTTAAGGCAATTGATAATCGCACAAAAAGAATTGTGGGCATAAAAGAAATAGTTGCTCCTGATAAAAAGAGTGCAGATGAGCTTAAAAAAGAAATTAATATGCTTATAACACTTGAAAAATATTCAAGGAACATTCCTGTTTTATACGATTTTCATATAAGCGGAAATACAATTTATATGATAATGCAATACATAGAGGGCGAATCACTGAGAGATGTTTTTAGCCGAGAAAAGAGTGCCGTGCTTACAGAAAAAACAACAAAGAAAAATTTAATGCGCCTTAAAAAGCTTGGCTATGCTCTTAGTGAAATTCACAGGTGCAACGGTATTCAGCACAAGGATTTAAAACCCGAAAATATTATTTTATCAGATAATGAAATGAATTTAAGCGTAATCGATTTCGGGCTTACGGGAATAGGAGCACTTCGCGGAACGGGAACTCCTTTTTACAGAGCACCCGAGCAAAGCAAAAGCTTCCGCGGCGTGCAAAGATGCGACAGAATAGATATATTCAGCTTTGGGCTTATAATGTATGAGGCGTTAACGGGCGAAAGAATGGAATTTATGAAAGACCTTATTCTTTCTTCCGATGGAAAACACTGGAGAGAGATTAAAGAGATTAATAATCCTTTTGTTCCTAAAAAGCTTAACGATGTTTTGAAAAAATGCCTTGCTTTTGACCCCGAAGAACGTTATGAAAACGGAGGAAGATTGGTATGCGACCTCAGGAAACTGATATAAAGAAAGAAAAACTTGCCGTGTTTGACGAAACTGACGCTTCTTTTCTTTCGGAAAACACGGAATTTTACGAAGTATTAGATAAGCTTGATTTAGAGGAGACGGTTTTCGATGGAGAACAGAGAGAATCTTAAATTATACGATACCCCTCAAAAACTTAATCTTACTGAAACGCTCTGGTATGTTCCCGAGGAGCCGCTTATCTTTTTCGCCTATGATAATAAGGTGGAAAAAATGGAGTGCTCTTTTGAAGATGCGGTTGAAAATTTATGCTTTAGCGATATTCTCGAGCTTGGAGATATTTATCAGGACGATAAGGGTAATATAAACTTTAAAATTATGAAGAAAGATTACCTTTTTTACTGCAGATTAAGCACCGACTATAACAATATCGTTATTAACACAATAAAAAAAGATGCTTTGGCATTTGAGAAAAAGAGATTTATCAAAAGCGACAGAAAAGCGGTAAGGCTTAAGGAGTGCGGGGCAGATTGCTATGTCAGAGAGGGTAATACAAATAATCTTATTACCGGTTGCGGAATCGATCCCAAGACTAAAAGTATGTATAGCCCCGAAAGAATGAGTGCAAACTCTTTTAACGCATTAAAGGAGTTTATACTTGAAGATGATAATTTCCATATAGATGGGACAGGCTTTTTCTCGCAAAGAATACTGAAAACAGTTAAGGATTATACAAATATTGAATACGATATCGAGAGAGAAAAAGCACTTAACGACCCCGGTATAGCTTATGTATCCCGAAAAAGCCTTAAAGGGCAGATGGACGAGAATCAGAAATATATTTACGAATTCATTTGTCTTCCTTTCGAGGCAGAGGACTACCGCGCGGGCAGTGAAATATTTGTTCAGGTAGAGCGCGACGATGGAAGAGAAGACATTGAATACGGAAATATTATTTTAATAGACGAATATGAGGACGACCTTAAGAGAGTTGTTGTTTCGTTCAAGGATCAATTTAACGAGCGTGAACTCCCCGAAAGCGGTGGGGAAATCAAAAAAACAGCTAATGCTACGCAAAAAAGAGTGCGCCTTGAAGTTATAAATCAGTTCAAGAGAAAACAGGTTAAAGCTCAGTATATGTATAAAACCTTTGAAACTTTTGAAACCGATGGATTTGACGAAAATATTGATACAGATCCTGTTTTTGAAAGCATGAAACAAAGAGGAGCTATGAGTAATCCTAGTCAGCGTGAAGCAATAAAAGCCGGTATGCAGACAAAGGATATTGCGCTTGTGCTTGGCCCTCCCGGAACAGGTAAAACAACGGTTATTGTAGAATGGGTGCTCCATTTTATAAAGGAAAAGAAGAAGGTGCTTATTTCCTCGAAAAACAATAAAGCGGTAGACAATGTTTTTGAAAGAATTGCTCAGTTCCGCCAGCAGGAGGAATATAAAGACCTTGGAATGATAAGAATAGGAAATTCCGATAAGGTACAGGCAAATGTGCGCGAATTTTTGCCTGAAAATCAGCACGCACAAATTTTTTCAATAATAACGGGAAGTACCACAAAAAGCACTTCAAAGACAAAAGAAGATATTAATACAATAAATTCTGTTAAAGCTCAGCTTCAGAAAATTACAGACCACAGTAAAGAATTTTTCACAGTTAAAAGAAATCTCGGTGCTAAATATTCTTCTCTCAGGAAAATGGGAGAGGAGCTTGTAGCTCTTAAAAAAATTATAGATACGTTAAAAAGCGAACGTATACAACTTCTTACTGATATCAACAGCAAGAAAATATATCTTGAAGAGGCAGAGAAAAAAGGCTTTATTATGAAGCTTTTAACAAGCTTTATCACAAAGAGAGTGAAAAAGCAGTATGAAGAGCTTAAGGTTCGTGCAGAGGATATTTCTATCTATAAAGCAAAGGTTGAAGAATACAACCAGAAGGCACTGAAATTCAGGAATGAATATGAAAACGAAGACCTTAAAAAGCTTAAGGAAGAATTTTTAAGTGCGCGCGAGAAAACATTTAAGGAAGAAATGGGTATCGAGGCAAAATTTTCTCTTCCTATGGGCGATATAAGCTACATATTAAACGAAAGCGAAGAAGAATTTATTTCGCTTACAGAAAAAGTAAAGGATACCGACAGAAAGCTTAACAACATAAAAGATATTATTACAGAATGGGAAGATATGGTGCGTGATAAGGATAACAACGTGCTTTCTGAAATTCTTATCGGTAATGCTTCGATTGTTGGGGCAACGTGTATCGGTATAAATTCCAACAGAGTTTTCAGAAATGTTGATTTCGACGTTGCAATTATCGACGAGGCAGGCCAGATTCAGATTCACGATGTTATTGTGCCTATGTCGAGAGCTGAAAAAACTCTTATGCTTGGCGACCATAAGCAGATTCCTCCAAGTGTTGATGAGGAAATGCTTGAACGCTGTAATAATGCCCACATAAAAACAGAGCTTCTTAAAAAGAGCTTCTTTGAATATGTGTTTGAAAGAAACCGTTTTCCCGAGGAAAACAAGTTTATGCTTGATACACAATTCCGTATGCCTGCGGAAATTGCAGATATTCTTTCAAAGAAATTTTACGATGGAAAGTATCTTTCCTTTGAAAAGAAAGTGGGACTTCCATCTCTTTGTCCCGAAATTTTCAAGCGTCCCTTTGTAATTATCGACACATCGGATAATCCACCATCATACCGCCACGAACACACGGTTGACGGAAAATGCTATAACAAGTGCGAAATTGATATGGTAACAGCTCTTCTTGAAAAGATGAAGGTGGGAGAGGGCAATCCCATTGTTTCACTTGACGAAATTGGCATTATAACGCCATATAAAAGACAAGCTGAAATGATGCGTGAAAACGTTCACAAGCATTTCAATCTGCTTTCAAAAACACAGGTTGAATCAATGATAGCCACTCTCGACAGTTTCCAGGGACAAGAGCGTGAGATGATTATTTACAGCTGTACACGAAGCAACGAATGGAATTCAATCGGATTTTTATCGGAGCTCAGAAGAATTAATGTTGCTATGTCGAGGTGTAAAAAGCAGCTTGTTCTGGTAGGCGATTTTAATTTCCTTACTAACTGTTCAAGTATGTCGGAAGATGATTTTGGTCCAATGGAACAGCAGGAAAATGCAGATGCAGAAAATATTGAAGAAATTCAGGAAGATGAAAAGGTTATGAAAGAAAGGCAGAAGATGGAATTTGCCCTTTTCATGCGGGACATTGTAGATGCTGTTAAAGGCGGAAGCGGAGAATACATAATGTCGAAGGAGTTTAGCCATGGCAGAGAATAAAGACGAAAAAAGAACCTTTAATTTCAGATACATAGATAATCCCGATAAAACGCTGCAAAAATGGGATAAACTTAATGAATCATTCAGGGAATTCGGAAAAATTGATTTTTTCTTTGGTTTTCTTTGCCCGATATGTATTGCTGAAATAGACATTGAAGAACGTGTGCGCGGAGAGTATTCAACAATAGAAAAGCTGATTTTAAAGCTTTATTATAACGGTCTTACCGAAGCGGAAGTGCTTTCCGATGTTACAGGGCTGAATATTGAAATGGTAAAGAATATTCTATCAGTGCTTGAAAACGGCTATGGGCATATTAAAGACGGCGTGCTCACTGAGGACGGACTAAATTCCCTTGAAACCGATATTAATATTCAGCGCTATGAAACTACAAGGCAGATTCAGATAGAAGCTCTTACGGGATGTGTGCTTGTGCCCGAGCTTTCGCAAACAATATCGGGTGAAAACCCCTATTATGATTCAGGCGAGCCGTACAACATAAAAAAGTATCCGCCATCCGAGAGTGTTATAGTTAATCTTAAACGCGATTTTGCCGATATACTAAACGAATATCAGGAATATGAATCGGGAATATTCGATAGAAATATTGAAATGATTAACTCAATAGAGATAGAGGGAAGCATAAGTGTTGAATGCTTTATGGTTAAGTATTCATTTCTTCCTCATCCTTTTATTGTTCTTCCGTCGCAGGCGGCAAGGTTTGTAAAATGGGTGCCTGTTGCAATTTCACAGTCAAATAAAGAAGCAATGGATAAGCTTGGAATTAAATTCGACCGCGAGGTTGTTGTGTGCAGCGATGAGAAAATAGAAAAGATAGTTGAAATCTATAAAACAATAATTGAAGAGGATGAGAAAAAGATAACTAGGTTTGAAAATACGAAACCTGATCAGTTTACTAAAAGAAATCCTGAAACAAAAAGCTTTGATACATACCGTATTAAAGAAGATTATAAAAATGCAACTCCCATTGTGCGAGACTGGTGCTTTGGAAAAGTTGAGTATTGCGAAAAGATATAGGAGGCGGTTAAATGGCGTGGAAATGTACTTGCGGCACGCAGAATGAATTATATAATTTAATTTGCCATAGCTGCGCAGAAGAAATACCACAGCGTGAACGAAATAAAATATACCGCCGCGAGCTTATGCACCAGATTGAAGAGTGTATAGTTTTAGCAAAAAACTCAAAGGCGGTAAGATTTGTTAAAGCACTTCTCATAGCACTGAAAAAGAAAATAACAGAAGTTCTGAGCGGAACAAGTAAAGAAGATTTAAAATTTGCAATTATTCCTGTTATCTTTATGTGTATTGTTATATTTAATATAATAATTCAGGTAACAGGAAGAACGATAAGCCATTCACGGTTTATAAGAGAAGAAAGAAACCGATATTCTATTGAAAGAAGAACGGCTTTAAACGAAAATATCAGGCTTAAAATTAATTATGCTATAGCAGAAAGCGGATTTGCGGATGTTGATACACCGCAAAATGCCCCTGTGAAAGAGCATATCGAAGCTAAAAAGAGCCATCTTCTTGAAAAAACGAAGATTGCAGTGAGCAATATTATAGAATACGTAGAAAGAGGGTATGAAAAATGTCGTTCATATTTCGAATAATTTTTATTCTTTTGGATTTTGGAGTTAGTTTGTATCTTGTTTTTAACTCGGTTAAGGCAATGCACCAGGTTAAGGTGCAGGCTTCAAATATGCAGGACTTTTTGAATGCAAAAAAGGGATTTTATAACTGCGCAAAAATAAGTGTTGTTATAAAGCTTCTTTATTGGTTTATTATTCCCAAGGTTGACAATGTGATGCAGGTTTTAATTGCAGCCAGCCTTATATCGTATGCTCTTGTATTTATAGCAGCAATTATATATACTCTTCCGCTTCATATTTTCTCAAAAAAATTTCAGAAAACAAAATCGGGATTATATTTTCATTTTATTAAACCACCGATTGTGATGGCAATTGCGATGTTTGTGCTTGCATGGTTTACAGTAGCACCCATTGTGCCTGTAAACTAAGCCGGGGAGGACAAAATGAACAGGATATACAGCTATCATACTTTTTATTTTCCATTTGTGTGGAACATGGAAAGCATTGAATATGAAGATTACGTTAAAAGCTTTTCTTCCTCTCTGTGGAAATGCACAAATGATGATTACAAAGGAACTATAAGTTCCAACGCAGATTCTGATATTGACCTTGAGAAAAAATACAGGAAGTATCATTATTTCAGCCGCTCTGCACGCGAAATTATAGGGGGAATGGGCGGAGGATTTGTTACAAACTTAACTTATGATTCGAAAAATGTGCATAATAAAGCCAAATACGTAATTACAACAAAGGATAAAACATACGAGCTTTTGTTAAATGCAATAAGGCTTAAAATTTATAATACGGGAATAGCTATATTTATTTTTGAATGCAAAAATTCTCTTTATACTACAATCGACGATGTGAAGTGCATTAATGAATACGGCAGAAGAGTTTTTGCTCCGTTTTTAGGCGCAAGTTCTGTTATGTGTGCCGATAAGATGGGAATAAAATATCAGGACAGGGAAAGCTTTGCTGACCTTGAGAGTAAGTTCCGCCTTAAAACAGAGGGTGCAGTGGATTTAAACTATATCCCCGAATTTATAACGGAACTGTTACCGCTTGATGTAAGAAAAAACATAGTGCCCGCAATAGATGACAGAATGTTTATAGCTTGCCTTGTAAACGATGAAAAGTATGCTGAAAGAGTTACGGATTATCAGCAAAGGGAGGATGTTTCAGAAGATTTATATGAATTTATCTTTGTGAACAAGCCTGCATTTTGCGGATGCATAAATGAAAGCGAGAGGCTTAATCAGCTTGAAGGAGCAATCTATAAACGCTGGCTTGGCAAAAAGGGAGAGGGAGTAACGCTTTGGGGGATTACTCACAATTCATTTATGGGTGTAACTTCTGTTGAGGCAGATTATCTTGTTGAACTTCCGTTTTTATGCTTGTATACTGAAATTCTGGCTCTTTGTATATGTCAGCGTGCTTCAATTTTAAGATTTGATTATCTTGCAAGTGAACTTTCACGTGGGTTTGAGAAAAAGGGAAGAAACTTAAGAACAAGAAAAATCAGAGATTTGATTTTCCTGCAGGAAAAGTATATAGCATTTTTAAACCAGTTTATGAACTGTGAAATAACAAGTCAGGAGCAGGGAATAGAAATATATAATTTGATACAGGAAAAAACCGATATAGACAGGGCTCTTTCACATCTTAGCGAGGAGATAAGAGTTATGTATGAAGAAGCAGGTGTAATACAGAATTTTAATCTTGGTAAATACGGTGCAGTTGTTGCAGTAGCTGCACTTTTGCTTCAAGCAGCCGAGTGGATTTTAGGATAATGGGAATACTTTATAGCAAATGTAAAAATGATGGAGAGATTTTATGTTTAATGCAGAAAAAGTTAAAAACGAGTGTGTAGAGTGGATAAAAAAATTTTTTGAAGAAAACGGCAAAGGCTGTAACGCAGTTGTCGGAATATCGGGAGGTAAGGATTCCTCGGTTGTTGCTGCACTTTGCGCAGAAGCTCTTGGAAAAGAACGCGTAATTGGAGTTCTTATGCCAAACGGAGAACAGGCAGATATTGATTGTGCAATAAAGCTTGTAGAGCACCTTGGTATAAAATACTATATTGTGAATATAAAAGACTGCGTTGAGGGAATGCTTAAAAGCTTTCCTGAAGGAATTGAGATTTCACAACAGACCATTCAGAATATACCGCCAAGAATAAGAATGGCAACGCTTTATGCAATAAGTCAGTCAAACAACGGGCGCGTTGCAAACACGTGTAATCTTTCGGAAGATTGGGTTGGCTATTCAACTCGCTACGGCGATGCGGCAGGCGATTTTTCGCCTTGTTCGAATTTAACTGTTGCCGAGGTTAAAGAAATCGGGCACTTATTAAAGCTTCCGTATGACCTTGTTGAAAAAACACCGATTGACGGATTGTGCGGAAAAACAGACGAAGAAAATCTTGGCTTCACCTATGCTATGCTCGACAGATATATCCGTACAGGAGAAATCGAGGATATGGAAAAGAAGAAGCTTATCGATACAAAGCATAAAAATAATTTGTTTAAGCTTGAGATGATGCCAAGCTTTAAACCAACAAAAGAGGATGTTTAAATTCTCCAGAGCGCAAATCTGAAAATTTCTTCTATCCCCTGAAAAAAGAGGATGTTTAAAAACTTTTTTGTTTTTAAACATCCTCTTTTTTATCTCTTTATCTTTTTTGTGGTTGTTTTCGGAAATTCCGTATCGCGGATAATAATTTCGCTGATTTGCTTATAATTGGGGAATTTAGCAAAGGTTTCATTAATGTCGGCACGGAGCTTTGCTTTTATATCGTTTGTTCCGAGCTTTTGTGTTTTTTCTTCATCAAGGTAAACCTCGGCACGAAGTCCATCTTCATCGTTATTTTTATTTCTTATAGATGAAACAACAACCTCATTAACATATGGAATATTCATAATGTAATCTTCAAGCTCTTCGGGGAAAACATTTTTTCCGTTTCTGAGTACAATAAGATTTTTCTTTCTGCCTGTGATAAGAAGCTGGCCTTTATCGTTGAGCTTACCATAGTCGCCTGTGTAGAACCAACCATCTTTTAATACTTCGTCGGTGCGTTCCTTATCCTTGTAGTATCCCATCATAACATTTTCGCCTTTAACGCATATTTCGCCTTCGCCGTCGTCTGTGAGGTTTTCAAACTTCAACTCAAGTGATGGCATAAGCACACCTACAGTTCTATAGTCGTTAAAACCATCGCGGTTAGCACTAATTAAGGGAGCACATTCGGTTATTCCGTAGCCGTTTATAAGGTTAATCCCTATATCATCGAAAAATTTTCCAAGTTCCGGGCGAAGCGGTGCACCGCCTGAAACAAATTTAAGCATATTTCCGCCGAATACTTCGTGGATTGAGCCAAACAGCTTTTTTCTTAAATCAATATTAAAGAAGCGTAAAAATCTGCTCACTTTGATTAAAGCTTTCAAAAGAAATTTCTTGTGATTTTCCTCTGCGTTTGCCCATATACGGCTGTAAAAAAGTTCTACAAATGCAGGAACAACAAGCATATAGTCGGGCTTATAAAACTTAAGGTTTTTAAGCACTGATTTCATATTTTCATTAATACACATACAAGCATGCTTGTGAATAGTGAATAAAAGACCTGCTGCTTCATAAGTGTGGTGAAGGGGAAGAACACTTAAACATCTTGTATACACATCTGAAATCTGAAGTCCGTAGTAAGGAATTGCAACAAGACTTTTTTCAGCAATCATAACGCCTTTGGATCTTCCTGTTGTTCCCGAAGTGTATACAATTACGCGCATTTCGTCGGGATTTGGAATGATTGATGTATATGATGTATCTCCCTCTTTTAAAAGTTCTTTGCCTTTAGCTAAGAGCTTGTCGTAAGAAAGAACTCTATCACTTTCTTCGTCTTTATCAAAAGCAATAAAATATTTTACATCAGGAAGATTTTCTTTGAAATAATCTAATTGCTTTTCGTATTTTTTTGAATAGAAAAGAATATGTGTGTCGCTGTGGGTAAGTACGTTTATAATTTCTTCGGGAGGAAGCTCCTTATCAACAGGAACACATACGCCTCTGCTTTGAAGTATAGTAATATAAACAGTTATCCATTTATAGCTGTTATCACCAATAACGGCTATATGTCTGTCAAAACCGCCAATAGAATTTAAAGCTGTGCCTAAAGCATCTAAATCATCTGAAAACTGCTGATAGGTTTTCGTTTCAATTTCTTTTTTATTATTCTTAAACATAAATGCAGGCTTATCTTTTGCGTCGCGAAGAGCCTTGCTAATCATTTCTTTAATGCTTTCAATTTTTTCAACTTTATAAAGCGGGTAGTTTTCTTGTTTTTTCATATTTTATCCCTCTATTCTTGACAAATTTTAATCTTTACGATAAGATTATATCGACACAGTGTTGTGAAAACAACCATTAATATTTAAAAATATGATGTGAAATCAACACAAAAAGGAAAAGTGTGGTAGTAATATGAATATAAAAGATAACAGACGAGTGAAAATGACAAAAAAAATGATAAAAGATGCACTTGTAGACTTAATGGAAAAGAACAATATATCAAGAATTACAGTTAAAGAAATATGCTCGCTTGCAGATATTAATCGTTCGACATTTTATTTGCATTTTTGTGATCAATATGCCTTGCTTGAAGAGGTAGAAAATGATATAATAAATCAGACACCAAGAATTAATCTTTACGAAAAAAAAGATGTTTATCCAGTTTTGGTGGAATTTTTTAAATTTATACAGGAAAATAAGAGAATATATCTTATTCTTTTTAAAAGTTCAAACGGTAACAGCTTCAGAAACAAGCTGATTGATAAAGTTTTTGGAAAAGACGAAAATAAAAAGGAATGGATAAGCAATATGGAGCTTTCAAATGCTCTTCATTTTAAAATGCTTATGAGTGCTTTCGGTGGTGCTACACTTGTTGAAAAATGGATTTTCAATGAAATTAAAAGCACTCCGGAGGAGCTTGCAAAAACTCTTAGTGAGTTTGTGAAAAAATAATAGATAGGAGAGTTTATAATGTTTAATGTCTGGCATGGGGTAAGCCCTGAAAGAATTAGAAAAGATGACTTTCTTGCTGTGATTGAAATTGCAGCAGGGGGCAAGAATAAATACGAGCTTGATAAGGAAACGGGTATGATAATTCTCGACAGAGTTTTATATACATCAACGCATTATCCTGCAAACTATGGCTTTATTCCACGCACTTATGCTGACGACGGAGACCCTCTTGATGTTCTTGTTCTTTGTCAGGAGAGAATTGACAGCCTTGTTTTAGTAAGATGCTACCCGATAGGCGTTATAAAAATGATTGATAATGGAGCTGTCGATGAAAAAATAATAGCTCTTCCGTTTAACGATCCGACTTATTCGGTGTACAAAGATTTGTCGGAGCTTCCTGAACATATTTTCAAAGAAATATCACATTTTTTTGAAGTTTATAAATTCCTCGAGAACAAGGAAACAGCAGTAAATGAGATACTGGGAAGAAAAGAAGCGGAAAAAATTATCGAAAAATGTTTGAAATCTTATGATGACAAATTTGTAAAGGAATGATATAATGAGTAGAACATTGTTTGTTCTGGCATCTAAGTCTCCAAGGAGAAAAGAGCTTTTAAATAAAATTGGAATAAACGCACAGGTAATTCCCTCTAATGTGGATGAAGATGCTTATAAAACGCTTGAAGCCGATAAAATGGTAATGCAGCTCAGTTTTGTTAAAGCAGCTGATGTGGCACGTTCTTTCAGAAAAAATACAATAGTTATTGGTGCAGATACCTGCGTTTGTCTTAATGGCAAGATTTATGGAAAACCCGAATCAAAAGAAGATGCAAAGAGTATGCTTAAAGAACTAAGCGGAAAAACGCATCAGGTATATACAGGCTACTGCGTTATAGACTGCAGCAGTGGAAAATCTGTTTCAAGATGCGCTGTAACAGATGTTACTTTTAAAGAACTTACTGATAAAGAGATAGATGACTATGTAGCTACGGGTGAGCCTCTTGACAAAGCAGGTGCCTATGGCATTCAGGAAAAAGGGGCAATGTTTGTAGAGAAAATCGACGGAGATTATTCAAATGTTGTGGGACTGCCTCTTTGTCCGCTTTACAAACTTTTTAAGGAAGAATTTGAGATAGACCTTTTATAAACAGTATTAAAAAACAATCATTGGCTTGAAAGGACTAAAGATATATTATGAAAAAATTTACGAAAGCTTTTATCATAAGCATTTGTGTTGTAATTGTGTTTGTGGTTTCGGTTGCGATAATATCTTTTAATACTGGAAACACTTCTGTTACATCAGGGTTTGCAAGAGTTTTTATGCCTGTGCAAAAAGGAGCATCGTTTATAGTTAACGGAACAAAAAACACTTTTGGTGATATTATTAATTCAAAGAAAAATGC
Source organism: Clostridia bacterium (assembly GCA_017505525.1). GTDB lineage: Bacteria > Bacillota > Clostridia > UMGS1883 > UMGS1883 > UMGS1883. The sequence continues at coordinate 29,084 of JAFVPB010000056.1, forward strand.
CCGTGAGAATAAAAAGCTTAAAAAAGAAATAAACGAGCTTCGCGATGAACTGAGAATGGTGGAGGGATATAAGCTTGAAAATGAAAGCCTTAGAAAATCACTTGAACTCAGAGATATGTATGCACATGAAAGCGGAGTTGCCGCCAATGTTATTGGCAGAGATACGGGAGATTTATATAATACTCTTACAATTGACAAGGGCTCAAAAGACGGTATCAGGATAAATTCAGTTGCAGTTGTTCCTGAAGGGCTTGTGGGAGTTGTTTGTGAGGTTGGAAAAAACTATGCCAAAATAAAAACAATAGTTGATGCATCATCATCTGTTTCCGCTCTTTGTTTAAGAAGCGGAGATATGGGTGTTATAGAGGGTAATTCAAAGCTTTCAAAATCGGGAAAGTGTGTTATGAATTATATCGACAAAGATGCAAAAACTGTTGTGGGCGACAGCATAGAAACCTCGGGTACAGGAGGTATTTTCCCAAGAGGAATTCTTATTGGAAAAATAACGGAAATAAAAGAAGACGAGCGTAAGCTTACTCTTACAGCAACAGTTAAGACAAGTGTTAATATAAATAATCTTACCAGCGTTATTATTTACCGATAAATTACGGAGTGGTTTTAATTGAAATACGTTAAGAAAATTGCAATAATATATGGTGTGTTTTTATTGCAATCGCTTATTTTTGAAAAAATAAATATTTTTTCTGTTACACTCAATATTATGCCCGCAGTGCTTATTATTATTGCGCTTTATTCAAATCCTACCGAATCAGCTCTTTTGGGAGCTTTCAGCGGACTTTTAACAGATGTTGTGTGTTCAAGAGTTTTTGGTGTGCATATTGTTATTTATATGCTTCTTGCTGGACTGGTATCAAATTTTATAAATAAGAACAATAATAATTCTCCGCTTATAATGGGAGGAGTTTGTTTCACATACACAGCCGTGTATATTGTGGTGTATTCTCTTATTCCAACAGTGTTTGGTTATTCACTGAATGTTGGAGGAATTGCATCAGATGTGATAGTTAATGGAATATTGGCGTTTATTATCGGCCTTTTGATTACATACTTTATTACTGTCAGAAGTAAACGCTTGGAAGAAAAGGCGGTAGAGAGCGATGAATAAAAGAAGATATACCTTTTTATATATCGTTTTAACGGCTGTTATTGTAGTAATTGTGGGGCGGCTTGTCAATTTGCAGGTGGCAAACGGAAAATACTACAGAGAAAAAAGCGATATAAGAACAACAAGAACTGTTGAATTAATAGCCCCAAGAGGTGAAATACTTGACAGGTTTGGCAGAAGTATTGTGAAAAACAGAACAGGCTATAACCTTTATATCCAGGAAAATTCGCAAAGAAGTCAGGAAGAACTTAATTCTCTTGTGATGAGCTTGCTTCGAGATGTGGTAAGCTATGATAACGATTTGGGAGACATTCTTCCTGTACGTAACGATAAGGGAAATTATCTTTTTACAGGTACAAATAAAGAAATAAAAAAATGGAAAAGCGATAATGGGTTTGATGTGAAAGCTTCTGCAAATGATGTGATGAAATCACTATGTGAAAGATACAGTATAAGTGATAATCATTTTAAAGACGACAGAATAAAAATTGCCGCAATTCGCCTGGATATGCGAAATAAAGGATTTTCTATGGCTCAGCCGTATCTTTTTGAAGAAGATGTTCCGATAAGCGAAATTGCTTCGGTTAAAGAAAAAAATTCAGGTTCCGATGACATCTGCGTTGTAACCCAGCCTGTACGCGACTATCCTTATATAGGGCTTGGAGCACATATGCTTGGAAGAGTAGGGGTTGTGAATCAGGAAGAATATGAAAAAAATAAAGATAATGGCTATAGCATTAACTCGCCAATAGGAAAAGACGGGCTTGAAAAATATCTTGAAGAATATTTGAAAGGTGAAAACGGCATAGGAAGTATTGAGCAATCCTCGGGTGGTGTTAATATAAGTGAAACAATCGAAAAAGCACCAATAGCAGGAACTAATGTAAGCTTAACAATCGACCTTGATATGCAGCTTGCATGTGAAACGGCACTGAAGGAAACGATTAATGATATAGCAAGCTCGGCAGGAAGTGTAGAGGGCGGAAGTAATGCCGATGCGGGAAGTGCCGTTGTTATAGATGTTAACACAGGTGAAGTTCTTGCTATGGCTTCGTATCCATCGTACGATATCAAAAACTTCAGCCGCGATTATGATGAACTTTTAAATAATCCATCGAAGCCACTTTTTAACCGTGCGCTTTCGGGAAATTATTCGCCCGCATCCACCTTTAAACTTCTTGTTGGTGCAGCGGCACTTGAAGAGGGAATAATAGGTGCTGACGAGGAAATTCTCGATACAGGTAAATACACTTTCTTCAAAGACTATCAACCTGCTTGCTGGATATTTAACCAAACAGGAGGTACACACGGATATCTTAATGTAACTGAGGCTATCCGCGATTCGTGCAACGTATTCTTTTACGATGTTGGTAGAAGATTAACGATTGAAAAGATAAATGAATATGCTAAAAAATTTGGATTTGGCAAAAAAAGTGGAATTGAACTTTCAGATGAAGAGGGGACAGGCGTTGTTGCAGGCCCTGAAAACAGAAAGAAAAATGGGGGAATATGGTATCCCGGAGATGTTTGTCAGACTGCAATAGGGCAATCAGATACGCTTGTAACTCCGCTTCAGCTTGCAAACTATATTGCAACTATTGCAAATGGCGGAACGCGATACAGACCACACTTAATTAAATCTGTTAAAGCAAGTGATACTTCGATGAAAAATGAGGTAGTTCCTGAAGTGTTGTCAAAAGTGAAGCTTAGCAAAAAAAATCAGAGAGCAATAGTGGAGGGATTAAGAAAAGTTGTTACAGAAGGTACTGCATTCACTGCATTTCAGGGATGTAAGACAAAGGTTGCGGCTAAAACAGGAAGTGCTCAGACATCACAGGTGTTTACAAATGGCATTTGTGTTGCCTATGCGCCTTATGATGACCCACAGATTGCCATAGCATGTGTTATAGAAAAGGCAGGAAGCGGAAGTAATGTTGCTGCGGCAGTAAGAAAAATTGTAGACAGCTACTATGATAATTATAATAAGGAAAACGATTCGAAAGTAAATATGCTTATGAAGTAGAGGTATTGTGCGTGAGTTTAAAAGTAAAAGGAAACAATGGAAAAATAGAGCTTTTGTTTGATGAAGATATAAGTATAGAAAAAGCTCTTTGTGAAATTGATGCACTAAAGAACAATTCATTTTTTGCCATTTCCGAAGGGGAGATAGCATATAATGGATTAAACCTTACTTATGATGAAGAAATGGCTCTTTTCAGAAGGGTGAAAAAGATTTTCGGAAAAAACATAAAGTTTAATAAAAGGCATACCCTTTCAAACGAAGAGATACTCTACAGTCTCAGTGAAAATGAAGCGATATTAAAGGTTATAAATAAAAGTCTGCGAAGTGGAGAAAGCGTTGTTTCGCGTGGAGATGTTATCGTTTACGGAGATGTAAATGCAGGTGCACGGGTAGAGGCAGACGGAAATGTAACGGTTGTCGGTGCATTGCGCGGAAGCATATATATTAAAAATAAAGGCTGTGTTTATGCAACATACATGGAGCCTTCGCAAATAAGAATAGGCAATGTAATTTCTTACAAGAAAAGAGCAAAAAAAGTTGGAGCAGCTCTTTGTAGGGCGGAAAATGGCGAAATAATCTTGGAATGTTTGTAAAAACACTATAGACTATTCTTTGCTTTTATGATAAAATAACTGTGGGTGATGATTGATGAGCGAAGTTATAGTTATCACAAGCGGAAAAGGCGGAGTTGGAAAAACAACCACAACCGCGAATATTGGAGCGGCACTTAGTCTTTCCGGCAAAAAAGTTGTGATGATAGATACAGATATCGGCCTTAGAAATCTTGATGTGATTATGGGCCTGGAAAACAGAATAGTATATGATATAGTTGATGTTGTTGAAAATAAGTGTACATATTCAAAAGCAATTATAAGGGACAAGCGTTTTGAAGGACTTTACCTTTTGCCTGCAGCGCAGACGAGGGACAAAAGTGCTGTTACAACAACTCAGATGAAGCATCTTATACACAAGATGGAAGAGGATTTCGATTATATTTTAATCGATTGTCCTGCAGGTATTGAACAAGGCTTTGAAAACGCGGTGGCAGCGGCTAAAAAGGCAATTGTTGTTGCAATTCCTGAGGTTTCAAGTGTGCGCGATGCCGATAGAATTATAGGGCTTCTTGAAAAGCACGATATTAAGGATATCCGTCTTGTGATTAATAAGGCGCGTCCTAAGATGATGGAAAACGGCAATATGCTTGGAATAGAAGATATGCTCGATATTTTAAGCATTGATTTGCTTGGAGTTGTGCCCGACGATGAGGATATTATTATCGCGGCAAATAAGGGAGAATACGTTTCTTCACTTGTGAAATCTCTTTCAGGACAAGCCTACAGAAATATAGCTTTAAGGCTTAACGGAGAAAATGTTGAACTGCTTAATCTTAAACAATCCTTTTGGCAGAAGCTTTTTAAGAATAAAAAAGGAGAGAGATTATGAGAATGTTTTTCCTTAATCTTAAGATAAAAAGCAAAAACGTTGCAAAAGAAAGGCTCTCGACCGTTATAAAGAGCGACAGAATTAATTTAAAAGAGAGTGCCATTATTGAAAAAATGAGAAAAGAAATATCAGGCGTGCTTTCAAAATACACTGACGACACTACCCCTGAGGTTAAAATATTATGTGCAGGCGGGCAGTGCGTGCTCAGTGCACAGATGCCGTTTAAAGAATAAACCTACTATACAAAGGAGAAGAGAATAAATGAATATAGCACTTATAGCACACGACAAGAAAAAAGAATTAATGGTACAGTTTTGCATTGCTTATAAAGGCATTCTTTCAAAACACAACCTTTGTGCGACAGGTACAACAGGCGGACTTATTATGGAAGCAACAGGGCTTGATGTTCACAGATTTCTTTCAGGTCCGCAGGGTGGAGATCAGCAGATAGGAGCAAGAATTGCATATGACGAAATCGACCTTGTGCTTTTCTTCCGCGACCCGCTTACGGCTCAGCCACACGAACCTGATGTAAGTGCTCTTTTCAGGCTTTGCGACGTACATAATATTCCTCTTGCAACAAATATTGCAACTGCAGAAGTTCTTATACGCGGACTCGACAGGGGCGACCTTGATTGGCGTGATATTGTTAATCCTAAAAAAGAGGTATATTAAAATATGGAAACAAGGGTTGCTTCAATATCAATAATTGTTGAAAAAGGTGCATCGGTAACAAAACTTAACGACCTTTTGCATGAATACGGTGAATATATAATAGGCAGAATGGGAATTCCATATAGGGAAAAAGGGATAAATATTATCTCTGTTGCAATAGATGCTCCGCAGGATGTGATAAACACTCTTTCAGGAAAAATTGGCAGACTTGAAAACATCACATCGAAAACAGTTTACTCAAATAATTAAAATTTAATATATTCACACAGAGTGTCGGTTATGCTGAGTTGGTATAATCGGTGAAAAGGGAACGAGGTGAGAATCCTCGGCGATAACTGTCGGTGTATGCATCGAAGTTTTTATATCCGTTGGTGAAAGCCAGTCATTGGGAAACTGAGAAGGCAGGATATAAAAATGCAGATTTTATAATCTATATGGTGCGAGCCACAAGACCTGCTTTGATATTATTCTGTAAGTGCTTTTGCATAGGGGTAATGTTTTTGTTGCGCTTTGAAAAGTGCTTGTTTTGGTGCGCGCAAATTGTGATTAATCACAGGAAAACTCAGCTGTGGTAATTTTTTAAAGAAAATTACCACAGCTTTTTATTTTATAAATTTAGATAAAAAAGAAAGGATTGATTTAAAGTGAAATCAAAAAAATTTTTAAGTTTATTGATGTCGATAGTTGTTTTGTTTTCTATGATGGTCAGCACAACTCTTGCAGAAGATGAGGCTGTTGTAACGGAGAAAACGGACGTTTATGCTGTTATCAGCACGGGTATAGCATCTTCGGAGGCTTATATTAATCAGCAGCTTTCTGAAATACACGATACCACCGGAGTTTCATACGGCTTTGAGTGGTATGTTATAACTATGCTTCGTGCACAAAAAGCGATTGATGAAGATATTCTTGATGAATATTATGGTTCGTTAGTCAAAAAAGTAAAAGAATTTGATGTGAATACAAAACCTACAGATTTAGCAAGAACCGCTCTGGCGCTGCTTGTTATGAATAAAGATATAACAAATATTGACGGGGTAAATCTTATAGAGCTGATCTATAACAATGAATACTCAGAAACAGGCTCTAACGATCTGGCGTATGCTTTGATTGTTTTTAATGCAACAGAATTACAAATACCTGAAAATGCAAAATGGAATGAACATAAGATAATTACAGAGCTTTTAAAATATCAGGCAGAAAACGGAGGCTTTGGTTTAACCGGTAATGCCATAGCGGATATTGATGTAACTGCAATATGCATACAAGCTCTTAGTTCGTATCAGGAAAATACTGATGTTAATAATGCAGTCAGCAGGGCTCTTGAATATTTAAAGGGAATTATTTCGAGTGATTATAATTATTCAGATAATCCAAATTCCACTGCACAGGTTTTAATGGCACTATCTTCTCTTAAAATAGATGTAACAGATATAAATAACGGGTTTGGCAGTGAAACTGAAAACATTATTACGGCTCTTGGTAAATATAGCAATAATGAGGGAAGCGGATATCTCTATGAAAATGCTGTTAATTCTATGGCTACCGTTCAGGTAATGCAGGCGTATGATGCCTACAGAAAAGCACATAAGGAAAACCTTTTGTATTGGGACTTTACATCTGATGGAGAAGCATACGATGATAAATATAGCCAAGAGGGAAATATGCCTGATGCAGATGCGGCTGAAAGTGCAGAAATATACGTAACAATCGCTTCTGATGGAAATATTGTTACGAATAAAAACGGGGAATATGTAGCACATTCGAAAATAACAGTTACAGATATTAATACAGATGGAAAACTTACTGTTGATGAAGCTTTGTATGCTGCGCATGAAGAACACTATGAGGGTGGAGCAGAAGAGGGATACAGCACGTTTTACGGGGCATACGGGTTATCTCTTAGTGTGCTTTGGGGCAAAGGCACAAAAGGCGAAACGGCAGCGGCAGGCTATTACCTGAATAACGAAAGCTGCTGGAGTATGGAAGACGTTGTAAAGGATGGAGATTATCTTACTGCATTCAATTATTACGATACAACATACTGGAGCGATGCCTACTCATATTTTAGCGAAAACGACATCGAGGTAGAAAAAGGTAAATCCGTTACGCTTCAATTGAATTCTCTTGGATATGATTCAAACTATAGTCTTGTTGTTTCGCCATGCAGTGATGCAAAAGTTGTTTTCCTTGGAAGCAATAACAGCTCAATGAAAACGCAGATTACGGATAAGAGCGGTAATGTTAAAATCAGCTTTAAAAACAATTCTGCTATCGGCAGCTACTATGTAATGGCTTATAAAGAAGATTCCTCCATAGTGCCTGCTATATCCAGAATAAAAGTTGTTGATGATGAAAATTCTTCTGGCAATTCAAAAACTATTTCTGTGAATATAAAGGTTGCAGACCCGAAAGGCAACACATATTTGAAAAAAACATCTTACAAGGTTGAAAAAGGAACAACTGTTTTTGAACTTTTAGAAAAAACAGGATTAGATATTGATGCAACGCACAGTGCTTACGGAGATTACGTGAATGGAATTGAAGGACTAGCTGAATTTGATGAAGGCACAGAAAGCGGTTGGATGTATAGCGTAAATAATAAATTCCCTAATTATTCTGCATCTTTGCACACTCTTTCAAACGGAGATTATGTTGAATGGCTCTACACAAGAAATTTTGGAAAGGATATAGGAAAATCATCTTTATCGGTTTCATCGGGCGGAGTGTATAGACCAAAAGACAATAAGGAGGAACAATCAGATAAATCGATTGATAAAGTTTTATATGATACAGCACTTCACTTATATAAAACTGTAAAGGAGCCTCAGATTGGTTCAACAGGCGGAGAGTGGACAATTATTGCTCTTGCCCGAAGCGGCATGGAAATTCCCGATGAGTATTACCTTGATTATTATAAAAGGGCAGAAGAGTATGTGAAATTGCACGAGGGGAAGCTTCACAATAAAAAATATACAGAGTATTCAAGGCTGATTCTTGCGCTTACAGCGATTGGGAAAAATCCTTCGGATGTGGCAGGCTATAACCTTTTGATGCCTCTTGGAGATTATGAAAAAACAGTTTCTCAGGGACTGAATGGAGCTATATGGGCACTTATTGCTCTCGATAGCGGAAATTATGATATGCCGCAAAATCCCGAGGCAAATGTTCAGGCAACAAGAGAAATGTATATAAATCACATTCTCGAAAAGCAAACAGCAGACGGTGGATGGGCATTATCAGGCGAGCCAGCAGATATTGATGTTACCGCAATGGCTCTTCAGGCGCTTTCAAATTATCAGGATAATCCAAAAGTAAAATCAGCAACAGATATAGCACTGAATGCAATCTCCCGAAAACAGGATGAAAAAGGTGGCTTTTCAAGTTGGGGAACTGAAACCTCAGAAAACTGCGTGCAGACGATTGTTGCATTGTGCGAACTTGGTATTTCGCTTGATGACGAGAGATTTGTAAAAAACAAAAACACAATTCTTGATAGGCTGATTTGTTATTATACAGAGGTTAACGGATTTAAGCATAGTGAAAAAGACGAAAATTCAAATCTTATGGCAACAGAACAGGCACTTTACGGACTGGTTTCCATAAAAAGATTGGCTGAGGGCAAGAATAGCCTTTATGATATGAGTGACGCGATTTCACTTGTCGAAACAACCAAAGAAGAATTTGGGCTTGCAGGCAAGCATTCTGATGTTAAAAAGACGAATATAGTGGATAAAGAAAAAACTTTTGCTGATATTTTGGGTCATAAAAACCAAACTGCAATTGAAGCTCTGGTAAGCCGTGGCATAATTAATGGAAAAACAATAAATAGCTACGAGCCAAACTCCACTATGACAAGAGCTGAATTTACGGCAATTGTTACAAGAGGATTGGGGCTTTCCGGAAAGAATAATTCAGTATTTAGTGATGTAGATGCGAGCAAATGGTATTATGATAATGTTAACACTGCCCGATTTTACGGAATAATAAAAGGTTTATCCGAAAATACATTTAATCCAAACGGAAAAATCACACGTGAAGAGGCTGCCGTTATGATAAGCCGTGCATCAGAGCTTTGCGGAATTGAAACAGAAATTGAAGATGCCGCAGAAATCGATATTTTGGCAGGCTTTGGCGACTATACAAAATCTTCCGTGTGGGCAAGGGAGAGCCTTGCTTTCTGCTATGATAATGGAATATTATCAAGCGAATTATTGGAAATAAAACCGAAAGAGTATGTTACAAGAGCAGAAATAGCCGATATGTTTTATAATATGCTGCTTGTTGCAAAACTCTTGTAAGGAGGAATTTTGTGAACAAGCAAAGAAACAAGGTGTTAGCTGGAGTTATTATAGCTTTAATATTAACAATTGCATTTTGGTGCGGAGGGAATAATCAGTGTGTTACCAAGCGTACAGATACTGTTCAAAGGAATGATGTTTCAGAAAAGAATCATGAATTAAATAAGGAAATTCTGCCTAAACAAGAAAAACGCACTGAAATAAAAGAGATACTTCAATCGAAACAAGATAAAAGTTCTGAAAGGAATGAGATAGTTCAACCTGAACAAGAAAATAGTATTGAAACAAAGGAGATAGTTAAACACGAGCCTAAGATTGATAATGTTAAGCAGGGAGATAAGTTTCAGCAGGAGAAAAATAAAGAGGAAAATATTCATGATATTCCTGAGACTTTGCCAGAAGAAATTTTTGATAATGAAATCGGAGAGGTTTTATCAGACGATAATTCTAAAACAACCATAGTAAACACTGCAAACCCAGAAAATGATTGTCTAAGATGCACTTTATCGGTACGGTGCGACACTATTCTAAACAATATTACATCGTTTAATAAAGAAAAGGTTGACATAGTGCCTCAAAATGGTGTAGTATTTGCAGAAAAGAGTGTTGTATTCTACGAGGGAGAAAGCGTTTTTAATCTGCTTGTAAGAGAGATGAAACAAAACAAAATTCATCTTGAATTTGAAAGAACACCGATTGAAAACGGTGCATATATTGAGGGAATTGCAAATCTTTATGAATTTGATTGCGGAGAACTTTCGGGCTGGATGTATAAGGTTAACGGCAATTTCCCGAATTACGGATGTTCGCAATACAAGCTGAAAACGGGAGATAAGGTTGAATGGGTGTATACCTGCGATTTGGGAAGAGATGTTGGAAAGTATTACGCATCGGAAAATAATTGACAGTGAGGGCAGATTATGATACAAAGTTATTATGGAAATGGAAAAGGTAAAACCACTGCTGCAGTAGGATGTGCAATACGTTCTCTTGGCAGCGGACAGAGAGTGCTCTTTGTTCAGCTTCTAAAAAACAATGAATCTTCGGAATTTCGTATCTTAAAAAATTTAGATAATCTTGATGTTTTAAAGCCTGATGAACGTTACGAATTATTCGATAATTTAAAAAAGGAACGTACAGAACTTTTATCGGAAGCATATAATAAGTTGCTTTTTGAAGAATTAACAAAAAACAACGAGTGCTATCAAATGATTATACTCGACGAGATATTTGACATAATTGAGTTTGAATACGTTAGCGAAGATAAGCTTTTAGAATTGCTTAATCTTTTGAAAGAACATTCCGAAATTATTCTTACGGGGCATATTTTGCCCGATAAAATAGCTTTAGTATCAGATTACATATCTGAAATCAGAGAGATAAACCACCCATACAAGAAAGGTGTTCCTTCACGAAAAGGAATAGAATACTGAAATGAATGAATTTAAAACGTATCACCCGATTGTTAATTTCGTATATTTTGTGCTTGTAATCGGGTTTTCATGCTTTTTTATGCATCCGGTATGTCTGGCAATTTCGCTTGTTTGTGCTTTTACATATTCTGTGATGATAAAAGGCAGAAGAGCTATAAAAACAAATTTAATATATATGGTGCCGATGCTTCTTTTGATGGCTATAATAAATCCTTTATTTAACCACGAGGGAGTTACCGTTATAACGCATTTTCCAGGCGGCAACCCTCTTACGTTGGAAGCAATTATATACGGGCTTTGCGCAGCCGCAATGATAGTGAGCGTTATTCTTCATTTTTCCTCTTATAACAAGATTATGACAAGTGATAAGTTTATCTATCTTTTTGGAAAAATTATTCCTGCACTTTCGCTTATTATATCGATGACACTTCGATTTGTGCCAAGGTTTGCATCGCAGCTTAAGGTGGTAGTGAATTCCCAGAAATGTATGGGGAGGGATATGAGTAGCGGCAATATTATAAAGCGTGCAAAAAATGGACTCAGCATTTTATCTGTGATGACCACATGGGCACTTGAAAATTCGGTAGAAACGGCAGACAGTATGAAAGCGCGTGGCTATGGTATGCCCGGAAGAACAGCGTATTCAATATATAAATTTGATAAAAGGGATAAAAAAGCACTTGCTTGTATTTTAATTTTGGGGATATACACGCTTGCGGGAAAAATATTGGGAATGGTGGATTTTAGCTATTTTCCATCACTGAAAGATGAAAATATGTCGGCATTAAGTTTAAGCGTATTTGCGGCATATTTATTACTATGTTTATTTCCTGTAATAATTGAACTTTGGGAGGTGAGAAGATGGAAAGCTTTAAGGTCGAAAATTTAAGTTTTACTTATCCGTCAAGACGCGATAAAGCCCTTGAAGATATAAATTTTAAAGTTAATCAGGGCGAGTTCGTTTTGATTTGTGGCAAATCGGGGTGTGGTAAAACCACTCTTTTAAGACTTTTAAAACCATCTCTTGCTCCCTATGGAAAAGCAGAGGGAACAATAATTTTTAATGGGAAAGAGCTTAATTCTTTAAGTGAAAGGGAGAAAACATCGCATATTGGTTTTGTGATGCAAAACCCCGACAATCAGATTGTTACTGATAAAGTGTGGCACGAGCTTGCATTCGGGCTTGAAAGCCTTGGATATAAGCAAGCTGAAATCAGGGCAAGGGTATCGGAAATGGCATCATTCTTTGGAATACAGAACTGGTTTTATAAAAACACAAATGAGCTTTCAGGAGGGCAGAAGCAATTATTGAATCTTGCAGCTGTTATGGTAAGCGCGCCATCGGTTTTAATACTTGACGAACCCACAAGTCAGCTCGACCCGATTGCTGCAAACGAATTTTTAAATACTCTTAAAAAAATAAACCAGGAGCTTGGAACAACCATTATTCTCACAGAGCATCGTATGGAAGATGCTTTCGCTTTAGCCGACAGAGTAATCGTAATGGGCGAAGGCAAATTTATTGCAGATGGGAAACCGAAAGAGATTTCGAGTATTCTTAAAGAAAAAAATCACGATATGTATAAGGCTCTTCCCACTCCTGTAAGAGTGTATGGAGAAGTACCAAATAAACTTCTGTGCCCTTTAACCGTGCGGGAGGGGAGAGTGTGGCTTGAAGAATTTTCAAGGGAAAACACATTGAATAATGATTTAATTCCAAAAGACAAAACAAAATCAAATGCTGAAACAGTAATTGAAATTAAAGATGCGTGGTTCAGATATGATAAAAACTTGCCCGATATTATTAAAGGATTTAATTTAAGTGTTAAAAAGGGCGAATTATTCTGTTTGCTTGGCGGGAATGGTACGGGGAAAACAACGGCTCTTTCACTTGTGGCAGGGCTTAACACTCCATACAGAGGAGATGTGGAGCTAAATGGTAAAAGCATTTCTAAAATAAAAAATTTATACAATGGCTTTATTGGATTTCTTCCCCAGAGTCCGCAAAGCTTATTCGTTAAGAAAACCGTTTTTCTTGACTTGATGGATGTTTTATCTGAAAAAGATTTAACCAAAGAAGAAAAAGAACAAAAAATACATGAAGCATCTGTCCTTTGCAGAATTGAAAATCTTCTGGAAATCCACCCTTATGATTTATCGGGAGGCGAGCAACAAAGGGCAGCACTTTGTAAAATACTTCTTATGGAGCCTGAAATACTGCTTCTTGATGAGCCGACAAAGGGAATGGATGCTGATTTTAAAGAGGAATTTGCAGATATCCTTATGGAGCTTAAAACAAATGGGGTTACAATTCTTATGGTATCGCACGATATTGAGTTCTGTGCTGAATTTGCCGACAGTTGCGCGCTTGTTTTCGATGGAAGCATAGCATCCGAAAGCGCGCCGAGAGAGTTCTTTAAAGGAAAGAATTTCTATACAACATCGGCAAACCGTATGGCAAGAGGCGTTGTACCCGATGCCATTTTAGCCGAAGATATAATTTTAGCGTGCGGTGGTAATTTAAATGAGAAGAAAAAGAGAGATATAACTACCGAATTTTACAAGGTTGAAAACAAGATTGAGCTGCAAGAAGAACGAAAGCAAAGAGTAAATCCCATACGGATTATCATTGGATGTATTTTCACTTTGCTTTTTGTGCTTATTCAATTTTCGTTTATTACAGATACCGATATTCTTTGTATTGGCAAATTGGGTTTGCCCGGTGTTTACGCGCTGCAGATTATAAGTGTGGCAGTTTTGCTTTATTGTTTCTTTCCCTCAAAAGAAACGGGCTTTATAGTAATGGAAACAACTCTTAAAGATAAAAAACTGACAAAAAGAACTTTATTTGCAATGCTTTCAATACTTATATTAATTCCGCTTACAATATATATTGGAATAGCTTTTTTAGGCGACAGAAAGTATTACTTTATAAGTTTGCTTATCATTTTTGAAACGATTGTGCCGTTTTGTATGGTTTTTGAATCGAGAAAACCAAAGGCGAGGGAGCTTATTATAATAAGCGTTTTATGTGCTATAGCTGTAGTGGGAAGAGCGGCATTTTTTACGCTTCCGCAGTTTAAACCCGTTATTGCGCTTGTTATTATTGCAGGCATAACCTTTGGCGGAGAAACAGGATTTCTTGTTGGAACAGTTACGGGATTTGTTTCAAACTTTTTCTTCGGGCAAGGCCCGTGGACACCCTGGCAGATGTTTTGCTTCGGGATTATCGGCTTTATTTCAGGTGTACTTTTCAGGAAAGGCTTTCTCAAAAAAACAAGAGTATCACTTTGCATATTCGGATTTTTAGCAACTCTTATAATTTACGGCGGAATTATGAATCCATCGTCGGTGATTCAGATGCAATTAAAACCAAATCTTGATATGATGCTGGCATCTTATATAAGCGGAGCACCGCTTGATATAATTCACGCTGTTTCGACCGCGTTTTTCCTTTGGTTTATTGCAGAACCGATGATAGATAAACTTGAAAGAGTCAAAGCTAAATACGGGTTATATGTTTGAAAAGAATGTAGAGTGCAACTTGTTTTGTGCTGGGAGCGTCTTTTAGGATGTTCCGGAAATATAAAAAAATGCCGAAAATCCCCCATCATTATACTGCGATGATGAGGGATGGTTCTGCTTAGAATTTTAATGTCATTTGCTTGACAAAATTATTAAAAAAACATATAATATTTATGAAATAACTAAGGAGGGATTATATGAGAAAACTGAAAATGATTATTTCAATGCTGATTATATTTGTTATTGTTGCGGGAATGATGTCAAGCACGGTTTCAGCTCAGATTATAAATCATTATTTGTACACAGATATCATTGCGACTATTGATGGGTATGAAATAAGAACATTTAACATTGATGGATACACAAATGTAGTGGCTGAAGATTTAAGAAATTACGGGTTTATAGTTAACTGGGATCCTTTAAGAAGAAGGCTTGATATATCAAGATCGCCTTATCCTACTGTTACAAGCTATTACGCAGGTGCGAGAATTCCGAACTATATGGTAGGGCAAGTAGCAGGTAATGTGCTGAAAACTGATATCAAAACATATGTTGAAGGCAAACTTATTGATAGCCACAATATAGATGGATTAACTTGTGTTAATATAGAGGAAGTGGCAAAGAGGCTTAATTGTCAGAACGTGTATAACAACTATGAAAGGCGTTTATACATAACACGTAGTCCTTTCCCTGATTTTAATTCTATAAGTGGTGTGGAGTGGAAGCATTTTGCTAGTCATTTAGCTACTTACAGAGAACTGGACTTACAAGTGATAAGTGCTGATGCATATGGCGTATCGTTAAATTATAGATTATATAACGAATACGATAATAATACAATATCGTCGGGGTCAGTATATGTTCCATATCATCCTGAAATTTTTAAATATAGTTTTCAGGTAAATTCCTACAGGTGGGACGAAGTTTTCAAGGTAGGATTGGTAACAGATATGTTTACTATTCCATTTGGCGATGGAAGGGAATTCAGTAAAATCCGATTGGTATTAGGTGAAGACGGAATGTTGTATTGTACAACTAACAGAAGCACATTATCTTTTTCGACTTTTGAAGAATGTGAACGTAAATAAATATTAGATACGGTATAATAATAACAAAGGTGTGGGTATATACCCACACCTTTCAGACCGTCGAAAAAGTCGGTCAACCACAAGCAAAATTATAATTTTATAAATTTGTAGGGTTCGGCGTCCTCGACGAACCGTTAACAATATAATTTTTATCAAAAAAATTAAAAGTTAAGAAAGTCCCTGAAAACCACGTTTTCAGGGACTTTTGCTTGCTTCTGTTCAATACAATCTCTACCGTACCATCGTACGCCGACGAGATTGTATTGAACAGATTTACCTTCCTTTTTCCCAGTCTTTCAGCGTGTCGATAGGTTTATCGACACGCTGAAAGGTGTGGGTATATACCCACACCTTTGTTATTTCATAAGCTTAACAAATTCATCTGTAAGAGCTTCAATTTTTTCTTTTGATTTTTCAACATCCATTTCAATAGCATTCTGCGCGAACCAATCGTCGGTTTCTTTAAGCCTTTCAAGCTTGATTGTGCCGGGATATAAATGTTCAAGGCTTCCGCATTCATACTTTCCTGCATGATCCCCGGGATATTTTTTGTAAAATTCGGGAGAAACGGTTTTTGAACCGCTTAAGCAGCGCACCCAGTTCCAGGGGTTATCAATTCCTTTAAGATTTTCATAAAAATCTTTGTTTTCATTGTTGCCCCACCAGCCATATCCATCGTTTTCCTCAAGATATTCAAATATAAGCTTTCTTGCAGCCTTCATACAAGCAAGCTCCATAGGATTGTAATCTTCTGTTTGATGGGAAATTATAAAATAAATGTTTTTATGAATTCCTGCTCTGAAAAGAGATTTTAAAACGCAGTAAATATAAGCTTCAAAAGTATCGCAATCAACATGGATAGAGCCTTTTTCGGGCCCTGCAACTGCATAGCTTGCCACACCGTACCAAACAGGCGGAAGAACTACTGCATCAATTTTTTCAGCAATTCTATCGGCTATTCCTATAGATACCAAAGAATCGCAGCCGAATGGGCAGTGCGCACTGTGATACTCCATTGTTCCAATGGGGATAAGGAAAGGCCAGTTTTCTTTTTTTGCTTTTTCTAATTCCTTTGGATAAGTAAATGCCATATTAATACTCATAATATATACCTCCTAAAAAGTTTATAGATTTAGCATACATTTGAGCGAGAACAATGTAAATGGAAGCAACAAGCATTCGCTTGTATAAAATTAGCATAGTGGATTAAAAAGGGGTGTGGAAAACACTGTTTCCACATCCCTTTTTCAGCTTTTTATAATTTTCATTGTTTCTTCCATAAGCTTAGAAAGAGTTTCTTTAGAAGACTCTTTATCCTTATGTGTATATCCGAAATAAAGCTTAAGCTTTGGCTCTGTTCCACTTGGGCGGATTGCTATCCAGCCGTTTGAATTATCAAGTTCAAGATAAAGCATATTGTTTATAGGCATATTGGTTGGAGCCGTTGTTTTATCGGAATATGTTATAACGCCAGTTTTGTAATCCCTTATGGCATCTACTTTCAAATCTGCAATCTGAGTGGGGCAGTTTTCGCGGAATTTATTAATCATAGAAGCAATTCTTTCAGGTCCGTCGATACCTTCTTCAAAGATATTTACAACGCCTTCAAGATAGTAACCGTATTTTTTATAAAGAGCTTCTATAGCATCAAAAAGAGTCATATTCTTTGCACTGTAGTATGCTGCCATTTCAACTATAAGCATAGAAGCAACAACGGCATCTTTATCGCGCGCATATGTTCCGCTTAAGTATCCGTAGCTTTCTTCAAAACCGAATATATAAGAATTGGAATTTGTTTTTTCAAATTCTTTTATCTTTTCTCCTATGAATTTAAAGCCCGTAAGAACTTCCATCATTTCCACACCGTAATATTTTGTTATGGCGCGAATCATTTCAGTTGTAACAACAGTTTTTATAACAACACCGTTTTGGGGCATTGTTCCTTTTTCAGCATGCTGTGAAAGGATATAATCGGTTAAAAGAGCACCTGTCTGATTGCCTGTGAGGGTAACGTATTCGCCATCGCTGTTTTTCACAACAATGCCAACTCTGTCGCAATCAGGGTCGGTGCCGATAATTAAATCGGTGTTGTGTTTTTTAGCAAGTTCTATTGCGATGTTGAAGCCTTCTTTATCCTCAGGATTAGGACTTTTAACGGTTGGGAAATTGCCATCGGGTGCTTCCTGCTCTTTTACAACGATAAGATTTTTTAGCCCCGACATTGCAAGAATTTTCTGTACTAAAACGTTTCCACTGCCGTGAAATGGAGTGTAGATAACGCTGAAATCATCGGGAAGATTTTCGATAACGTTTTTATTCACTCTGCGTGAGAAAACATTTTCAAGGTATACCTTATCAACATCTTCACCAATGTAGGTGAGAAGACCTTTTTCCAAAGCCTCTTTTTCCGTTATCATAAGAGGTCCTGTAAGTAAATCAATATTTTGTATTTCATTTGTTACAATTTCTGCGCCCTCGGGAGCAAGCTGAGCACCATCCTCGCCGTAAACCTTATACCCATTATACTTTGAGGGATTATGGCTTGCAGTTATCACAATGCCTGAAAAGCATCCAAGATGACGAACTGCAAAGCTTAATTCAGGCGTGGGACGGAGGGCATCGAAAAGATATGTTTTAATATTGTTGGCGCAAAGCACCAAAGCTGATTCGAGTGCAAATTCCGGGCTGAAATTTCTTGAATCGTATGCGATAACAACGCCTTTTTTTTCTTTTTTTGCTTTTTTTACGTATTCAGCCAATCCCTGAGTTGCCTGCCTTACGGTGAAAACATTCATTCTGTTTGTTCCTGCGCCAAGAATTCCGCGCAGACCAGCAGTACCAAAGCTTAAAGATTTATGAAATCTATCTTCAATTTCCTTTTCATCGTTTTTTATATTAAACAATTCTTCTTTTAAATAACTGTCAAGCTTTTCAAAATTAATCCACTCGTTGTACTTTTCAATGTAGTTCATTTTTTTCTCTCCTGATTGATAATATTTTTATAATCCCGCTTCCAAAGGCACCGCCAAGGGTGTCGAGAAGCACATCTTTAATTTCACCTGACCTGCCGGGAACAAATAGTTGATGAATTTCATCGCTGCAGGCATATAAAAAGCAGAATAGAAGTGCAAATAAAAATTGCCGCTTTCCATATATTTTATACTGGGAAAGAATAAGAGTAAAGATTAGTGTGAGTACGGCATATATTGAAAAATGTGCCGTTTTTCTTACTAAGGTGCTAACCTTTTCTGAAAGAGCATCAATTTCCTCTTCCGTTAGATTATCGTTGAAATCAATGATTTTTACAATTGTTTTTATAAAGCGCGAGCTTGTGCCTTTCGATACAGTTGCTTCCTGCGATGAGAAATAGAATATTAAACTCATACAAGAGATAAGCGCACACCATAAAATAATTTTCTTAAACATTATATGCTCCTATAAATTATAATATGATTATAATACACTTTTTTCTATTAAAAGTCAAATTAAATTGACATATTCAGGTTTGAACTGATATAATTGTCTGGAGGTGGAATTATGGAATATTTACACGATATTTTTCTTGCAAATCTGAATGTGGTAGAGCGATTGGGAGGATTCTTTTCTCTTGGAAAGGGAGGAAATTGGGAGAACGGGGATCATGTTTTTGAACAGAATAAATTTTACTATGTAACGGGCGGAGAATGCTCAATTACTGTAGAGGGAAAAACGTACAATGCAAAAAAAGGTATGTGGTTTTTTATTCCGGCAGGAACAGTTCATAAATATCACAATTATTCCAATAAGACTATGGAAAAATACTGGATACATTTTGATTTATATCCCGATTCAAGCTTATTAAAGTCGCTTTCACTTAGTCATTATGTTAATGTTAGTGAGGATTCCGCTGTTACAAGGCTTTTTGATGAATATATAAAGCTAAAAAGAAATGATAGCCTGACAGACAAAATAGAAATTAAGGCGCTGCTTTTAAGGCTTGTAAGCGAATATATAAAGCTTTCTAAAAATTCCGATATTAAGGTGGAAAAGAAAATGGAAGACAGAATAGAAAAGGTGCTTTCTTATATAAATACTAATCTTAAAAAAGAGCTTACGAATGAAGAACTTGCAAAAATCTGCTTTTTGCATCCTAATCATTTTATTCGTTTTTTTAAGCAAAAAATGGGTTCAACACCGCAACAGTATATAATGCAGAAAAGAATGGAATCTGCAAAAAGACTTATTGAGCAAACTGATTTAAATATGGCAGAAATAGCTGAAAAAACAGGGTTTTACGATATGGCACATCTTTCAAAAGCGTTTAAAAAATTTTATTCCATGGCACCAACACAGTATAAAGTATATGCAAGGAGAGAAGTGGGCAGATGATAAATAAACACGAACTATACAACGCACTTAATGGATTGAATATTCCCAAGGGGAAGCCTGTTATAATACATACATCGCTTAAGGCAATAGGAGAAACAGAGGGCGGAGCAGAAGCACTTCTGGAAATGCTTATAACATATGCAGAAGAAAACAAAAACCTTATTTGTATTCCCACGCATACATGGAAAACCATGGTTATGGATATGAACAATCCTGATTCGTGCCTTGGTGTGCTGCCATCTTTAGCTTCGAAGCACCCAAAGGGAATAAGAAGTATGCATCCCACACATTCAATCACAGTTTTTGGCGACAGGAAAAGGGCGGAGGAATTTGTGAAAAACGAAAAAAATGTTGATACGCCAACAAATCCCGAGGGAGCTTACGGCAACATAATTAAAGAAGACGGATATGTGCTTTTAATTGGAGTTAATCAGACGAAAAATACAATTATCCACTGTATTGAAGAAATGCTTTCGGTTAAAAACCGCCTCACAAAAGAGAAGGTTGAAGCAAAAATTATTCATAAAGATGGCACAGTTGAAAAAAGATATCTTTATTGGTTCGACGATGCGGCATCAAGTGATGTTTCTTTAAATTTTGGGAAATTTGAAGAAGCTTTCAGGCACTTTAACTGCATTCAGGATGGCTTTTTTGGAAATGCAAAAACCCAGCTGTGCAGTGTAACAGGAATTAAAAAAGCACTTGAAATAATCTATAAGAAAGCAGGCGATACTGAACTTTTAAGCAACGATTTGCCGCTTGATGAATCATTTTATAAAACAAACTAATTCCATCATCTACCAGAAAATGATTACATAAAAACTCCTTTTTTGCGAACAATAGTTATTGTAAATATCAGCAAAAAAGGAGTTTTTTACAAAATGAAAGCAACAGGAATAGTAAGAAGAATAGATGACCTCGGTCGTGTTGTAATACCAAAAGAGATAAGAAGAACAATGAGAATCCACGAGGGGGACCCACTATGTACCTTGTTGCTACATAGAAAATACAAAAAAACGAGCACTGAAGAGAATTTTCGCCCCAATGCCCATATGGTAGATATTTGGTTGATTTGAATTAGATACTCTGTTTTAGGCAACCTCGTTTTTGGTTATGCAAGATTTGATATTTCCTTGTAATTAATAATATCCATGACCTTGGTAGTGTAATACTTTTTTAAAACAGATAGAACGATAAGTGACACAACTAGAGAACATCTTATGGTTATTATTATAACATACAAAAGATTTATTTCATCATCTACAGACTTTGTTTTTGGTGGTTTGCTATATATTTCAAGTATCTTGTGCTGATTTGCATAAGAAATGATTTTTTCTTTCTTATCAGAGAAATAATCATTTGCAATTTCGGGAATATCTTCAACAGTAGAATCAGAAAAAATTTCAAAATCTGTTGATAGTGTTGTTAACTTTCCGTATAAAACCAAATCTTCAATTCCAGACATCATACTGTTTTTCAAATAATCTCTGCCATGAGAATTGGCTTGAATAAGAAATTCAAAACCGTTTTTATCAACTGCAAGATAATATGCTTTTGTATTTAACCTTTTGCCGTTAACTGTATTAACCAATTCAAAGATTTCAGTACAAGAAACAATCGAATCAATATAGTAATTTTCACCGTCGATACTGTTTTCTGAAAGTCGTTCATAATTTATCGGAACGAATTTTTGATTGTATTTATTTGTGCTAAAAAAGAAAGATGCAATTAATAAAATAATAATGCCAAAAATAAGCATTTGTGTGATTTTGCTTGCTCGATTGTATTTTAATAACATTGATTTTAAATGTTCATCGTATGCTATGTCTAAAACTGAATGTTGATTTGATTCAAAGTTATTCATAGTATTATCCTCTTCTGATTTGTATAGTATATATCGACAGTATTATACAATACAAAACAAAATAAGTAAAGTGTATTTTTCTGCTCTTCTTGCACTATTCAAATCATTGATGCAAAAGTTATATTTGTATTGACAATCTTGTATGCCTATGATACAATCACTCTGGTTAGTTGTATGCTTTTTTGCGTTGTTCATAAAGCTAGAGGTGATATAAATGGTATATAAAGTCTATAAAAAAACAGCAACAGTGAAATTTCCTGTATTATTTAAATGTGAAAATTGCGGAAATTATAATGCGATACTTCATCCATTCAGTGTTAGTACAACATACAACGATAAAGGAGTTCTAACGCAAAAAGGTATTGATAAGCGCGAGAAAAGGACGGATGAGGATTTAACCAGACAACTTTCAAATTTGTACGCCGAGATTGCAGATGCAACAATGAATGACAACTTTAAAAAAGCAGAATATCACTGCATTTGTAATCATTGTAAGGCAAAGCCAATATGGTCTTTTTTTAAAAACACTGTTTTGGAGCATATTTGTAAAATTGCACTATATATCTCAGTCTTTATCACGATGTTTTTATTACTACCAATTCTTGACGGAGATTATTCCCAAACAAGTAAGCTTCTTATTCCGTTGAGCATACTAATGCTTACATATATTCCTAGATTTATTTTATATCAAGTAAAACAAGCAAAAATTCTTGCAACAACGAAAGAATACAAGCCGATGATATTTAAAGATCAATCGGATTGCGTGATAAAACTAAAACAGTTACAGAATCCCCCAAAAACCGAATATACTCAAACAACACAAAATCTTCATAGATGGCGTTGCAGTAATTGCTATAATCTGAGAAGTCAAACTCCTTGTGAACATTGTGGAAATGAATAATATAATAATCCTTGCTTTACATAAAATATCACTACTAATTTGTAAAGCAAGGATTTTTCATTTCTAAATTTCCCTTACATAAAAATTCCTTATAATACTCACAATTTTCCTTACATAAAAATTCCTTGGTTGCACACAATAGTTATGTAAAATAAAGCAAAAGGAGCATTATTTATATGAAAGCAACAGGAATTGTAAGAAGAATAGATGACCTTGGTCGTGTTGTAATACCAAAAGAGATAAGAAGAACAATGAGAATCCGCGAGGGGGACCCACTTGAAATTTTCACTGAAAGAAACGGTGAGGTAATATTTAAAAAATATTCGCCTATCGGAGAGCTTGGTGAGTTTGCTGCCGATTATGCTGAAACACTTGCAAAAACAAGCGGTATTGCGGTTGTTATCACAGATAAGGACAACGTGATAGCAGTTTCGGGAGCTCCTAAAAAAGAGCTTGTTGAAAAACGTATCAGTGAAGATGTGGAAAAGGTACTTGAGAGAAAAAGCGTGTTCGTTACGGAAAATTCAAACAGTGATAAGCTTTTAGTTGTTGACGGTGCAGATAAATACTTTGCAGGTGTTGTGGCTCCCATAGTGAGCGAAGGTGATGCAATTGGCAGCGTGATAATGGTTTCAGACGATAATAAGGTTAATATGGGAGAAGTTGAAAAGAAGCTCTGCCAGAGTGCCGCGGGTTTCCTTGGAAAACACATTGAGATATAAATAAAAAAAGAGGCTTCAGCCTCTTTTTTTAATGATGATCTCTGACAGGGATTTTTTCTTTAAACAAAATAGTGATGCACCAAAGTCCTGCAAGACCTACAACAGTGTAGATAATTCTGCTTAAAATTGCAGTCTGACCGCCGCAGAGTGTTGCTACAAGGTCAACACCGAAAAGTCCGATAGAACCCCAGTTAAGAGCGCCAATAATCGCTATAACTAAAGCAGTATTGTCCATATAATTCAACTCCTTCGTTATAATTATTATCAGAAATTTATTTGATTATACATTTTATTTTTTGAATTGAATAATTATTTGAAATTTTGTTTTTTTATGGTATAATATTTTTATTATGCAGGGAACGTTGTTATAGATGTCCCGCAAGCTTATTTTATTCAAACAGGAGAAATGAAAGTGAAAACTTATTTAATCCTATTATTAATCTGGAACATAATAGTTATGTTTACATATGGAATTGACAAATTAAATGCAAAAAGAGGCAAAAGAAGAATAAGAGAAGCAACTCTTTTGCTAATTGCTTTTTTGTTTGGCGGCATAGGGGCAATATTTGGAATGGTTTTATTTAATCATAAAACTTCAAAGATAAAATTTCGGATTTGCGTTCCAATTTTCGTTGTGCTCAATGCAATTCTGATTTTTTTAATAAATTCTTTTTTTAAACTTGTTTGGTAGGTTATAGCAAATACTTAAAGAGTGGGAGAGATACAAATGATTAAAAAATTCCGGGTATTTTTACTTCTTATATGTGTTTTATGTGCTGCTGGTATAAATGCTAATGCTTTAGATGTTTTTGTTGATGGAAAAAAAGTTGAGTTTAATAATGATATGGGTTATCCATATATAGAAAATGGAAGAACTATGTTGCCTTTACGTGCTGTCGCTGAGGCATGCGGCACCCATGTGTGGTGGGATGCAGAGTATAAAACAGCATGTGTTCGGAAAAATGAAGTTACTGTTTATTGTACGGCAGGTGATAAAAATATTTATCGTAATAATACGAGAATAGAAAATGATGTTGCTCCAACCGTAAAAAACGGGCGTATATATTTGCCGATAAGAGCTGTTATAGAAGCGCTTGACGCAAAAATTTACTGGAACGGAAACGTGAATATAACCAGTAATAGTGATAATTCTTATGTTTTGGGACTTGAAAATTCTAACTATACTCCTACAAATGTGTGGAGTGAATGGAATAATGCATTAAGCCTGAAAAATAATGGGAATTATTTAAGAGCAATTGAAGTTCTTGAAAAAATTGCTCCAGGTTTTGTTTCGACAAATGATGCGGTTTCACGTGCAATATTTTATGATGCACTTGCTTTATGTTATGCTGAAGAGGATATGTATAATGAAGCTGCCGCATGTTATGAACGAGAGGCTCAGAACTGGTCTTTTGCAGGAAGGGAACAGGAAAAGATTGCAGCGCAGAGAAAAAGTAAGGCAGTACGTTCAACGGTTCAGATATATGCTAAAACATATCGCAATAATTATAAAACAAGACGCGATTTTGGAGAATTGTATGAGCCGGAGAACGGCTTGTATAATGGTGTTTATGCTGAATGTGATGAAAAAGTTAACAATCCGTCTTCAATGTCGAAATTTTATATGAATGAGTTTCCTAAAATGGTAGGAAAAGAAATGTCGTCTTATTTATTATATATGAACGATGGTGTGAATTTTTCGCATTATGCTAATCATTTTACTGTTGCAAAGCAAAAAGATAAGATTATGCAAATTGCTCTTGAACCAACAAACATCAGAAGCATCAGGAAAAATGACGAGAGATATATTAATTTCGCAAAGGAAATCAGCAAAAATGGTGTAAGGGTTTTTATAAGATTTGCATGTGAAATGAACGATGAAACAAGTAATTGGTATGTTGATGGTGAAACATATAAGGAAAAGTTCCGCTATGTTTCAGACATATTCCATAAATATGCTCCTGCAGCAGTAATGGTATGGTCTCCGAATTTCTATCCGGAAGATAACTATGAAGATTATTATCCGGGAGATGAGTACGTTGATTATGTTGGAATTTCCTCATATCTTGTTGAACAACCAGAAACAGATCCGTTTGGAGAGAATACCGACAGAGCACGTTGGAGCAGCCAGCTCGATACTATCTATAGCCTTTACGGCTATAAGAAACCGATTATAATTTCTGAATGTGGTGCTACATATGAAAATTATATTACGGGCAAAGATGCAACAGATTATGCGTCCCGACAACTCTATGATTTTTACACATATCTTCCAATAAGATATCCGAATATTAAAGCTATATATTATTTTGACAGTGATAATGGTTCACTGAAATTCAAACTGTCAAAAAATCAGCAATATCTTAATGCTTATAAAAAGGCAATCAGCAATCAGCTTTATTTAACCGATCCCGATAATGATGAGGAC
Source organism: Clostridia bacterium (assembly GCA_017505525.1). Classification (GTDB taxonomy): domain Bacteria; phylum Bacillota; class Clostridia; order UMGS1883; family UMGS1883; genus UMGS1883. The sequence goes on from JAFVPB010000056.1 coordinate 54,981, forward strand.
TTGTATCAGTATTATGAATTGGGTAATAATGTGAATGTGTATCCTGAAGAGATGGAGATTTGCTCTTATTTTACAACCCCTTTTGATAATATAAGCTATGTTGTATACCGCATCGGAACTAAAGATGTTGGAGTTTCTTATGGAATTCCATATTCTGTTGACATTGATTTTTCTGCATATTCCGGAAAGGCTGTGGAATTAAAAGCTATGGCTTTTGATTATTCAGGAAAAATGATTGCGGAAAAATCCTATAATGTTAAAGTGTGGGGCTTTTCAAGTGAAGCACCTGACAATATATACATAGACAAAAACGAAGAAAATATAAGCGTTGTTATTAACGGCGACAAGGTTAGATTTGAGAATAATCTTGTTACATACGGCAATAGTGTTATGGTGCCTTTTGCCGAAGTTGCTGAAAGTGTTGGATACAGGGTAACATATGATGCTGATTCACACAGTATAACTGCAAAACGTGGCGACAGAAAGGTTTCTGTTTATGCCGGCAACAATAAAGTAATAGTAAACGATGTGAAATTATCAATGGATGCTGCACCTATAGAGCTGGAAGAGGACTTTTTAGTTTCTGTAGATACAGTGGATATAGGATTAAGATGCGACTATGAATGGGACAATAGTCGTGGGCGTGTTGAGATTGAAGAACGCGAGAGTGTTTGGTCGGACTGGAGCGAGGACCTTCCTTCAGATGTGAATAAAAAACTCTATTATATTGAGGAAGCGACTGAATATCGATACCGAGAGCGTGAAAGAGATTATTTTTCACTGGACAGAAAAACTAACAGCGTTAACTATGTGAGGTCAGAAACAACTTATGGAAGTTGGAGCGATTGGACCGACGATTATATATCAGCATCCAATACAAGAGAGGTTCAGACAAGAACTCAATCATCGCCTAAAAAATATTTATATGCTCATTATTGTACGGGAAATGAATCAGATGAGTCAATTCGTTATAAAACATCAAATTCCAAGTTCAGTGATAAGTGTTCGTACCATAGTTTAGGCTGGTATGATAGTCCTTTACCTGCCGCAGAAGATGGAACAGGATATATTAAGTATAAAGAAGACGGAAATAAGTATCGCTGCGCAAACACCTGTTTCAGATGGTATGTGGTTGATACTTCTGGTGGAGAATATACAGAGTATAGGTCTCGCCCGATATATACAAAGCATATATACTGGCAGTGGGGCGACTGGTCGAGATGGTCTTCGTGGAGTGAAGAAGAACCCTATATTGATTATTATGATGATGAAACCGATATGGATATCGAAGAACGAACATATTACCGCTATAAGGAAAAATAAAGTCTGAGGTAGTTTTATCAGGTGGTGAACAAAATGTTTTGTTGCTTTACAGGGCACAGGCCACAATCACTTTTGGAAAAAAGTGAAGGTTCTGAATACATAATTAAGTTAAAAAATCAAATTTCTTTGCAAATAGAAAAGGCAATAGAAGACGGGTTTTATGATTTTTATACAGGAATGGCACAGGGAACAGATACATTCGCTGCAGAAGAGGTTTTAAAAAAGCAACAAAATGATAACCGCGTGAAACTGCATGCGGCAATCCCGTGCGAGATGCAGGCCAATTCATGGAATGAAAAAGAAAAAGAGCGTTATAAAAGAATTCTTGAAAAATGTGAAAGCGTAATATATGTGAGCCGCAATTATTACAGAGGATGTATGCAGCAAAGAAATAAATTTATGGTTGACAATTCCGAAAGAGTTATAGCGGTGTGGAATGGAGAAAATGCCGGTGGAACCGCATTTACCATAAAATATGCTTCAAGACAGGGCAAGGAAATATATCTTATAAGTTCGAACGATTTAACTGTGAAAAAACTATAATCAGGGGTGTAATATGAAAACTATATTTGTAGTTAACCCAAAAGCAGGAAGCGGAAAAAGATTTGATTTAATAATGGGAAAAATCGAAAAGCTTGCCCAAACGAGGGAAAATGTTGGCTATTACATAACAAAAAAAGCACATGATGCAAAGAAATTTGTTTGTGAGTATTGCCACACTAATGGTGCTGCACGTTTTATTGCCTGCGGAGGAGATGGAACGCTCAGCGAAATTCTTAACGGCGCAATCGGATATAGAAATGTTGAAATAGGAGTTGTGCCAATTGGCTCGGGAAATGATTTTTGCCGTAATTTTGATAGTAAGGAAAGCTTTTTCGATTTGGAAAAACAGATTTCAGGTGCCTGTGTTGATTGCGATGCTATAAAATACAACACACTTATTAGCGGAGAAGAAAAAAGCGGATACTGTGCCAATATGTTTAATATTGGATTTGACTGTGCCGTTGCTGATACAACGAATGTGCTTAAAAGTAAAACATTTTTTTCAGGCTCGATGGCATATCTTGTTTCAATATTTATTAACCTTGTAAAGAAAAAAACTTCGGATCTTGAAATTGAAATTGACGGGATAAACCGTGGCAGAGGAGAACTGCTTTTAACTTCAATAGCAAACGGATGCTACTGCGGCGGAGGATTAAAGACTAACCCTATAGCACTTATAAACGATGGACTTATTAATATAAATATTGTAAAAAATGTGTTGCGTTTAAAGTTTTTAACGCTTTTGCCAAAGTATATTAACGGTACTTGCCTTGGCGTCAGAAATATTGAAAAAATAATTTCGTCAATAAAATGCTCGAGGATAAAAATTTCTCCGACGGATGGTAAAATCAGAATGTCTGTAGACGGAGAGATTTGCGATGCCGGCGAGGTAGAATTCAAAATAGAGCACAATGCTTTTAAATTTGTTGTGCCCTATTTAAGTAATGTTTCAAGCGAAAATAATATAATTCAAATGGTGTGAGAAAAGGGGGTGTAAATTTTACATCCCCTTTTTCATAAATTTATAATTTTATTAGGTGATTTTCGAAAAATTTTCGGTAATAAAGAGGTTTACAAAAAGCGGAGAATAGGATAATATTAAATAAAAACAAGAAAACTAAAACATATGGAAATGAAAGGGGAATTCTGATGTATCAGATAAATGAAAAATTTGTTTCTTTTGATGACAATTTATTGCCTTATACTCTGAAACCCGAACTTCATACAACAATACGCGATTTTCACGCCGCAACAGATGAACGCGGTTTTGTAATGAAATCGATAGGAAATCGCTGGATTATCGAGACTCCGGAGATAGAAAACTTTGATTTCAACATCACATTTGCCTATACCTTTTTAAAAGAATTTAACCCTCGAATCCATATATTCTTTGGATACAATAAAAAATCGCGAACCGGACAGGGATTGCAGCTTATATATCATTTAAATGGTGGAATGACGGTTAATTATATAACAGTTGACCGTATGAATATAAAGGTGCTGGAAACGATTGAATTTTCCGAAATAAAGCTTGAGGAAGAGGAAAATATTGAGGTTAAGCTTTCTCTCAAGGATACTAAACTCACAGGTTTCATTGGTGAAAAGCAATTTAGCTTTACAGTTGAATCTGTAAAAGGGCATATTGCTCTTGAAAGAAAGAACTTTATTGGTGAATGGATTATAAGAAGCTTCTCTGTTTCAACTGATGATGAATTGATAAGTGAAACAATACTTGAAGAAAAAACGGTTGAAATTCCGATGCGTGAGGGTGGAGATATCCCGTATGAATTTACCTATGGAGTAGAAAAAACAGGGGAGCAGTATTATCTTAACGTGAAGCTTGGCGGAGGAACGGCTACACGTAAGCTTAACAGGGAAGACAGACCGGGACAGTATGTAGCGGAAAAAGATACTTTTACAACACCCTTTGTTATACTCAGAAACAATCAAAAAACAAAGAAGTTTAACATTTTTAAGGGTGAGAGAAAAATTTGCGACCCCAATATTTTCTGGGAATGCCTTAAGGATTATTTTAATCATCCCGAAATGCCGATTTGTATTAAATATCCGATTTCAGAATACGATTTTTCGGAAGAAGCAACAATTTCTTTCGGTTATGAATTTTTATCGTGCACAGGCTACAATGCACAAGCCGGCGGACCAAGTGAATTTATATACAATGCTGAAGGTGAGCTGTTATATGGCGGTGATGCCCTATGTGAAAGTATGTTTGAACTTTATTCTCCCGAGGATAAGTATGCAACTACCCTTATACCTGAGGATACATACGAAAGAGAAGCTGTTTTGCACCATCTTGCGGTAAATCACTATTTTCATATTGATGAAAATATAAACTTTAAGCTTGCTTTAAGAACCAAACTTAAAAAAGAACTGTTTTCCATAAATGCTGAAATACGCAATATATATGATTCTGAAACACTTGAAGTTTTAAACTGTGAAATTTCTGGTTCCAGTTGGAAATTCGGCTACAGTGAAATTTGCGCAAAGGTTACATCAAAACCCCTTCCTCTTGGGGTATATCGCATAGTATATATGGTTTATTATGGCGGAATGCTGTATAAGGAATACAATAAGGTTTTCGAGGTTTTTGATAAGGATTCGAATGTTTCTCCTGCAATTGCAAGCGGACTTCCTTATGTGTTCTCGATGCCCAACGAACAGAAATGGCTGATGAGCAATACCTTTGATTTATGGAATCCCAAGCCATCGTGCGACGAAATTCATTTTATATCCTGCGTAACGAATACTCCTATTGAAGCAGAAAAGCAGAAAATCTGGGAGATTATTCACATTTTCGGCAGAGAATGGTTTGCATGGCTTAATCGCAGAACTTGTATAGATTACAGTTTGGAAGGTCGTATTGAAACTGTGAAGCATGCAGATTATCTTAATCATCCAATTGATTTTGAGGTGTTTCCGCTCAGAAATGATTTGCATTTGGTAAAAACTTACCAAAGCCCTGAAGTTAGAGCGTTGCTTCACGAATTTTTAAGGGAAAATCCTCAATTTGCAGAGAAAATTCTTTATCAGCCGCCAACAGAGGAGGGAGAATTTGTTCCTGAAAAGCCAATTGACGCATCAGGAATAATTCCTGAATATACAGCCTTTACATACGAGCAGCTTAAGAATTTGCTTGATGTGTGCTCTGATGAGTGGATTGATTTTGCAGACAGAAAATTACTTGAGCTTTTCAAAAAGCAAAATGAGAAAATAAAAAAGATTAATCCGGAACATAAGAGGGCGGCATACGGTCCGTTTAATGCCTATGTGAATGCAACGCTTTCTTACCATACTATCAAAGCTTACGGATTTGTTCCCTATAAAGAACTGGCAGAAGATATTTACACAGGTTTTGCTGTTTTTGAAGATTATCCTGCATCGTGTGCATATCAGACATACCGCGGAGCTTTTGCAGTAATGACAATTATGCTGCATTGTCCGTCGCTTGTTTTATATCCTGAGCAGTATTCAGGAAGCTCTGGCGGATGTATAGATGGAGCTGTTAAATTTTCTCACGCTCCTATGGGCAAATACGAGATGCCCCTTTATTACAACAGTACCCATGCATTTGAATTTGTGTTTAACACTCCTTATAAAACAAATGATGGCTACAGATATTGGACAAGCTATGGCTTTCACAGGGCAGACCACTCGCCCGATATGGCTGACCGCCTTGTTAAAGACTGGAAAGCTGTAGCAAAGTGTAAGCCTGCACGTCCGCTTCGTACAATGGCTATGATAACTGAGTATTTCAACGCGGAAGACGTTTTTGACGGAGATATTATCAGCTTGCATGGGCATACAACTATGTATAATGTAAGTGAAGAAGGTCATGGATATATTTACGAATGTGCAAGAGAAGCAGGACTTAATGCACCGTTTGCATTGAAATTTGAAACTCTTAAAGAGCTTTCAAAGGATGAATGCGATGTGCTTGTTATTCCGTCTCTTAAGTATGCAGACGAGGATTCAGTTGCCGAGATAAGAAGGCTTTATAATGAGGGCGTTTCGCTTGTGGCGGTAAGTGATGTTTGCGGACTTGAAGATATTTTCGGCGTTAGGGAAGAACGCAAGAAACTTTGGATAGAATCACTTCACACAGATGATGATGATGAGCTAATCTATCCTAATGAAGCCAATTTCAAATATGCTTCTGATGGAGCAGAAATACTTATTTGCGCAGAAAATGGCACACCTGTGGTTCTTAAGAATAAGAATGCACTTTTGATTAACGCATCAGTTTCCACATTGGGCCACGAATGCTTTGAGGGGGCAGAGGGAAAAACCCGCAGAAATGTTAGCGAGCTTCTGCGTGATGTTTTAAAAAGAGAATTAGTTAATGCTTCAGAGCCTCTTGCCATCGGGCAGAACACAGGTATCACATTGTTTGAGAGTGAAAATGGAAATACTCATTTGCTTTGTATTGATTATTCTGAATATGATAACCGTAATATCCGTGAACGAGAGGCGGTTGTTAAGCTTGATTTGCCTGTTGCAGAAATTTCTTCGGAAAGAGATTTTGGTGCAGTAAGAAACAAAGATGGATTGATTGAAGAGATAAGATTTAAAATTTATCCTCATGAGGCAGTGATGTTTACTCTTGAACAATGATAAGGAGATGCAGTAATGAAAAGGAATCAGAATCCGTTAAATACAGTTGTTAAACGTGCAAGCGAAATTTTACCTTCTATGCGCTTTAAAGATGGAGATTTTTCACTCTGGCAACAAAATGCAAAAGAAAAGCTTGAGGAACTTTTAGGACTTCCGCTTGCAAACTGTGATGATTTATTCTCTGTAGAATATGAAAAAGAGCGTGATGAATATAATGAAATTCGTTTCACTTTTCAAAGTGAGGACGGATATTTCGTGCCTTGTCATCTGTTAATTCCAAAGGGAGTAGAAAAGCTGCCGCCTTTGGTTATATGCCTGCAGGGACATTCAACGGGAATGCATATATCTCTTGGCAGACCAAAGCATTCTCCGCGCGATGAAGAATCAATTGCAGGAGAACGTGATTTTGCCGTAGGTGCTTTAAAAAGAGGGTATTGCGCGCTGACTATAGAGCAACGCGGAATGGGTGAGTGTGGCGGTGCAGAAAACGGAGATACAGCGTGCCACATACATACTATGCCAAATCTGCTTATCGGGAGAACAACAATCGGCGAACGAGTATGGGATATTATGCGCGCTTTAGATGTGGTAACAGAGCGTTTTTCTGATGTGTTTGATAAGGATAATATTATCTGCCTTGGGAATTCTGGCGGAGGAACGGCTGCATTCTACACAGCGTGCCTTGAAGAAAGAATAAAAACTGCCGTTGTAAGCTGCGCTTTTTGCGGATACGATGCATCTATTATGCCAATAGTACACTGCACGTGTAATTTTGTGCCCGGAATAAGAAAATATTTTGAAATGGGAGATTTGGGCGGACTTATAGCACCCCGTAACCTTGTTGTGGTATCGGGAAAGAATGACCCGATTTTCCCGATAGATTCAGCTGTGAAAAATTTTGAAATAACCAAGAAATTGTATTCTTACACCAACGGTAAATGCATACAGGCTATTGGAGACGGTGGACACCGCTTCTACTACAACACAACATGGCAGGCTTACGACGAGCTTGTGAAATATTGATTGAGAGGCTTTTAATATGGATTGGGAAAAGGAACTTTTTAAACAAGATGAAAAACCATTGGATTCTCTTGTTGACGGATACAGTAATACATCGATATTTCGCACAATGGCGTTTATCGGAGATAGCCTTTCTTCGGGAGAGTTTGAAAAAAAGAGATGAAAACGGAAACAAAGAATATCACGATATGTTCGAATATTCCTGGGGGCAGTATATTGCAAGAAAAAACGGTCTTAAAGCCTATAATTTTTCGAGAGGCGGTATGTCTACAACCGGCTATATAGAAAATTTTGCAGAGGAAAAAGGCTACTGGGATAAGGAAAAGGCTTGTCAGGCGTATGTGATTGCAATGGGCTACAATGATATATATAACGGTACCAGAGAAATTGGAACTATTGATGATATTTCTGATGACTGGAAGAATAACAAGAAAACTTTTATTGGGAACTATGCAACAATTATAAGCAGGTATAAGGAAATAAGCCCCGATTCCAAATTTTTCCTGGTTACTCTTTGTGATGATGCTATTGATGATGCTACAAAAAAAGAAAGAGTTAAGGGCATGGTTGATGCTTTATATTCCTTAGGTGATTATTTTGATAATTGCTACGTTATAGATTTGTATCATTACGGTCCCATACATAACGAGAAATTCAGGGAAAAATTTTATCTGTATGGGCATATGACGCCCTCGGGATATATTTTGACGGCAAGAATTATCGATTCATATATAGATTATATTATCCGTCATAATCCCAAAGATTTTAAAAATGTAGGATTTATCGGAAGAACAGATTGAGAGGAGATTATAAAATGAATTACTCTAATAACAAAGCGGAAAACGTGAAAATAGCTTATATCGGAGGCGGCTCCAGAGGTTGGGCGTGGGGCCTTATGAGCGACCTTGCAACGGCAGAAGATATGAGCGGAGAAGTTTATCTTTATGATATTGATTTCGATGCGGCAAAGGCAAACGAAATTATAGGTAATAAATATAACAATGCTGAGGGCGCATTGTCAAAATGGACATATAAGGCAGTAGAGAATATCGGAGATGCACTCGCAGGTGCGGATTTTGTAATCATCTCAATCCTCCCCGGAACTTTCGATGAAATGGAATTAGATGTGCATACCCCTGAAAAGTACGGAATTTATCAATCGGTAGGTGATACATCGGGTCCCGGTGGAATTATTCGTGCGATGAGAACTGTGCCGATGTATGAAGAAATCGGTAGAAATATTAAAAAGTATTGCCCGAATGCGTGGGTGATTAACTATACCAATCCGATGACTTTGTGCGTTAAAGCACTCTACAATGTGTTCCCTGAAATTAAGGCATTTGGATGCTGCCATGAGGTTTTCGGTACTCAGAAGTTCTTAATCGAAATGGTAAAGGAATACCTTGGCGAGAAGCCAAAGAGAGAAGATATAAAAGTAAATGTAATTGGTGTAAATCACTTTACGTGGCTTACAAGTGTTAAATATAAAAATCATGATTTGTTGCCATACTACGAAAAAATGTGTGAGAAATACATAGACGGTTTCAAAGGCGACGGTCCTGTTGATGATAATTGGTTGAATAACTGTTTTTCAAGTGAGGAAAAAGTAAAAATAGATTTATTTAGGAAATTTGGTTATATTGCAGCAGCGGGGGACAGGCATCTTGCAGAATTCTGCGAGGGTAAGTGGTATCTTGAAAGCCCTGAAAGAGTCCAGGATATGCATTTTTCTCTTACCTCTGTTGCGTGGAGAAAAAAGGATTTACAGGACAGACTTGAAAAGAGCAGAAAGCTGCTTAGCGGTGAATTGAAGGTTGAAATAAAGAATACGGGTGAAGAGGGAGTAAACCAGATGAGAGCGCTATTAGGACTTTGCGACCTTGTTACAAACGTAAATATACCTAACTGTGGGCAGATTCCCAATCTTCCGATGGGTGCAGTGGTAGAAACAAATGCAGTATTTACATCTGATAGCGTCGTGCCCGTTTTTGCAGGAGAGATACCGAAAGAAATTTATCCTATGATTTCAAGAGTTTGCGGAGAACAGGAAATGGTATTTGAAGGCATTGCGCAAAGGGATACAAAAAAGATCTTTAATGCATTTGCAAACGACCCGTTAGTAACCTGTGGCGTAGAAGATGCTAAA
>JAFVPB010000057.1 GCA_017505525.1 Clostridia bacterium
GGGGAAGCTGTCACGAAGTGACTGATGAGGTGTTAATATGATTTAATATATCTTCGCAAACACTCTCAAATCTTTGATTAACCTCTAAATTTGAATATCTTAACACTTTAATCCCTAAACCATTTAAGAAAGCATCTCTTTGTGTATCATCCCCAATACCTTTTTCTTCATAATGTTGTGAACCATCAAGTTCAATTACAATCTTGACAGATGCAATATAGAAATCAACAATGTATTTACCAATTACCTTTTGTCTGTTAACAGTTATAGACAAAGTTTTCAAAAAGTCATACCAGAGATGTCGTTCTTCTTTTGTCATATTCTTTCTTAAAGTTTTTGCATTACCTGTTAATTTTGAATTATTCGTTGTATTCATTTCCACCTCATCCGAGTTGATCCGCAACCCACCTTCCCCTCAAGGGGAAGGCTTTTATATTTCAACAATATTCGACACACATATAAAGACTGTATAATCTAGATGCCTGTCTTTTTCTGCTTATAAAAGCTCAAAACTCCTGCTATAACACATCCAACGGTGCAAGATATTATGTATGAAAAAGACATAACTGCCATAAGTAATCCTTCGCCCAAAGCAAATTCTTCAAATCCAGTTAAACTTGTATATATCATCAAATCAATTCGCAGAATAATCCATAAGAACTCAAAACACACGGAAGTAAGGAAACAAATGCCCCACGACTTAAAAAATTCTCTCACAGAATTTCGTATTAACAAAATAGCAAGGGCAACACCTGGTAATGCAGGCAAAACATAAAGCATTGCATTTTGAATAAAAGAATACTTTTCGTTATATTCCCAAAACAACATTAAATGCATTACCAAATAGTAAAACAAAAGAGAAAAAATCCCGATAAAAATGCTTTTTGATTTTTTCATTTCTATACTTCCTTTCGCCAAAATTATACAGTCTTACTATGAAGACTGTATAATCTAGATGCCACTGCCACAGGTCCCCTTAGCTTTTTACCGCTTCGTTTCCTTACGATATGTAACTTTTTTACAAAATCCTTAATTAAGATTCAGCGTTATATTGCCGTCTTCTTCATATATAACAGCGTCAATTTCTTTTTGGATACTATCTACAAAAGCAAAATATTCTTTTTTATCTTTAAAATATGGCTTATACAAATCCGTTGCCTGCCTTGCCTTTCGGGCATCATTTTCAAGGAGATGCTTAATTGCGATTAACTGAATTTTTGCCGAATCAACACAGGCAGTGTCAACATCAACAATTGTATAATCCGAACCATGTTCTTTACCGGATGCGCCACCAACATACGCCTGAACCATTGGCATTAGGCTGGAAATATCACCTATATCGGACGAACCGGTTCCCCATCTGTCTGCATTGCAGTTTGTTGTTTCAAGAACTGATTCCATTGCTTGCTTGAAAACAGAAAACATAGTTCTGTCTGTCCATCTAGGCCACATCATTCCACTATCGCTGATGTGAACTTTTGCTCCAACGGAGGCAGCAGAAGCCGCAATTGCACGATTCACCTTTTTATTTGCTTCAAGAGTAGAATCCATAGTGGCTCCTCTTACAAAAGTTTCAAAGGAAACATTATCAGGAATTGCATTAACCGAGGTATCACCACAAGAAATAACCGGATGAACGCGAATGTGGTCTGAATCTTTAAAGGTTTCGCGAATAGCATTTATGGCATTAAGCGCGGTGTTAGCAGCATACAATGCGTTTATGCCGTCGTGTGGGTTTCCGCCTGCATGAGCTGAAATACCACGAAAAGACGCAGATTTCACGATAAGCCCATTCGAGCCACCATTCATGCTTCCGCAATGTTTTCCACCAACATCTGCATGAATCATAAATGCCAAGTCGCCGCCATCAAGCATTCCCCTATACAAAAACTCAACCTTGCCACTTGGATATTTAATGATACCCTTTTCCTTAAGGTCTTTTCTGTATTTCGGCTCAATGCTTTCCTCAGCAGGAACAATAACAAAACGAATTTTGCCACAGAGTCCATCGAGAACACCTGGTTCTTTTATTGCCGCTGCAACACCTAAAACCGACGCTGTTTGCGTACAATGTCCGCAGGCATGAACAGCACCCGTTTCAGGATCACACTCCGGATGCGATGGAATAATCAGTGCATCCATTTCGGCAAACACCAAAATAGTAGGGCCATCTTTCCCGGTATCAATCTCAGCACAAAAACCTGGGATATTGCCGGCTTCATCTAACTGATAGCCCAAAGATAAAAACTCTTTTTTTAAATAGTTGTGAGTTTTCCATTCTTTAAATCCTGTTTCTGGGTTAGACCATATATAATTAAAGGCATCTATTATTAGTTTCTTGTTTTTTTCAACCGCATTTTTATAAAACTCCACTTTAATTCTCCTTCTCCATCTATTTTCCACCTCATCAGTCAGCTATCGCTGACACCTTCCCCTCAAGGGTAAGGCTTTTATTTTTTGCCAAATTTTACATTTATTACATGCTCATGTGATAATAGAGACAAATTTTTTAAAGGCTTCCCCTTGAGGGGAAGCTGTCACGAAGTGACTGATGAGGTGTTAATATGATTTAATATATCTTCGCAAACACTCTCAAATCTTTGATTAACCTCTAAATTTGAATATCTTAACACTTTAATCCCTAAACCATTTAA
>JAFVPB010000058.1 GCA_017505525.1 Clostridia bacterium
ATGAACGGCAAGAGGGCAAATATCAGGAAGGCTGATTTTTTGACATTTGCGCAAAGCTGTAAGATTCCAGAAAAGGCTGCTTATAAAATGATAAATAAACTGCTTTCTTTGAAAGAAAAACTTTTGACAGTCGTAGCAGACTCTTTCATCTGTGAAGGCGAAAAATCATCTTTTATGTCGTTGATGACAGAAAGGATGAATAGACTTTCATAAAACTAATACTTTTTCTGTATATCTTTTCCCCAAAACCAAAGGGCTGATTCTTCAATGATGGCTGGCTTGCTGGGCGGGGAGAAAAGATGTATAATTTCTGCAAGATTCAATGAAGCAATTCAAAGGATTGGGAGGATTTATGCATAGTGTTCATGGATATTATAATGGTTCAGCATACGTGGCACTGGAACCTGTTGAAGTAAAACCTAATCAAAAAGTAATTATCACTATATTGGATGAGGATAAACCCCAAAGGGAAAAAATTACCTTGGAGAAATTGCGAAGTTTTGTTGGAAGTGAAGGGCAATCTTGTCCAGAGGGAATGGATGCTCAGGAGTATGTTTCAAGATTAAGAGAAGATAGGGGATTTTCTGGGAGAGGTTGACCATGGGTTCACGTGTTTATTTGGATACAGCTCCTATTATCTATTTTCTTGAAAAGAATCCACAGTGGTACGACAAGATTGGGTCTTTTTTGTATGAGGGAATTCAACGAGAATTTCAGTCTAAAGATTTAAATTTTGTTAGCTATAAATAATTGAGGAAGCACCAGTAAAACTGGTGGAAGAATTATAAGAAATAGTGTTAATTCGAAGTTCTGGATAGTACTGGTTTTAAGTTCCAAATAGTACTGGCTTGAAGTTCTAGATAGTGCTAGTTTGAAGTTCTAGATAGTACTGGTTTTAAGTTCAAACTGCTTACGTTGATTTTTATATGAACGAAAAAATACAGAACAATTATACTTCCTCAACAAAGCGAATCTCTAAAAATACCTTGATGTTGTATTTTCGTCAGATACTGATTATGTTGGTGAGTCTTGGTGGAAAGAGGGGGAAAAGTGAGTAATATTTCAATACTAAAGCATTCGAAATGTCTATCATGTCGTTCATGTGAACTTTCATGTCCAAAAAACTCCATAAAAATGAATTCTTCTTTAGAAGGTTTTCTTTATCCATTGGTAGATTCTTCATGCATTGATTGTGGATTGTGTATAAAAGTTTGTCCTGCTTTATCTCCTATTAAAGAAAAAAATATTGAACCAGAAAGATATGCAGTTATATTAAAAGATAAAAAAATAAATTCAAAATCAAGTTCAGGTGGTTTATATGGTGGTATTGCAAGTTACATCTTGCAGAATGAAGGAATAGTATTTGGTGCTTCTTATGATTCAGAGCTTAATGTAGAAATTACAAAAATTGATAATGTTGATGATTTGCAAAAGATTCAGGGCTCTAAATATGTTGCAGCAGATACCAAGAATACCTTCTTAGATGTAAAAAAATTGTTAGCCAGAAATAGGGTCGTTTTGTATGGTGCTACTCCGTGTCAAATCGCAGGTTTGAAAAAATTTTTAAAAAAAGATTACGAAAACCTATATACAATGGATTTAATTTGTCATGGGGTACCCAGTAATAAGCTTTTTCAAAAATATCTTTCTTGGCTAGGAAATAAGTACAGAGGTAAAATTATTTATTATGGATTTAGAGATAAAGATGTCTCTGGATGGAGTTGTTGTGGTAAAGTAATTGTAAAAACAAAAACAAAAACAAAAATTTTAGAAGGTATGTGTGACCCATATTATTATGGTTTTTTGCAATGTGAAAATTATAGAGAGTCTTGTTACTCTTGTCCATATGCAAAAAACAATGGAAGAATTGGTGATTTGTCTATGGGTGATTTTTGGGGAACAGATTTAACTTATCCTTATATTCCTAGTAAAAATGGTATTAGTTTTTTATCTATAAATACAGCAAAAGGGAAAAAATTATTCAATTTAGTTAAAGATTTATTTGATGTTTTTGAGGTTCCTGAGTCAGAATCTATGATTGAAAACATTGCTTATAATAGACCATCTGTTAGACCAACTTCTAGAGATGATTATTATAATGGTTTAGATGGAGATATTGATGCATATTTTAAAAGTAAACAATGTGTGAGTAAGTTTAAGTTTTTTTTGTATAATAAAGTGTTAAAATTTATACCCAAGAAACTAAAAATGTTTATAAAAAAAATTATAGGTAAAGTATAATGAATGATATAGATTCAAGAAAAAGAGTATTAAAAAACACATTGATGTTATACTTTAGACAGTTTTTGTTATTATTTATTAGTTTGTATTCTGTTAGAATTGTACTTGATGTGTTAGGTGCTGAAGATTACGGAATATATAATGTTATTGCTGGGGTAGTTACAATGTTTTCTTTTTTGACAACAGCAATGGCTAATGCTAATCAAAGATTTTTTAGCTTTTCTTTAGGAAAAAAAGATAGCATATTATTAAATAAATATTTTAATATTACCCTTGAAATTTATTTTATTATCATTTTTATTATTATTTTTATCTCAGAGTCATTTGGAATTTGGTTTATTCAACATAAGTTGAAAATTCCTTTTGAACGTATAAATGCTACAATAATATTGTTTCAGTTTTCTATACTTGCATTTGTGTTTAATTTGTTGGCAAGCCCTTATATGGCATTGATAATGTCATA
Organism: Clostridia bacterium; assembly: GCA_017505525.1. GTDB lineage: Bacteria > Bacillota > Clostridia > UMGS1883 > UMGS1883 > UMGS1883. Next base: position 2,705 of record JAFVPB010000058.1, read on the forward strand.
TGAGAATATGTCTGTATTTGCAAAAGTAAGCATAGTTGAAGGAATGCTGAAATTATTAACATTTTTTTCTTTAAAGATTATTTATTTTGATAAATTAATATCTTATGGTATGTTGTTAAGTCTTACTTCGTTTCTTCTACTGTTAATATATTTTTTATATTGTAAAACAAATTATAAAAATATTCGTTTTTCTTTTTCTTTTGATAAACAAATCTTTAAGGAAATTTTTGCTTTTACTGGGTGGTGTTTATTTGGAACTTCTGCTGGAGTTGTAAAAAACCAGATTATAAATGTTTTGTTAAATATGAAATTCGGAACTATTGTAAATGCAGCAAGAGCTGTTGCTATGAATGTGAATAATGCTGTTATTTCTTTTGCTACAAATTTCAATATGGCAGTAAAACCTCAAATTGTAAAAAAATATTCTATTGATGAAAAAAAAGAAGCCTTTGATTTGGTTTTTCAAACATCAAAACTTTCTTTCCTGTTATTATATATTTTTATTTTACCTTTGTTTTTAGAAATGAATTATGTTTTGTCTATTTGGTTGAAAGATGTACCAGCAATGACAGTAATATTTACAAGATTATTTTTGATAGAAGCAATGTTCGATGCTTTGTCATTTTCTTTACAATCATTGTCGCAGGCTAATGGAAATATGAGACTTTATCAAAGTGTTGTTGGTGGAGTTTTGTTATTGAATCTTCCTTTTGCATATTTGGTAATAAGGCTTGGGTATGATGCTTATACTGTTCAATTTGTTGCGATAATCATTGGTTTTTTATCTCTTATTTTAAGAGTTTTTATAAATAAACTTCTAACAGGCATGAGTGTTAGTTCTTTTTTTAAATTGGTATTGTGTCCTTGTTGTATTGTTTCTCTTATTTCTGCGATTGTCCCAACGACTTTTTATTTTTTTATGGATGAATCATTTGTTAGGTTGTTAGTTGTTATTGTAACATCTTTATTTTCAATATGTTTGTCTTTTCTATACTTAGGTCTATCAAAAACTGAGAGAAAACAAATTATTTTGATTATAAAAGATAAGTTTAGGAGAAATAAAATATGATAATTTCATTGTTTGGGTTGACAGTATTTAGTGGTAACAAAGGCTGTGAGGCTCTTGCATATTCTTTTCTAGATTTATTGTCCGATATTGCAACAAGAAAACAAACAAAATTTAAGATATATATTCATATTTGGTTTTCAAAATATTGTGAACTTCCACATCTAAAAAAACAATGGGAAGGATTAGATATTAATATATTTAGATTAGGGTTAAAAAATAGAAAAGATAGAGAATTATTATACAAAAATTTAAATGAAACTGATTTTGCTTTTGATTTTACTGAAGGGGATAGTTTTTCTGATATATATGGCTTAAAAAGGTTTGTTATTCAATCAATCATCAAGTCTATTGTGATAAAGAAAAAAATAAAATTTATTTTAGGACCACAGACTTACGGTCCTTTTTATTCAAAAATTATAAAATTATGGGCAAAGTGGATTATGAATAATAGTTATAGAATATATTCTAGAGATGAAATTTCTATACCTAAATTAAAAAATGTTACTAAGCAAACTGTTATACCAGTGACAGATATTGCTATGGCGTTGAAACCAGATGGAAAAGTGATTCAAAAAAATAATAATGTACTTTATGTAGGTATAAATATTTCAGGTTTATTATATAATGGTGGGTATACAGAAGATAATCAATTTAATTTAACAGTTGACTATAAAGAATATATCGATGCTATCTTGCAATATTTCTGTTCTAGAGATGAATTTCAAGTATTTTTAATTCCTCATGTTATTACAGAGGATGATTATGAAAATGTTGAAAATGATTTAAAAATTTGTAATTTAGTAAAACAAAAATATTCAAATGTTCAAATTATTGATGATAATTTTGCACCATTCTATCTTAAAAAGATAATTTCACAGATGGATTTGTTTTTGGGTGCTAGAATGCATGCAACAATTGCAGCTTTTTCTACAAAGGTACCCGTTATTCCTTTTGCATACAGTAAAAAATTCGAAGAATTGTATCATAGTTTAAATTATGATTATGTTGTCGATGGAAGAAAATTAAATACAGAAGAAGCCATTAATAAAACTGTAGATTATATAAAAAGGATGGATGAATTAAAAAAAACTGTTTCAAGAAGTTGTGATGATGCTTTAAATAAAATAGATGTTTTTTGTAAAGAACTTTCTGTAATCTTATGTGGAGATGATAATGAAAATATTTAATAAGTTTTTTTTAAAATATTTAGAGATTAAGTCTGGCGGATATATAAACATGCAATTGTGGAATCAAGAATTTCATAAATATGTTGAAGAAAAATATAATATAAAAGTGGGGCTGGGTTCCTATGGATATTTAAATTTTCCTAGTGGAACAGAAATAGGGAATTATTGCTCTATAGCAGATGGATGTAAATATTTATCAGGAAATCATCCGTATGATCATGTTTCAACAGCTGCATGTTTTTATAATCCTGAGTTAGGTTTTGTTACAAAAGAGGATGATATAAAGAGAACTTCTCTTTCAATAGGTCATGATGTATGGATTGGTGCTAATGTATTAATCACAAATAAGTGTACGAAAATTGGAAATGGGGCAGTAATAGGTGCCGGTTCAGTTGTTACAAAAAATGTTGAACCTTATACTATAGTTGCAGGAAACCCTGCAAGAATAATAAAAAAAAGATTTGATAAAAAAATAATAGATATGCTTGAAGCTAGTAAATGGTATGAATTATCTCCATATACATTGTGTAAGTATATAGATTACATAGATGACCCCGAGAAATTCTTAAAATTATTGGAGTATGAGATAAATGATAAATCTTAAAAAAATAAACTTAAGGAGTATTATTTTAAATTTTTATTTATTCCATTTAAGCAAGCGATAAAATTTCCAATATCTATTGAATCTCATGTATTGATAAAAGAATTGCATAGAGGCGCTGTGATATTAGAAGGAAATATCATTCCTGGAATGCTACAAATAGGATATAATATAGTCGGAATTGTTGATGAAAAAAGGGATAGAGGAATAATACATATTTCTCTTGGTGGAAAATTAATTTGCAAGGGTAAAACTTTTATTGGTACAGGCTGTAATATTACTATTGGAAAAACTGCAGAAATAATTTTTGGTAAAGATGCAGTGATTACTGCAAAGACATCTTTAATCTGTCATAAAAAGATAATAATTGGAGAAAAGTTTTTGTGTTCATGGGATGTTTTAATTATGGATACAGATTTTCATAAAATCTATTCAGAATCAATGCTTGTGAATGAGCCAAAAGAAATAATTATTGGTGATAAAGTTTGGATATGTTGTGGGTGTAAAATTTTAAAAGGTTCTAAAGTTCCTAATGGTTGTGTAATAGGTGCAAATTCTTTTCTTAATAAAGAGTTTTATAGAGATAATTCTGTATATGTAGGAAATCCTGCAAGGTTATATAAGGAAGGTATTTCATGGGAGATTTGATGTTGGATGTATCTGTTATAATCGTAAATTATAATACAAAAGAGTTAACATATAATTGTCTAAAGTCAGTTTTTGAAATGACAAAAAATATAAGGTTTGAGGTAATCGTTTCTGATAATGGGTCTACAGATGGTTCTATAGAAATGATAAAAACAGATTTCCCTTCAGTAATTTTAATAGAAAATAATTCTAATCTTGGATTTGGAGCTGCAAATAACAGAGGTTTAGAGATTGCTAAAGGAAAATATATTTTTTACTTAAATAGTGATACATTATTATTAAATAATGCAATAAAGTTGTTTTTTGATTATTGGGAATCATCAGCAGATAAAGATGGTATAGGTGCTTTAGGAGGAATACTTCTCAATGAGTATGGTAATACAATTCATTCGGGGGGAAAACTTCCTATATATGATGATATTTTGAAATATCAAAGAGCTATTTATTTTGTACATAAAAGAAATTCATTACTAAAAAAATTACACATGAATTGGTTCTATCAGCTATGTTCTAACTTTAGAGCAAAAAATGATATTGAGAATGTACAAGAAGGTGAAATAGGATATATTACTGGGGCTGATTTGTTTTTATTAAATAATGAAAATGCTCGATTTGATGAAAACTATTTTTTGTATTATGAAGAAACCGATTTAGAATTCAAACTTTTTGAAAAAAATTTGAAAAGATTATTGATAAATGGTCCTAAAATTGTTCATTTAACAAGAAAGAATAACAAAGATTTTAATATTACTTCCTTTTCTACCATTCATTGTCAGATTTCTTCTATCATTTACACATCAAAAAATTTAAAAAAAGATACATCAGAATTAATGGAAGTGATAAAATCAGACTGGGAACTTCCTTATGTTAATGAAATAATTGAAAAAATAGGTAAGGAAAAATTAATTGACTTACTAGATAAAGCTAATAAGGTTCGTTGAAATGTATAGTTTGATATATGTTGTAATCTTTTTCATAATTTTTATTCTTAGTATTCCTCTTTTTCCTAAAAAATCAATTGTAAATTTTTCATATACTTATGATTTTTCAGAATATTTAAAAGAATTTTTGGTTTTTTTAGTTTTGTTATTCTTTTTAGGTTTTAGAGGGTATGTTGCTACAGATTATGTGAACTACTATCCATTTTTTCAAGATATACCTTCTTTATTCGATTCTGATTTTTCATTAGATTATTTTAATACAAATGGATGGGAAAAAGGATATTTATTGTATGCATTGATATGTAAAACTATATGTCCAAGTTTTATTTTTTTTCAGTTTATTTCAGTGCTTATAGATTTTCTATTTATACGATATTTTATACGCTTGTATTTACCTAATAATTCTAGAATCTTTGCTTATGCGATGTTTTTTTCGTTTTATGGATTGGGAATAGAGTTTAATCTATATAGAAATGTAAAAGCGTTATTAATCTTTTTGTATTCACTAAGGTTTATTTTATCAAAACAATTTTGGAAGTTTTCATTTTGTATTTTTCTTGCATGTTTGTTTCATAAATCATCGATAATTTTTTTACCGTTTTATTTCTTCATCGGAAAACAGTGGAAAAGAAAGACTGTTTTTTCGTTGTGGATTATAGGAAATTTAATATGTATTTTACGAATAAGTTATTTAAAAAACTTTGGGTTGTTTGTGTCTGATTTTTTGCCAGGTTTATATGGTGATTTGATAAAATTATATTTCAATTCGGAAAAATATGGAGCTGCTTATTCCTTAGGATTTGGATGGATAGAACGACAACTTTCTTTTTTTCTAGTATTTTATTATGGTAAAAATGCTATAGAAAGGAATTCGATGGCAAATATTTTCTTGAATTTTACATATATTTACTTTTTTATATGGCTTTACTGTTCAGAGTTAAGCATTTTTATTGAACGAATTGCTTTACTTTTTGTTTTTGGTTTTTGGTTTATCGTTCCTTATATTTACTCAAAAATATCAAGAAAAGGGAAACTGTATTTTTTGGTATATTTTTTATTTATGGGATTTTTAAAGGTATTTATTGGATATAATGTTTTTGAATATAATTATAAATTAATTATGTTTGATGATTTTGAAACAAGAAAAAATTTATTTTTTAAAGAAAATAAATAGCCCCAATTTCGAGTTTTAAATAAATTTACAAAAAAGGCGTAATCCATTAAAATTTTGTCACCACAACAAAAAAACCAAAGGATTACGCCGATGTATAACCATATTTATAGCATAGTTGAGGATTTTGTTAAAGCGGTAGAACAGGATAAAAAGTATTCAATTTTTCTAGAGCACTGGAACGGAAAACGCGGTCCTAAAAGAAGGTTGTCAATTACCCAAGTTATTTCATTCCATGTCAAGGATTTGAAAGCATTTCATCGTATTGTAAAAGTCATGGATTTGATTCCAGAAAGGAAGCTTTTTCTGTGATGCCGGCTACCTGAAAAACTCCAAGGAACTTGTGGAGCTTGCCAACTCCGGCAGATTCATTTATGCGGCCACACGTCAGAACACGAACAGGCTTATGACTGGTGAACAATGGGAGTATCTAGGAAAACGCAACATAATTGAATCTGACTGGGGCGTATTGAAACAGAACTACTTTTTAGAATACCATCAGGCAAGATCCATGGTGGGGCTTTTTCGTCATTATGTTTGTTGCATTTCAGCCTACATCTAGAATGTAGACTCAATCTTTTCCTAAAATTAAAACTCGAATTTAGGGCTAAATAATTATTTTTAGTGAGGTTTTTTGCATGAAAAGAGCTGTTGTTTACGAACCATGGGCAAAAGGTTTGGTACATGGCCAATTTTTAAAATGTTTTCTTATTATGATTTCAGAGATATATGATGAAGTAATCTTCGTTGGCGATGATTCTGTAATTATTGAATTGAAAAAAAATGATTTTAAAAATGTTTCTTTTAAGTCTATGTCTATTGTAAATTGTGAAACATTAAAGGGAAAATTTACTTCTCTTTTAAAAGAAAAGAAAAATATAAAACTATTAAAAAATATCTCTAATAATAATGATATTTTTATTACATGTGGAATCCCATATACAATTTATTGGTGTAATAAATTATTAAAAGCAAACAAGTTATACTATGTTATGCATGGAGGACTTGAATATGTTGAAAAAAAAATATCTCCAATAAAATTGTATTATTATTTAAAAAAACAACTTAATAATCTATCAGAAAATTCAAAGTTAATAGTTTTAGGTGATTCTATAAAAGATAATCTGACTAAAAAGTTGGAATTTTTAAAAGATAAAATTATTAGTATCGATCATCCCTATTTATCATCTGATAGTTTTGAAGATAAAAATGAAAAAAAATCTAATAATTCGATTAAAATTGGAACAATCGGAGTTGCTACACTTGAAAAAGGAAATATGGATATAATTGATATATCAAAGTTCTTAAAACAAAGAAAATTTGATAATATTGAGTTGTATCATATTGGAAAAATAAATGCTGAATTACAAATAATAAAAAATTATGTGCATTTACCTTTTGATTCTCAAGATTTAATTGAATCATCAAGTTTTAATGAAGAAATACATAAGTTAGATTATTTCTTATTTCTATATCCTTCTTCGAATTATAAATATACTGCTAGCGGAGCACTATTTGATGCTTTTGTACATGGCAAACCTATTGTAGCAATAAAAAATGATTTTTTTGAGTATTTCTTTAATAAGTATCCAGGAATAGGTTTTTTATACGATTCTATTGAAGACTTATGTGCGGGTATATTAAAATTACCTCAAGTCGATAGTTTTGAATATAATAATATGGTAAAAATGTGTAAGATTACATTACAAAATGTTTCACCACATGTTTTAGCAGAAACTCTAAAATGTAAATTAGGAGAAAATAAATGTTAATATCAGTAATAGTACCTGTTTATAATAGTGAAAAGACAATAAGACGATGTATAGAGTCTGTTATTATTTCTTTAGAAAAAGTAACAAATGATTACGAAATCATTTGTATTGATGATGGTTCCACAGATGATTCTTTAAAATTGTGTAATGATCTTTCATCAAAAAATAGTCATATTGTAATTATTCATCAAGAAAATACTGGTGTTGCTACTGCAAGAAATAGAGGTCTTGAGATAGCAAAAGGAGAGTACATTGCTTTTAATGATTCTGATGATGAATGGACTGAAAATCATGTTCAACTTTTAAAGCAAGGATTGGATTCAAATAAAGATTATTGTTGTATTTCGGGTAATCATGATATAAATAAACAACAATTGTTTAAGTCTTTAACTAAAATAAATGATTTATATATTATAAGTCTTAAGAATCAATTATTAAAAAATTATTTTTCTCCACAAGCAACAATGATAAAACGTTGTGTTATTGATTCTGGAATTAGATTTGAAAATGGAATGAGATATGCAGAGGAAGGTCTATTTTTTAATTTAATAGTGAAAAATTTTAAAAGTGTTTTTTTAAATAAAAAGGTATCTACTAGTATTTTAGGGAAATATAAATTTGGTGATGGTGGATTAAGTGGAAATTTAAAACAGATGGAAAGAGGTGAGTTATATAATATAAAATATGCATATAAAAATCTTGGAATTTCATTTTCATTTTATTTTTTTGCAAAAACTTTTTCTTTGATTAAGTATTTACGTCGAATAATTATAGTAAAAATTCGTGAGATAAGGAGTCATTAGTATGAAAAAATCATTTTTAGAATTTTTATATCTTGGCTATTCTTTTATTGTTACAAAACTTACTATTCCTTCAGCAAGGTTGTTAAGGCAGCCAATTGATATACGAGGGAAAAAGGGGATTGATTTTGGGGAAAAGCTAACAACTGGGTATCATTGCCGATTAGAATCTTTTTGCGAAAGAGGGAAAAAGAGTCTAATATTTGGCAATAATATTCAAATTAATGATTTTGTTCATATTGCTGCTTTGAATGAAGTAAGAATAGGAGATAACGTATTAATTGCAAGTAAAGTATTTATTACGGATTTAGAACATGGCAGTTATGCAGGTAATGAGAACGATTCATTCCCTGATTCAATTGTGAAAGAAAGACCTTTATATTCAAAATCAGTAATAATTCATGATAACGTATGGATTGGAGAGCATGTATCAGTTTTGCCTGGTGTAACAATTGGCGAAAATTCTATAATTGGTGCTAATAGTGTTGTTACTAAATCTATTCCTGCTAATAGTATTGCTGTTGGAATTCCCGCAAAGGTTATAAAACAATTTAATTTCGAAACAAAAAGATGGGAGAAGGTATAAATATGAAAATTTTGGTTACTGGAGCTAATGGATATATTGGTACAGGTGTTGTAAAACAATTGTTAGAATTAAAACAAGATGTAATTGCAACAGATTTTTCTGTTAATGAAATTGATAAAAAGGCACAATGTGTAGAAGCAAACATTTTTGAATTAGAGAATCCGTATTCTTATTTTTCAGAACCAGATGTTGTTTTACATTTAGCTTGGAGAAATGGATTTGTGCATAATTCAGAAACACACTTAGGTGATTTAAATAATCATTTTGTTTTTCTTGATAAAATGATAAAGTCTGGGGTTAAGAAAGTTGTTGTTTTAGGTACTATGCATGAGGTTGGTTTTTTTGAGGGGCGTATAACAGAAAATACTCCTTGTAATCCTCAAAGTTTATATGGAATTTCAAAAAATGCACTTAGAAATAGTATTGAATTGTCTTGTAAATTGAATGATGTTTTATTTCAGTGGATTCGAGGTTTTTATATAGTTGGAAATTCTGAAAAAGGTGCCTCTATTTTTTCGAAAATTACTGCTGCATCAAAAGAGAATAAAAAAGAGTTTCCTTTTACAACAGGTATTAATCAATATGATTTTATAGATTATGAACTATTTTGTAATCAAATTGCAAATGTGTGTGTAAATAATGATGTGTTAGGAATTATTAATTGTTGCAGTGGTAAACCAGAATCATTAGCTAGCCGTGTTGAGCGTTTTATTATTGAAAATGGTTATGATATTAAGCTGAAATATGGAGCTTTTCCTGATAGACCTTATGATTCATTGGCTAGTTGGGGTGACAATTCGAAAATCTTAAGAATTTTGGAGGAGAATGATAGTGATAACTAGGTTAAAGAATAGTCGCATTCTCTTTTTTTCACCAGTTTTTTTTGGATATGAAAAAGCGATAGAAACAAAATTATCGTTAATCAGTAAAGAATGCGTTTTTTTTGATGAGAGGGCAAATCCCTCGACCCTAGATAAAATATTAATTAGATTAAGCTTGAATTTTTTGATTAAAAAGCGTATAACAAAATACTATCAAGAAATTATAGATTTATATGGAGAAAATTATTTCGATTACGTTATTTTTTTTAATCCTGAAACAATTTCTGATAAGTTACTTCTCAAATTAAAAAAGAAACAGAATAAAGCAAAGTTTATATTATATATTTGGGATAGTTTAAAAAACAAACCACGAACAAAAGAGTTGATTTCTTATTTTGATAGTTCACTTACCTTCAATAGGGAAGATAGTACTACGTATAATATGAGATTCAGACCATTGTTTTTCATTGATGAATATAATGCAGATTTAAAACCAAAACAAAGTAAAAATGATATTGATTTATGTTTTATTGGTACAATTCATAGTGATCGCTATTTTATTTTGAGGGAAATTGAGAAGCAAGCACAAAAAAACAAATTAAAGGTTTTTTATTATCTGTATTTTCCAAGTATTGTTTTATTTTATAAATATAAATTAGAAAATTTAGGAAAACTAGAGGTAAAGAAAAAGAATTTTAAATTTCAAGCATTGAAAAGTGATGAAATACGAGCAATTATGGATAAAAGTAATGTCATTGTCGATATACAACATCCGAATCAGACTGGGTTAACTATGCGAACTATAGAGATGTTAGGGTTAAAGAAAAAAATTATTACAACTAACCAAGATATTATCAATTATGATTTTTACAATGCCAATAATGTTTCTATCATAGATAGAAAAGATATAAAAATTGATCTTGATTTTATGACTACAGCTTATGATGACTCAAATAACAAAATCAGAAATAAGTATTCAATAGATCAATTCCTAGAATATCTTATTTTTAGTTGAATTTAGGACATAAAATCCGCCATAAGATATTTCAATAAATACGGTTGGTTCTTTTATAAGGAGAGAAAAGTCATGAATCAAAGGATTTTAGGAGAAATTTCTTGTATGAAAAAATAACAAAACCTTTGTTATTTTTTCATCATTTCCCCAGTAACCTATCAACATTTTCTCATTAGTCTAGAAATATTTCCCCAATAGCTTACCAGCATTATCCCAATAATCTAAAAGAAAGTTTCCAATAGCCTAGTAAAATTATTCAAGTAGCTTAACATTATTCTCCTGATAGAATACCAAAATTATTCCAATAACCTAAAACACATCTTCTTATCTCAACTCCATCACCATCAGTTCACCCCCTATACAGGGGGATTTATAATGACCCCATAAAACCGCACAATAAAAGGAGAAGGATTAAGGTGTAAACAGCCGAAAGAAAAAGCAAGGTGGTTTACAGATGGGAAGAAAACGACAGACATTCAGCAAGAATTTCAAGGCAAGGGTTGTGCTTGAGGCACTACGGGAGGAATCAACGATTCAGGAAATAGCCGTGAAGCATGGAGTCCATCCGAATCAGGTTTCCCAGTGGAAGAGTCAGGCAATAGCCGGGATGGAGGAGATTTTTGAGCGACCCAACAAGAAATCACAGGAGGTTCGGCAGCAGGAAAAAAAAGAAAGCGAGTATTTGAAGACCATCGGGAAGCAGAAAGTGGAAATCGAGTTCTTAAAAAAAAAGTACAGGCAATTGTACGGAGAGGAACCACCGCAGTGGATAACATAGAGGCCACAGACAAGGTCTTGAGCATATCAAGTCAGTGTTGTTTGCTAGGGATTTCCAGAAGCCAGTATTACTATCAGCTTCAACACGGATCAAGGGAGCCAGTTTACCTCCAATGTGTTTCTCCAAGTGCTTGCTGATAACTACATTCAAGTCAGCATGGACGGAACAGGGAGGGCATTGGACAATATCAGAATTGAGCGTTTGTGGAGAAGCCTCAAATATGAAGACATCTACCTGAAACGCTATGAGAACATGAGGGAGTTGAAATCAGGTGTGGATGCCTACTTCACTTTCTACAACAGGGCAAGGTTCCATCAGTCGCTAGATTACAGTGTACCTGATGAAATGTATGAATCCTTCCAGTACAATAAACTGGAATACAAACAGGCTGTATAACTTTTACACCTTAAACTGATGGATGTTTTTGTGTTGACAAAGTAGCTCATTATAGAACTTGTTTTTTGCGGCTGTGTATGTTAAAGTGGAGTGTGACCTCACTTTAGCATAAATGGTGGCAGGATGTATTACAAGCGGCATATAACAGATACATTGAAACAAATGCTGGCTCAATTCAAGGTTGTATTGTTGAC
>JAFVPB010000059.1 GCA_017505525.1 Clostridia bacterium
AAAAAATAACCCATTTATGGGTAGCAAGTAAAAAATGCATGGCTGGCAGGCCAACCCAAAAACGCACTTGTGCGTTGCCAGTAGCATTAGGGCTATGCCCGAAAAGGAAAAACCACCCGCTATGCGGGTGGATAATTATTAATGCGGAATGAAATGTTGATGTTGCGTTTTTTGCGGTCTGGGCGCTTTTATATTCCCATTTTTTAATGGAGACTGTATTTTCCCAGTGCCTCCACTTTTTTTATTTCGTGCTCCATAATGCCGCTTAAGGAAATTCCAAGAGCATTACACAAGCTTGCAATATAAAACATACTTTCTCCGATTTCGTTTTCAATAATGTTTCTGCAGTCGGGGCAAAGCTTACCCTTTATTGATGCTTCGCTTTTTTCGTTTGACTCATCACTAAAGCATAAAGGCGATTTTTCGCCTGTTATTTTAATGCAGCCGCATCCTGTAGCTGATTTTACTGTGCTGCGGCAAAATTTTCCGCAGCTGATCTGGCATTTTGTTAATATATCAAGTAAATTTCTGTTTCGTGCAATAAGGTTTCCCACATCTTTTTGAAATGTGTCGACGCTTTTACTATCCAATTCCGATTACCTCCAAACATCATTATACTATTATTATAAATAACCCATTTATATAAGTCAATCGGAGGTTTTGTCGGAAAAAGGGAATGTAAAAGAACAAGGTTCTTTTACATTCCCTTTTTAGTTTGTTTTATAAATTAATACATTCCGCCGCCCATAGCTGCTGCCTGAGCTGCTGCCTGAGCTGCTGCCTGAGCTGCTGCGCCATTGTCTTCCTTAGGCTTATCTGCAACAACGCTTTCTGTTGTAAGCACCATGCTTGCAACGCTTGCTGCATTCTGAAGAGCGCTTCTTGTAACCTTGGCAGGGTCAACAATACCTGATTTCATCATGTCAACATATTCGTTTGTAAGGGCATTGTAGCCGATTCCTGCTTCGGATGACTTAATCTTTTCTACTACAACTGCACCCTCAACGCCTGCATTTGCACAAATCTGCTTAACAGGTTCTTCAATAGCCTTAAGAACAATTGATGCACCTGTTTTTTCATCGCCTGTAAGTGTTTCGACAAGCGCTGCAACTTTAGCTGTTGCTGCAATGTAGCTTGTGCCACCGCCTGCAACAATGCCTTCTTCAACTGCTGCGCGTGTAGCTGCAAGAGCATCTTCTATACGAAGCTTCATTTCCTTCATTTCTGTTTCTGTAGCAGCACCAACCTTAATAACTGCAACACCGCCTGAAAGCTTAGCAAGGCGTTCCTGAAGCTTTTCACGGTCGAAATCGCTTGTTGTGTTTTCAAGCTCACTCTTAATCTGGCTAACTCTGTCTTTAATAGCCTGAGAATCGCCAAGACCATCAACAATTATTGTTGCTTCCTTCATAATCTTAGCCTGACGGCAACGACCGAGCTGGCTGAAATCTGTTTCCTTAAGGTCAAGACCAAGCTCTTCGCTGATAACAGTACCGCCTGTTAAAATAGCGATATCCTGAAGCATAGCCTTTCTTCTGTCACCAAAGCCGGGAGCTTTTACTGCAACGCAAGTAAATGTTCCGCGGAGTTTGTTAACGATAAGAGTTGTAAGAGCTTCGCCCTCGATATCTTCAGCGATGATAAGAAGCTTCTTGCCTTGCTGAACGATCTGTTCGAGAATAGGAAGAATATCCTGAATGTTTGAAATTTTCTTGTCTGTGATAAGGATATAAGGATCGTCTAAAACTGCTTCCATCTTCTCTGTGTCTGTTACCATATAGGGAGAAAGATATCCGCGGTCGAACTGCATACCCTCAACAACTTCACTGTAGGTTTCAGCTGTTTTACCTTCTTCGATTGTGATTACACCATCGTTAGAAACCTTTTCCATAGCATCGGCAATAAGTGTACCGATTTTTTCATCTCCTGCAGAAATAGAAGCAACACGTGCAATATCGTTTTTGCCGTCTACCTTCTTGGCAGATCCGATAATGCTTTCAACTGCAACTTCAACTGCCTTTGAGATACCTTTTCTTATAATCATGGGGTTTGCACCTGCTGCAACGTTCTTAAGTCCTTCGCGAACAAGAGCCTGAGCAAGAAGAGTAGCTGTTGTTGTACCGTCGCCTGCAACATCGTTTGTTTTTGTAGCAACTTCGCGTACAAGCTGAGCACCCATATTTTCAAAGGGATTTTCAAGCTCAATTTCCTTTGCGATTGTAACGCCATCGTTAGTGATTAAGGGAGCGCCGAACTTTCTTTCAAGCACAACGTTTCTTCCCTTAGGTCCTAAAGTAACTTTAACTGTATCGGCAAGCTGATTAACTCCGCTTTCAAGAGCTTTTCTTGCTTGTTCGCCGAATAAAATGTCCTTTGCCATCAGAATTCACTCCTTATATAAATCAGTCTAATTTTGCAAGTATTTCGTTCTGACGAAGAATTGTATATTCAACTCCGTCGATTTTAACTTCTGTACCGGCATATTTGCTAAGGATAACTTTGTCGCCAACCTTTACTTCCATAACAATTTCCTTGCCGTCAACCACTCCGCCGGGGCCTACCGCAACAACCTCAGCATACTGGGGCTTTTCCTTTGCTGCACCGGGAAGAACGATTCCGCTTTTTGTTGTTTCTTCGGTTTCCACCATCTTAATTACAACTCTGTCGCCAAGCGGTTTAATGTTCATAGCTAATACCTCCTAATGAATAATTACTAATTACATATAGTATCATACTTGCAATTGATTTTCAATATATATTTAACAAAAATTTTGTCGTTTTACTAAAAATTTACATTTTAATAATAAATACAAATTTAAAACATATGTATATTTTAAGGAGTGATAAAAATGGACGGAAAAATAATTAATTTACAGCCTCTTGCAGAAATCGGGAGCGGAATATGCCGAGTTGCAGACAAAAGCGTGGAAATCGAAATAAAAGGAATAAACGGTGCATTAAAAGCTTGGCTTATAGGCGGCGAAGCAGTGCCAATCGGAAACATTGTTGACTGTAAACTAAAAAAAGAAATCGACACAACGAAAAACAGTGGAATACTCATAACTCAAAGCGGCAGGCAAATGCTTATAGGAAGCTACAGCGATAAAAAATTTCCTCCCATCACCAAGGAAAAGGAAAAGCTGCCTTTTGAAAGCTATGGATTTGAGTGGAAAAAGATAGAAACTAAAAAATTTGCCACAAATAACATACTCTTAAAATATATATTAAGCAACAAAGCCGTTTATGAATCGTTTAAAAAATACGGGCATTATTTTATAGGCGGAAGCGAGGGAAATCTGGCGCTTGCAATTCCGTGTGGTGAAGAGGAAAGTAATCCTCTGAGGTTTTTAGGAGAAATGAATAAATTCAGTATGGGCTACAGAATTGTGTGTATAGATGAAAGAACAGGGAGGATGTATATACCTGAATAAAGTAAGTGGAGGGCTGATAGCCCTCCCATTTTTACTTTATATATGGTTCGGGGTCTATTCTTACTCCATTAGATATTATTTCAAAATGAAGATGAGGCCCCGTTGAATTGCCTGTGTTACCGCTCAAAGCTATTAATTCTCCTGCCGATACAACCTGCCCTTTGGTTACAATAATTTTACTGAGATGAGCATAAGCCGTTTCAACTCCGTTTGAGTGCTTTATTTTAACAAGCTTTCCATATCCGCCTGCATTTTCCGAAGCATAGGAAACTGTTCCCCCCTCTGCGGCTATGATGCTTGTTCCTGTGGGTACTGCAATGTCCAATCCCTGATGAGTTCTGCCCCAGCGAGGACCGAATCTAGAAGAAATTCTTCCTCCTGAAACAGGCCTCAACACACCTGTTTTTAAAATATCCTTTTCTTTTGTTCCTATTTTGACAACTTTGGTAACAGGCTGAGAAACAACATTTTCGGAGGAAATTCTGCTGTCCTCGATTTCGCCGTTTACGTATGTGGTTTCGCTATAAATCTTTTTGGTTCCGTTTTTTCCTTCTGTTACAGTTACGGTTTCGCCTATATAAAGGGAGCTGTCTTCCGTTGTTTCAACAGTAAACGGAATAGATTCTTCCTGTGCAGAGCTTACAACACTTACAACAGGAATTTGTTTGTTCTGTGAGAGAAGATTGAGGCTTTCTTCTTTTGAGGAAAGCAAGCTTACAGGAACAATTCTTTTTTTGAATTCAATAGAGGTTTCTACAGAAGCGTTTCCGTTCATTGAAAATAAAGATACATATTCATTTAACACGCTTTGAGCTTCTTCCTTGGTTTTGGAGGTGAAAATAATTTCACCGTCTGACAAAAGTGAATAACCTTCGGTATATTCGGGGGAACATAAAAGAAGCTTATCCGATAAGGCGGAGTTTGAGGTTAAACTGCTTTTCAGACATATTGCAGGAATTGTTTTGAATTCAGATAATGTGGCGTTGGTTGACTTCACTTTTTTTTCTACAACGGCAAGTGAACTGTGAAAGGCGTTTAAAGAATCTGAATAGGCAACACGCCCTTCGGGAGAATATATGGCGGTTGCAAATGTGAAGTAGCTGAAAAAGACACAGAGGGAACAAGCGGCAACTCCGAAAGAAAGAGAAAGACTTATAAAGCGTTTGTTGATTAGCGATGCCGTTTTTACATATTCGGAAAATCCCTTTTTAAAAGAAATAGAGGTGCTTTTTATATGCGAACTGAGATTGTTATATATGTTAAAAGAATAATTAAAGCGTTTTCTTTTTCTTGAGGGCGGCACACTTAATCCGTCTCCCGATATAATATAGCCGTTTCCACGCAAATTTGTTTCACTATATTGCATTTTTAATACCTCCTTAGATTAAACAGGTGCTTCTGCACTGCTCATATATTAAATATATATGACAAAAGTATTAAAAAAATGCATAAAAGTTAAGAGTTTAATGAAAAAAGTGGGTGTAAAAATTTTTTACACCCACTTTTTAAAATTATTTTTTAATGATTTCGCCCCTCTTAATTTTCTGAGAGGAGTTTTTAACGAAATCGGTATCGCGAAGAACAACCTTTGATATTTGCTTGTAAGAGGGGAGCTCTTTTAATACGCCACAAATGTCGGCATTAACATCGCTATCTCCTAAAAGCTCGGGGTCGGGATAGATTTCAGCGCAAAGCACTACCTGACCGTTATCATCTGAATCGTATACAACAGCTTCCTTAACATAAGGCAGTGTGTAGATATAGTTTTCAATTTCTTCAGGATAGATGTTTTTACCGTTGTCAAGCACGATGATGTTTTTCTTTCTTCCTGTGATAACAATCTGACCTTTTTTGTTTACATATCCGTAGTCGCCGGTAGAGAACCAGCCATCTTTGATAACTTCTGCAGTTTGTTCGGGTTTTTTATAATAACCAAGCATTACAATGTCGCCCTTAACGCAGATTTCTCCGATGCCATCACTATCGGGAGAGTCAATCTTAATATCAATGCAGGGAAGAGGATAACCAACAGTACGATAGTCGCTGTCTTTAGGTGAGTTAACGCTTACAAGAGGCGAGCATTCGGTTATTCCGTAGCCATTAAGGATCATAATTCCAATTGCATCGAAGAAGTAAGCGGTTTCAACGGGGATAGGTGCGCCACCACAAACAACCTCTAAAAGCTCGCCGCCAAGTCCCTCGTGGACTGAAGCAAAAAGCTTTCTTCGAAGGTCGATACCAACCTTGCGAAGAGCATTACTAACCTTCATCATTGTAAGAAGCATCTTAAGCTTACCCTGCTTTTGTGCATTTCGAAGCACATTTTTGTGAAGTGCAGATGCAACTGCCGGAACAACATACATATAATCCGGCTTATAAATTCCCAGATTCTTGGCTATTGCCTTAAGGCTTTCGTTAATGCAAAGTGTAACACGCTTGTGAATGCCAACAAGTATACCGCACACAGCTTCGTATGTGTGGTGGTAGGGAAGTATGGAAAGGCATCTTGAGTAAATTGTGGCTGACCTTAATCCATGGTAAACAAGTGAAACAAGGTTTTTCTCTGAAAGCATAACGCCTTTTGCAAGACCTGTGGTGCCCGATGTGTATACAAGCATCTTCATTGCTTCAAAATCGTTTTTCATATCAATATATGAGGTGTTGCCCTCTTTATAAAGTGCGCGACCCTTTTCACGAAGAAGGTCGAAAGAAAGGAATTCTCCATCGTCTTCAGCACGGTCAATACCTACAAAATATTTAACTTTTGGAAGTGCATCGCGGTTAGCACGAAGACTATCTTCAAGTTTTTGATGGTAGAATACAACCTCTGTATCACTGTCGGTTAAAACATGCAGATAATCTTTTTCAGGAAGCTCTTTGTCTATGCCGACGAATACGTTGTCAGAACAAAGCACTGTGAGGTATGTATTAATCCACTTGTAGCTGTTTTCTGCAATACAAGCCACCTGAGTTTTGGAAATTCCCAAATCAGCAAGTGCTGTGCCAAGAGAATATACATCCTCGTAAAATTCGGAATATGTAACACTTACGATTTCTTTGTTAGAATCCTTAAATTTATAGGCAATACTATCGCCTGATTCATTTTTTGCAAGCTCAATCAATTCGCGAAGCGAACTAAGAGGCTGCACCTCATAAAGATAACGCTCTTTTGGCATAATTAATCTCCTTTTATATGAATTTAATTTTTATCCGTTAGAAGCTTGTTAACTTCTGCAATAAACGTGTTTACATCTTTAAACTGACGGTAAACGGAAGCAAATCTTACGTAAGCCACCTCGTCAATAGCACGAAGACCATCCATAACCTTTTCGCCAATTTCTTTTGTTGAAATTTCGCGCTTGAGTGTGTTTTGCAAATCTGATTCAATCTTATCTACAAGATTATCAAGGCTTCTTGCCTCAACCGGCCTTTTTTCGCAGGCGCGTGTAAGCCCTGCAAGAAGCTTTTCACGATTGAAAAGTTCCCTTGTTTTATCCTTTTTAATTACTATAATGGGAAGACTTTCTACCTTTTCGTATGTGGTAAATCTTTTTGTGCATTCAATACATTCACGCCTTCTGCGTATTGCCACTCCTTCATCGGTGGGGCGGGAGTCTATAACCTTGCTGTCTTCAAAACCACAAAATGGACAACGCATATTTTACCCTCCTTATTTTCTTTCACTTAATCTTCAAGTGATGATATTTTATCCACTCTTATCTGGTGTCTGCCACCTTCAAAGGTTGCATTCATATAAGAATCAACTATATCTTTTGCATCTTCAAAAGAAGTAAATCTTCCGCCGAGTGCAATCACATTTGCATTGTTGTGCTGCTTAGTAAGTGCCGCAATTTCTTTTGAAGGGCACAAAGCACATCTTATTCCTTTTATCTTATTTGCGGCAATTGATATTCCTACTCCTGTTCCGCAAACAAGAATGCCGAAATCAGCATCGCCTTTTAAAAGCTCGCTGCAGCAAAGCTTTGCATAGTCGGGGTAGTCAACGCTTTCGGGAGAGTTTGTTCCCAGATTGCAAACAGTGTGCCCCTTTTCTTCTAAATATGCACATAAAGAGTTTTTTAGTTCAAAACCACCATGGTCTGCTGCGATTACTATTTTCATAATATCAGTCCTTTTTTTGTTTTTTCTTCAAGCTCGCGTTCTGCCTGAGATTTTCTTAAATATATTGCCGTAAGCTCGCGCGGGTGCACTGTT
Organism: Clostridia bacterium; assembly: GCA_017505525.1. Taxonomy (GTDB): domain Bacteria; phylum Bacillota; class Clostridia; order UMGS1883; family UMGS1883; genus UMGS1883. The sequence goes on from JAFVPB010000059.1 coordinate 7,647, forward strand.
TCTTTATCAAAAGCTGCCATTGCAACGCTTGAAGCTCTTTGCAAGCATAAATTAGCAGGGGCAAAAAGTGCTTTATCGCCTAAAAGCTCTGTAAGTTTTTCCTTGTAAGGTAAAACCCCGTCGCCCACAAACACTGTTTTCTCCGTTATTTCAAGTGCTAAATCTTCAATTGATATGGCACGTGGCTCTTTAATGCATTTCATTTTCCCATCTTCAAAGCGATAAAATGCATTATATACCTGATTGCGACGCGCGTCCATAATAGGGGAAATGATGTAATCTGAAAAAGGTACGTTATAGCTGAGCGCTTCAAGTGTGCTTACTCCTACAACTTCTTTATCAGCACCGAATGCAAGTCCCTTTATTGTGCCAATTCCTATTCGAAGTCCGGTAAACGACCCCGGCCCGTTAGAACAGGCAAAAGCATCTATATCTTTTATTGTAAGATTAAGCCCTTTTAAAAGCTCGTCAATCATAGGCATAATCGTCTGCGAATGGGTTAGGGCTGTTGTATAGGAAATTTCACCAAGAGTTTTGTTCTCGTCAGCCACGCAAACGGTTGCCGTAACGGCTGAAGTATCTATAGCAAGGATTTTCATAAGTTTTCCACCTCAATAATTCTTTCGTCGTCGCCATTTCCTGTGCGTGAAATATTAATGATTATTCTGTCGGCAGGAAAATATTCCTCAAAAGCATCGGGCCATTCAACGAGAGAAATGCCATTTTCAATCTGCTCTTCAAAGCCGATATCAACGAGCTCGTCGTAATCATTTATTCTGTAGAGGTCGTAATGATTAATGCTTTCGGTACCGTCGTAACGGTGCATTATTGTGAAAGTGGGTGAGCTAACGCCCTGTTTTATTCCGAAAAAGCGCGCAAAACCGCGGGTAAAAGCAGTTTTGCCTGCTCCAAGGTCGCCTTTAAGGCAAATCAGCCTTGGTGAGGTAATTTTATTAGCAAGCTCGTAAGCAAAATTTTCAGTTTCTTCTGGAGAGTGCGAAATAAAGCTGATCATAGCGATCCTCCGAATACAGCAAACATTAAAGGAATAGTAATTAATGCTGCAAATGTTGAAATGAGTGCCATAGAAGCACCGGGCCGTGTGTCTCCGCCGTAGGAAGCGGGGAATATAACGGTGTTTAATCCAAGCGGCATAGCAAGCGAACAAAGCGCCGAAATAACATATGTTTTAGGAAGCTTTAAAAGAATTATTGCGCTTACAATAATAGCAGGTATAACCACAAGTCTTAAAAACGATGCAATATAAATCTTCGGATCTGAAAGCATATCCTTTAAAGGAAATTTAGCTATTGTAAAGCCTGTAACAATCATAGCGAGGAACGACATTGAATCTGCAAACATTGAAACAATGCTTGAAAGAGTTCCGGGAAGAGATATATTGAATACACCAAACAAAGCTCCCAGTATCATGCTTGCAAAAATAGGATTAATTAAACTTCTGAAGGTGATTTTTTTGTTCACGGGATTGAGCATTGCAAGCCCGAATGAATAAATAAATACCTGGAGAGGTACGCAGAATATCATCATATGAAACATCGCTTCATCGCCAAACACTGCCTGAGTGATTGGATACCCCATATAGCCGAGGTTAGATATTGTAAATGAATATAGATATATATTATTAAGGTAGGAATCCCCTTTTGAAAATGAAGGAGATATGATTTTTGCTATAAGAAAACTCACTAAAAGAACAATGGTGCCTGTGATTATAAGGCCAAGATTAGTTGCCATATTTTCTATTTTAAAATTGTTTGAAAATGTGCGGAAGCACAGTGCGGGAGATGCTGCCCATGCAAGAAGTCTTGAAAATGCTCTGTCGGAATTATCGGGAAGAATATCTTTTTTCTTTAAGAAGTATCCAACAAGCAAAACGCCAAACAAAGTGATAAGCTGCCCTAATGTTGCATTAAAAAATTCTATCATTATTATTGTCCTTTCAATATTTCTGTCTACATTCGGTGCTATTATACCATATATAGTATAGTTTTTCAATAAATTTAGAAAAAAATATAGAAAAAAATATAGAAACTTTTGCTCGAAGGGAAAAAACACATAAATGCCCAAACAAACAAAAAACCACATTTTACTTATTGTGGGAAATTTTGAGATCGGGCATAGTGAAATGTGCAAAAAGTTGGAAAATTTTTAAAAAAGTGAATTTTTATCTGTGTTTTTGAATAAAATCTGTGGTTTTTTGAGAAAAACTATTGACAATATGTGTGGTTTTGTTGTATTCTATGGATAGTGAAAAAGAAAAGACCGCAAACGGAGGGATTTTAATGAATTTTGAAACAATGGATAAAATTAAAATAACTGAGCGTGTAAAAGCTATTAAAGAAAGGCTTATCGACTCTGTTCCGCAGATAGAGAGCGACAGAGCCCGCCTTATAACAGAAAGCTATAAAATGACGGAGAATCTTCCCGTGGTAAAAAGAAGAAGTGCGGCTTTCAGGCATATACTTGAAAATCTTCCTGTAACTATCCGTGAAGATGAATTAATCGTCGGCAGTGCTACAAAGAAATCAAGAAGCTGCCAGACGTTCCCTGAGTATTCTTTTGAATGGCTTGAAGACGAATTCGAAACTATTGATAAAAGAAGCGCCGATCCTTTCTTTATCAGCGAAGAAGATAAGCAGGTTCTTCGCGAAGCGCATAAATACTGGAAGGGCAAAACAAACAGCGATCTTGCTACAAGCCTTATGGCTCCCGAAACACTTAAGGCTATAGAACATAATGTGTTTACAACGGGAAACTATTTCTATAACGGCGTAGGGCATTTAAGTGTTCAGTACGGCAAAGTGCTTGAAATCGGATACGAAGGAATAAAGAAAGAAGCACAGGAAAAACTTGAAAAGCTTGATGTGGCATGCAGCTACTATCCCGCAAGAAGAAGCTTCCTTGAAGCAGTTATAGAAAGCTGTGAAGCAGCAATTACATATGCCCAAAGATATGCCGACCTTGCAGAGCGTGAAGCTCAGAGTGCAAGCGGAAAGCGCCGCGAAGAGCTTTTAAAGATTGCGGCAAACTGCCGTAACGTTCCAAGAAACGGTGCGCAGAGTTTTTATGAAGCTTGTCAGTCTTTCTGGTTTGTGCAGCTTCTTATTCAAACCGAGGGAAGCGGCCATTCAATATCTCCCGGGCGTTTCGACCAGTATATGTATCCTTATTTCAAGGCTGATTACGAAAGCGGAAAAATCACTCTTGAAGAAGCACAGGAGCTTGTTGACTGCGTTTGGCTTAAACTGAACGACTTTGTAAAGGTTCGTGATGCGGCGAGTGCAGAGGGATTTGCAGGCTACAGCCTTTTCCAGAACCTTATTGTAGGTGGACAGGACAAGGGTGGAAACGACAGCACAAACGAGCTTTCGTTTATGTGTCTTAACGCAACACTTCATATAATGCTTCCACAGCCATCACTTTCCATCAGAGTGCACAACGGCTCTCCCGACGAGCTTCTTATGATGGCAGGTATAGTAACACGTACAGGTGTTGGCCTTCCTGCTTATTATAACGACGAGGTTATTATTCCTGCAATGCTCAGCCGCGGAGTTAGTGTGGAAGACGCACGTAACTACTGCATAATCGGATGTGTTGAACCTCAGAGCCCCGGCAAAACAGATGGATGGCACGATGCAGCATTCTTTAATATGCTTCGTCCGCTTGAACTTGTGTTCTCAAACGGAAAGAGCAAGGGAGAACAGATTTCTATTAAAACAGGCGAAGTTGAAACGCTTGATACATATGAAAAATTCTTTAATGCTTACAAGGCACAAACAGAGTATATGATAAAGCTTATGGTAAACTCTGATAATGCCATAGATAAAGCACATGCGCTTCGTACCCCGCTTCCATACCTTTCTTCAATGGTTGAGGATTGTATAGGTAAAGCAAAGTCGGTTCAGGAGGGTGGCGCAGTTTATAACTTCACAGGTCCTCAGGGATTTGGCGTAGCCAATATGGCAGATGCACTTTATGCAATGAAAACTCTTGTTTACGACCAGAAGAAATACACTCTTAAAGAGGTTAAACAGGCACTTGAGGCAAACTTCAGTGCAGAGTGCGGATTATCTACGGAAGAGCTTACCGTTAAGATTGCGAAAGAGCTTAACGATAACAACGTTGATTTGAACGAAGAGATAATCAGAGAAATATACAAGAATGTAAAGGAACAGGCAGTTGGCGGAGATAAACGCTGGGCAGAGCTGCTTGAAGATATAAATGCAGTAAGCAAATTCGGTAACGATGACGATGTTGTTGATGAATTTGCACGCGAGGCAGCTTATGTTTACACACGCCCCATGGAGCAGTATCGCAACCCAAGAGGCGGAATGTATCAGGCAGGTCTTTACCCCGTTTCGGCAAATGTTCCGCTTGGGGCACAAACAGGTGCAACTCCTGACGGACGTTTGGCTTATATGCCTATTGCCGATGGCGTTTCTCCCGGAGCAGGCCGCGATGTTAACGGCCCTACAGCGGCTGCAAACTCAGTTGCTAAAATCGACCACGGAATTGCTTCAAACGGCACACTCTTCAATATGAAGTTCCATCCGATGGCTCTTAAGGGAGAAGAGGGAATTCTCAATTTCGTTTCTCTTATAAGAGGATATTTCGACAGAAAGGGCATGCACGTACAGTTCAACGTTGTAAGCCGCGATACACTCCGTGATGCACAGCTTCATCCCGAAAACTACAAAAACCTTGTAGTGCGTGTGGCAGGCTACAGTGCCCTCTTTACAACTCTTTCACGTTCACTTCAGGACGATATTATTAACAGAACAGAGCAGCTTGGTTTTTAAAGTCGAAATTTAAGTTGGTGAATTAAATGGATATAGGTAAAACAAAAGGGAGAATATTTGATATTCAGAAATACTCAATACACGATGGCCCCGGAATAAGAACAATAGTTTTCTTAAAAGGGTGTGCACTCAGATGCAGATGGTGTTGCAACCCCGAATCACAGTCGTTTGATGTTCAGACGATGAACACTAAAAACGGCTCGAAGCTTGTGGGTCAGGATGTAACGGCCGAAGAGGTAATAGAAAAGGTTAAAAAAGATATAAACTACTATCGAAGAAGTGGCGGCGGGTTAACGCTTTCGGGCGGCGAAATGCTTCTTCAGCCTGATTTTGCACTGGCACTTCTGATGCTCAGCAAAAGAAACGGAATAAACACTGCAGTTGAATCTACGGGATTTGCTCCCTATGAAACAATTGAAAAGCTTCTTCCTTATATCGATACATACCTTCTTGATATAAAGCATATCAATGGCGAAAAGCATAAAGAGTTCACAACAAAGGACAATGCTTTAATCCTTGAAAATGCAGTTAAGATAGCACGTGATGCTAAAAAATGCATTGTGCGTGTTCCCACCATTCCGGGCTTTAACGATACCGAAGAAGAAATCAGGGCAATAGCAGAATTTGCCCGCAACGAAATGCACGTTGAAGAAATTAATCTTCTTCCATATCATCGCCTCGGACGTGATAAATACGATGGCCTTGGCCGTGAGTATTTAATGGGAGATGTGCTTCCGCCGGATGAGGAAAAAATGGAGCGTCTTCGCAAAGTTTGTGAGGCGGTTGGTCTGAAAGCCAAGATCGGAGGTTAAAAGCTTTGAACGAAATAGATTTAAAAGACAAAATGCGAATAATACAGGAAATTGTACCGGGCAAGCAGATAACACTTGCTCACGTGATTGCAAACCCCGATAAAATTCTCTACAGAAAGCTCGGGCTCGACCCGTCAATAGATTTTAACAGAGCGGCAATCGGCATAGTAACAATGTCGCCAAGCGAAACTGCTATTATAGCAGGGGATATAGCAATAAAATCTTCGGGTGCCGAAATCGGTTTTGTAGACAGATTCAGCGGAACTCTCATTGTAACAGGTACGGTTTCAGAGGTTGATACTGCAATACGCGCGCTTGTAGAATATGCAAAAGAAACACTTGGCTTCACAGTGTGCGAGATAACTAAAACGTAATGAAAAAGCTGATACTTATCGGAAGAAGCGAGGCGGGGAAGACAACTCTTACCCAGGCGCTTCGCGGACAGAAAATTCACTACGAGAAAACGCAGTATATAACCTATGGCGAAAACCTTATAGATACTCCGGGCGAGTATGCTGAGAATGCTCATCTTGCCCATGCACTTGCGCTTTATTCATATGAAGCCGATGTTGTGGGACTGCTTCTCAGTGCAACAGAGCCGTATTCCTTGTATGCGCCTAATATAACGTGTATGGCAAACCGCGAGGTTATAGGAATAATAACAAAGGCAGACCATGAAGATGCCCGTGTTGACCTTGCAAGACTGTGGCTTGAAAATGCAGGGTGCGATAAAATCTTTGTTACATCCTCGTATAACCACGATGGAATAGATGAACTTATGGGTTTTTTGACCGAATAACACAAAAACAACACAAAAAACCACAAAAAACCACAGAAAACTGTTGACAACAACATGTAAAATGTTGTAAAATAAACACAAGAAATCAATTTTATTACTTTTTTCAAGAAAGGATGAATTTAATATGGTAAACGAGTACGAAATCAAAAAACAAATTTGTGAAATCGGTAAAAGAATTTACGACAGAGGCATGGTTGCTGCAAACGATGGTAACATCTCTGTTAAAATTTCTGATAACGAATTTCTCTGCACACCCACAGGTGTTAGTAAGGGATTTATGACTCCTGAATACATCTGTAAGGTAGACAAGAACGGTAAGGTGCTTGAAGCAAACGGTAACTACAGACCTTCAAGCGAAATCAAAATGCACATGAGAGTTTATCAGCATCGTCCCGATGTTAAGAGCGTTGTGCATGCTCATCCTATTTATGCAACAAGCTTTGCTATTGCAGGCATTCCGCTTACACAGCCTATCATGCCTGAAGCAGTAATCGCTCTTGGTTGCGTTCCGATAGCTGAGTACGGCACACCTTCAACAAACGAAATCCCCGATGCAGTAGAAAAGTATCTTCCTTATTTTGATGCAGTTTTACTTGCAAACCACGGTGCTCTTTCATACAGCGATTCTCTTTTAAGTGCATACTACAAAATGGAATCACTTGAATTCTACGCACAGCTTCTTTACAATTCAAGAGCTCTTGGCGGTCCTAAGGAATTCAATGAAAAGCAGATTGAACAGCTTTACGAAATCCGCAGAAACATGGGTCTTAAGGGTAAGCACCCCGCTGATATCTGCGTAAACAACCGCGACGGTAAGAAGAGCTGCCACACTTGCGGTGCTTGCTCTGTAGTACACGGCGGCGCATCAAGCGATGTATCTAAGGATGAACTCGTAGCAGCTATAACAAAGAAAGTTATCGAAGCAATGGGTAAATAATCCCCTATACTTTGAAAGGAGTGAATGAGATGGACCTCAGTCAGGCAAAAATTCAGGAAATCGTACAGCAAGTCCTGAATGATATGAATGGCACATCTGCGGCTCCAAAGGCTTCAGGTCCCATTCCTAAAACATCACGTGTTGCAATGCTCACAGCTCTTGAACATTACGATATAAAGGAATATCCTATCCCCGAACTCGGAGATGACGATATCCTTGTAAAGGTTGAAGGTTGTGGCGTTTGCGGTACTGATGCTCACGAATTCAAACGCGACCCATTCGGTCTTATCCCCGTAGTTTTAGGCCACGAGGGTACAGGCGAAATTGTTAAAATGGGTAAAAACGTATCAAAAGACAGTGCAGGAAAGCCCCTTAAGGTTGGCGACAAGGTTGTTACCTGTATGATATTCAAGGATAATCCTGATATCACAATGTACGACCTTAATAAGCAGAACGTAGGCGGTGCAGATGTTTACGGACTTCTTCCCGACGACGATATTCACCTTAACGGCTGGTTTGCAGATTACATGGTAATCCGCAAAGGCTCAAGCGTGTTCAACGTTAGCGAGCTCGACCTCGATTCAAGAATTCTTATCGAGCCCTGTGCAGTTTTAATCCACGCAGTAGAGCGTGCAAAAACAACAGGTATTCTTCGCTTTAATTCACGTGTAGTAGTTCAGGGCTGCGGACCTATCGGTCTTATCTGTATTGCTATACTTCGTACAATGGGCGTTGAAAATATAACAGCAGTTGACGGAGAAGAAAAGCGTCTTAACTTTGCTAAGGAAATGGGCGCAACAAAAACCGTTAACTTCAAAGAGCATCAGGGTATTGAAGCTCTTACAAAAGCAGTTGAAGATTCCTTCGGCGGATATCTTGCAGATTTTGCATTCCAGTGCACAGGTTCACCTATCGCACACGCAAACATCTACAAATTCATCCGTAACGGTGGCGGTCTTTGCGAGCTTGGTTTCTTTATCAATGGCGGAGATGCAACAATCAACCCGCATTTTGATATATGCTCAAAGGAAATCACAACGGTTGGTTCATGGGTATACACACTTCGTGATTACGCAACAACATTTGATTTCTTAAAGCGTGCTAAGGCAATTGGTCTTCCAATGTCGAAGCTTATCACACATCGCTTCCCACTCGATCAGATTAACGAAGCGCATGTAACAAACCTTAAGATGGAAGGTTTAAAAATAGCCATCATAAATAAGTAATAAATTTTATTAATATATTTTAGGAGGTAAACTAAAATGGCAAAAGAAGCATTAGGTATGATCGAAACAAGAGGTCTTGTAGCAGCAATCGAGGCTGCAGATGCAATGGTAAAGGCAGCAGAGGTAACACTTATCGGAACAGAAAAAATCGGTAGCGGTCTTGTAAGCGTTATGGTTCGCGGCGACGTTGGTGCAGTTAAGGCAGCAGTTGAAGCTGGCAGCACAACAGCTAGCAGACTTGGCGAACTCATCGCTGTACACGTTATTCCTCGTCCTCATGCAGACGTTGAAAAGATCCTTCCTGCATTTTAATCTAGCCGAAAGAGAATAATCCGCACCCGCCTGAAACGGTGGAATTTCGGCATTTTTCGGCTTGTCGTCTTTGCAAGGCACAAAGCCTTGCTTCATCCTTCGCACCAAAACCTGCTCAAAATTACATCCGTTTCAGGTCTATGAATTTTTAGAGTGCAGTTTTTTGGTTGCGCAAGGCAAAAACGCAGGAAATACTTTGTGTGTTTCCGAGTATTTTAACATAGCGAAAGTGAAAATCCGCCTCTAAAAATCGAGTTCGGATTGTTCTCTTTAGGCTAGCAGAAAGGAATGAAGCGTAATGGCTGAAAAGAAAACAACTACAACAACTAAAAAAACTACTGCTCCAAAAGAGGAGACAGTTAAAGTTGAAACTAATAAGGAGGTTAAAGTTATGACACAGGAAGCATTAGGTATGGTAGAAACAAGAGGTCTTGTAGCAGCAATCGAAGCTGCAGATTCTATGCTTAAGGCAGCAAACGTAACACTTATCGGAACAGAAAAAATCGGTAGCGGTCTTGTAAGCGTTATGGTTCGCGGCGATGTTGGTGCAGTTAAGGCAGCAGTTGAAGCCGGCAGCACAAATGCTCAGCGTCTTGGAGAGCTTATAGCAGTTCACGTTATTCCTCGCCCTCATACAGATGTTGAAAAGATTCTTCCCATTCTTAAATAATTGGGGGATAGAAAATGCTTATAGGTAAAGTAGTCGGAAGCGTTGTTTCAACGCGGAAGAATGATAACCTTATCGGAAATAAGTTTATGATTGTTGAAACTTATCCTAAATTCGGCGCAGACTCGCAGAGAGTTGTAGCTGTGGATAATGTTGGTGCAGGCATGGGCGAATCGGTACTTGTTGCAACAGGCAGTGCAGCACGTATTGGTATAGGCGACGAAAGCGCACCTATCGATGCGGCAATTGTTGGTATCATTGATGATGCAACAGGTGTTGAATAAGATAAGGCATTAAAAAGAAAGGATAGCAAAATGAAGCTCAACGAACTTAAAAGCTTAATAAAAGAGTGCGGCGTTGCAGGTGCAGGCGGAGCTGGATTCCCAAGTTACGCAAAGCTTAGCGACAAGGCAGACACAGTTATTCTTAACTGTGCCGAATGTGAACCTCTTTTCAGGCTCCATCGTCAGCTTCTTCGCCGTTATTCTTTCGAAATTATAAGTACTCTCGATTTAATCAGAGAGACCCTTGGGGCACAGAGCTTTTATGTGGCTCTTAAAAAGGGTTACGCATCTACAGCAGAAGCAGTAGAGCGCGACATAGCCTCATACAAATATGGTAAAGTAAAATACTTACACGAAGTTTATCCTGCAGGCGACGAGGTTGTACTCATATACGATACAACGGGAAAAACCGTCCCTGCAGGGGGACTTCCCATCGACGTAGGCGTTATAGTTTATAACGTTGAAACAGTGCTTAACATATATCACGCTTTAAATGGCAAAAAGGTTACGCACAAATATGTAACGGTGGGCGGTGCGGTTAAAAATCCGCAAACCTACTGCGTTCCGATAGGAACACCACTCGACAAGCTTGTAGAGCTTTCGGGCGGGCCAACAGAGGAAGACACAGTGCTTTTTAACGGCGGACCGATGACGGGTGCATTAGCAACCCCCACAGATACTGTTAAGAAAACAACGAATGGAGTGCTGGTTCTTCCTAAAGACAATCCTGTAATTATGCAACGCAAACAGAATGCCGGGGTTCTTAAACGTCGTGCAATGAGCGCATGCTGTCAGTGTAGAATGTGCACAGACATGTGCCCCAGACATTTGCTTGGTTATCCGATAGAACCTCACAGATTTATGAATGGTCTTAAAAACGATGATGCGACTGATACTGAAGCGTTTTTAAACACACAGTACTGTTCGCAGTGCGGAGTTTGTGAAATGATTGCATGTAAGCAAGGGCTTAATCCAAGAACTTTAATCGGTGTAGCCCGCCAAACAATGCAGAAAAACGGACTTAAAAGGCTCGAAAAGTTAGAGGCAAAGCCTCTTATGGAACGAGATTTACGAAGATTGACTACAGCAAGGCTCAGGCATAAGCTTGACCTTGAAAAATATAATAATCCCTCTCCTCTTAACGAAGAAGAAGTGAAGGTAGATCGCCTTTATATTTCACTAAGGCAAAACATTGGTGTTATGAGCAGTGTGGCGGTTAAAGAGGGGCAGGAAATCAAATACGGCGAGCTTTTAGCGGAGGCTCCCGAAAATTCACTGGGATTGCCGATTCACAGCCCTGTGGATGGAAAGATACTTAAAATAACAGAAGAATCAATTATAATAAAATCTGAAGAAAGGAAGTTGCCTTAATGAGTAATGCAATAGGAATGGTAGAATACACAACTGTTTCTACGGGTATGCAGGCTGCAGACCTTATTGTTAAAACTGCAAACGTGGAAATTGTTGAAGCAAGTACCGTTTGCCCCGGCAAGTATATGGTAATCTTCGCGGGTGAAATCAGTGCCGTTAAGGCTTCAGTTGAAAACTGCAAAACGCGCTACAGTGCAAAGCTTATCGATAGCTTTGTGCTTGGTAATCCTCACGAGGACATACTTCCTGCAATTTGCGGGGCAACAGATGTTAGTGAGGTTGAAGCTCTTGGAGTTTTTGAAACATATACAGCGGCAAGTGCAGTTGTGGCTGCTGATAATACGGTAAAAACATCAAGCGTTGATTTAATAGAAATCAGACTTGCCCGCGGAATGTGCGGTAAATCGTATGTACTTATAACAGGCTCGATTTCGGCAGTAACCGCTGCAATTGAGAAAGCAAAAAAAGAATCCGCCGAAAGCGGAATGTATCTCGACAGTGCGGTTATACCGCGTCCGTCGAAAGACTTATGGAAAAACATACTGTAAATTTTGCACCAGATAAGATTTTGCGTGCTGTATAAAAAAGTCGCTTTTGCGGCGAGGAGGTAATTATGTTAGACGAAAAGTATATCAGCAAAATTGTTGAAAGCGTTCTCAGTGAAATGACAGATGTGAATGTTGTAAACGAAAAAAGACAGCTCGGCGTATTCGATGATATGGAAGAAGCTATTAAAGCAGTTTCAAAGGCTTATAAAGAATTTCGTTCATACACCGTTGCACAGCGTGAAAAAATGATTCAGAAAATTCGTGCCATCACTCTTGAAAATGCAGAAATGCTTGCAAAACTCGGCGTTAGTGAAACAGGTATGGGAAGAGTAAGCGATAAAATAATCAAGCATCAGCTTGTTGCAGAGAAAACTCCGGGCACAGAAGATATCAAGCCCGCTGCATGGACAGGCGACCGCGGACTTACTCTTATAGAAATGGCACCATTTGGTATTATAGGAAGTATTACTCCTTCAACAAACCCAAGCGAAACAGTTATCTGTAACTCGATGGGTATGATTGCAGCAGGTAATGCGGTTGTATTCAATCCTCATCCGGGTGCAAAGAAAACATCAAACGCAGCTGTTGACCTTGTTAACCGCGCAATACTTGAGGCAGGAGGCCCTGAAAACCTTGTGGTTTCTGTTAAGAATCCTACAATGAAAACATCAGATATAATGGTTAAATCTCCTCTTGTTAAGATGCTTGTAGCTACCGGCGGCCCCGGCGTTGTTAAGATGCTTCTTTCATCTGGCAAAAAGGCTATCGGCGCAGGCGAGGGTAACCCTCCTGTAATCGTTGACGAAACTGCTGATATCAAAAAAGCAGGTGCAGATATCGTTGCAGGTGCAAGCTTTGATAACAACCTTCCATGTATTGCTGAAAAAGAATGCTTCGTTATTTCAAAGGTGGCAGACGAACTTATTTCAAGCATGGTTGAAAACGGAGCTTACCTTATAAAGGGAAGCGATATCGACAAGCTCATCAAGATTGCTCTTGTTGAAAAAGACGGCAAGCTTGTTATTAACAAGAAAATGGTTGGTAAAGATGCAAGACTCTTCCTTAAAGAGCTTGGCATAGAAGCAGACCCAAGACTTATCATCTGCGAAACAGATTTCAACCATCCTTTCGTACAGACAGAACTTATGATGCCTATTCTTCCTATAGTAAGAGTTAAAGACATTGACGAAGCTATTGAATGCGGCGTTAAGGCAGAAGCAGGCAGACGCCACAGTGCACACATCCATTCAAAGAATATTGATAATCTCACACGCTTTGCACGTGAGGTTGAAACAACAATATTTGTTAAGAATGCACCTTCTTACGCAGGCATAGGTGCAGGCGGAGAAGGTTACACAACCTTTACTATTGCAGGACCTACAGGCGAAGGCCTCACAGCGGCTCATTCATTCACACGTCAGAGAAGATGCGTAATGGTTGACGGCTTACACATTATATAATCTCGAAAGGAACGATATAGATGAAAGCACTTGGAATGATTGAAGTCTTCAGCTTTGCAACAGCACTGTGCACAGCCGATGTTATGGCAAAAGCCGCAGATGTTAAAGTAATAGCTTTCGACAGAAACCGTCCCATCAGGACAGATGTTCCTGCACCGCTTGTTATGGAAGTAAAAATAGAGGGTGCAACCTCAGCCGTTGAAGCGGCTATTGCGGCAGGAAAGGCATATGCAGAAAAAGAAGGAAAGTATATTGTTTCTCACACTATTGCTCATCCTGACGATCAGACTGAAAAGATGGGTTATCTTCTTGACATTAACCGCGATAAATTTAATAAAAAGCTTAAGCAGGGTGTAAAGCCCGATCCTAAGGCTAAAACAGGCTCTATCGGTATTTGCGAGGTAGAAGGTCTTGTTGCCGCTATCAGCGGACTTGATGCAATGCTTAAAGCAGCAGATGTAAACGTAATTCACACTGAAAAGCGCCTTGGCGGACGCCTTGTAACATTTATCGTTATGGGCAAGGTATCTTCTGTTAAGGCTGCAGTTGAAGCAGGATGCACAGAGTCATCAAGAATTGGCAAGGTTTACGGATGCGAAGTTATTGCAAACCCTCATGAAGAGGTAATGAAATATTTCAACACAAGTATAGTGGATGAATAATGCAGATTTTCCAAGGAAGGACGAGTTTTAATTATGGATATTAAAGAAATAGAAAACATCGTAAGAAAAACTGCTGACGAATATAAAAACACAGGCGAGGTTAAAATAGGTGTATCACAGCGTCATATTCACCTTTCACGCGAGCATCTTGATATACTTTTCGGAAAGGGATACGAGCTTACCAAAAAGAAAACTCTTATGGGCAGAGAATTTGCTTCAGAAGAGCTTGTAACACTTGTTGGACCTTCTCTTAAAGCTATCGAAAAGGTGCGTGTGCTTGGTCCTGTTCGCAAAGATACTCAGGTTGAGATTTCCCGTACAGATACATTTATTCTTAAAGTAAGCCCTCCTGTAAGACCGTCAGGAGATATAAAGGGCAGTGAAAGAATAGTTATTGTAGGACCAAAGGGAAGCGTTTACCTTAACGAAGGTGTTATTATTGCCAACCGTCATATACATCTTACTCCTGAATATGCAAAAAATCACGAAATCAGCGATGGAGATTATGTAGATGTTATTTGCCATGGCAAAGAAAAAACAACACAGTTTTTTGATGTTCAGATAAGAGTGCGTGAAGACTTCAACGTTGAAATGCACATCGACACAGATGACGCCAACAGTGCAGGCCTCAGAAACGGAGATATGGTTACAATCATAAAAAAATAAATTACATATCAATGAAAAGAGGGGATTAAGTGTTTGCTATTGAAAGACAACAAAGGATAGTTGAACTTTTAAGATTAAACGGAGCTGTATCGGTAAGTAAGCTTAGCGGTGAGTTTCAGGTGGCGGAAGAAACAGTAAGGCGCGATCTTGAAAAACTTGAAAAACAGGAAAAACTTTTAAGAACTCACGGCGGAGCAGTTCCTATTGATGATAACAAGCATGAACCCTCTATAGAAAAGAGAAAGAAAATTAATGTTGAGGGTAAAGAGAGAGTTGCCCGTGCGGCAGCAGAGCTTATTCACCCCGGAGATACAATCTTTCTTGATGCATCAACAACCACATTTTTCATAGCACGTGAGCTTAAGAAGATGCAAAATATCACTGTTGTTACAAATTCGGTGCAATCTATTTTGGAGCTTTCGGGTAACAGCGGTATCAAAGTAATAGGCACAGGCGGAAGCGTTGGAGAAAACCAATCATTTGTGGGCAGTATGGCTGAGATGAGTGTGAGGGAAAAATATTTTGCAAACAAAATGTTTTTCAGCTCGCGAGGCGTTACATCCGAAGCAGGTATTCTCGATAGTAACGAGCAGGAATGTGCTATGAAAAAATGTATGATGGAAAACGCACAGCAAAAAATATATGTGTGTGAAACCACAAAGGTTGGGCGCGTTGGCTTTGCAAAGCTGGCTAACTTTGAAGATGTTGATTGCATTGTTACAGATGCCGATATTAATGATGATTGGAAGAAGCGTCTGGAAGAGGCAAATGTTGAATTGGTAAAGGCTTAAAAATGAATAATATAAGGAGTGCCACCTGGGCACTCCTTAGTTTTAATACTTATTCTTTTAAAATATCGAAGGGAGAAAATTGAGATGCAATATTATTTTTTTGTTATAATGTCGGCGTTTTTGTTTGCTATGCAGTTTCTGTGTCAGCAAAAGTATGAGGAAGAATGCGGCACAGGTATCGATAAGGCACTTGGCTTTTCCTTGTATAAGGGGCTGACCGTTGTGGTAATGATGGTTTTATTAAGTGCTTTCAAAATTGAATTTGCTTGGTACACAGTTATAATGTCGGGACTATATGCAATCAGCTATATTCTTATGGCACATTTCAGTTTGAAGGCATTCAGTGTGGCAAACCTTTCGGTATACTCCGTTTTCACAATGCTTGGTGGAATGCTTCTTCCGTTTATTATAGGAGTGTCGTTCTATAAAGAGGAACTGAGCGTGCTCAAAGTTATATGCTGCCTGATAGTGGTTGCAGCCGTTCTGATGAACATACAAAAAGGAAAGGGAAGCAAAAAAGCATTTTTATATTATATTCTTGTTTTCCTTTTAAATGGCTCGATTGCTTCAATATCCAAAATTCACGAATCAGCAGGATTTACAATCACAGGTCCGCAAAGCTTTATGTTTTATTCGGGAATCTGGACGATAGTTATATGCAGCATATGCCTATTAAAGGAAAGCGGAAAAATAGAATTGTTTAAAGGAAAAAAGCTTCTTTATTCGGTAGGAGATGGTTTCCTTAACGGTATTGGTGATTTGCTTTTACTTATATCAATTGCAAAGCTTGATGCATCTGTTCAGTATCCGCTTGTAACGGGCGGCGTTATGGTTTTCTCAACGCTTATCAGTATTAC
Source organism: Clostridia bacterium (assembly GCA_017505525.1). Classification (GTDB taxonomy): domain Bacteria; phylum Bacillota; class Clostridia; order UMGS1883; family UMGS1883; genus UMGS1883. Next base: position 23,856 of record JAFVPB010000059.1, read on the forward strand.
AAGGCGCGAAAAAATCAGAACGACGGAATATATTGCCGCGGCACTTGCATTGGTGGCATCAGTGCTAATGGCATTTTAACTAGAACACTAAATACATAAAAAGTGGAACGTTTTATAAACGTTCCACTCAGCGTGTCGATAAACCTATCGGCACGCTGGCAGACTGGGAAAAAGGAAGGTAAATCTGTTCAATACAAGCTCGTCGGCGTACGATTGTACGGTAGAGATTGTATTGGACAGAAGCAAGCAAAAGTCCCTGAAAACTGTGTTTTCAGGGACTTTCTTAACTTTTAATTTTTTTGATAAAAATTATATTGTTAACGGTTCGTCGAGGACGCCGAACCCTACAAATTTATAAAATTATAATTTTGTTTGTG
>JAFVPB010000028.1 GCA_017505525.1 Clostridia bacterium
TCCAAAAATATTCGATTCCCATATTTTTGTGGGGTCGGTTTCGAATTCTTCCAATAGATAATGCACAAGCTCTTCCGATTGCTTTTCGCTTCCCACAATGGGGTTTACTTCCGTTTCAATATCTGCCCGAATAAGATGTATTGTTCGATACAAACAGAAGTTCTGAATCAGTTTTCATTTTATGATGTGTATTATAGCGTATATTCCGACATTTTTCAAGGCTTTTTTCAGTTTCTTCAAAAATGTGGCAATACACAGAATTATGGAAAGTGCAAATGGCGGTATAGGTATTGAACCCTATGCCGCCTTTGTGAGCTTATTCAAGGTAATAACACAATTCATAATTGAATTTAAGGTCGTATGCTTTTAATGACCTTGTATTACCGCCACGGGTTTGAATGATGGTGTTTGAACCAAGCAAAAGTTGTTTATCGCTTTCTTCCAGAACCTCTTTCTGCCAAGGAATATTCGTAGGAAGGAGTTTGAGAAAAATCTTCAAGTCAATTTCGTTCTCCGCCTCACCTTTATAGACTACAATTTTATCTATAAAAGAATCAACAACATTTTTTCCAAGTTCATCAGAAAAATCAAGTTCATTGGCAATGCTGGAACGAAGGTTTTCGATGCTTTCCTTAAAATCAAGACTTTTTCTCTCTTCTTCATCAAGGTCATCAAGTTTTGTCCTTAATTCTTCAATTTGCCTGTTAAAAGCATTGTTCCGCTGCTCAAACTCTTCATTTGAAAGCCTATCATCCATAACCAAGTCAAGCAACTTGTCCTTTTTTGCAAGAATAGCATTAATGTCAGACTGAACTTTATGCTTGGACTTAGCAATCGCCTTTGTACTGCCGCCCTCTTTGTAAAGTTCAATAAGCTCATTTACAATGGTAGTTTTCTCACAGACAATCTGATTATATACTTCTCTCATAATAGCATCAATCTCAGTGTTATACACAAGCGGATTTCTACATTTGTTGCCATTACCATATTCTTTGCACGCCCAGAGCTCTTTGACACCTAAATTCTTATACTTATAGATTGTATGATGATAGCATGTACCATGCTCACCACATACTATTTTACCGGAGTAAAGATACTTGTTCTGGTAACTTGTCTTATCACTGCTTGCAACCTTTTCAGCACGTTCTTTAAGTTTTCTGTTTGCCTTGTCCCAAAGTTCAACTGATACTATTGGCGGAACTTTTTCGTGGTCTTCATACATAACCCATTCCTCTTGCGGTACATATGCAATTTCATTGCTCAAGAAATGAATCTTGTGTGTCTTGTTTCCACAGTAGAATCCCTTATATTTTGGGTTTCCTAAGATACCTCTTACAGAAGAGAAAGAGAATGGGTTTCCGCTAGTGTTTCTGTACCCTGATTCATTCAACACCTTGGCGATTGCTCTGACACCCATATTTTCATTGGCGTACAAATCAAAGATAAGTCTCACCATTTCTGCCTCTTCTTCAACAACGACAAGTTTTCCTTTTTCCTTGCGGTATCCCCAGATACTGTCGTTTCCTAGTACAACTCCTTTTTTTACAGATTCACGGAATCCAAATTTAAGTCTTTCAGATGTCTTTCTTGATTCCTCCTGAGCGAGACTTGCCATAGTAGTAAGTCTAAAATCAGAATCTTCATCAATGGTATTTAGACTGTCATTCTCAAAATAAACAGCAACACCATAAGTTAAAAGTTCTCTGATACAACTTAAACTGTCAAGGGTGTTTCTGGCAAATCTTGAAACCTCTTTGGTGCATATCATATCAAACTTTCCAAGTTTAGCATCTCGCATCATTTCAATGAAGCTGTCTCTTTTATCAATCTTTGTTCCTGTTAGCCCCTCATCAACGTAACCTTTAACAAAAGTCCAGTTTGGGTTTCTCTCCAAAAGATTTTCAAAGTATGTTTTTTGTGCTTCAAGCGAGTGCAACTGGTCGTACTTGTCAGTTGATACTCTGGCGTAATATACAACACGCAAATTGTAATCAGAAATTCTTTTATTTCGTGTTCTCATATCTTTTCGTATTTCATAAATATTCATTTAAAATTCCTCCTGTCTTATGTTTAAAAATCTATCTATATAAAGAAAGTGTGCTGCGTGAAATACAGCACACTTCCAGTTGTTTTTGTCAGCTTGCCTGCTTCAACAAAAGCTCTTTTGCTGTCCAATACATATCTTCTGAAATAATATGCTTGTCAAACAATTTTTGATTAATAAACATTTTCAACTCGTTGTTGAACTGCTCACGGTTCTTTTTCAAAGTATCATTTGCTTGTACAGTATTTGTCATAGAGATTCCTACCTTTCTTATAAGTTTATTTTTGTAATTATGTATTTGTACATAAATATGAAATCACCTTGTGATTTATGCTTCATTATGGCGGTTTTTGGATAGATGCCGCCAAACTATATCAGCATTACTTTTTTCTGAACTTCTTAACAAGGTTTTTGCCCTGCTCAGTTAATTTGTACTTTCTTACTTTCTGCTCTCTTGGTTCAACAAGTTCATTATCAATTAACCTTTTGATGCCACTATTGACTGTGGCATATGCTATGCCAAGTACATTTGCCATCTCTAATTGAGACAGAGAGCAATAGGTTTCACCCAGTACAGTTCTTCTATTGAGAGATATTAACTTTAAAATTCTAAGATCGTTCTTTTTAATTCTTTTCATTGATTTTTCCTCCAATTCTATTTTCACTAAGTTTTTTCTTTAACTTGATACCATTCTTGATTCTTTCAGAGTGACTTTTTCTCTGAATTTCCAGAACAAGTTCGACTATCTTCTGTACCTCAGTACAGTCTGTAATATGTAAATCTTTAAGCATTTGTGCTTCCTCCAATAATTTCATTATTTTTATTGATATTAAGTACAAAATCTACTGCTTTTTGAGCCTTGTTACTCGCTGACATTACCAAACGTTCGTCATTTTCAAGAGCTTCTAACCACCCTTGTATGTACGCCGCTGAGTTTTGGAAGGCATCTGGTGTCTCTACATTGCAGTGATGACACAATGCCGCAGCACCAACCTCAGCAATCAATTCTTCTTTTGCGTACCTTTCTCTGTCATTTTGCAGAGCACCTCTCACTAAACGGTTTAGTCTGTCCTGATGCCCGGTTGAGTGGATAATTTCGTGAAATGCTGTGCTGTAGTAATCAGCAACATCTCTATACTGCTCTATTGACGGAATAGTAATTGAATCTTCTCTGTGGTTGTAAAATGCCCTGTCAGATAGAATTGTATTTAAACCCACACCACTTGTTGATATGTAGTCGTTAATGACTTTTTCAGCATCTTCACAAGGTGCAAGAAATTCCAACTGTTCTTCCAAACTAAGCGGCTTTATACCTTCTGTTTGGTTAATGTGGAACACATAATAAGTATGGAAAATGGGAAACGACTTATCCTCTTCATCCTCGTTTTCACTTCTCTTTGTACAAATCTTGTAGAAGAATACCGGTTTTGCCCTCGAACCTGCTTTGACACGTCCTCCCAGAGCATTTATTTGATTAAATGTAAGATACTCACCGGGTTCAGCGAGCAAAAGCTGATTTGCCAAACTATAAGGTCTGCCCATAGCTCTGCTGTAAGCACCATTCCATGTACCAAACCAAGGTTTGTGCCAAGGAATCACACCATTTCTGAGTTCTTCTATAAGCCTATCTGTAATCACACTAAAAATATTTATACTCATAGTCTTAAGCCTCATTTCTTTTTCTTAGCATGTGGCATCTAAATTTGATGCCACATGCTATAATTTAGTTTTATTTCAATATCACCCTTTTAAATGCTACCTGCATTTGCTTCATCAATTACTCTTTTTAGAGATAATTCCAATGCTCCGATGCCTGTGAAAGTTGAAATAATCTTGACATCTTCAAAGAGATAAGGCATAGCCTTGAATAACTCTTTAAGAACCAGATATGCAACATCCACAACAATACTATTGCCTGCCTGACGATATAACGCAGTCTTAGGACAAACACTCGCTGCCTTTTCATATTCCTCATCAGAGAAACCCATAAATCGATATGCTTCACGAGGTGTAAGGCGTCTTATGTAGTGTTTTTTGCCCTCATGAGTGTCAATAGTCTGTAAAACAATAGTGCTGGGATTTGATGCTCTTAACGCAGGTACATACTTTATGCCAATCTGATGGTCATTCCAACCTGATGTACATTTAGGTCTGTAAATATTCTTATCAGAATGAAGAATAGCATCAAGTTCATCATAAATATGAGCCTTAATATAAGGAGATATTGTTTCATCCACAAGAACATCGCTAGTTGGTTCATCAAGATAATCATTAACAGAGGGAAGATTCTTAACCTTAGCGGGAAAACGGAATCTACCATTATTAAGGTCTTTACGAATAGCGAGAAAAATCACTCTTTCTCTGTTTTGTGGTACGCCGTAGTCTTTGCTGTTCATCTTCTGATAGTACACGTCATACCCACAATTCTTGACCTTTTCAGTAAAAAGATTAAAGGAATTGATGAACCTTTTGCTGAGAAGGTTTGCTACATTCTCAAATATGGCAAATTTAGGTCTAATCGTCTGAAAGATGTTGAACCAATATACCATAAGAGAGGACGCAGTCTTGTTTAAGTCTGTTGAACCACACTCAGGACAAACAGCATCGTCAATGGTATCTAACGTCAATGGGTCAAATGAATGCCCACAGCATTGACATACCCAGCGGCTTCCACTTAAATTTCCGGCAGCGGAAAAATTAGTACAAGGTGGACCGCCAAACAAAACATTAACAGGATGTTTCAGTTCCGATGGTTTCACCTTGGAAATATCACCAAGGTTTTGTTCTGGAACTACATTATGTATTTTTACGGTTGCTTTCACCGCGTTGGAATCTATTTCCGAGAAATAGATAAGTTTATAGTTGTTCATTGAGATTACCCTCCAAATCGTTAAATTTAGAAGGTAAAGCGCTTTACCGAGTACAAGGGGTGATCATGTCCCTTGCTTCTATCTTTTCTATGTTAAATCAACATTTGAGGCAGCTAATCTCAAATGTGATGTTTTAAGGGTTTGTATAGAGCCATTACGAGGTTATCCCTTGAACTGTAATGGCAGTCCATCAAGCAATGTCATCAAATTGATATGGCGGTTCTTCCAGTAAAAAGTCTTTCATATCACAGATTTCCGGTGTTTCTCTTTCAAAAACAGAAAGATTTTCAATGACTTTTGCAGAATGTTGAAACTTATCTGGGTCAGCTTCATATGCTATGAAGTGTCTGTCATGATTAAGGCAACATTCCAAGGTTGTTCCATATCCACCAGAGCAGAATACAGTTTGTCCCGGAAGTGTAGAGTTTTCAAGCAATCTTTCCATAAGAGGATATGAAATGCTGTCCTTATTAGGTTTGTTCATATTACGAGTATCCTCGTAGAACTTTTGCTTAGTATGATAATTACCGTATAATTTAACTCCACCTTTTCTGAAAAACATCAGATGCTTTGTCCCAGTGTTCTGATAGTTCTCGATAATGTCATACTTATAGTCCTGTTCAGCAAAGTGCATCAGTATTTCAGGGAACTGAGAATCCTCCATCATAATATAAAGATTAGGCTTCTCCTGCTTTGCAATAACACCCTCGATAAAATCAAAAGGAATTGTTTCCTCGTTACAAACATCAAAATACGCCATATCAATGCTACCTTCTTCGATAGTTTCAAGTATTTCGGGAGCATCTGCATACAAAACATCTCTGTCTGGCAATAATGCTTTCGGAGAATATGTGTATTCAGGGTGTTCTGCCAATGCCTTTGCCACTCTTTTCTCGCAGATAGCGTGATACTTAGGCATCAATTCAAAACCTATGAATCTTCTGCCACTTTCAATCGCTGCCACTGCTGTGCTACCAGAACCCATGAATGGGTCTAAAACAAGGTTGCCCTCATTAGATGCCGCCTTTATGAAATCAATCAACTGATTTGTGTGCTTCACCGTAGGATGATAGAACTCATCAGTTTTCTTGATGTTGGGTCTTGATGCTATGTAATGGTCTGTTGCCAGATTAAGTTCTGCAAGCATACCTTTTTCACATACATAAAGAATGTACTCGCACGAGCTTACATAGGTATTGTTACAAAGAGGGGGACTGTTTCTCTTCGCCCAAGAAAGCAACTTGTACTCTACATTTTTATCTTTGAAATATTTAAGATAAAAATGAAGTTGTTTTGAGGAACAGTAGAAGAAACAGTTGATTCGCTTTAATACACGAACTATTTCATCAAGTATCGCTGTATCAAACCCGTCACACATATACGCAATCTCTTTTAAATAGGTAGAACTATTTAAACCTTTGATTGGCTTTCCCATTTTTGTGCTCAGCTCATAAGGAGCGTCTGTGACGCAGATGTCTATTGAATTGGAAGGGATACATTTCAGCCCTACCGCACAGTCCATGTTGTATATGGTATTTGTTTCTAAAATTTGACCCATGCCACGGAACTTGTTCCAAAAAGCATAGTCTTGCATTATATTGAGTTTTTTCATAAGGTTCATCCTTTCATCAATAAAATATTTGTTGTTTAAGACTAAACTTGAAATAGCGAATGTTCAAATAAATATACTGGATAAATTCAGTATTTATTAAATGATGTTCGGTATTTTGTGAATTTATTATACCATTTTGATGTGGGTTAATTCAATAGGTTTTAGCGAATTTAAATCCGAAGTTACCGAACAATACAACCTAAAATCATCGAATAACCTCGCATTTACCGAACAAATTTCAGGAAAACCGTTGACGATATTGCTTTTTTGCGGTATAATAAAAGTCAAGAGGTGATATAAATGCCGAAATATAAGATTGAAAATACTTTGTTTCCAAGTTTCTTAACTGACCTTAGAAAGAGAGAAAGATTTTCCAGTGGAGAAATGCTTGGCAAGATATTATGTATGGTAAAATCAACGTATAACGGATATGAAACCGGTTCTACAAAGACTATCCCTACTGACACATTAGAGCGAATGATGACAGCTCTGTGGGAAAAGAACAAAAAAAATAATCCGTCAAGTGGTATTCCCCTTGACGAATATGTGTGCAGACAAGTACGTCGTATGAAAAAAACATATGCTAATGAGATATTACAAAAACAGTATTGGTTGATGTATTTACATTTGAACCACGCAGCTGTAAATTTTAGTGATTTAATGCGTAGAGAGTTGGAAGATATGTATGCGGCAGATACCCTTACAGAAATACTTTCCAGTTTAAATTTAAATCCGACATTAAAGCAACTATACAAATATGAAGATAAAAATGAAATTTACTTTAATCCCTTAACAAAGCGAGATGAAGAAAAAGGGTATCTTCCAATTTTTCGCATTCGCTTTGAGTTAAGCGATAATGAATTAGATGCAATTAGTCAGAATATTCAAAAGGAAGGAAAAATTGATGTACTGAAATTATTTATGTTAGTTTTTAATTTTGAGTACAGAAGACACACAAACGAACAGGATGCTTTTGTAGAAAGCTGTTTAAAAATGCATTCTTGGGAAGTACCTTTCGTTTATAACTTATTCGGATTCATAGAACTTCCTAAATATTCTACTCCTACTGCTTATGAAGAGAGTGCAGGAATAATTGAGCAAATAAGAAATGTTCTGATTAATGCAGAGATACCGGAACAAGATTTTACTATGAATATATTCCGCGAGAATTTACTTGAAGGTAACTTGCATTTTTTGGACACGATAGCAATAGATTTTACTTTTATTAAGGAAATCCAACCGGCATTGGAGAATGAACTGCATAATCAACTTGAAGAAACAGTGAAAAATTTCAAAAAGACCAATTTACACATGGACAGCGAAGAATAAAGGAAAAATGACCTCCTTTTATAAATTGAAATTATCAATTTATGAAGGGAGGTTTTTTACATGCAGACAGAATTGCAGTTTTCTATCATCTATCCGTCTCATACCGAAAATGACATCAATAAGTTTGATTTCTTTATTCGCATGATGCCGGCAGATGGTAAAAACATTATTTCAGTTCTTGCTGTTCCAAAATTCTCTGTTGACGGCAGAGTTGTTAAGCATCTGCATTTTTGTGTTCAGTCGGAATATTCTCTGAAATCACAAAACATACTGATGATTATATCTCAGCTTACGCAACTTGAAGATATCGTAAAAGATATTAACCTTACAACAGAAGAAGCGGAAAAAATGCTGAAGCAGTTAATGGTCGATATTATCGACAGATACGGGAAAGAATGATGCTCCTTTCCGACAGAGGCAGGCATAACGCTTGCCTCTTTTCATACCAAGTTCATCATGCTAGTTTGACAGAAAGATGTAAAAGCAGTTTTACCCGGTAAATATGTATTGCGATAGATTATGATTTAGTGACGCTATGAATTTGTTTAAAATCATATTTCGCATAAATTATTTTGCCAATTATGAAATATTGCGAAGGGGAAACACACCCTATTTACACACTTTTAAAGGAAGTAATCAAAATTAGAAAGGTTGTGATATAATGAGAGTTGGGTACATTAGATGCTCGACAGTTGTTCAGAATGAGTCTCGTCAAGTTGTCATGTTGCAGGAGCAAAATGTGGAAAAGATTTTTATGGACAAAGCAAGCGGAAAGAATACGGACCGTAAAGCATTTAAAGAAATGATGTCCTTCGTAAGGGAAAAAGACACTGTTATCTGTGAAAGCATTTCGAGAATTGCGAGAAACACACGGGATTTGTTGTCCATCATTTCAGAGCTTACAGAAAAAGGAGTTGAATTTATAAGTCTTAAAGAAAATATAGACACCACAACTCCACAAGGCAGATTTATGTTGACGGTATTCGCAGCCCTTGCGGAATTGGAGAGAGAAAACATTTTAGAAAGGCAACGCGAGGGAATTGAGATTGCCAAAGCAGAAGGTAAATACAAAGGACGCAAACCTATTGCTGTTGATAATTTTGAGGAAGTATATTCCAAATGGAAGTCAGGAGAAATAAAAACGGCAAGGGACGCTATGAGAATTTTAGGAGGCATCAAACCTAATACTTTCTATCGCAGAGTAAAAGAGCATGAAGCATCTATCGGTTAAGAGGGTAATTCACCCTCTTTTCCTCTTTTTGAAGAATTGCTTTAAGATCGTTCTATTATCATATTTTTTGAGATTTTAGTATGATTTATCTTGATTTTTGCATGAAAATGATTTTAGGACAATTTATTTTGATTTTTTACATTTTTTCTAATTTTATTTCTTTTATTTTTGAGCTTATTTTAGTATGTATAAGAGGTAACGCAAAACGCATTATTTTCAGTATCAAAAAAAGGAGATATAAAGGAAAAATATAAATAAGATGGTGTAAATAAATACTGCTAATGGTCGCCCGCAAGGATAAATTTATATAGATGCTAATGACAGTCATTAAAATAAGAATAACCTTTCTGTTGCAAAAAACACGTCCTTTCAACTCTATCTAATCCAAATCTGTTTCATCATAATGACACCCTATCATTCGTAAGACAGTCATTAGCAAAAGTGAGATCGAAGAATTATTCTTTGGTCTCATTTTCTTTTGAGCAGAAAAAAAGAACCGCTGGGATGCGGTTCTAAGCGAATGCCGGAACAAGTCCAAAACTAATCATTATTTTTTCATTTACCTTTTCCATTATGTCATCACCAAGGGATGCGACCTTTTCCAGCAGTTGAGATTTCTGAATGGTTATAATCTGCTCAAATAGAACAATACTATCGGTTTTAAGATTACATTCTTCAGCTTTAAGCTCAAGGTGAGTTGGAATTGGTTTCTTTTTTCTTGACGAGGTTATAGGTGAAATCATAATAACCTCAGAATACTTGTTTTGTAAATTGTTTCCGCATACCACGCATGGTCTGATTCCATGTTGAATACTGCCTTGCCTCGCACTACCGGACCCCAGATTGACATAATAAATGTCTCCGCGCCTGATATATGTAGTGTCTGTCATGGTTAAAAACCCCTTTCATTAGTGAAATTTTATTATGATTTCATCTTATAGAAAGTAGTTTAATTCCCTTTTCTGACATATAGCGTCGGGAAACCTTTGCTTTCAATTTCGTACTGATTTTTTATATCGTTATTGGTCTGTAATCGCTTTAAATTCAGTCTTTCCATTATAAGCGGTAATTGATGAACAAATATAGTTTCACTGAATCTCAAATGATTTTCCCTATAATGCTCTTTCAGGGTTTTTAGAGTAAAGTACCCCTTGGCATCCAAAAGATGCTCGATATTGGAAATCAGGAACTCATCTGGTTCGTGAGTTCTTTTGCCTTTTATCTGTGGAAATACACTGTCTGCAACGTCCTTGCCAAAGGCATTATATACAGTGTCGTAGGTAAAGTCAGTCTTTCTTATATTCTTTTCCTTAACAATTTTTGCAATATCATCCGAATGTCTGAGTTGTTGCAGGTCATAAATAGGCAGCGAATATACATTGATATGCCTTAACTTATCACCTTGAAACGCCTTAATCATTTTACGGTACTCCGGAGAAATATTTGGGTTATTCATATCAATTTTTCGTATTAAATCAAGCATGGCAAAATAGCTAATATCTTCTGTTGTGGTTTTTCTGTCGCTACGGTATAACTGATTTGCAAGATGTCCGGTAGATATGCTGAAGAGAAAACCATTGGCATCTGCATATTGAAGTGTATCAAGTGCCGCATAGTGAAGATAGCGGAGCGTCTGTAAGTATCGGTACGATACGGAATATAAATCTTGATGGGAATGCTTAATATCATCGTTTATAACATGTATATTGTCCATTAACAGATTTCTGTATTCTTCATTTTCTTTATATATAATACCAAGGTCAGAACATATTTTCTCTATTGCCTTATGACGCGAAAGCTGATTTTTCTCCTGCACAACCTGAATGATATTGCCAATTTTGAATGGACAACTCGAAGAACGACATGAATATAACCAAGTCCCACCATCTGCTTTGAACACACTTGCAGAAGGATGCTTATCAATATGACAGATACAGCAGAAACTATTCGGGTTATCAGATTTAAGATTATAAAATTCTTTTAAATATGCAAATAAATCAACCTCTTTTGTAAGATGATGAAAAACATCTTTATAATTTGTGAAGATTTTGGCATCTGTTCTGCTTATGGCATCTTCTTCAAAATGATGCTGAAAGTCAAAAACGGTATAATACAGATGCTCTAATTTCAAGATGTCGCAGTAAAAAGGAGGATAACCTTCCTTCATCCATACTGTACAGGGTAAACGCAGTTGCTTCGCCGGGTTTTTTACATTAACATCGGCATCAAATTTTTCAACAAGGTAGTTTTCGATGCGTCTCCATTGTGAAGGAGTAGGAGCATCTTTTATAAACCACAGAACTTGAAATCCATTTCTCGTTTGTACGATAGCTGAAGGCGATGGCTGAAATCGACGAAGCTCCTTCAATTTTTGGTCTTTATAACGGGAAACGACATCTAAATCAAAATAATTGTCATGTTCATCTCTACCACAGTCAAGATCGATGAAATACGCATTAAATTGTGTTATATCCGCATCTTTTGTACCACCTATATTGGGAATATAGTGAAGCTCCTCAACACCGTTGTATTCATTTATTTTTGAAAATTTAATTATTTTTTTATTTTTGATAAAACAGATAGGTTCTTTGTTGTGTAATAACCTTAAAAACTCTTTAAGAGTATAATTCATTTGCAGTTTGGACTTTACGTCTCAACTCCTTTCATCTTTATGTTATATGTATTATACATCGTATTTGAAAGTACATCAACACATAGAAAAACCCCACATATTAGAAACTATTTATTATACCTTTAATAGTTCTTAATATGTGGGGGAAAGTTTGTTCTAATGATTAGTTTTCCGAAAGATATACTGTTTTAGTTTCTTGTATCCATTCAACATTAACACCAAAGCAATCTGCTATAAATCTAACTGGAACAAGGGTTCTTCCATTTAAGATTTTTGCCGGAACATCGAGAGTTATTGCTTGTCCGTTCTTATATGCTGTTGTATTATTTATAGTTAGAGAAATAGATATATCACCTTTTGTTGCTTTTACAGTCTGAGTATTACCGTCCCATTCAACCGTAGCACCTATCTTTTCAAAGATAGCTCGGAGCGGTACTAATGTTCTGCCATTTTCTATTACCGGAACTTGGTCAAATGCAATTTTACCATCATAATCACGTTCAATACTTGCATCAAGTGCGGCTCTATTCCAAATAGCATAACAAACAGAAACTATGGGAGCATTTTTCACTTTTACTTTATACGCTTTTGTAAAATAATCTGCTTCATCAACTTCAAATAAGAAAAATTCTCCATCATTTCGTATATAATCTATTTTATATTTCCCTGTGCTTAGAAAATCATAAATATACAATTTGTTATTTACTGTATCGTAAGCCCAATTTTGCGTATTGATATAACCATATTCATAATATTTAGAAATACCATCATACAATTTTATATTACCCGTCTTTGAATCTTTTTCAAAAACTCTTAATTTATTTAATTCTTCGGTATAGCCGATAGAAGAAAATTGCATATCTCTAATATCAAAAACATTTAGACCGTCATAATATGTTGTTTCATAAGATTTATCAAAAATATTATACGTATATGACATTTCTTTAATTGGCAATGCCGCTATTATATTTGATGCAAACTCTATTCTGCTATCATAAAGCTGTACTATTTTTTGGGGGACTGTGTATTCTTCAACTATTTCAAACATATCATTATTTCTAATGTCATTAATTCTCACAATCTGAGGAAAATCCCTTAAAGTTTTATCTCCCTCTGGTAAATTCTTTGTAGTTGTTTGTGTAGGTATAGAAGTAGTAGTAGCTTCTGTCTTGGAGGTTTCTGTTTTCACTTCTTCTTTCTTTACTGAACCATTCCAAATTAGAATGTCACTTTCAGCAGTTGCAAGAGTTGGTGTTTCTTCGTGAGACAAGCCTTCATAATCATCATGGTCTCCTTGAACAGTTTCAACTACTGCTTTGTAAGAACCGGGACCATTCTCATCCATTAACCATTCCATTTCATGATACCATATAATGTCATCACTGCTTATACCACAAACCTCGCAATCAACCATTTCTCCATTTTTATAAAGAGTAATTTTGTAAAGCTCTATTCCATCTACTAACTCAAATACAAGGTCTGCATCTGAACTTTTAAATTCATCATTCTCCGTTGCCCAATGAACATTGCCTGGAGTTTCCGCCGCAAAGGATGTAATCGCAAAAACCTGCATTAGCATCATAACACTTAAAACTATACTTAAAATTTTACCTTTCTTTCTCATAACTAAATTCCTTTCATTTGTTATTTTATATTAACTGCCGGAGCAGAGAATATCATTTAATTTCAATTGTTCCCAAACCAATTTTTCCATTATAAGCATATACCCATTGTACTTTCCCATTCACATAAATAGGTTGTTCCATTGCATTTAACGGGCATTCAATCTCTGTCTCTCCTTGAAGAATTTCTGCATCCGCTGAAAGAATTTGATAATAATATTTATATTTTACCGAAGCAATTTCTTGTTTTTCACGAATTCCCTTCACATATAATACAATAACCTTGTCATTTACTTGAATTACTTGTGGCTGATATATTGTATAATCTGGGTTTTCTTCATTAATATCAGTTAACCAATGTACACCATAATCAGTTACAGATTCTACACCAGAGTCATTAGTGTCATGAATATCAAAACTTGTTACACCCGTTCTGATTTCTCCACCAATTGCCATTTCTTTAAGGTTTTCAGGAAAACGAGAGTCTTCCAATTTGTATAACTGAACAAACAAATCTTGCCCTTCATTTTTTGCTTCTTCACCAAGAGTTCTGGCAGAAGTTCCAACTATAATCAAACCTTTACTTGTTTCAACAATACCACCCAAACGGGCAAATGTTTCATTTACAATATTCATATTGTAAGAAGCATTGCTTGGTAAATAAAAGTGAAATGGAACATATTTAGCACCTGAATCATAACTAATTTGAATTCCTCTGTCATAAGCATCGCCATGGTCTGCATAAACCAATTGATTTATTTTATTGCTCCAAATCACATCTTGATTGAATGAATGAGAGCTATAAGGGACAAACCACATTTCATCAACACTTACAGGAAGAATTTCCATACTGTTTATATCCACTTGTAATCTTGCACTGGACTGATGCCCATTATACATTTTGTGAGAATAATATACAGTTAGAATATTGTCATGAATAATGCTTCTACAATTTCCAAATGAAAAAGGTTTCTGTGTTCCACCATTTGGCATTTTTGTTTTACCCGGTGAACCCACAGTTTTCACCAAAATGCCATTAGAAGTATATTTTGAAACAAACATAGTATTTACTTCTTGATTGTCTGTCCTATTTTCTTGTCCCCAAACTATGTAAATATTGCCATTATCATCTGATAATACGTCTCCAAGTAATGGGTACGACATAGTTATAGTTAATTCACTATCAGGTAAAATTACATATAATTTCCCATTTTCTGAATACGCATAACCAATACCTTCATTTTTATAATTAAATTGCTGAACGGCAGAAACCATACCATAATTACTTACTCTATTAAAAGTGGTATAAACACTGCCGCCAACACTTCTGCCAACAAAAGTATTATTTTCATTTTCAGAAGTCTTTTGTTCCTCAATGTTAGTATTTACAACTACCGTTTGAGTTTCTTGTTCCCACTCAACAGAAAAACTCAAAACTGTACCCAAGTCTCTTAATTTAAAATAATTGTTTCCGTCAATAAGATATGCTTTTGCTTGTACCTGCTTACCATTCAAAACAATATTGGTGTTTGAAAGGACAGCATTCTTTGAAACAAAATCAGAACCTATTACCAATTCT
Organism: Clostridia bacterium; assembly: GCA_017505525.1. Lineage (GTDB taxonomy): Bacteria > Bacillota > Clostridia > UMGS1883 > UMGS1883 > UMGS1883. The sequence goes on from JAFVPB010000028.1 coordinate 14,921, forward strand.
CCACCCACTGGCGTATATTCTTTATCCGTTTCCAAAAAAGCTGTATTTGTTTCTGCTTGCCAGTCAATAGCAAATTTCTTATCTGTTGCTGAGAGACAATAAGCGATGTCCCTCAACTTAAAATAGTTGTTGTCGTTGATGTTATAAGCCTCAAAAGATTTTTCTACACCATCAATGAGTACCATTGAGGTAGTAGGGTTAGCAGTAATCGTTTCTGCTGAAACAATCATTGTAAATGCAGAACTTAGCATGATGACTGCTAATAACATAGATAATACTTTTTTCATACCTAATCTTCTTTCCTTTATTATTTTTATATTAACTGCCGGAGCAGAGAATATCAGTTTTAATCTTGCGCTATATTGAATATTTTAATATGTTTTTTCTTTTGTGCGTACTCCAAGGTTTTAGAAGCTCCGCCCCAACTGTGCTGAACATAGCAGATAATGAAATCTGAGTTATTAACCATATACTCATTACATTTTAAAATTTGAAACTTTTTAGGTGTCTTTTCAGGCAAATCTGCCATCAAAATATGGTCATACTTCTTGTAATACAATTCCTTGTATTCGTTTATATCAGATGTTAAATATGGAATAACAAGATTTATTTGAATATCAAGATGTTTTTCTTTTAAGCATCTAACAGCTTTTGCAGAAAGTCCATCAAAATTCCCATAGTTGCCAACCCAGAATTCCCAAACATTTTCTTCTGTGATTAACTTTTCAATAAGATTAACCAAATTATCATATATTTCATCCGTATGATAGATTTTGCTATGCCCGGCGAAACAGCAACGCTTACTCATTACACTTTACACCTCTTGAATTACCTTTGCAATGAAAAGTGTGATTATACAGCCTATTAAATTGCAAAAGCAATCAATTTGATTGTATTATACCATATTTTGAGAGAAAATGCAATCATATTGTTCGCATTTGAGAAAATTCTGATTGTCGATAATGACAGGAATTCCGAATATAATATATATTATAGAGGTGAGTGCGAATGAAAAATAAAAATTTTGATGTCTGGTTAGCAATCGGACTTAATATTTTACATTATAGAAAAGAACAGGGATTAACCCAGATAGAACTGGCAGAAAAGTGTGATATAAGCAGAACGTACATGCAAAAGATTGAAACTGCCGCATGTTCCTGTACCTTAGATACCTTAATTGATATCGCAGATGCACTTAACATACCGCTAAAAAAATTATTTGAATTTAAAGACTAAATGAAAATAGAGACCTTTCCAATTACGGAGAGGTCTCTACTGTTCTATAAGCGGGTAATGTTGTCAAACAGACACCCCTTACAGCAACCGTATTCAATACACAAATGAAAGGATGATTCCACATGTCATTTTTATTATACCGTATATTTTGATACTTGTCAGCTATTTTTAAGAATAATAATGTTATTTTTACGCAAATATATAATAAAAAAGTGTTAAAAGATGCAAAAATCTATTCTAAAACATTGACTTTTTGATGCTTTTATGGTAATATTATTATAGAAAATTGCATATAGATGCAAAAATCTATTTTAAAGTGGTGAATGATATGGAAATTAAAAGAGATTTATATTTGAATAAGCTGATTAGTCTCAAACACAATGGACTAATCAAGGTTATAACAGGTATCAGAAGATGCGGAAAGTCATATCTTTTGAATGATATTTTTTATAATCACCTTTTGGAAAGCGGTGTAGATGAAGGTCATATCATCCGCTTTGCATTTGATTCCGGTGATGATTTGGACTTGATTGGTGAAAGTATTATAGATATTGAAAAGAAGAACAGAAAGGTCAATCCGGAAAAATTTATGGCATTTGTACGCTCTAAAATTACAGATAATGAAATGTATTATCTTCTTTTGGATGAAGTACAGATGCTTGATTGCTTTGAAACTGTTCTAAATGGTTATCTTCGCAAGAAAAATATGGATGTGTATGTAACCGGTAGTAATGCAAAGTTTTTGTCAAAGGACATTATAACTGAATTTGCAGGGCGTGGTGATGAAATTCATATGTACCCATTGAGCTTTGCGGAGTTTATGACCGCTTATAACGGCGACAAGTATGAAGGTCTGTCAGAATACATGCTTTATGGCGGTATTCCTTTGGTTGTATTAAGAGAGGGACAGGAGAACAAAGCATCTGCACTTGAAAATCTTTTCAGTGAAATTTATGTAAGAGATATTCAAAAGAGAAACAAGGTCAGAAACATTGGAGAACTGGAAGATTTGCTCAATATAGTATCTTCTGCCATAGGTTCTTTAACCAACCCTGAAAAGCTGCGTAAAACCTTTAAATCAGTTAAAAATTCTAAAATAACATCAGCAACCATAAAGAAATATCTTGATTTTCTAGAAGATTCATTCTTGCTTGAATCAGCACAAAGATATGACATCAAAGGTAAAGCATATATAGAAACTCCTAAAAAATATTATTTTTCTGATATGGGACTGCGCAATGCCCGTATAAATTTCAGACAGTTTGAGCAGACACATGCCATGGAAAATGTTATTTATAATGAACTCAGAATGCGTGGGTACAAGGTAGATGTAGGCGTAGTTCCGATTAGTGAAAAAGATGAAGATGGCAAGTCTGTAAGAAAACAGTTAGAGGTTGATTTTATCTGCAATCTTGGTTCGATGAAATACTACATCCAGTCAGCATTTGCAATGCCAGATGAAGAAAAGAGAGCACAGGAAATCAGACCTTTTAAGAAAATTAATGATTCATTCAAAAAGATTGTAATAACAAAGGACATTGTTCCATCTTACTATGATGAAAACGGCATCTTAACAATGAACATATATGATTTTCTGTTAGATACTAAAAGTTTAGAAAAATAAACAATAGGAGATATTATTATGCGTGATACAGAGCAAAAGGCAGCGGCAAAAGCCTTTTATGAATATTGGAAAGATAAAGGCTATGAAAAAGGCGAAAGTCAGCCCTTCTGGTTAGAGCTTTTACAAAATGTGCTTGGAGTTGAGAATCCGGCACACTACATAAAATTTGAAGAGCAAGTACATTTAGACCATACAAGTTTTATTGATGGTTTTATTCCTGCTACGCACGTTTTGATTGAGCAAAAAGGAAAAGGCAAAGATTTAAGAAAACCCATCAAGCAGTCAGATGGCACACTGCTCAGTCCGTACCAACAGGCAAGACGGTATGCGTTTGAATTGCCATATTCACAGCGTCCCCGTTGGATAATCACCTGTAATTTTGAAGAATTTTTGGTTTATGATATGGAGCATCCTACGGGAGAACCGGAAACGATTAAGCTCTGTGATTTACAAAAGGAATATTACAGACTTCAATTCTTGGTTGATGAAGATAATGACAATATTCAAAAGGAAATGGAAATTTCCATCAAAGCGGGTAATCTGGTAGGCGTATTATATGATGAAATCTTAAAACAGTACATAAACCCTGAAAGTGAAGAAACATTAAAAAGTTTAAATCAGCTTTGTGTAAGACTTGTATTTTGTCTTTATGCTGAAGATGCCGGAATATTTGGCGGACATGGTAAATTCCATAATTACATAAAATCATTCTCGGCAAAAGATATGAGAAGAGCACTGATTGACCTTTTCAAAGTTCTTGATACTAAGGTTGAGGACAGAGACCCATACCTTGATGAACAGCTTGCAGAGTTCCCGTATGTAAATGGCGGTCTTTTTGCAGATGAAGATATTGAGATACCGCATTTTACAGATGCTATTCGTGATTTGCTTTTGAAAAATGCAAGTGAAGAGTTTGACTGGTCTGCTATCAGTCCGACTATTTTTGGAGCAGTTTTTGAAAGCACATTGAATCCCGAAACAAGACGCTCCGGAGGTATGCACTATACTTCTATCGAAAATATACACAAGGTTATAGATCCTTTGTTCCTTGATGAATTGAGAGATGAGCTTGAAGAGATAAAGCAAGTTAAGGTAGCAAAAACAAGAGAAGCAAAGATTAATGCTTATCGTGAAAAACTCTCAAAAATCACTTTTCTTGACCCTGCCTGTGGCAGTGGTAATTTCCTTACAGAAACTTATATTTCACTCAGAAGACTTGAAAATGAAGCAATAGAGGTTATTACACAAGGTCAGATGCTTCTTAACTTCGGTAATCTGATTCAGGTATCAATCAGTCAGTTTTATGGCATCGAAATCAATGACTTTGCATGTACGGTTGCAAAAACAGCATTATGGATAGCAGAAAGTCAGATGATGAAAGAAACAGAAGTCATCACAAATATAGATTTAGACTTCTTACCGCTTAAATCTTATGCAAATATTGTTGAGGGCAATGCTCTGCGTATAGACTGGGAATCTGTTGTACCTAAAACTGAATTAAACTATATTATGGGAAATCCGCCATTTATAGGTCAAGCAATGAGAACCAAAGAACAGGCAAATGACATGCAGGATGTTTTTGCACCTTCTACTGCCGGTGGTAAATTAGATTATGTAGCTGGGTGGTTTAAAAAAGCATCTGATTTGATGAAAAATACCAATATTGAAACAGCTTTTGTTTCCTCAAATTCAATATGTCAAGGTGAATCCGTAAATCTGTTGTGGGAAATGCTTTTAAATGATGGTACGTATATTAATTTTGCTCATACTACATTCAAATGGACAAGTGAAGCAAAAGAGAAGGCAGCGGTTATGTGTGTAATAGTTGGTTTTTCTCGAATGGAAAGAAAAATAAAACAATTATATGTAGGAGAGCAATATAAAGAAGTTAAACAAATAAATGGCTATTTAAAAGATGCTCCTAATGTATTTATCAAGAACCGCAGTAAGAGCATAAACAAAGGTACTGCAAAAGTAGTTCAAGGTAGTCCCCCAGCAGATGATGGCAGATTACTTTTAACAATTCAGGAACGTGATGAATTATTGACAAAGTACCCCGAACTTGATAGTGTGATAAAACCATTTATAGGAAGTCGTGAGTTTATCAATGATACATCATATCAAAGATATTGTTTTTGGTTTGAAAATGAAACACCTCATAAATATCAGCATATACCGGAACTGATAGAAAGGTTTAACTATGTACGGGAGTACAGACTAAAAAGTCCGGTTGATCGTATTCAGAAAACAGCAGACAAACCATATTTATTTACTCAAAATAGACAACCTGATACAGAGTATCTAATCATTCCGCGTGTATCATCTTCAACGAGAAGATATATACCAATCGGCTTTTTACCAGCAGATGTTATTGCAAGTGATTCTGCGGTCTTGGTTTATAATGCTACTTTGTATGATTTTGGCATTATATGTTCAAATGTGCATAATGCGTGGATGAGAACTATTGCGGGAAGATTGAAAAATGATTATCGTTATGCCCCTTCGGTATATTACAATTTTCCTTTCCCTGATATTTCCGATACAGAAAAGGAAAAAATATCTAAAACAGCACAAGCAATTTTAGATGCCAGAAAACTTTATCCAGACAAGAGCTTGGCGGATATGTATGGCGAAGCAATGTACTTGTACCCGGAATTACTAAAAGCGCATCAAATGAATGATCGTGCTGTATGGGAAGCATACGGAAAAAGTTGGGACATTTCAAGCGAAAGTGATTGCGTAGCATATTTGATGAAGATGTATCAGGAATTGACAAAGGAGTGATTTTGTGTCTGCAACAGATATAATTAATTGTATCGCAAGTGTTATAGGGTTGCTCGTTTCAATAGTAGCGATCTATATATCTATTCAAATGGAAAGAAGACATATAAAAATGGATCTTTTTCATAAAAGATACAATTTCTATGTTGCTTGTGATATTATCTGCGGATGCTGTTTAACAGAACTGGAAAACAGTGCTGAAAAAAGAATGGAAGTTTTTAATGTTAAAATGGATGATTATATGTTTGGAAGCTCGGAGTTCTTGTTTGATTCCGAAACATCAAAGTTAATTTTATCAATTTATTCAAAATGGAGATATTATATTGATGTTAATTATACGATAAAAAGTATAGAAAACAAAGAAATCGCTGATGAGCATGGTTTATATGAAAGCATGCAAGAAGAAAAAGAAAGATGCAAAAATTTCTTTGAAAATGCAAGAAAAGAATTGGATATACATTTTAAAAAGTATTTATCTTTAAATTAAATTTTTGCTTAAACACAGTACATATGCAAATAAAAATTATGTAAGAGGAGTTTTTAATTATGGTTAGTCCCGAAAACGATTATGATACATTTTTTAACTGCAATAGCTCAGAAGATGCCAATTCTGTAATTCGTTCTCTCAAAAATGAAATTGAACAATTAAAAAACATTACGGAGCATCCTGATTACAATAAATCTTACTCAACCGGTTTATATTATAATACACGTTTAGCCTATGCTCGCGAATCTCTTGAAAAAGCAAAGCAAATTCTTTTAAAATATGGTAAAGTATATGTTCCTACATCAGACGAAATCAAAGCAATACAGTTTCAAAATAATGTTCCATTTATAAACGAAATAGAGCTCACTTTTAAAAATGCATTTAATTTCAACACAAAGCATACTGCTATTTTAAGAGGAAACTATTTTGAATTAAAAACTGATGCTCCTATCTCTAAGCTCCTTCATTCAGCAGATAATGATGGTAGTCTTGTGAATAAGCAAGAGTTTCTAGATATAATATCTAAATTATACATAGGTGAGTGGAAAAACAATTATGAACTTAGTAGGTTTGAACTTACAGATTCTAACGTATCCCACTGGGAACTGAAAATTTCTTTTTCAAATGGCGAAGATTCAGTAAAAATACAAGGAGACGGAGTGTATCCATATAATTTCAGCAATTTAGAACATCTATTTGGGTTTGATTCTGTTGGAATTTCCGGTGAGACAAATGACGATATGTTCTAATATTAAGTCATAATTAGCGATATTTACAATTCTGTATTCGCACGCGCAATTATTTTGCCTGTTGTGACCAATAGCAAACTTTGGAAGTATAATTTGCTTTAAAGGAAATAAAATGCGATACAGGGCGTTTTAGGCGCGTTTGTGACCACTTTGAATAATCGAAGGAGAACAACTATGTGTATTTATTTAGGGGAAACTGCTGACAATTCAATAAAAAGCGAAGAGCATATTTTCCCCGCTTGTATAGGCGGAATAAAAAAATTAAGCAACAATGAAGTCTCTGCTGACGCAAATAAAATTTTTATGAAATTAGAGAATGCGTTTGCACACCGTTCCGAGATACAATTAAGCAGAGGCTTTTATGGTCCGGGCAAAAGAGGTAAAGACAAGAAAAATGAATCTTCGATAGTAATGTTATACGATAAAAACAATCAAGGTGAATTAGGTTATATGTATATGGGAAAAGCCTATACCATTCCACAAATTCTTATTCACAGAGAAACTAACACTTTCACTTTTACTTCTATGGAAAAAGAAGAAGCAAAGGCGAAGGCAACTGCCCAAAATTTTTTTAATGATATTGCTAAATTTAATATTTTAGAAGATAAATTTATGCATATTTATATGGACAGAAATGATGCTTCGCCAGATTTTATTATTGGAATTGCTGATAAAAAAATAATAATAGCATCGCATACAGCACGAGAAAACTTAGACAAAGCATTTATTAATAATTATATTAAAAAACTAATGGGAGCAGTTATTGGAGAAACGGAATCCAAAACAATAACTAATCCCCATGTCGTAATGCCATTTGAACTTTCTGATGATATCAACAGGGTATTCGCTAAAATAGCATTTAATTCGTTATGTTATTTAAAGGGAGCAGATTTTGTTAATAGTAAAGAATTTGATGATTTTAGAAAATGGATAATCACAGGAGAGGGGTCTTCTGAAAATTGGATAGATGAAAATATTGCACCGCATATAGAAACAACAATTACATTCCCCAAAAATTCCCACTGGTGCATATTTACCGTTTCAAACAAAAAGGTTTGCGCTGTTGTTTGTTTGTATGAACACTGGACAAGGAAATATATAATTGGAGATTTACCTGAAAATGAAACTTTACCACTGATAGGCTACATTTGTGATTATCAAAACCATGTTGAATATACTTTATCCGAATATATTTATAATATAGCGAAAAATAATCATAAATTATTAGAGGGAAACAATGAATAAAATACAAGAAAAAGCAAAACAGCTTATGTGTAATGATTTGAGAATTTTATACACAATAATGAAAAACAGTGAATATACAAAACCAAACTATTACATAGCACTTATGCCATATATGGGTATAGTTATTGACGGTGTTGAAGATTGGGTAAATGCTTACAATAATTCAATGAAGGACAAGTTAGATATTCCTGTTTTTAATGATGAAGAAAAAGTGTATTATGAAATGATGCGTAATTCTACTAAAATCTTTAAAGATGGTTATAAAGATGCATATGACATGCTAAAAGAAAAATATCAAGAAAGCATCAATCATTTTTCTTCTGTATGCAAGCCAATAGCAAAGATTCTACACTTGTATGATATATTTGGCATCTATACCATGAATGGAGAGTATTGTGGAAACACAATATTAGGAAGTTATTATTTACCTTTCCATAGATATGATAAAGATTTTGGAGAAAAAATAAGAAAACTTTCGGAAATTGGTGGAGCTTACATATGGCATTTTAATGCCACACAAGAATATAGTGTAAAACCCAACTGTGTATTTGACGATAAAGACTTTGGGGGCTTTATCAAATCACCGGTTGGAAATCGGTATGGCATTAAATTTCTTCTTTTGTGTATTTATTGTCAGATAAATTTTATAATTCACTGTATAGATGAATTTATAGTTGAGGAAACATCTTCAAAATTGAGATTTTCATATATTCTATACTACTACTTACTAAACGCTATACCTAAAATTAACGAAGATATAAAAAGCAACTTTTCAATAGATAATAAATATTATAATGAGTTGTTTAGAAACTCTATGATGCATTATAAATTAGGGGTAGCATTAAAGGAAAATGAATTAGTAGAAAATGACCCTATGTACGGATTGACACAAAAATTTTTTAATACTGATTATTTAACACTAAAAAATGGTGTGATTAATGAACTGAAAAACTTAAAGTTTCAAATAAAAGAATTTCTTGATTTATAAGACAAAGCACAGAGCCTAAAAAACTCTGTGCTTTTAAAAACTCCCATTTTATGCGGTTTTTAAGAACTTGGGTTTGTTACATATCATATGTATTGACGGAGCACTTGCACGAAGACGAACACCGTAACGCCCTCCCTGGCGGATAATTTCAGGTTCTTTTAAAGATAATTCTTCTATTCCGGGCGAAACTATACCGTAGCCTGTTTGCCGCACCTGTTGAAGCGCATTCGCAATTTTATCGTATTCGCGTTTAGCCTCGGAAAGTGCACAAAGCATTGAAACAAGCTCTTCATCACTTGAAATTGAAAGCCCCGTTGTTTCTCCCAAAACAGAATAGAAAAGTCCTTCATTTGCATCAACGTCTACAACGGCACTACCGCTGCCAAGTGAAATTTCTCCTATTCTTGCCGACTGTATGTATTCATTTTCGCAAAGCATAGGAATAAAAGCATCAATATGGCTTATCTTACTTATATACTCAATTGAATCGCGTACCGTTTTGTAAACAGAGCTTTTAAGATAATGTTCGCTCGGAAGTGCATCAATCCAACCCGGAAGCTTGATTCCAAGCTCTTTTATAGGAAATTCAAAGAGTACCGCTCGTATAATTTCCGTTATATCGTCAAGTCGCATATCTGCACAAGATAGTAAAAACACGGGAACACCATACTTTTCCTGCAGTTCCTCCTTCGTTTTTATAGCCTTAGGACTTTCGGGCATAGCTGAATTAAGAAGTATTATAAAGGGCTTATTTATTTCTTTAAGCTCGTTTATTACTCTTTCCTCTGCCTCAACATAGTCATTTCTTTCAATATCGCAAACACTTCCATCAGTTGTTACAACAAGTCCTATTGTACTGTGCTCCCGTATAACCTTTTGAGTGCCGATTTCAGCCGCCCTGTCAAAGGGAATATCTTCTTCAAACCATGGTGTTGTAACCATTCGCACCTCACCATCTTCACTGTGGCCCTGCGCACCCTTAACAAGATAACCCACGCAGTCAATCATCCTCACGTTGAACGAAGCATTGTCCTCAATTTTGATATTAACAGCTTCATTCGGAATAAATTTAGGTTCCGTTGTCATAATTGTTTTTCCCGAGCCACTCTGCGGAAGCTCGTCGTTAGCACGTGAGCGAATATGGTCGTTTTCAATATTGGGAAGCACCAATAAATCCATAAATCTTTTGATAAAAGTAGATTTACCTGTTCTGACCGGCCCCACAACTCCAATATAAATATCGCCCTGTGTTCTCTTTGCAATATCGTTATATATGTTGTACTCTGTCATTTTCTCTCCTCCATACTTGTATGATTTGGTATATTGTATGTGGCGTATATTCCTAATATTACCTTTTTATTTGCAAATTAAGTTTTGTGAATTACGAATAAATTATTGTATATTTATATCAATTATGTTATGATTAAATAAATTACAACAACGGTTTATGATACTTAAACATAATAGTAGAAAGAAGGAAAATTATGAAAAAAAGATTTTTGAGTTTAGTGTTGATTTTGTCTGTACTAATAAATATGAACGCCTTTGAACTTCACACAAATGCATCAAATGATAACATACATTATGATAATCCGTCGGGAACTATGTATTGTGTTAGTCCACATTATACAGTTGATGCATTTAAGATTGTTGACAGCAATTCGTATGGGCCTAGTTATAACGCTACGGAGAAAACAATATATGTAGAAAATAAGTGTACACTCGAAGCTGCGGATCAGGTTGAAATAGGTATTACTAAGGTTGTTGGTGGAACGACGTTAGAGGAATATTATAAAGCTATATGGGATGAAGTTAATTTTAAATATATTCCGTTTTCAGGAACAATAGAATCGTATTATATAAGTACAATGCCTTTAGATAATGCTCCTAAATCCATACAGTTAGATGAGGGCACATATATAGTTAGAGTGTCAAAGGGTGGAGATTCTGTTTTCACAAGAATTATCATTGGCAGCGGAGAAAGTCCAGTTTCTGTTTACTTAAACGACAAGAAACTTGACTTTGATGTACCACCTGTTATTGAAGAAGGACGAACTCTAGTACCTCTTCGTGCACTATTTGAAGCTATGGGGATGACCGTTAATTGGGATAGTTCAACGTCAACCATTACAGCAACAAGTAAAGGTAATTCTATATCTATGAGAGTAAACGAAACAACAGCAACCGTAAATGGCAAAACACTTACTATGGATATCCCACCCAAATTGGTTGATGGAAGAACTCTTGTCCCGGTACGTTTTATTTCTGAAAGTTTTGGAGCTGAAGTGAAATGGGACAGAGAAAAAAGAATTGTATATATTTACATAGAAAACTTAGTCGATGAAGAATATGTAGAGAATATGAAGAAATATCTTGCAGCGGAAACAATGTTAAACGGAATGCATATTGAAGATAAGATCTATGATAGGCTTGTTACACAGTCAGTTTCCAAAGATGTTGCAGGGGATGTTATAACGTTTTTTCAAAATCCTATCGGAAGTATAGGAGAGGCACTTTATAGCAGAAGACTGACCAGCGTAATTACTGATGCTTTAATCAACGATACTATGGTTGGTTTTTGGAGCGAATCAATAGAGCATGAATATGCTGTAGAAATTATTAAACTTGGAGAAGAAATACTTAAGGAAGTAAATAAAACAGCTCTTGATAGCACTACAGAGAGTTTAAAGCAGTTAAGAGCTGATTTAGATATAGATAAAATCGATGTATTAACCAAAAGTAAAAACATCAATAAAATAAGCAAAAGTATTGATGCTGCGATGCATGACATTGAGCTAATGGAAGAACAAGGTGAAAATATACGCAAAAATGTTATTAAGTCTTGCAAGATAGACGTTGCTTGTGATTATTTTGATTTGGGAAGTGATATTTATTCTTATGCAAACGCTATAAATGAGCAATCATGTATGATAAAAGCATTATATAATGTGAGAGAGCAGTATATCGATGGATTAATGCTTATATCTTCTGAAATAGATGATAAGCATTTATCAAAAGCTTTAGATGATGTATTAGACATCATGAGACAAGAGTTTGATGCTTGTGCTAAAAGTTATATTTCTAATGTTGGACAAAAAGTTTTAGAAAGCAATCTGTTTAAAGATTTTGCTATAGAAATGCTGAAAAAATCTGGAGAAAAGATTTTGATTAATGTTTTTAAGGTTTCAGCAGAGAAAGCATCTGTAGCTATGGCAGGGCTAGGCTCTACAGTTACATGGGGAATGATTGCTGGCAAAGCGACAGTTTTGGTGTGCGATTTGGCTATGGGCACAGCTAAAAGCGTTGAATCAGCAAAAAATATAAAACTATCTGTAGATGCTTATAATAAAATGCTACCTGTTTTAAAAAATTACAGCCTTAGCATACAAAACGGAAATGATTGCTTTGATGAATATAAAAGTATTGCTAATGTTATATTGGCGATGAGAATATATTCACTTCAGATGACTAACGCGATGCTTAATGCTGATGAAAATAATAATTTCACAAAGCTTATGCGACAAATTAAAAGCGAACTGGGATATGATGAAAGTTTTGATGATTCCTGTAACATTGAGTTAAATTTGTATAAGACACTTGATTTGTCGTAATTATATTTAGAAACGTGTAACAAGCCTAAATGTTACACGTTTTTTATATTAGCTTCCCTATTTACATTATTCTCATTTTATGCCACTTCCAAATACTCGGGATTGTTATATATTAGTGAATTGGTGATAAACTCACACAAAGACGGAATCCACAGCCGGTCCATAGCGTGTAGTTTCAGATTCTTTAAAAGCCGTACAGCATATTTAATCTCTGCTATATTATTAAGATGTATATCGGCACATAAAAGCGATAATAAGGGGACAATGTATTTTTTACTATATTGCCTTTTTCACTTGACAACACACATTATAAAATAGTAAAATAAAATGATGACATCTATATTAAAAGAAAGGAAAGATGTTTTATGTCTATAACAGCTCCAAGAGGTACTGCGGATATACTTCCGTCAGATATTCTCAAGTGGAAATATATTGAAGGAAAAATTTCTGAAATATGCGATAAATTCGGATTTGAAGAAATCAGAACTCCCATATTTGAAAATACCGAGCTTTTTGAACGCGGTGTTGGCGACACAACTGATGTTGTTCAGAAAGAAATGTATACTTTTAACGATAAAGGCGGAAGAAGTATTACTCTTCGCCCTGAGGGTACGGCGTGTGTTGCCCGCGCATTTTTAGAGCACAATATTTACTCCAAGCCTCTCCCCGCAAAGCTTTTCTATTTAATTTCGTGCTACCGATATGAAAAGCCACAGGCAGGAAGGCTACGCGAATTCCATCAGTTTGGTGCAGAATGCTTCGGAAGCCAGAGTCCAGCCGTTGATGGAGAAATAATCACTCTCGCACACACAGTTTTAACAGAGCTTGGAATTGACGATGTTACTTTAAACATCAACTCAATCGGTTGCCCCGAATGCAGAAAGAAATACAATGAAGCTCTTAAAGACTATTTCCGTCCCCATATCGAGTCGGGCGAGCTTTGTGAAACCTGCCGCGGAAGATTCGATAAAAATCCTCTTCGTATTCTTGATTGCAAAAGTCCTGTATGCGGTAAAATAGCTGAAAGTGCTCCCGTTCTGCTTGATTACATCTGCGATGAATGTGCAGACCACTTTGAAAAGGTAAAAGGTTATCTCGATGCGGTTGGAATAAACTATGTAATCGATGGAACTATAGTTCGCGGACTTGATTACTACACTAAAACTGTTTTTGAATTTAAAACATCGCTTGGCGGTGCTGCAGGCACAGTTTGCGGTGGCGGCAGATACGATGGACTTATAGAAGAGCTTGGCGGTGCACCTACTCCCGCAATCGGCTTTGCAATGGGAATCGAAAGAATTATCCTTGCTCTTACCGATAACGGCAAAATGCCCGATTTTGAAAGCATTCCCGATGTGTACGTTGCAAATATTGGTGATGAAAGTGATTTCTATGCAACAGTGCTTGTAAACAAATTAAGAAAAGCAGGTCTTAAAGCTGAACGCGATTTATGTGCGCGCAGCCTTAAGGCACAGATGAAATATGCTAATAAAATTGGTGCTAAATATTCAATAGTTATTGGAGAAGACGAAGCAAAATCAAACTCAGCCATTCTTAAGAATATGAACATAAAAACTGAAATAAGCGTTTCACTTGAAAACGCAGACGATATTTTAAAGGCAGTAATGGAGGAAAAGTAAATGGATACAATGAAAGGCTTAAAAAGAACCTGTATGTGCGGCGAACTCAGAGAACAGCACATTGATAAAAAAGTTACTCTTATGGGTTGGGTTGCTAAAGCCCGTGATATGGGCGGACTTGTATTTGTCGATATCCGCGACAGAAGCGGTATATCACAGATAGTTTTTGAACCCGGCAACGAAGCACTTATAGAAAAGGCTTCATCACTTCATATGGAATATGTTATAGCAGTAACAGGTACTGTACGTAAGCGCAGTAACCCAAACTGCAACATTCCCACAGGTCAGGTTGAAATACAGGCAGAGGAGCTTTTAATCCTCAATGCGAGCGAGGTTCCGCCTTTTGTTATCACAGATGATGTTAAGGCAGGCGAAGATTTACGCCTTAAGTATCGTTATCTCGACCTCAGAAGACCTACTCTTGTAAAAACTCTTGAAATGCGCCACAAGGTTACACAGATTGCGCGCAGATACTTTGATGAAAACGGTTTCCTTGAAATCGAAACACCTATTCTTACAAAAAGCACACCTGAGGGTGCGCGCGACTACCTTGTTCCAAGCCGCGTTTACCCCGGTAATTTCTTTGCTCTTCCCCAGTCGCCTCAGCAGTACAAACAGCTTTTGATGCTTGGCGGAATGGACAGATACTTCCAGATTGCAAAGTGCTTCCGTGATGAAGATTTACGTGCTGACCGTCAGCCCGAATTCACACAGATCGACCTTGAAATGTCGTTCGTTGATGAAAACGATGTTATGGCTATAAACGAAGGTTTCCTTAAGAAAGCCTTCAAGGAAATCCTTGATTACGATGTAGCGCTTCCGCTTCCCCGCCTCACGTGGCAGGAAGCGATGGACCGTTTTGGTTCGGACAAGCCCGATACCCGCTTTGGACTTGAATTAATTAATATGACAGATTTATTTGCAGATTGCGAATTTAAGGCTTTCAGCGATGTATGTAAAAATGGTGGCAGTGTAAGAGCTATCAATGCAAGCGGACTTATGGATAAGCTTACAAGAAAAACTCTTGATTCGCTTGTAGAGTTCGTTAAGACCTACAAAGCTAAAGGTATGGCTTGGCTTATTATTGATGAAAACGAAATCCGCGGAAGCATTTCTAAATTCTTCTCTCCCGAAGAGCTTAATGCTATCCGTGAACGTGCAAACGCTAAAGCTGGCGACGTTATATTATTCGTTGCTGATAAAGATAGTGTGGTATACGCTTCTCTTGGTGCACTCCGCTGCGAAATTGCAAAGAAATTCGATTTAATCCCCAATGGATTGTTCAATCTCCTTTGGGTAACTGATTTCCCACTTTTCGAGTACGACGAAGAAGAAAACCGCTACGTTGCTATGCACCACCCATTCACATCCCCGAAAGACGAGGATGTAGAATTCCTCACAACCGATCCATCAAAAGCACATGCAAAGGCTTACGATATTGTTCTTAACGGTTATGAACTCGGTGGCGGCAGCATACGTATATACGACCCCGAAATGCAAGCTAAAATGTTTGAGGCACTTGGCTTCACTCCCGAAGCAGCTCAGGAAAGATTTGGATATCTTCTTAATGCTTTCCGCTATGGCACACCACCACACGGCGGCCTTGCATATGGACTCGACAGAATTGTTATGCTTATGGCAGGTGCTGAATCAATCCGCGATACAATCGCATTCCCCAAGGTTAAAGATAGTGGAGAGCTTATGATTGAATCTCCTGATGTTGTTGATAAAAAGCAGCTCGACGAATTAGGTCTTGCAATTGTAAATCAGGTAGAGAAAAACAAAGAATAATAACTATAAATGCGGAGTTCGGAATTCGAAATGCGGAATGAAGGAAGATTTTCGCCAAGCGAAAATCTTCCTTCATTCCGAACTCCGCACTTAACATTTTACATTGAAAAGGAGGTAGCGACTTGGCGGCAGAAATAAAATATGTGGAAAGTGGTAGTATTGCCGAAGAAATAGGGCTTGAAGAAGGCGATATAATCGCAGAAATCAATGGTATTCCAATAAAAGATGTGCTTGATTATCGCTATCTCATAAACGATGAATATATAACTCTCACAATTAAAACAAGGCAAAACACAACCGAAGAGGTGGAAATTGAAAAAGATGCTTATGAGGACCTTGGCGTTGAATTCGTAAATTCGCTTATGGATAATCCCCAGCACTGCTCAAACAAATGTGTTTTCTGCTTTATCGACCAGCTTCCCAAGGGCATGAGAAAATCGCTTTATTTCAAAGACGACGACACACGCCTTTCCTTCTTTCAGGGAAACTATGTAACACTTACAAATCTTGATGACGAAGAAATTGAAAGACTTATCCGCCTCAGGATAAGCCCGATAAACATATCTGTTCACACAACCGACGGAGATTTAAGAGTTAAAATGCTTAAAAATCCGAATGCATCACGCATTATGGAAGTGATGAAAAAGTTTTACGATAACAACATCGATATGAATTGCCAGATTGTTCTTTGCCCCGGATTAAACGATGGAGCAGCACTCGAGAAAACTATTTTTGATTTATATTCTTTTTACCCAAGAGTAAAAAGTGTTTCCATTGTACCCGTTGGCCTTACAAAGCACCGCGAGGGACTGTGTAAGCTAAATGAAGTCAACAAGGAAATCGCTCTTGATGTGCTTTCCCACATCCATTTCTGGCAGAATAAGTTCAGAAAAGAAACAAACTCAAACTTTATTTATGCATCCGATGAATTTTATCTAAAGGCAGAGCTTCCCATCCCCTCTCCCGATTATTACGACGGATATCCTCAGCTTGAAAACGGAGTTGGGCTTATTGCCTCACTGCACGAGGATTTAGACGAAGCTTTAAAAACGACTTATGAAAACGTTAGCGCTCATTCCGTAACAATTGCAACGGGGAGTGCCGCTTACAAAACCATAAAAGAAGCTTGCGAAAAAATCACAAAGCTTTATCCCCAGATAAAAACGGATGTTAAAGAAATTAAAAATCACTTTTTCGGAGAAAGCGTTACCGTTGCAGGTCTTCTGTGTGCAAAAGATATAATTACTCAGCTGAAAGACGAAACTTTAGGCGACTATCTTTTAATAACAGATGAAATGCTCAGGTGCGGAAGCGACGTCTTCCTCGATGATTTAACGCTTACCGATGTAAGTAATTCTCTTAACATAGAAGTAAAAGCCACACCGAGAGATGGCTTCAGCCTTTTACTTTCGGTGCTTGATAAATAAATGGAGGTAACCTATATGGCTAAACCTGTAGTTGCGATTGTCGGCAGACCAAACGTCGGCAAATCAACATTATTTAATAAAATAGCAGGCAAACGTATTTCTATCGTGGAAGACACCCCCGGTGTAACGCGCGACAGGATTTTTGCCGATAGTGAATGGTGCGGAAAGGCCTTTACTATGATTGATACGGGCGGTATCGAACCATATTCAAAGGATATAATTCTTGAGCAAATGCGCCTTCAGGCAGAGCTTGCAATTGATATGGCACACGTTATAATTTTTATGACGGATATCCGCGATGGGCTTACTGCTGCAGATATGGAAGTTTGCACAATGCTTCAGAAATCGGGAAAACCTATTGTGCTTGTTGTTAACAAGGTGGATACTCCCGGCGAGCCTCCGCTTGATTTTTACGAGTTCTATAATCTTGGTATCGGCGACCCGATTGCCATTTCTTCCCTTCACAAAATGGGCGTTGGCGATGTGCTTGACGAATGTGCGAAGCACTTCCCCGATTTAAGCGAGGAAGAAGAAGACGATTCCATAAAAATTGCAATAGTTGGTAAACCCAATGCCGGAAAAAGCTCGCTTGTTAACAAGCTTTTAGGAGAAAATCGCGTTATCGTTTCAAATATTGCAGGAACAACGCGCGATAGCATTGATACCTCTTACGAGCGAAACGGTGAAAAATACACCCTTATTGATACCGCAGGTATACGCCGCAAGGCAAAAGTTACCGATTCAATTGAGCGCTACAGCGTTATCCGTTCATATGGTGCTGTTGAGCGCTGCGATGTATGTCTTATTATGATAGATGCCACAGAAGGTATATCAGAACAGGATGCTAAAATCGCAGGCTACGCTCACGATGAGGGTAAAGCTTCGATTATATGCGTTAACAAATGGGATTTAGTAGAAAAAGATAATCACAGTGTTAATGAATTCACACGTGAAATCCGCGATAAGCTCAGTTTTATGACTTATGCTCCAATTCTCTTTATATCAGCACAAACTGGTCAAAGAATTGATAAAATTTTCGAGCTTGTAACACTTGTTTCAAACCAGAACAGTATGCGACTTCAGACTGGTGTTCTTAACGATTGCTTAGCTGAAGCAACTATGCGCGTTCAGCCTCCTACAGACAAAGGCAAGCGCTTAAAGCTTTACTATATGACGCAGGTAAGCGTTAAGCCCCCCACGTTTGTTATTTTTGTTAACGACCACGAGCTTGCACATTTCAGCTATATCCGTTATATAGAAAACTGCATACGTGAAAGCTTTGGTTTAACGGCAACTCCTTTAAAATTTATTGTACGCGAAAGGAGCAAACAGGATGGCTAAATTATTTCTTTGCCTAGTGCTTGGATACCTTATAGGCTCTCTTAACTTTGCAATCATCTATTCAAAACTAAGAAAAGACGATATCCGCAACCACGGAAGCAAAAATGCAGGAGCAACAAATGTTCTTCGTACTTATGGAAAAATCCCTGCTTTAATCGTATTTCTGCTTGATATACTAAAAGGCGTAATAGCTGTTTTAATAGTAAGAAGCGTATTTAACGGCGAAATTTATGAATGCACTGCGGCACTTGGTGCCGTACTTGGGCACAATTTCCCTGTTTACTATAAATTTTCAGGCGGAAAAGGTGTTTCCACAAGCTTTGCTGTTTTGTGCGTGCTTCACTACGAGGTAGCGTTGGTTGCTCTTTTGGTTTTCATAATCACTGTTTTAATCAGCCGATATGTTTCACTTTCATCAATTCTTGCATCTGTTGGCGCAGTGATTGCATCTGTTGTTTTATATGATTTCGGCGTATTTTTCTATTTCACACTGATAATTGCAGTTTTATGCATTATCCGTCATCATGCAAATATTTCACGCCTGTTAAATGGAACTGAAAATAAATTGGGTAAGAAAAAGGAGTAAATATATGAATATATCTGTAATCGGCAGCGGCGGTTGGGGAACTGCTATCACTCTTCTTTTATGCCGCAACGGACATAAGGTTTGTTTATGGTCCTATATGAAAGAAGAAAGCATGCGCCTTGAAAACGATCGTGAAAATAAAGAATTTCTTCCCGGAGTTCCTTTCGGCGAAGCTGACATAACATTTACAAGCGATATATCTTATGCCGCAGATTTCGGCGAAATAATTGTTCTTGCAGTGCCCTCAAAAGCAGTGTCTTCTACTGCTGAATCCCTTAAAGAATATGCAGATGGGAAAATCCTTGTAAATCTTTCCAAGGGTATCGACGAAACAACCCTTACAAGAATAAGCGAGGTTTATAAAAAAGCTCTTCCAAATTCCACTGTTGCAGTGCTCAGTGGCCCTTCTCATGCAGAAGAAGTTGCACGATGCATTCCCACCACAAACGTTATTGCATCGGAAAATGAAGAAGTGCTTGAAAAACTTCAGAATATATTTATGTCGGATAATTTCAGGGTATACACAAACCCCGATATAATCGGAGTAGAATTTGGCGGTGCGCTTAAAAATGCTATCGCCCTTTGCGCAGGTATAACCGACGGACTTGGCTATGGCGACAATACAAAAGCCGCTCTTATGACAAGAGGACTTCACGAAATCACCCGCCTGGGAGTTAAGCTCGGTGCAGACGAAAAAACTTTTTCAGGGCTTAGCGGTATAGGTGATTTAATAGTTACATGTACCTCTATGCACAGCCGCAACCGCCGCGCAGGAATCCTTATCGGTCAGGGCAAAACGCTTAAGGAAGCACTCGACGAAGTTCATATGACGGTTGAGGGTGTAAGCGCAACGCTTGCTGCCTACAAGCTTTCAAAAAAGCATAATATAGATATGCCTATTATAAATGCAGCATATAGTGTTCTTTATGAAAATAAAAACCCCAAACAAGCAGTGCTTGAATTAATGACACGAGATAAAAAAAGTGAGGTTGAATTATATTGAAAATAGCCGTGATCGGCGCAGGTGCCTCAGGCATTACTGCCGCTATTTACGCTAAACGTGTTAACCCCTCAAATTCTGTTACTGTTATTGAAAGAAGCGATAGAATTCTTAAAAAAATTCTTTCCACAGGCAACGGAAGATGCAATCTTTCAAATGCAGTTATAGCTGAGGATAACTATTATTCACAATCTCCCGATGCAATCACTAAAATACTTACTGCCTTTACCCCTTGTGAGGAAAGGCAGTTTTTTGAAGAATTAGGTATAATGTTTTGCGAGGAAAGCTCGCGCATATACCCCTATTCTAAAAAGGCATCTGCCGTTTGCGATGCACTTCGGTTTGAAGTTGAAAGGCTTGGGATAAAAGTAATTCTTAACACGCGCGTAAAAGAAATAAAAAAAGCCTCACAAGGCTTTATAATAAACAACTTAAAATATGATAGGGTTATAATTTCAGCAGGCGGAAGCGCTGCCCCGATTTTTGGAACTGACGGAAATTCGTTTAACCTTTTAAAATCGCTCGGGCATCGAATCACTCCCGTTTTCCCTGCCCTTGTTCCCATTAAAACAAAAGAAAACACTGCTTCCTTAAAGGGAATACGTGCAAACTGCGCCATCACTCTTATAAAAAATGGCATATCCGTAAAAAAAGAAGAGGGCGAGCTTCAGCTAACTCAGTATGGTCTTTCAGGAATAGCAATAATGCAGCTTTCACGCCTCACACAAAAAGGCGATATTATTGAAATCGACCTTATCCCCCACCTTTTGGAAGACGAAGTAACAAAGCACTTATTTAATCGTGCCGTTTTGCTTAAAGAAAGACGCATAGAAGATTTTCTAACAGGCATACTTCATAAGCCACTTGCTATGTATATCTATAAAGAGCTCTCTATCCCGCTTGATTTAAAAGCTGAAAACCTTACAAAAAAAGATATTATAAATCTTAGCAAAAAGCTTAAAGCACTGCGTTTTACTGCCGTTTCCACCCTTTCGTGGGAAGATGCACAGGTAACAGCGGGCGGAGCACTTTTAGACGAATTTGATTTATCCACGCTCGAATCGAAAATCTGCCCCGGTTTATACTGCACAGGCGAAGCACTCGACTGCGTGGGTGATTGCGGTGGATATAATCTTCACTGGGCTTGGACAACAGGTGCAATTTCAGGTAAAGCCGCAGGGAAAGGGGAAAACTAAATGATAAGAATTAATAATCTGCTACTCCCCATTTCCTATGGTGATGAAGATATTAAATCAGCCGTTAAAAAGAAGCTTAAAATCGGCGATTACGATATTCTATCTATTGAAGTTATAAAGGATTCAATCGATGCACACCGCCGCACAGAGGTTTACAGGTGCGTTAGCGTTTGTGCAAAGCTTCGCGGAGAAGGTCGTTTTTTAACCTTGCCCGACGTTGATAAATATGAAAAATATGAATATGAATATCCCTGTGTATCAAGACTAAAAAAGCGCCCCGTTGTTGTTGGAAGCGGTCCCGCAGGGTTATTCTGCGCTCTTATTCTTTCACGATGCGGTGCCGAGCCAATAGTGATAGAACGCGGACTAGATGTAGATTCCCGAAAAAAAGAGGTTTACAGATTTTTCTCAGGCGGAACACTCAACACCGAATGCAATATTCAGTTTGGCGAGGGCGGTGCAGGAACATTCTCCGATGGCAAGCTTAATACAGGCACTAAGGATTCGCGCCAGAGAATGGTGCTTAGTGAATTTATCCGTTTTGGTGCCCCCGAAGAAATTGCAGTAAACGGAAAGCCCCATATCGGCACCGATTTATTAAGCGGCATAATTAAAAATATGCGTAACGAAATAATAAAAAACGGTGGAGAATTCAGGTTCAACTGCAAGCTTGAAGATATATATATCGAAAGTGGTGCCATAAAAGGAATTAAAACATCGCTTGGCGATATAGATACCGATTCATTAATTCTTGCTATCGGCCACAGTGCGCGCGATACCTTTGAAATGCTTTTCTCGCACAATCTTTTAATGGAGCGCAAAAGTTTTTCTATGGGAGTAAGAATTGAGCATCCGCAAAGTCTGATTAATGAAGCGCTTTACCATAAGTTCAAAGATAAGCTTCCCCCTGCCGATTATAAAGCGGCGGTGCATCTTAAAGACGGACGCGGTGTATACACATTCTGTATGTGCCCCGGCGGAACAGTTGTTGCCGCTTCAAGCGAGGAAAACACAGTTGTAACAAACGGAATGAGTAACTTCCTTCGCGATGGCGAAAATGCAAACTCAGCCCTTCTTGTAAGTATTCTTCCCACTGATTTTAACGATAACGATATCTTCAGCGGAATGAAGCTTCAGCGAAGTCTTGAAAAAAGCGCATATTTTATGGGCGGAGCTAATTATAACGCCCCCGTTCAAACTGTGAAAGACTTTTTATCCGGGCAAAAAAGCGTTAGTCTGGGAAATGTTACTCCAACATATCCTGTGGGAGTAACACCCAGTGAACTTGGAAAGCTTTTCCCCTCATTTATCACAAATTCTCTTCGCGAGGCCATCCCTATGTTTGACAGGAAAATCAAAGGCTTTGCTCTCGACGATGCAGTTCTAACGGCAGTGGAAAGCCGTTCCTCTTCCCCTGTGCGAATAATACGTAACGAAGCCTATCAATCATCTGTGCGCGGAATTTACCCTTGCGGCGAGGGCGCAGGCTATGCAGGAGGAATTATGAGTGCCGCAGTAGACGGCATCAAGGTTGCCGAAGCTGTTTTAAAATAAGATTTTTCACAACTAAAAAGCACAGGAAAACCGAGAAAATCACAATTGATAAAAACAGCATAAGGTATGGGTCGCTATAAACAAAATAAGTTATAAAATAGCTTACTATAGCACCGGCTATTTTTCCGATATAATATTTTCTCAGATTGAGCTTCCCCCCTGCGAGGGCGTTTGTCTGAAAATGAACACTTAATCCTCCCCACGAAAGCAGCGCGCTTATCAATGGGAGGATTTTTGTTCCTCTGCGCGATAATTCACTGCATCCTTTTGTAACCTCTAATATTCCTGAAATCAGCGGAAATCGCTCGGTGGGAAGTACTTGCGAAATTGCACTGAATGCAACAACGAAAACAACAACGTTTATAATTGCTTTTCCGCTTGATGCGGCACTCTTTGCGATAAGCTCTCCTATAGGAGGCTTATTTTTTTTATAAAATTCCCACTCTTTAGCAACGCTTGTTTTTTCGTATTTATTATTAAAGCAAAAAATAACGCATAAAAAAAGTGCAGTAATAACTTGGACTATGTATAAAATTATGCCCGTCTGCCTATGCGAAAAAAAGCTTATCCCCACAGTTCCTATAACAAAAAGCGGTCCCGCATTATTTGAAAAAGCAAGAAGCGTTTCGGCTTCTTCTTTATCTATTTCATTTTCCTTGTAGCATTCAAAAACAGCTTTTGCCCCTGCCCCATATCCACCAATAAGCCCAGTGATAAGGCACACGCATCCTGTGGGACTTATACCTAAAATCGGCGAAAGAATTTTCGATACAATGCTGCCAAGAGGATAGGAAAACTTGCTTTTTATAAGGCAGGTAGAAACCAGCATAAACGGAAGAAGCGACGGCACAACGGCATTTAAAGAAAGAGCTAATCCGCTTTGCGCCCCTACGAGCACTCTTTCAGGAAAAGCTGCAAATAACAAACAGCAAATTAAAAAAAGCATCTTCCCATCCCCCTATATAAATTCAACTCTTACAATATTACCCGTTACGCATACCTCTTCATCCGTAATACTCGATATTAAAAGCTCATCTCCATCTATTTTGATTATTCCCGAAAGAGTATTTATCTTAAAGGAATTTTCATTATAATCGATTATTCCGCGAAAATTTTCACAAATAACCTTTTCCCTTCCGATCAATTCTATTCTCGGAGTATTTGAAATAGCATCAAGAGGCAAATCAAGAGCTTCTGCCACCCTTGAAATTGTTTTTTCTTTTTTTCCCATATATAAACCACCCATTATTAAGTTATGCTGCGCCCAGTTAAATCATACTCTTAATTATGGAGGTTGTGTTATGTCATACGGTTTTTTAAATTATATAAAGGGTGCTCACGAGATAAAAGTTTTGGGAAGCTTTCCCGAACGCATACTCAATATCAGTTCTTCTAAAGGAATCTATATCGAAAACGCAAGTAAAGATGAAAACGGAATTCTTAAATTTACCGTAAGTAAAAAAGGATTAAACATCATTATGGAAAATGCTCCAAACGATATAATTATCGAAAAGGTTTCATCATACGGGATTCCTTTTTTCATAAAACGATATAAAAAAAGAATTGCTCTTTTCTCGCTCCCTATATTATTTCTTATTTCTTCAATTATCTATTCAAGCTTTATATGGAAAGTAAAAATTTATGGAGCACCCGAGGCACAAAATGAGATAAAAACACTTTTAAAAGAAAACGGCGTGTATATAGGTGCTAAAAAAAGCAAAATTGACCCATATAAAATAAAAAAATCAATTCTTTTAAAATCAGATAAACTTTCATGGATGTGGGTTGATGTCCGTGGAACAACGGCTAATGTTGAACTGCGTGCACGCACCCAAAAGCCTCTGCTTGAAAAAATATCAGAGCCTGCCGATGTAATTGCAACGCACAGCGGTGTTATTGAAAAAATGCAGGTGTTTTGCGGAGCACCGCTGGTATCAGAAGGTGAAACAGTAGTAGAGGGGCAGGTTATTATTTCGGGAACAATCCTCACTGATAATGAAAACATTCCCCCCTACTACCATCATGCCAGTGGTATGGTAGAGGCACGTGTATGGGAAGAAAAAACGGTTGATATCCCTAAAAACATTCTGAAAAAAACACCTACAAAAAGAAAAAAGAATGTATACAGTGTAAATTTTAAAAAAAATAATATAAAATTTTCATTAAATAGTGGAATTTCATATGAAGAATATGTTAAAATAATAAATAGGGTAAAATTACCACTCTTGCCTGTTTCCTTTTCAAGAACCCAGTACAGAGAGGTGCAAGTTGTAAAACTGCCAAACAATATACAAAAGGAGATAGAAAAAGAAAAACTTATATTCGAAAAGGAACTTAAAGAAAAAGGCATACAGGTATTAATCATCACACACAGTTCAACAGAAAGTGAAAACACTATAAAAGTAACCTTTACTGCCGAGTGCCTTATGCGTATTGATAAAGAAATACCGATGGAAAATCTAATGGATATTGTGTCAGGAGAAGAAAATGGAGAAAATAATTGAAGCAAAAAACAACGATATACTGATGGCTCTTTTCGGAAGCTATGATAAAAACATCAAGCTTATTGAAAAAGAGCTTGATGTGCAGATTGTAAACCGCGATGTTTCCATAAAAATCATGGGCGAAAACTGCGAAAAAGCCGCCTCTGTTATGGAACGAATGATGATGGAAATTGAAAACGGAGAAACTCCCACAGAGCAAAGCATCCGCTACGATATATTCAGTGTGAATGAAAACATTGATTTTGTGCCCCCTGCCAAAGGCGACTATATTTGCATAACGGCAAGCGGAAAAAGTGTTAAATGCAAAACCTACGGGCAGAAAAACTATATTCAGAAAATCCGCGACAATACTGTTGTTATAGCAATCGGTCCAGCAGGAACAGGTAAAACATACCTTGCAGTTGCAATGGCTGTTGATGCATTCCGTCGCAAGGATGTAAGCCGTATTATTCTCACTCGTCCCGCAGTTGAAGCAGGTGAAAAGCTTGGATTTTTACCCGGTGATTTGCAAATGAAGGTCGACCCTTATTTAAGACCTTTGTATGATGCTCTAGGAGATATGCTCGGAATGGAAAATTACCAGAAATATCTTGAACGTGGTGTAATCGAAATTGCTCCTCTTGCCTATATGCGAGGAAGAACACTTGATGATGCATTTATTATTCTTGATGAAGCACAAAACACCACCCCCGAACAAATGAAAATGTTTTTAACGCGTATCGGATTTGGCTCCAAAGCAGTTATCACAGGTGATGTAACGCAGATTGACCTTCCTGATGGCAAGCGAAGCGGGCTGAAAGACGCGCAGAAGGTTCTTAAAAATATCGAGGGGCTTGATTTTTCATTCCTTTCCGATAAAGATGTTGTGCGCCATCCACTTGTACAGAAGATTATAGCCGCATACGAAAAATACGAAAGAAAGCAGTGATAAAAAATGAATAAATTCTCTCAAGGATTTTCTCCCAAGCTTATTACCGCGCTTTCCCTTTTAATAATAAGTATATTTTTGCTCTTTTCAAATAAAACGGGGCAAATTTCGTTAAACGTTGGAGATGTATCCCCCGAAGATATATATGCTCCGCGTGCTATAGTTGACGAAACTACCACAAACGCGGGAAAACAAGCAGCACGCGACAGTGTTGAAAAAGTTTATATACCACGCGACGATAAACGTATCGCATCCGTTGAAACGGTTACAAATCTTTTTTCACTTGCTACCAATCTTCGCACAGATAAAGAAATTTCAGCTTCTCAGGCAGCAGCAAGGTTTCGTGCCACCACAAAGCTTGATATAACAGAAAAATCAAGCTTTACTATTATAAAAGCAAAAGAAGCAGAATTTTCAGAGCTTCGGTCTATAACGGAAATTATAAACTCCGTTATGGCAGATGGAGTTTCCGATGTTGATGTTTCACTTGAAAAGTGTATGGAAAAAGTGAACAAGCTTAAAATAACCGATTCACAGAAAAACGCCGCAAAAGAAATCATTTCATTGGTGCTCACAGTAAACCTTGAGGTTGACGAAGTTGAAACCGAGCGCCGTCGCCAGGCAGCAGAAGATGCAGCACCCGTCATTGAATATAAAAAGAATCAGATTATATTAAGAAAAGGTGAAATAGCCTCAGATGCTCAGATGGCTATGCTTCGTGAGCTTGGCATACTCAAAGGGGAAAATCCTCTTTCACGCACTTATACGGCAGGAATAATTCTTCTTAGCATAACGAGTTATTTTGTAATCATTAATTTCTTTAAGGGAAAGGAAAATCCACACACTGATTTCTGGATACTTTCTTCCTTTCTATCAATAATTATGGTTATTATGGTATTTTATGGCGGAAAATATATTCCCGAAAAGTTCATGAGCATTCTCCCAATAGGTTATTTAGCTTGTATTCTTTCTATTTTTGCAGGCTCAAAAGCAGCAATTATAACAAACCTTATTCTATCTCTTTTCTGCGGTGTTGCTTTTGATTCAAACTGGGACTTTGCTGTTTGTATGATACTTGGCGGAACGCTTAGCTCTTATGCTTTTGGTATTATAAAAAGAAGAAATCATCTTCTCCCGGCTTCAATTCTTTCAGCGATTAGCTTTGGTGTGGTTTTCTCACTGATGTCGCTTATCGAAGCAAACGGAATTCAGATAGCTCTCACATCTTTCCTGAAAGGATTTATCGGCGGTTTTCTTTCGGGAATACTAACAATAGGAACGCTTCCTATGTGGGAATGGATATTTAATGCAACCACACCAATGAAATTAACCGAGCTTTCAAACCCCGAAAACAAGCTGTTAAAAAAGCTTCTCGTGGAGGCACCGGGAACATACCATCATTCGCTCACCGTGGCAAACATATCTGAAATTGCCGCACGTGAAATTGGTGCAAACAGTTTGCTTGCCCGTGTGGGAGCTTATTACCACGATATTGGAAAAATACGCCACCCTCTTTATTTTCGCGAAAATCAGTATGATAAAAACGAGCACGATTCCCTCTCTCCCGAGGAAAGTGCATCGCTTATAATAAATCACGTAAAAGATGGTTACGAAATCGCACAAAAGCACCATCTTCCAAAAGCCATATGCGATATAATTCTTCAGCACCACGGCACTACAACAGCGGGATATTTTCTACTCCGTGCAAAAGAGAAGAATAAAGATATCGACGAAGCTTTGTTTACTTATAAGGGACCTACCCCCCACACAAAGGAGGCTGCAATAGTAATGATTGCCGATTCGTGTGAGGCGGCAGTCCGCTCTATCACAGAAAAAAGCGAAGAAAAAATTGATAAAATGGTGCGTTCAATTATTAACGAGCGTGTAAGTTCGGGTCAGCTTTCAAACTGTAATCTTACATTTGCCGAGCTTGAAATAATAATAAAAGTTGTTATAAAAACCCTTGGTGGATATTTCCACGAAAGAATAAAATATGAGTAAGGAGAAAAAATATGCTTCAATTTATTATTGAAAACGAACAGGACAAGCTTGACTACACTCCGGAGCTTGATAAAATTGTGCAAACTGCCGTAGCAACAACTCTTGATGTTATCGGCGGTGGCGATATGGATTTCGAGGTCAGCATTTTAATTACTGATAACGAGGGAATTCACGCAATTAACAAAGAATACCGCGAAATTGATGCACCAACAGATGTGCTCAGCTTCCCTATTCTTGAATTTGATGAAGATGGGGTTATGCTTGAAGAAAGCGGCGATTACGATGGAGATTTCCTTTTACTTGGTGATATTGTAATTTCGCTTGAGCGTGCTAAATCTCAAGCAGAAGAATACGGTCATTCCTTTGAGCGCGAGGTTGGCTTCCTTGCAGTTCACAGCACTCTCCATCTTCTTGGATTTGACCATATGGAAGAGCCTTATGCTTCCGTTATGCGCTCGCGCGAAGAAGAAATCCTTAATAAGATGAACTTAAAAAGAGATTAAGCTATGAAAAACAAATCTTATTTTGAAAGCTTTCGCCACGCTTTCGATGGAATTAAACAGGTAGTAAAAGAAGAACGCAATATGAAAATACATATAACGATGACAGTGCTTGTTGTTTTATGTGCAGTGCTTTTTAATCTTACTGTTTGTGAAAAAGCAATAGTAATTTCTCTTTGCTTTATCACAATGGCATTCGAGCTTTTAAATTCAGCAATAGAAAGCGCAGTTGATATTTCTTCCCCCGTTTTTAATATGTTTGCCAAACGTGCAAAAGATATTTCTGCGGGAGCAGTTCTTTTAATAAGCATCGGCTCGGCTATTGCGGGACTTATAATCTTTGTGCCCTACGGAATAGAACTTTTAGAAAAAATAATTGAGAGGATATAATTATGAGTAATTTCAAATCGGGATTTGCTACAATTGTCGGCAGACCTAATGTGGGTAAATCAACTCTTACAAATGCTTTTATTGGTGAAAAAGCATCAATCGTTTCCAACAAACCACAAACAACAAGAACCAACCTCAGTGCAATTGATAACGGCGACGATTATCAGATTGTTTTTGTCGACACCCCGGGAATGCACACACCGCATAATAAGCTTGGAGAATATATGAATTCCACTGCCAATGCAACTATTTCTGATGTTGATGTTGTGCTGCTCCTTGTTGAAGCAGGCCGTGAAATTCACGAAACAGAAAAAAAGGTAATCGAAAATGCCGCATCAAAAAAAATTCCCGTAATCCTTGTTATAAATAAAACCGATACAATCGAAAAAGAAAAGCTTCTTCCACAGATAGAATCCTTTACAAAAGAGGGCGAATTCAGTGCGATCGTGCCTATAAGCGCACTGAAAAAAGATGGTGTTGATGCTCTTCGTGCTGAAATATTAAAGCACTTTGATTTTGGCGAACCTTTCTACCCTACCGACATCTATGCCGATAGCACTGTGCGCGAAATGGCAAGTGAAATAATCCGCGAAAAAATTCTTCGTCTTCTTGATAAGGAAGTTCCTCATGGAACAGCAGTTGAAATAGAAGAAATGAAAGAAGAAGATGTTACAAGAATAAAAGCCGTTATATATTGCGAAAAAGCTACGCACAAGCCGATTATTATTGGTAAAAAAGGGGAAACTATAAAAAGAATTGGTTCTTCAGCACGTCGCGATATAGAAGCACTTTTAGATAATAAAGTATATCTCGAGCTTTGGGTTAAGGTCCGTCAGGATTGGAGAAATCAGGGCTCTGCTTTAAAAGAACTTGGATATACTAAGGATAGAGGCCGTTAAATGTCGAGCGAAACAGTAAAAATCAAAGGAATAGTTATCCGTTCAAATCAAAGTGGAGAAAACGACCGTATGCTCACGCTTTTATCTAACGAGCTTGGAAGAATATCGGTTATTTGTAAGGGAGCACGAAGCCTTAAGCACAAAAGCCAGGGAGCAATCTCTCCCCTTTGCTATTCAGATTTTGTTCTTAAGCATGTTAAAGAAAACCTTTATTCCTTAACAAGTGCCGAACTTATTGAGGGATTTTGCACAATTTCAGAAGATATCGAGCTTTTATCCTATGGTGCCTATTTTATGTCGCTTTGTGAAATGGGCGTTCAGGGTGGTATGGAAGCCGATGAAGAGGTCAGACTGCTTTTAAACACACTTTATGTACTTACAAAAAGAAGCGAAAGCGCTCCGCTTGTGAAAGTTGTATTTGAATTAAAACTTGCCGAGCTTTTTGGAATTATGCCCGAATTTTCACCCAAGTGCCCCTGCGGAGAAAAGGCATCTCACTTTAGCATTTCAGACAGTGAAACGCGATGTGCTCTTCACAAAGAAGAAAAAAGCATCTACATAAGCCCGAGACTTATTACTCTTGCACAGGCAATTCTCGAATTTTCGCTAAAAGATGCACTCTTTATCTCGGCAAGTAATGAAGATGCAATTAATCTCGACTTGATTATCGAGCCATTTTTGCGTTTTCATTTGGGAAATCTGCCTAAATCTCTCGATTTTTTACACAATACTTTAAAAAATTTAAATAAATAATCAAATTTTTTAAAAAAAAACTGGAAATTCTATGAAAAATGGTGTATGATATAGGTTGTTGCATAGAAATATAATTTTATTATTATAATTATAAATTTTTAGGAGGTATTTTAGA
The DNA here is from genome assembly GCA_017505525.1 of Clostridia bacterium. Classification (GTDB taxonomy): domain Bacteria; phylum Bacillota; class Clostridia; order UMGS1883; family UMGS1883; genus UMGS1883. The sequence goes on from JAFVPB010000028.1 coordinate 46,267, forward strand.
TGACTAAATTTGTCTATCTCTTCAAAGAAGGTAACGCTACAATGAGAAACCTTCTTGGCGGTAAGGGTGCTAACCTTGCAGAAATGACTGCTATCGGTCTTCCTGTTCCTCAGGGTTTCACAATTACAACAGAGGCTTGTACTCAGTATTATGAGGATGGCCGCAAAATCAACGATGAAATTCAGGCACAGATTATGGAATACATCGATAAGATGGAAGAAATCTGTGGCAAGAAATTCGGCGACAAGGAGAATCCTCTCCTCGTATCAGTTCGTAGTGGTGCAAGAGCTTCAATGCCCGGTATGATGGATACAATCCTTAACCTCGGTCTTAACGAAGATGTTGTTGAAGCTATGGCTAAAAAGAGTGGTAACGCAAGATGGGCTTACGACTGCTACAGAAGATTCATCCAGATGTATTCAGACGTAGTTATGGAAGTTGGTAAGAAGTACTTTGAACAGCTTATCGACGAAATGAAGGAAGCTAAGGGTGTTACTCAGGATATCGAGCTTACAGCTGAAGACCTTAAAACTCTCGCAGAGCAGTTTAAAGCTGAATATAAAAACAAAATCGGTAAAGACTTCCCAGCTGATCCTAAGGAACAGCTTATGGGTGCAGTAGAGGCAGTTTTCCGTTCATGGGACAACCCCCGTGCAAACGTTTACCGTCGTGATAATGATATCCCTTATTCATGGGGTACAGCAGTTAACGTACAGATGATGGCATTTGGTAATATGGGCGACGATTGCGGTACAGGTGTTGCCTTCACACGTGATCCTGCTACAGGCGAACCCGGTCTTATGGGTGAATTCCTTGTAAACGCACAGGGTGAAGACGTTGTTGCCGGTGTTCGTACACCTATGCCTATCGCTCAGATGGCAGAAAAATTCCCTGAAGCATTTGAAGAATTTAAAAAAGTTTGTGCTATTCTTGAAGACCATTACAGAGATATGCAGGATATGGAGTTCACTATTGAAAACAGAAAGCTCTATATGCTTCAGACACGTAACGGTAAGAGAACAGCTAAGGCTGCTCTTAAGATAGCTTGCGACCTTGTTGACGAGGGAATGATCGATAAGAAGAAGGCTGTTGCTATGATCGATCCTCGTAACCTCGACACTCTTCTCCATCCTCAGTTCGATGCTAAGGCTCTTAAGGCTGCAACTCCTGCAGGTCGTGGTCTTGGTGCATCTCCTGGTGCTGCTTGCGGTAAGGTAGTGTTCACTGCTGAAGACGCAGAGGCTTGGAACGCAAGAGGAGAAAAGGTTGTTCTTGTTCGTCTTGAAACATCTCCTGAAGATATCACAGGTATGAAGGCTTCTCAGGGTATCCTTACAGTTCGTGGCGGTATGACTTCACACGCTGCAGTTGTTGCTCGTGGTATGGGTACATGCTGTGTATCTGGTTGCGGCGAAATCAACATGGACGAAGAAAACAAGAAGTTCACACTTGCTGGTAAAACCTACAACGAAGGAGATTACATCTCAATCGATGGTTCTACAGGTAATATATACGATGGTATCATCCCCACAGTTGATGCTGAAATCGCAGGCGAATTCGGCAGAATCATGGCTTGGGCTGATGAATTCAGAACACTTAAGGTTAGAACAAATGCTGATACACCTGCTGATGCTAAAAAAGCTCGCGAGCTTGGCGCAGAAGGTATCGGTCTTTGCCGTACAGAGCATATGTTCTTCGAAGCTGAAAGAATCGCTGCATTCCGTGAAATGATCTGTGCAGACACAGTTGAAGAAAGAGAAGCAGCTCTTGATAAGATTCTTCCTTATCAGCAGGGCGACTTTGAAAAGCTTTACGAAGCTCTTGAAGGTAACCCCGTAACAATTCGTTTCCTCGATCCTCCGCTTCATGAATTCGTTCCTACAGAAGAAGCTGATATCGAAGCTCTTGCAAAGGCTCAGGGCAAATCTGTTGCTGATATCAAGGCTATCATCGCTGCACTTCACGAGTTCAACCCAATGATGGGACACCGCGGATGCCGTCTTGCAGTAACATATCCTGAAATTGCAAAGATGCAGACAAAGGCTGTTATCCGTGCAGCAATCAACGTTAAGAAGGCTCATCCTGATTGGAACGTTGTTCCTGAAATCATGATTCCTCTTCCTGGCGACCTTAAGGAATTCAACTACGTTAAGAAAGACGTTGTTGCTACAGCTGATGCAGAAATCGCTGCAGCAGGCGTAGAGCTTCACTATGAAGTTGGTACAATGATGGAAATTCCCAGAGCTTGTCTTACAGCTGATGCAATCGCTACAGAGGCTGAATTCTTCTGCTTCGGTACAAACGACCTTACACAGATGACATACGGTTTCTCTCGTGATGATGCAGGTAAGTTCCTCGATGCTTACTACGATGCTAAGATCTTTGAAAACGATCCATTCGCTAAGCTCGACCAGACAGGTGTTGGTAAGCTTATGGAAATGGCAGTTGAAATGGGTAAAAAGGTTCGTCCTTCAATGCACTGCGGTATCTGCGGTGAGCACGGTGGCGATCCTGTATCTGTTGAATTCTGCCACAACATCGGTCTTGACTATGTATCTTGCTCACCTTTCCGTGTGCCGATTGCACGCTTAGCAGCTGCACAGGCTAAGATTAAGGAAGAAGCATAATCTATAAACCATTGTAAAAAGGCAAGCCCAATTATCACTAAATATCAAGCGACCTTGTTGGATAAGCCAACAAGGTCGCTTTTCTTTTACAGGTATGAAAGCCTATAGTTCTATTGTTGTTTTAAGACTGACCATCTGGTCAAGAAGATAAATTATTTTTAAATCATAAATATTTTCCATTATTATTGAATTTAACTTTATTTAATGGTATAATATAACAATACAAGGAGGTTATATTATGAAAAAATTATTATTGGCAATTTCAACAGCTTTTTTAGTGTTATTTGGGATTACGACAATCTCTGCATCTGCTGCAAGGTACACCACCCTTCCTATTATGATGAATCAATATTATAATAATTATTCTTCATCATTCACAATGTCAGATTTCGAAATATATGTATCTCCCAACGAAACACCTAAATATACAAACAGTGCTTCTGTTTATATAACAGGTGAATTCAACAACGGTTCAAGTATGTATATTACTTTCTATTGCTATGATGCTTCAGGAAATCATATTAAAACAATTGATAAAATAATGTATTCTGCCGATTTTGAAGATTATGAGGGTGAAGAACCGTATTGTTACTTTGATTTGGAGATCCCTGATGTAACTGCATCAATAGAAGTGGGAGCTTCTTATCCCGGTTCATGGACGAACACTTATCATTATTGTAAGTATATGAACGTATATTCAGACGATGGAAGAGCCTTAGGCATACATGATTTGTTGCTCCCGGTTTATGAAAATAGCGGATGGCACGGACCTGTATGGATGTATTCGCTTGATGGCAGAGAAATTGAGGTTGAGTATTGCAATATTAAAGCATATCAGAAAGTCGGTTGGTATTTGTGGACTGATTACCTCTATCAGGATTATAAAAGAAACTACGATTCCTATTTCGTTAGTGGCAACTATGCAGATGCTTTCAGTATGGCTAAATACGGTGCTTCGGCACTCTCAGGCACCTATTACGAATCCGCCTTTTACACCTATAAAACAAAAGCTATGGATGCTTGGAGAAAAAAAGTTAATGCTCCGCTTGCCTATACTTCAAGTTTTTGCTATGATAACGGCGATGTTTCTATAAATTTCACAAACGTATCTTATAAAACAATTAAGGCTTTCAAAATTGCATTTGACTGTTTTGATGTGTTTGGAACCCGTCTTAGCACAAGTTATTCATCTTATTCCGTAGAAGATACATGGCTGTACTCCGGAAATTCTAATTCATATAAATGGACCAGCACACCTTATAAAACTGATCATATTGGAAATGTTCGCGTAACACAGGTTGTATATTCTGATAATACATACTGGTACAGATAAAATAAAAAGAACTTGCAGATTTATCTGCAAGTTCTTTTTATTTAGCACACAGGGGACGATTCTGTGTGCTATTTTCAAGCGAAAAGACCTGCATAAATTTTCTTTCTCTGGTTAAAATATTACAAACAGAAAGAAAGGTGCTGTTTATGCGACTAAAAAATCTTTTTGTATATAACAGTAACAACAAAAACTATTCATTTAACATAAAAAATGCTCAAAAAAGCAACTATGTTCCCCAGTATAACGAAGGTGGACCAAAGCTTTCAGGCAATTTCTCTGAAAACGTTAAAACAATAAAAAAAGAGCTTGCCGATGGAAAAAACGGCGATTTAAAATCACGGGAATTTACCATAAGAATTAACGAGCGTGATGTTAAAGCCATTATATTTTTTATCGACGGACTTGTTAATAAACAAATAGTAAACGACTTTATATTACGGCCCTTAATGATAACAAGCAGAGAACTGAATATTAAAAGCTTCCGTTCGATTTATGAAATGCTTCTTCCACAGTGTGAGGCAAAAGAAAAAAATCTTTTGGGAAGCCTTACATTTGACATTAACTTCGGCAGCGTAATTCTTCTTATCGATGGATTAAAGGGTGCAATCTCGCTTGATGTCAAGGGTTGGCAACACAGGGGTATTGAATCACCACAAACAGAGCGCGTTATCCGTGGACCAAACGACGCTTTTTCCGAGCAGCTTCGTGAAAACACTGCTCTTATCCGCCATCTCGTGCGTAATAAAAGCCTTATATCAAAAGAATTAAGCGTTGGAAAAATCAGCCAGACGCCCGTTTCCGTAATGTATATTGAAAATGTGGCAAATGAATCACTTGTGGAAGAAACGCTTCGTCGAGTTCAGAATGTAGATGTTGATTACGTATTTGCCGCTGCTGAACTCGAGCAGCTTATAGAAGATAAGACCATCTCCACTCTTCCCCAGTTTCTTTCTACTGAAAGACCCGACAGAGCTGCACGTGCACTTCTTTCGGGAAGGGTTGTTATTTTAGTAGACGGCTCTCCGTTTGTAACTATTCTTCCCACAACCGTTTTCGAGCTAAACGAATCTGCAGAAGATAATTATCTGCGATTTCCATATATAAATATGATTAAAACGGTAAGGTGGATTGCTTTTTTATTTTCAATGTTTCTACCAGGCTTATATATAGCAATTCTTAATTTTCACGCAGAACTTCTTCCTACCGACATTTTAATGTCGATAATTTCAAGCCGCGAGAAAGTTCCGTTTCCCTCTTTAGCCGAGCTTATTATAATGGAAATTTCACTTGAAATCATACGTGAAGCAGGCGTGCGTGTGCCCGAAGCCTCGGGCACAACTCTCAGCATTGTTGGTGCTCTTATTTTGGGACAGGCGGCAGTAAGCGCGGGAATTGTAAGCCCGATACTGATTATTGTGGTTTCTATCACTGCAATAGGCTCGTTTGCAACGCCCAATTATTATCTTGGCCTGTCTGCAAGAATTCTAAGATTTGTTTATATTTTCCTTGGTGCATTCGGCGGATTTTTAGCAATAACTGCAGGAGCATTTATAAATGCACTTGTATGGACCAACACAAAGTCTATGGGGGTTGGAATGGTTTCTCCGATTGCTCCTCTCTCGAAAAGCGGGTCCCCCTATTTTTCCTATGTTCCTCCTATATGGAAACAGGAAGAACGTAATGACTATGTTAATCCCAAAAGGAAACAAAGGCAAGCAAAAATTTCAAGGAAATGGATGTAGAAGGTTTTATGAATCAAAAAAGCGGAACATTAAGCGGCGCAGTTTTATGCTCGGGCGCAATACTTGCAAAATACCTGATTATAATGCCCGAATTTATTATTAAGCACAGTGGAAATGCCGCATGGCTCGACACAATTATAAAATCAATAATTTTTCTTATTTCATTCGCCATTGTGCTGAAGCTCTATAAGCCGTTTGCGCCAAATTCCTTTGACTCCCTTTTTATATACTCAACAAAAGCAGGTAAAATCTTTTTTAATTACTTCTATGCAATCGCGTTTATAGTCTACAATGCAGGTCTTTTAAGGGTACTTGTGGAGGCACTCGGTACAGTTATGGCAAACACTGCTCCCGACGAATACTTTGCACTTTTTATTATCAGCGCTATTTTTGTAAGTGCCCTGTATGGCGTGCGCTCCACCACAAATCTTACGCTTGTTTTCTTCCCCGTTATACTTGTAACTCTCACGCTTGTTATTATATTTCTCTTCCCTTATCTGCGCACGCAGAATATAATGCCAATCTTCGGCAAAAGCACTAATGAATTTATAAAGGCATCGGCTCTTCGTAACTACGGCTTTATGGAAATAATTCTTCTCTTTTTCTTTTCACATCATTATCCAAGCTACAAAGAAATTAAAAAATCAGGCTTTATTATAGTTGGAGTTGTTTCTTTAATCTCTGTTATTATTCTTGGAGTATATTGCCTTTGCATTCCCTATCCTGCCTCAGAAAAATTCTTTCTGCCACTTTATCAAATGACCAGAATGATAAAGGCAAGCAGCTTTTTAGAGCGCCTTGAACCGCTTGTGGTATTTATATGGACAGGACTTATTCTTTGCAGTATGAGTGCTCTCACCACCCTCAGCTCGCGCCTGTTTGCTTTTTCCGATAATGCAAGAGAAAAAGGCTTTGTGCCGATTGTAGTATTTTTAACTTTCTTTACCGCTATGCTACCCGATAACGAAATTTCAGCTTTAAGATTCTACGAAATTCTTCTTGATTACAGCTATATTCTATTCCCTGTACTTCCCATTATAATTGTTTCTGCAGCAAGAATACGAACAAGGAGGAAAACTGTATGAAAAGAATAATTCCTCTGTTATTATGCCTTTCTATAGTTCTTTCAGGGTGTTACGGCATCGATATTGATGAACAGTCCTTTGTTATAGCCGTAGGGATAGACAAAGGGAAAAGCTACAGGATTCGCACAACCTTTGTTTTTTCAAACCCCATTGAAAGTGGCGGAGAAGAAAAAACAAGCACTGCCGCAAAAAGCACAGATATTGTTACGATAGAGGCACCAAGCGTTTTTTCGGCAGTGCGAAAGCTGAACTATATAAAAAGCAAAAAGATTAATCTCACCCACACAAAGCTTATCGTATTTTCCAGGGAACTTGCAAAAGATGGTATCGGTGAATTTGTCGATGGATTTGTAAGTTCACACGATTTCAGGCCAAACACCTATGTATGCATTTCAACAAACAGTGCCGATAAATTTCTTCGCAGTGCAAAGCCTGTGCAGGAATCTTTTCTTGAAAAGTATTACGATCATATTATAAAAAAAGCAGCATCAGATAAGGTGAACGAATCTTACCTTTATTACCTGCACTTTAATTTTTCAGAAAAATCAAGCGGAAGCCTCGTTCCGCTTGTGGGTACAAACAAAAATGAACTTCCCAAGGAAACTGATTTAAAAACAATTGAAAGTGATGATTTTGCTCTTAACGAAAAAGCTGGCAAAATACTTCGCAAAGCAGAAAATAAAGCGGAATTTTCAGGCACTGCAATTTTTAAAGATGATAAAATGGTATCAACACTTGGGAGCTTCTACACAGATATTGCACGTTTTATAGGAAACGAGTTCTATCCCGCTTCCTACACTTTCCGTATTCCATCCACAGGAGACTTTGTAACGGTTAAAATTAACCAACACTCTCCTCCCGATATATCAGCAAAACTTAAAAATAATAATGCTCACATAAAAATTAAAATTCCAATAGATCTTGAATACGTCGACCCACTTGTTGTTGATACGCCAAAAAAATCTAAGGAATTTACAGACTATATAACATCCGTTTTAAATAAAAAAGCAAAAATCCTGATAAAGAAAAGCCAGGAAGAATACCAAAGCGATATTTTCAGTTTGGGAGATTATCTGAAAAGATATTTTATCGATTATAAAAAATGGGAAAAATTCAATTGGAAGGAAAAATATAAAACAGCAAAAATCGACGTATCTTTTAAAATTAAATACGCCGATTATGAAGAGGTAAACCATTAATGAACTTGTATCAGATTATTTTTCTTATCACGTATGTGTGGGCACTTTTCTACACTGTTACCTTTCTTATTCACAATATAAAAGAACGCATGGTGCTTGCGTCTGTAAGTTCCGGTCTGTGCATAGTGCTCTCATGCGTTCTTTGCTATATTTATGTTTCACTTTAAAACCCTGATTCCGGGCAGCTTCCCCTCGCCCGATTTCAGGTGGCAAAGCAAGTTCTTTTCTGCATTTATCAGAAATTCGGGGATTTCCTCACCCGGGATAACAATGGGTATTCCGGGGGGATAAGCCCATACATATTCGGCGCTCACGCGTCCTCTGCTCTCGCTTAATTTAATAATCTCGCTTTCGTGTGCAAGTGCTTTTTCTGGCGTTGTTTTCATTATTGGGTTTTCATACATAAAAACTGAACTTTCATTTTTTTTATAATTATGAGAGCTATCAATTTTCAAAAGAGCTTTATAAAGCCTTTTAAGTGTTTTATGATTGTCGCCTGCGCCCGTGAGAGCCAAAACATAGCCTTCCTGCGCCATTTCGCACTCAATATTATATTTGTCCCTCAGCACGTTAAAAAGGGTGTAACCATCTTTTAATTCGTTTTCAGGGCGTATCACAATTTTTGTTTTGTCATAGTCGAAAATTTCACTGTAATCTTTATAGCACTTTCCCAGAATTTTTACATTTGTAAAGGCTTTTACCTTTTCATAAAACTCATCAAGTGCCTCCGCCCATACTGTGAAAGAATTATCATCTATCTTTCTCACACATCTGTCGATTGAAGAAAGGAAAGCATAGCTTGGGCTGCTTGTTTCAAAAACGGATAACTGTTGCTCTATTTTCTTAAAATTAATGTTTTTTCCGCAGTGCATTATAGCTGTCTGCGTGGGAGCATCGAGCGTTTTATGAAGGCTCTCGACAACTACATCGGCGCCATTTTTAACTGCTCCGTTTTTAAAAGGCTTAAACCCAAGATGCGCCCCGTGCGCTTCGTCAACAAGCAAAAGAGCATTATGCTTGTGCACAATTTCACTTATCGATGCAACATCGGATAAAACTCCCTCATATGTGGGACTTGTAATTATAACAAGTCTGATATCTTCGTTTTCCTCAAGAGCTTTTTTAACACTCTGTGAGCTAACCGAACCAAAAACATTCCACTCTTCTACCACCTGTGGCATTATAAAAATGGGCTGAAGTCCGCATAATTCAATAGCATTAAAAACTGATCTATGCGCATTTCTTGCAACCAGCACCTTGTCGCCCCTTTTTGTGAGTGCTCGCACACTGCTAAGAATACCGCACGTGCTTCCGTTCACAAGATAATACGATCTTTCGCTCCCCCACTTTTTTGCTGCAATATCCATAGATTCTTTTATAATCCCCTCGGCATTGTGAAGATTATCAAAATTTGTTATCTCTGTTATATCAATCGCACTGTTAATCCCTGAAAGCTTTTTTATTCCTTTGTGCCCGGGCATATGCATCCTTAATGCTTTCGACTTTTTATATTCAATTAAAGCTTTATATATGGTTTTCATAACTAAACCTCTCTTATGTTTATTCCAAAACAAATTCGCCAAAAAATTCAGGTCTGTGGAAATCCAGCTTTTCAGATACAATTGGGTAATATGTAACATAATGTTCCTTTTCGGTGTCTTCTCCGCACTTATACAGATTACCATACATTTTCTTTGTATGGCCGCCGAAAATTTCATCTATAAACTCAAACGGAATGAATTCTAAATTAAAACATCTTGCATCATTTTCATCAGGGCGCAGGAAAAGCTCCATACAACTGTCGCGGCTAACCTTCCCATTTTGGGTACGACATCGCGAAAGCAAGGGGTTTTCGTCTGTTTCAAGCTGAACATAAATGCCGTAATCGTTATATAAAAGCTTCCCCGTTGTTTTTGGTACATAGCTGAATTCATCTTCGATGAATTCATTATATCTCTATAAATCAACAAATTCAAGCAAAACATCTATATAATGCCAATATTATTGACTTATCCGCCATTTTAATATATTATAATCTTGGTTAAACCGCTTGACTTAAATTTAAATTTATATTATCATATTTTTATATTCAAATTTAGGAGGATTATTATGGTATTTGAAACAGTTAAAGAAATTATAGCCGATGCTATGGGTGCCCGTCTTAAAGTTAGCAAAGACAGCATCACTGAAAACACAGAATTTATTGCAGACCTTCACGCCGACAGTGTTGATGTTGCAACAATTATATGCGATATAGAAGATGAATTCAACATCGAAATTGAAGAAGAGCAGCTTGAGGGAATCGAAACTGTTGGCGATGTTGTTGATAAAATCAAAGCTATGATCTAATCTAATTTTCAAAGAAGGTATAATCGTGAATTTATTAGACTTTCAGAAAAAAACGGGATACATATATAAAAATCCCCTTCTTATAGAAACCGCATTCACCCACACCTCTTATGCCAATGAGCACAACCTTGAAAGTTACGAGCGTCTTGAATATCTTGGGGATGCAATTGTAGATTTTATTATAAGTGAATATCTTTTTATAAACCATCCAGAACTTGACGAGGGCGATATGAGTAAAATCAGGGCTTTGCTTGTTTGCGAAAAAGCTCTCAGTAAGCTTGCAAGAAAGCTTGATATGGGAAAATACATTCGTTTGGGCAGAGGTGCAGAGCAATCGGGCGACAGAGAAAGAAACAGTGTTCTTTCCGATGTTTTCGAATCTCATATTGCAGCAATGTATCTGGATAACGGCTTTGAAAGGACGCGTGATTATCTTCTTTCCATCTATGATGATGAGATTGAGAAAGCCGCAACCGATAAAGTTATCGACTACAAAACAATGCTTCAGGAAAAGCTTCAGAAAAACGGACCATGCGATATTTTTTACGAGCTTATCGCAACCGACGGGCCTATTCACCACTGCGTGTTTACTTTCAGAGTTCTTTGTAACGGCAAAGAGCTTGGCCGAGGCGAAGCACTCAGCAAAAAAGATGCTCAGCAGCTTGCTGCAAGAGAGGCTTTAAATAAACTTTAATACATTTTTGAACTGTGATAATTCATCACAGTTCTTCTTTTATTATATCAATTGACAAAAGATAAAAAATAATATATAATAACTAAATAATGCCCTATTAGTGCATTAAGTTACAAACCACATAAAGGATGATGAATAAATGCATTGGTCAGAAGAAATTGCAAAGAGAATAATTGAACGTAATCCCAATAAAGAAGAATACGTTTGTGCTGCCGGTATAAGCCCCTCTGGTTCTATTCATATCGGTAATTTCCGCGATATTGCAACAAGCTATTTTGTTGTTCGCGCACTTCGTAAAATGGGAAAAAAGGCAAAGCTTCTTTTCTCTTGGGACGAATTCGATAGACTTCGTAAAGTTCCCGTAAACGTTGCTAAAATCGACAACGATATGGAAAAATATATTGGTTGCCCCTATGTTGATGTTAAAAACCCTTTTACAGATAAACCTGAAATAAAAACTTACGCAGAATATTTTGAAAAGGAATTTGAAGAATCAATCGTTAAATTCGGCATAGAGATGGACTATCGCCATCAGGCAGAAATGTACAGAAGCGGTAAATATGTTGAGCACATTCTTCATGCTCTTCGTAAACGCGGCGAAATTTTCGACATTCTTGATTCTCACCGCACGCAGCAGGCACAGGAAGGCGAACGCGAAGCTTATTATCCCGTAAGCATCTACTGCCCCAAGTGCGGAAAAGACACAACAAAAATCCACTCTCTTTCAGATGATTGCACCGTTGCCGAGTTCTCTTGTGCATGCGGTTACGAGGGTTCGTTTAATTTCACAACCGATTTCAACTGCAAGCTCGCATGGAAAATCGACTGGCCTATGCGTTGGCTTTACGAGGGCGTAGATTTCGAGCCCGGTGGAAAAGACCACGCAGCACGCCACGGCAGCTACGATACAAGTAAAGATATTTCCAAAAAGATTTTCGGCTATGAAGCTCCTATATTCCAGGGCTATGAATTCATAGGCATTAAGGGAACAACAGGTAAGATGTCGGGTTCATCAGGTCTTAACCTTACTCCCGAAACTCTTTTAAAACTCTATCAGCCTGAAATTATTCTTTGGCTCTATTCAAAAACCGAGCCTCTTAAAGCATTTGATTTCTGCTTCGACGATGGTATTCTCCGTCAGTACTTTGAATTTGATAAGGTTTATAACCAGCTTCTTTCAGGCGAAGCAGACGAGCATACAAAAGAAATTATGTACAATACCACAGTTGAAGGCAGAACTCCCACAACTGTTCCTATGAGCTTACTTGTTCAGCTTGGTTCTGTTGTTAATTTCAACGTGCCTATGCTTGAAATTGTTTTTGAAAAAATTGGCACACCTTATAAATATGCCGACTTTGCCGACAGACTTGAACGTGCTAAATTCTGGCTTGAACAGTGTTCTCCTGAAAACGTTAACAAGCTCAGAAAAAATCGCAACTGGGAATTATACAATTCCCTCTCTGAAGAAGAAAAGAAAGAAATCGAACTTTTACACCAGTATTTATGTACTGACGGTTATACACTTGACGACCTTAATTCCGAGCTTTACGCTATTCCGAAAAAGGTTATGGGAGATACCCTTACCGATAAGGAATTAAAGGGTGTGCAGGGCACATTTTTCAAGAATGTTTACCGCTTGCTTATTGATAAGGAGCGTGGTCCGCGTCTTTACCTCTTCCTCTTTGCAGTAGATAAGAATAGCTACATTAATCTTCTTGATTTCTCAACTCCTATGACGGAGGAAGAAGCAAAGGGCGATGTGGTTGAAGAAGAAATTATTGTAGAAGAAGAAAAAGTATATGGCGAGCCCGATGAAGTTCAGCCAATTAAAGAAGAAATTGATATCGACTTCTTCTCTAAACTTGATTTAAGAGTTTGTAAGATTGTTAAGGTAAACGAAATTCGCAAATCTCATTCCTGCCTTAAGCTCACACTTTTCGACGGACTTGATGAAAGAATTATTGTTTCAAGCATAAAGAACGACTATAAACCTGAAGAGCTTGTAGGCAAGAAAATAATAGTTGTTGCTAACCTTAAGAGCGCACGTTTCTCAGGCGTTACAAGTAATGGTATGCTTCTTGCAGGCACAAACAACGCTTGCGGTTGCAAGGTTATATTTGTGGACGATTCTATTCCCGAGGGCACACCTATTTGCTAAAAAAAGATGGATAAACATTCCATTCTGCAAAAAGATATTAATATTAAAAAGCACAAAAATAGCGGAGCATCAGCTCCGCTATTTTTATGCTTTATCCCAGACTAACTGCAATTTCTCAGTTACTTCTTTATACAGTGACGATGGAAGCTCATCAAGAATTATATCAAGATGGGGCTTCTTTTCTTTTATTAAATTAAAATAGAAGTTATAATCTATATCTCCCTCTCCGGGAGTAGTCCGCACAAGCTTTCCATCATCCAGCTTCACATCTTTAAGATGGATTGCCGAAATTCTATCGCCAAAAAGCTCGAAAGCATTTTTTATTATATCTTTATAATCCTTAAAGTTTTCTGCCGTAAGAATATTTACAAGGTCGAAAATAACGCAGATATTAGGCGAATTAACATCGTCAATCAAACGCTTAAGCATTTCCACTGAACAGATTGTGTGAACACAAACAGGCTCAATTCCTATCATCACGCCCAGCTTTTCAGCTACATCTGCAAGTCGGCGCACATTGTTTACCACTCTGTGATATGCCTCTTCAGAATGCCTTTCAAAGCCTTCTAAAAGGATATTCCCCGTTTCCGAGCCAACCATTCCTGCTCCTATAACGTTTGCAAATTTTAAAGTGTCGATAAATTGGTCTTCCTGCGCTTTCGTCATCTCTGTAAGATTAATGTACGAGCTTAAAACAGGAACACTTATCCCCTTTTTATCAAGCGTTCTTTTAATATAATCTGCAAACCCGAAGCTGAACATTCCGTTTTGCCATTTTATATCCGCCATTGTTTTTCTCATAGCAAGCTGAACTCTTGTTATTCCAATTTCAGAAGCTTTTTCCGCCATATCTTCAAGGCTTACACATGATATATCGTGGCCGCGAAGACCAAATTCTGCCTTATAACTCATATATTTCCTCCCCAATTATTTCATTTCGCGTTTTTCAACTGCATCCATATCTGTGAATCCCTGGTTTTCGTCACACATTGCCCATATAAATGAATATGCCTTTGTTCCAACACCGCTGTGAATTGACCAGCTTGGTGAAATTACTGCTTCTTCATTCTTCATTATAATGTGGCGTGTTTCCGTGGGTTCACCCATCATATGGAATACTATATCATCCTCTGCCATATCGATGTAGAGATAAACCTCCATACGTCTATCGTGCGTGTGGCAGGGCATTGTGTTCCAGTTCGAGCCGCATTCAAGCTCTGTAAGGCCCATAGAAAGCTGGCAGCTTTTCATTACCTCGGGATGTATGTACTGATTAATAACGCGCTTGTTACAATCCTCCACACTTCCGCAGGGAACCTTCTTTGCCTTTGTTATATCTATCTTAACAATAGGATACTCCTTATGTGCAGGGCACGATGAAACATAGAATTTTGCGGGATTTTCAGGATCTGTGCTCTTAAACGAAATCTCCTTATTTTATACTTTTATTATAATTCACACACCAATATTTGTCAACCTTCGCCCCGTATTTATTGACAGATAAGCTACGCCAATGATATAATAAATCAATAAAAAAAGAAAGGCAGATATTATGAACAAAAGGAAATACGAACTCTCATTTTTAAACGTTGTTTTTTGTTTACTTGTTATTTTCATACATACAGTTTCCAATCTTCTTTCATCACTTGATACACAAACAAATATATATTCCCTTGTCCTTCTTCCCTGGAGGCTTTCCTCTTTTGTTGTACAGGGATTTATATTTCTTTCAGGGCTCAAAATGTTTTTAAGCAAAAGTGATACTTTTTCATACCCTGCTTATCTTTATAAAAGGTTTAAATCTATAATCATTCCCTATATCGTATGGTTTATTATTTACTATGTATTTTTTATTTTCTTCCTTGATTATCCGTTCGATATAAAATTTATATTCACCAATTTTATTACAGGTAACCTTGTATATCATCTTTATTTTGTTGTAATTATAGCACAGTTTTACATTCTTGCACCGCTGTGGAGGCTAATTATAAATAAGCTCAGCGCTAAGATAGTTATTCCTGTAAGTTTTGTGCTTATGGTTTATCTTGAATACTCTAATTTCTTCAAACCCGCCATTGGATTTAAATATTACGACCGAATTTTTACAACGTATCTTTTATATTGGATTATGGGATGCTACGCGGGAAAACACTATGATACTTTTAAAAGCTATATAAATGCCCATTTTAAAATAGTAACTACAGTTTTCTCTTTCTCTGTTTTATCAAATGCTGTTCTCAGTCTTCTTGCATATAAATCTCTTCAGTGGATTCCGCACCTTGGCTTATTCCACACAATATACTCTATTTGCACAATACTGTTCCTTTTCACTGTGGCACTGAAAATACCTGCTTCTTTCTACGAAAAATCACATCTGCTGATGCGCATTGATAAGTGTAGCTATCATATTTATCTTTCGCACTGCCTTGTAATTTATATTGTTGATAAGCTAATTTCTGTTTGCGGAATAACGAATGTTTTTCTTATGTTTATTATAAGGTTTGTTTTTGTATACTCAATCACGCTTACGTTAAACATACTATATCAGGAAAAAATACGCCCGAAACTTTATAAATAAAAAATCTCACAAAGCGCCTTTCATCGCTTTGTGAGATTTTTATTTTTATTTCTTTATTCTGAAAACACGTGCGCAGTGTGGCTCAACCACAGCCTTAAATTCCTTTGATTTTCCCAAATTTTTCTTTTCCCACACGTCTCTTATTTGGGCTTCTTCATCAAGCTTTATAAGGTCTTCAAATTCTTCTTCCCCGTAGTTGAAGATTGCAAATGCAATATCACCGTTTTCTAAATTACGCCTGTATCTCATAATGCCTTTCTCTTTGTTTTCAAACACCTTTTCAGGGTAATTACAAAGAGCATCCTGATTGAGCATTATTATTTCTTCATTACTGAATATATCTATTTCAACATCTGTTAACGTATCGAGGATGCAGCTTATCTGAATGGGCGACATAAAGAACGCTCTCATTGTGTAGGAGAATATTGCTTCGTTCTCGGTAAGCCTTTTAACTGTAAGTTCGGGAACAAGCTCGCCTATTTCAAGCACATCAAGATCGTAAAAATGGCCGGGGATAACGTAGTCCTTCCACGCGTCAGTTGTGAACAAGCGTTCCTTAACATTTTCCCAATCTGCTATAGAATCTTCGTTGCTTCTAAACGAGCAACAATTCTTCTGCCAATATAAATGGAGCATCGGGTCAGCCCTTACAGTAACACAAAACGGCATATCACGTTTCGCTTTTAAAAGCTCCTGCTTCATCAAATCAGCATTGTAGGTATCTGAAGGATTCCAGTCATACTTTAAATAATCAAATCCCCATTCGTCCCACTGCTTTACATTATTGCCTTCATAGTGTTCTTTCCCAACGCCCTCAAGTCTTGGGCAGAATCGAATATCTCTTTCCCCGCGTGTACATCCCGGAAGATTTTTCATCGGGAATCCAAGCGAAATGCTCATAGGCGTTGAATACATACCGCATTTAAGACCTCTTGCATGGATATCATCAACCATTTTCTTAATATCAGGAAACTTATCATTAGGCATAATAGCAAAATATTTTCCGCCATATTCTCCCTGCCATCCTGAATCCACATTTATGTAGCTGTATCCGTAATCAACAAGTCCCAATTCAAAGAACTTGTCTGCCGCGTGCTCAATATCCTTTTGCGTTAATCTACCGATATTTCCGTTCCAGCTGCCGTATCCCATCAAAGGCGTTCTTAGCGCATTGTCTTCTGCAACTGATATAATCACCTTTTTTTCATCTGTGCCGCAGCTGTTTTCCGCCACAACAGTTATTTCAAAAGAGCAATCCTTTGAAATAACACCGCTGATAATATTGTTTTCATATTTAAGTCCCTCTAAAGAGCCAACTATCTTAATATTCATCGGGCGCTCGCCTAAAACGGGGATTCTGTATAAGCACTCCTTTCCCGTTGTGATGCCATACACAGATGGCATCATAATTATTGGTTTACCCTCGTAGGGGTTGGATTTTGCAATTTTCATATCACAGCACCTCTTATTCACATAATTTTTCTATAAACCTGTCGCCAACTTCCGATGTTTTGGCTGTACCACCAAGGTCGGGAGTAAGTGTTTTATTTTCCACAAGCATTTCTTCAATGCACGAAAGCACCTTTTCTCCCCACTTTTCATACCCGAAGAAATCAAGCATCTGGCTAACAGACCAGAATGTTGCCATAGGATTTGAAATATTCATTCCTGCTATATCGGGAGCCGAGCCGTGAATAGGTTCAAACATTGATGGAAACTCTCTTTCAGGGTTTAAATTTGCGCCTGCTGCAAGCCCCATTCCGCCTGCTATTGCAGCACCTAAATCAGTTAATATATCGCCAAAAAGATTTGATGTTACCACAATTTCAAAGCGCTTGGGGTCTTTAACCATAAACATACTTGCAGCGTCAACAAGATATGAATACGTTTTAACTTCGGGATAGTCTTTTCCCACCTCTTCAAAAATCTGGTCCCAGAATACCATTGAATAATTAAGTGCATTACCTTTGCTGATGCTGGTTAATGTCTTACCCTGTGCTTTTGCAAGCTCGTAAGCGTAACGTATAACGCGCTCGCATCCCTTTCTTGAGAAAACGCCATTCTGAATAACAACCTCGTTAGGTTTACCCTTAAAAAGCCAGCTTCCGCTTCCTGCATACTCTCCCTCAGAATTTTCGCGGATAAAAAGCATATCTATATCTTCAGGCGCAACATCTTTTAAAGGGGTTGGAGCACCTTTTAAAAGCTTTACAGGGCGAAGATTTATGTATTGGTCGAACTTCTTACGTATAATAAGAAGCAAATCCCAGAGCGAAATATGGTCGGGCACACCCGGAGCACCTACTGCGCCAAGGAAAATAGCATCAAAGCCTTTAAGTGTTTCAATCCCGTCATCTGCCATCATTTTGCCTGTTTCCTTGTAATATTCGCATCCCCATGGGAAATGTGTGAATTCAAAGTTAAAGCTTCCGTCAAGCTTTGCAATTTCGTTTAAAACTCTAATCCCCTGGTCAATTACCTCGGGGCCGATACCATCGCCTGCTATAACGGCAATTTTATGTGTTTTCATTACATAACCTCCTTTTTTTACAATTATACCACAAAACAACTATTTGTAAATTACATATTTTATTGACATATATAGTTTTTAACTATATAATGCAAGAGGGTGATTATATGAATTTAAATCAGTTAAAATACTTCCACGCAGTCTGCACCTTCAAAAGTCTTTCTTTAGCATCAGAGCATTTATATATCTCTCAGCCGTCGCTTTCAAATTCGCTGAAAGCGCTTGAAAATGAATTTGGCGTTACGCTTTTTAAAAGGCATCATCATGGTATGGAGCTTACAAACGAAGGAAAACTGCTATTTAATATGTGCACAGGGTTTCTTGAAAACCTGAGGCAGATAGAAAACACTATGAATTCTTTAGGCAAGAATAAAAACACGATACGCCTTGGCGTACCACCTATGATAGGCTATTTGCTGCTTCCTCATATATATGGCGAATTTTTAAAGGAATATCCCGAGATTAATATTCATATTACCGAAGGCGGCAGGCACGATCTTTTGGAAAAGCTTTCAAACGATTATTTAGATATTGCCATTCTTCCACATTCGTGCAATTTTGAAAATACGTTCTCTTCGCAAAGCATCACAGCGCTTGAAATTGCCTGTTGCGTTTCAAAAGATAATCCTTTATCCCAACTTAAAAAACTTTCTCCCTCACATTTCAAAGAAACGCCCGTTATTTTGTTCAACAACAACTTCTTCCAAACAGAGGAAATAAAAAAATGGTTTGCAAGCGAAAATATAACTCCAGATATACTTCTCCAAACAGATCAACTTTCAACTATGCTTAATATGGTTTCAAATAATATTTCTGCAGGTTTTGCTTTTAAAGACCTGATTAGCGAAAGTTCAGAGCTATGCGCCATTCCCCTTGAAAAGCCTCTTTTTGTAAATATCAGCCTTGTGTGGAAAAACGATTCTTTTTCTTTCAATGCCTTATCAAAATTAAAAGACTATTTAAAATCGAAATTAAGTGATTAATAAGCATCAACTAAATCCCATAACAAACATATATTGTTATGGGAGGTGAAAATTTATGTGTAATTGTAATTGCAGAATCAGTTGTCCGCTTCTTTCAATAGTTGCAGGCATAATTATCGGAATTATCACTGCATTTCTCACTATTACCGCAGTGATTACCGTTACTCCTGCATTTTTGTGGGTTACTCTTGGTATTTCAGTGGTTTATCTTGCAGTGCTTTTACTATCCACGTCTTTATCCTGCAATTGTGAGTCAAGGCGCAGTTGCCTGTGTCCCACGATTACAGTTCTTATTACAGGCATTTTAGGAACTGTTTTACTATCAATAGTTCTTTTAGGTGTTACCTTTGCGGCTACAAGCATAATCGGTGCGATAATCACAGGCGCACTTCTTGCATTTTTAGCAATACTCCTCACATCAACCGCTTGTCTTATAAAGTGTCTTGTAAGATGCAGTGATTTTGAATAATTTAATAGATATAAGGGCGTAAAAACTGAGTTTTTTACGCCCTTTTTTATTGACATACCAAGAATTATTATGGTACAATATTTGAAACGCTGAAAATATCATAAATTGAATTTAACACAGATAAAGGAGTCATTTTTATGTACAAGCTCTATAATCACAACATTTGGAATTTCAATCCTCCTGAAGACAGAAATTTATTGATTAACTCTCTTATCAAAGAATTTGATGCCGATTTCTGTACTTTTCAGGAGTGTTCTCACACAAGTAACCGCCTTGGAAATTTCCCTATTCAGGACCTTTTAAAGGATACCTACACCGAGGTTGGAATTGGCATGCTTAACTACACTCCCGTTTTTTTCAAAACCGAAAAGTTTAATTTAATCGACAGCGGCTATATGCTTTACGATGGATTAAACGATGCAAACTCAAAATCTGTTACATGGGCTGTAGTAGAAGATAAAGCAAACGGAAAAAAATTTGTTGTTATGTCCACCCATTTCTGGTGGAGAGCCTGGGGTGAAGAAGATGCTCTTCAGCGCGTAGAAAATGCCCGTCAGCTGAAAAAACTTTGCGACGACCTTATAGAAAAATACAATCTTCCCATTATAATCGGCGGAGATTTTAACAATGGCGAAAATTCCACTCAGGGCGATTCAGCTTATCATTTTATGATAGAGAACTGTTTTAAAGATGTTCGCCGCACAGCTCCCAAAACCACAGATTCCTATACCTGCAGAGCACAGTATAAATTATCCGAGGGCGAGAAAGCCTATGTTGAAGCAGGCGACCCCGATACTACCATAGACTATATCTTTACATATGGCGAAGGAATAACACCTGTAAGCTTTGATATTGATTGCGGAGAAAAAGCAAGACTTACAAGCGACCATCTCCCCCTCCTTGCTCTTTTCGAGGCATAATATATAATATAAGCAACCACCCACATAGTTTTAATGTAGTAATATAAAAGCAGACACATGGAAAAAAGCCACCATGTGTCTTTCTTCCTCATCGTATACCTCCTAAAACAGAGCAAATATAAATCCCCAAAAACGCTGCATTTCCCATTATAATCTGTGTTTCAGGCACACTAAAAGACCTTAAGATTTTTTAAATCTTAAGGTCTAATTTTTTTATCAGAGGATATCATTTTTGCCCCTGACAGAATATTTATATTTGCCCTTTAACATAGATTAATCTCGGTGTTTTATTATTTATTTTTCTTCCATTCGTCAATCTGGCGCTGAACTTCTTCAACTATCTTATCACTGCCCGCTTTCTTAAGCTTTTCATTTCTTTCCTTAAGAAGCTCTTTATAATTCTTTGTTGCACCCATATCAAGATACTTGTATTCATTGTATATTGCATCGTACTGAGAAAGCTCAAGTTTAATCGGCTGACGATCAAGTGAGAAGCCTGCAAGAGGAGAAACGAATGCATTTTTATTTACTTCATTTAAAATATAGTCGTTCCATCCCTCAACCTCATACTGAGTAGTATAAGCATTGAATGTGTTTCCAAGCGCCCATGCATCGAGTCCGTATGCGTTGTCGCTTGATGTCCCGGGAGCACTTTCAAGAAGCCACTCAATTTCTGTATCACTAACCTTTTTATAATGTTCTCCCTCAAAGCCGAATACAAGAAGATTATAAAGGTCTTTACCCTTTGAAGAGTTCATAAGGTTAATAAGTTCCATTGCCTTTTCGGGATTTTCACATATTTTTGTAATTGCCGTATTTGTCGAAGGTCTTTGATGTGAAACTATAAATTTATCGAAAATCGGTGTTGAAATAACTTCCATTCCATATTTCTTACTATCTGTTTCACTTGCCCCCTTAAAGCAGCTGTCTGCCCAAAGAACGTAGCCACCCTCTTTACCTTCGTCAAGCGTAATATCTGTAAGAGAAAGGATATCTTTTCTGATATAACCCTTGTTAAACCATTCTGTTACAAGGTCGAAATAGTCCATATTATTTTCATAGTTTACGTAGTCGTAAACCTTAAGGTCGTTGTTACTTATATCAACACTTGCATTTGCAGCAACAGATGCTCGCATAGGGCCATTACCCTTCATCCATCCCATTATGTAGTCAAGGAATTTCTTCGAAACACCTTTTCCAAGCTTACCATCTGCCTTAAGGCGCTCAAGCCATTCTTCAAAAGGCTTGAAGTCTTCCTTTGTGGGTCGCTCGTCGTTTTTAAACAACTCGGCAATCTTTTCGTGGTCAAGTCCATATTCATCGGCTAAATCCTTAGGCACCTTATAGCCATAAGGAAGACCTGTCATCATCTGATAGCAGGGGATTGCATAAAGTTCACCCTTTACGCGACAAAGGTCTAAAATATTTGATGGAATTTCCTCTACCATTTCAGGAGCATACTTTAAGAGATCATCAAGAGGCATAAAAGAACCTTTTCTTACTTCTTCATCAAGGTTAAGCATCCAACCTGCCCAAACAATGTCAACCTTTTCTCTTGAAGCAGCCATAAGATTCCACTTTTCAGCAAAATCGGAATATGCTATAACCTCAAATTCAACTGTTGTGCCTGGCATATAGGTCTGGAGCTGTTTATTGAATTCTGCAAAAACACGGTTGCAATCTTTCATTGCACCAGTAGCACCGATAACCCACTTAAGTGTTACGTTACCATCGTCTTTTTTAGAGGTTTCCTTTTTTCCGCATCCTGCTACTGTACCAAGAATAAGCATTAATGAAAGCACAATAGCCACAACGCGAAGAAGCTTTGATTTACTAACGTTTTTCATAAAATTTCCTCCTGTTTTTTGTTTTCTATATTAATTAAATTAATTTCGTTTAATCTACTTCCCTGTTTGGAATGTTTTTCACGGAATGACACATAGGTCATTCCCTACGATTCCTTATTTAATCCTTGTAGGGAACGCCCTGTGTGGCGTTCCGTTATTAACCCTTAACAGCGCCAACTGTAAGTCCGCGTGTGAAATACTTCTGGAAGAACGGGAACACAACAAGCATCGGGCCTGCTGCAACTATTACCATCGCAAATCTTACTGATTCTGTGGGAACTTCTGTTTCAAGCTGAA
>JAFVPB010000004.1 GCA_017505525.1 Clostridia bacterium
TTGTTTGAACAGCACTTCGGTATAAAAGCCTGTCTGCAAATAATCTCTGCCGACACGGCTCATATCCTTTACAATAACTGTTCCGATAAGTCCTGCCTGAATATCCGTAACCATTCGTTTCCAATCGGGGCGTTCAAAGTTGCCACCGGAATATCCGTCATCTGTATAATGGCGAATGTTCTTAAAACCGTTTTGTTTTGCATAATTTTCAAGCATTGCCTTTTGGTTTACAATACTGTTGCTTTCTCCCAAGAGCCTGTCATCATTTGACAATCTCTCGTATAAAGCTGTTATTTTGTTTTCTTCCGTCTGCCTGACTTTCATTAAAAAAACTCCTTTCAGGCTGAACGGCTCATTTGCGATACATCTATTATACCACACTTTTCGCCGTTTGCCAATGGGTAATTAGAAATTACCCTCATAAATTTTTCTTCCATTGTTTGCGTTGCATTTTGGTTAAAATGCACATTTACCTTGTAGGTAGTAGTTCCTATCCTTTTTGTTAAAATTGTATTACTCATAAATTATTTCCTCCTAAACTATTGACAGATTAGAGGGGTTTGTGTATAATGATTTTGTAATCCTTTTATTTTATTATAGATTACACCCCTCATTAGTAGGAGAAAAATCGTAGTAAAAGCGGAAGGTTTTTTGAAAATTTATTTTGCACCTTGAAAATTCAATACAGACAGGTGGTGATACTACGGTGTATAATGAATTTGACTATGACATGATAGAACAGCAGGAAGCTGAACTGATGCAGGAAGCACTCGCCCGTGAAGATGCCAACGCTCCGCCGGATATTAAAGCCGATATTGTATCAGAGGTTGTAACACCGAAGAAGAAACAACTGCAACGGGATATTAAAGCAGCAGCTTTGGAAAGACTTGAACAAGCTGCAAAAACTCCCGAAGATTTCAAAAAAATTATAAAGCGGTGGGACAGCCTTGATGAAAACAGAGAACGAAAAGAACGATATTGGGAGATATGCCGTAATGATGAGGATTTTCCTCTTGAATGGTGCGAAGCCTCTTGGGGAACTGTGTTCCCGAAAAATCTTAATACCTATAACGCAAAGCAGATACGCAAGGGAGATTTCATAGATGTTATTTTTGATAATCCCTATGAGATACACGAGCTTGTAACGGAAGAATATTTGAGTAAAATATTAAAAGGATTAAAAGACGAGCATAAAGAAATCTTATATTTGTTAGCAGTAAAAGGTTACAGCACAAAAGAAGTAGAAAAAATACTCGGTAAGAGCGACAGAGCAGTACGATACAACAGAGAAACATTCCTGAAGAACATACGCAAAAAAATGTATGAGTTCCTTACATCAGAACAAGGCAAGAAGCACGATATGACACTTGCCGAAAAGAAATTTGTCGAAAACTATAAAAAGAATGAATAATTTTAAAAAAAGACTAAAAATGATTTTGAGAATAATATGAGCGAAAAATAGATGTCTATTTGTTATGCTCATTTTTAGATAAAAGCTAATAGAAGAAATTATATATAGAATGTTGAGGTAAACTATATGAAAGATATTTTTGAACACGCAAAATCTAATTGGGTTAGATACAGCGAATACGAATTAAAAGAAAAAGACGGGATTTTATACATTAAGCCGACAGATGATGCTATGCCCGATATATACAATATTCTAAAACATAAAGAGGATATTGTGGTAGAAGCATTAAATATCGGACTTCTCTGTATGAATAGGGATAAAGAAAAAGAAGCCGAGCAGAAAGATGCCATAATGGGATTTGTTTCCCGTTACGGTCTGCTCGGTCTTATGACTACAATTACAACCACTCCGTCATTTATGGATTATGAGATAGTACATTTTATTAAGAACAGATATATTAAAGCTGAAACAATGGATACGATAGAATATATATCATATTTTTATCCTTTTGAAATGCCGCAAGTCGAAAAAGACGGTCTTGCTATGAAATGGGAGATTTCCGGCGATAATACTATGATGGCTCTTGCTATAACCTTTACCGACAGAGAAACGGCGGTAAATATGAGCTTTCAGCGAAACTATGCAGAATCCTATGAGTGGGTTAAAACTCAATTTCTCGATTGGGCATTATTATTTACAACTGCATCTTTATATTATGAAAATAGCTTTGAAGATAAGGACAAGGAACTGTATCAGCAAATGATGACCGTATTTAGCACCAATTCCCCCACATATCACATAAAGCTGCTCGACAAACCAACTCTTGTATGGAATTTCGGCTCACTTGCAATAGCAGCGCAAATGTTATTGAGCTTGTCAATGACAGATGATAAAACACCCATCCGTCTGTGTAAGCATTGTACAAAGGCATTTATCCCAACTCGTCCAAATGCTCTGTTTTGCAGTTCAAAGTGCAAAAATCAGTATAATGTGTATAAGAGCAGGTCGAAAGAGGAACATAAATAAAAAATGCACAAAGCTATTGAAAATCTAATAGTTTTGTGCAAATCGTAAAACTTTAGCTATATGTGTTGACAAACGCACCCATTAGGTGTATAATGGTTATAGAAAAAAGGCAAGACCTCAAACGGTTATGCCTTAGAACGAAATCATATTAGAATGACCGAACTTTGGCGAGGGCGGTCATTCTGCTTTTATGGAGAAGATTATCAGAAGTATGATAACCTCTAAAATCGCAAATAGCAACTTCTTTACCATTAGCAATATGCTTACTTTTCATAAGCATCCCTCCTTTCATAGACTCAGCATTGCTGCCTGTATATGTAAAGGTGGGCATAACCGCCGGTGAATAACACCGTTAAGAAATCTTGCCTTATCGGATTTCTCCGACAAGGTATATTATACACTATAATTCGATAATTTTCAAGTTGTTTCACAAAGATTATGGAAGATATATGAAAATTTGTTTATAATGCTATAATGCCCCTTGCAGATCATAAAAGTCTGCAAGGGGTTTTTCACATTACATTGATAATTTCATTACCTTTCTTCACTGCATAGTCATAGGCTACCTTTGTACCGCTTTTAGGTTGATAGTCTGTTAAATCTCGCCTGCTGTTTTTTCTTCTTGGTGGAAGATAATTTTCGTCATAGTAAACTATGCAGAATTTCGATTGATTTATCATTTCTTGGTTACGCTCCACATAAGATGCTTTTCCGGCACCTCTCATTTTTTCGGGATAATAGGTTTCTTCGTAGCTCTCTAACAAATATTTTGTATAGCTTTCATCTATGTCAGCGTAAGCTGCACGAACATAAATCCTTTTTATATGAGGATGCTTTTCTTTTAAGGTTGTAACGACTTTATGGCATAGTCTGTCAAATTCACTTTTACTGCCAAAAAGAAAAGTATTAACCCTTTTTTCTATAATCAGATTTTCTATCGCCTTTGTCAATCTCTCTGTGAGTTCAGGTGTTTCGTTTATTTTTCTATGTCCGAAGAAACAGCAAGTATATATTTTATTATTTTCCACACAATCACCGCCAAAAATATTATAGATACACCATATATCTATTTATAACATTATATCACATATTTCCGATAAAATAAATACATAATATATTTATTTTGGAGTGATTTTATGGCTATTAAGAGTGTATCAATAAGAATAGAGCAAGAAATGCTTGATAAAATCGCCTATGTTGCTGATTACGAGGGGCGAAGCGTAAACAGCCATGTTCTCGTTTTAATCAGAGAAAACATCAAGGCATTTGAAGAAGCAAACGGAGTAATTGAGGGAAATATAAATCCAGATGTAAATGTCAAACCAACTCGAAAGCAGTAAAAGGTGTAGCCGTCAAAGCTACACCTTTTACTGCTTTATAGATTATTTTGGATATGATAGGATAAGATATGATTTACTTTTTAGCTTCTAAAATCAGCTTTCTTGCTATGGTAAACAGGCTATTATCAACTGACGGAATATCTCGGTAGCAAGTGTCTTTTGCAAATTCTTCATCGGGATTAAATGCAGGATTGACAGATTGATAGATTTTCACCCTTGCATTAAATTCCGCTTTGGTATAGTCAATTTCGCCGTTTGCGTACTGTGTGATAACATCTGCAATTATGGCTCTGACTTTTTCCTCATTCTCTATGTAGAAATTAGGTCTTAAATACATATCTCTGTATTGGAATATTGCGTTATTTGCAATAGCGGTCATTTCTCCGTAACTGTAACCGCTTGTCTGTCCGTTAAGCCAAGCATTGAAGAATATGCGGTTTGATTTAGCTTTCGCATCTGCATATCCCATACCGTTTTTAACCTCGTCCAAAATTCCGCTGATAAAACTTTCTGCAACTATGATTTGTTCCTCCGTTGCATTACAGGGTGCTGATTCTCTCGGAACGGGAGCAGCATTTACTGTAACTGCACTTACCAATATTGATATTGTTATTAAGATTATAGATAATTTTTTCATTACTCAAAACCTCTCTTTCAAAACATCTTTGAATACTTTGTTTTCCTCAAATAACAAACTGTCACACATCATCTTAACACCAAGTCTAAAACCGATTTTGAAATTTTCAACTCCGCTTGTGGCACTTATTTCATCACTTGCATTTACAAGTTCATTAAACAGTTTCAAATGTTCGCCGGATAGTGCTTCTTTCAGCTTGTCCTCGTTAGCAGTAAATATGCTTAATGCTTTGTCGTAGGGTGTGGCTTTTTTATAGCATTTTTCATTGGGGTTTATGTTTCCGTAATATAATTCTTCAATAAAATTCATTCTGCACCCTCCACCGCATACACATATTCCGAGAATATAAATTCTTCGGCTCTGTGCTTAATTGAGTTCATTTTCTGCACCCAAGCCATTTGGTCTGTTGCTTTTAGTTGTTCCGTAACACCTTCTTGCTCTGCCATTTTTGGTATAACATCTTTTAGGTAGTTATGACAGGCTTCATCTATCTCCGCAAGGTGCTTGAATAATGAGCCATTCATAAACATTACGGTATATAATGCCTTGTGATGTTCTTTCAAAAATCTTTTGCGTAGGTTTCCGTACTTCCCGATATTATATGTAGCTTCATCGGGTACGGTTAGATTTGGTATGTAGTAATCTCCTTGTCTTACATACTCAATGCCGTTTTTAACAAATTTGTCTTTCATCTTGTCTTTAGCCTCCATTCGTGATAAAATTGGTTTGTGGTTATGGTTTCATGTTTAGGGTTATCACCGCCTTGTTTATATATAACCACTTTTCAAATTATCGCAAATGAGCCGCAGCCATATATAATGTATTAGGTAAAGAACACATCTGTTCAATGCCCTTTACATTATACTGCTTCAACGGTGTAGATTCTGGTTGTGTTTATGCTGCTGTGTCCAAGTATATCAGCAAGACGAACTATGTCTTTTTGCAGTGAGTAGTAAGTCCTAGCGAACAAATGCCTTAAATTATGAGGAAAGACCTTTTCTTTTTCAACTCCTGCACTTTCACAAAGACTTTTCATTGCTTTCCATATAGAAAATCGGTCAAGCGGTTTTCCTTTTCTAGTTACGAATACACTGCCAGATGTTAGTTTCTGTTCCCTTATATATCTTTTTAAGATATTGCAAAGTTCTTTGGTCAGTAGTATAGTCCTGATTTTACCTTTCAACCTAACCTGTGCCCGTCCTGACATCACCGCATCTACTGTTATGAATCGCAGCTCGCTTACACGGATTCCTGTTGAGCATATCGTCTGCATCACAAGGTATAACCGTTCGTTCTTTTTGTCTCGTGCCACCTTTAATAATCGTTCATATTCCGCCTTACTTAACTCTTTGTCTTTCTGGCAGAAAATCTGCTTTTGCACCTTGAGATTTTTGACCTTCAGGTCGTATCTTTCGTTAAATTCAAAGAACCCGTTAAGCGACGCCAAAACGGAATTGACGGTTGTTGGAGCGTAGGTATCCATAAGCTGTTGCTTATAATGAAGGACTGCAGTTTTATTTAATTCACCACAGTCCAACCACCTCGAGAATGCACAGATATCACGGATATATTTCTCGACCGTGACCTCGCTCTTTTCCTCACTGATTAAATATTCCTTATAAAGTTCAATTTGTGTTTGTGTTATTGTTTGCATAACTGACAACTCCTTTCAATTCTATTATACACCTCTGTGTGTCCTTAATACATTTTGAAAGTCATTGTCAATGTTTCAAGTTTTAAGACATATTAAAAGACGATTGTAATCCCGTCATCCGAAATACAATCGCCTTCATCGTGCATTTTCTTCGCTACAAGCAATGCATGCTTAACATAAATCGTATTAAGTTGTTCTCGTATCGTCTTGGCATCAGCCTTTTGCTCTACCAATCTGAATACTTCCATAAATACATCGCTCTCAATGTTGTACTTCTCGCCACACATGATCTCTTCTAATGTGTAATTCGCCATCCGTGTCACCCCCTTTGGTAACACAAACAGTACCACAGAAAGCGATGGAAGTCAACGAAGGAATTTCTAATATTCAAAACACTTTAAGCTATCCTAAAAACTCTAATTGCACCCTTATCCAATATGGCAATTTGTCCATTTCGTTTACAAGTAAACAACGTACCTCGTTTTCTATAGTTATATCTTCTTTGCCGGCTCCATTATAATCATTAAATAAAAGGTTATTTAAATATAGCGCACATTCTCTAGGCACACCCATTTCAATCATAATCCTTGTTGTTTTATTGTATGCACCAGTTTGCATACAAGGCAAAAATACACTGTTTGGATTCTTTATATCAAAAATTGGTTTTAGTAACAAGGGGACTTTATAAGATACTGTGTTTTGTAATATATTAATATTATTTTCTATCTCATCTGAAACAGTTTCTTCACTATATTTCCCCTTTTCTAATATATCATATAATGATGTTTCTTTTGCCCACAACATACACATATTTACAAGATGGCTACGCCCACTACCATGACTTAATGTATAAGGAATATTGCGAAAATACATCGCCTTAGTTTCTGGAGTATCTCTTAAAAATTTAAGCATTCTATCAAGCTTTGCTCTTGCTCCTCGTTCAAGAGGGAAATTAGGGACATTCTCATCGTATTGCATATAAATAGCTTCCAAAACAAATGGGTCCCAATATCTATTTTTATAACATATATCTTTGGGAACACTTAATTTTTCTAGCTTGCTAGTTCGTCTAACTTCCATATAGGAAAGACAATATAAGTTATTCGATTCAATATTGCATTAGTCTTTAAATCAATCTTATTTTTATCAAAATTTGCATATCTTTCTTCAATAATTTTTTTAATCTGTTCTTTTATGTCAGATTCACTAGTCACATTAAGCGCTTGTGTTTCATTATATACCACAATACTAACAAGATGAACCTCCACATTTTCCAAAGTATTATTGAGATACTTTTCTGCGACTTCATTCATTTCCATATCTAGGAAATCTTCATGTAAATACAAATGCAACTCATCTTTATGCTCGGAATATGTAGTTAAAATACTATTTATGGCATCATTAAAAGCTGTATTAAATTTGTAGTCACTTGTGTATGTTTTGGCTTCGCCTAATATTATAATAGGTTTCCCGTTATCAAATTTAAAATGAATGGCGTCTGCACCAAACCTCTCGTGTTCTCTCGATGTTGTAATTTTCATCTTTCTTAATAAAGGCACAGCTTGCATACACTTTTGAATAAAATGGAATAACAGCAATTCACCTAATTGTCCTTGTATCAAAAGATTATTAGAGTCTTTGCTCCCCCTAAATTTATTACGAGCCTTTTCATGAATAGCAACACATGCTGCCTCTTCAGAACGGCCAGCCTCCACATATAATTTTTTTAATTCTGCATACTTTTCAGAACTGTACACCCAATTAATTATTGAGCAATATAATTCTGTTAAAAACTCGCTTCTTAATTCCTGTATATCCTGAAAGTTTATGCTCGCACCATAATGAGCTTTTGAATCAGGTAAAATATCAAACGTTTGGTTAATAACATAAATATTATTAAATAATGCCGTGTTTTCTATTAAACGTTTTTGTATATCATTCTCATTTAATATTGCCATCTTTTCACCTTCGTGTTTTCAAACTTATTTTAATTTCATCCCATCGCTAAATGCCTTACCAACCATGTCACCTATCTTACGATAAGTATGATGCATTGGATCGTATGTGATAGGACTGAATTTATTCAAATCAATTTTACCGTTTTCATCAAGAATTCTTTCGTCTGCACATACATTTACAATTTCACCAACAAGTCTGCAAGTTTCTTCATCATAGCTTATAAGTTTACATTCAAGAGCCATAGGCAATTCATCAAAAAGCGGAGCATCTACAAACTCACTCTTTGTAACGTGCCAACCTGTTTTCTCTATTTTATCAGGTTCTTTATTACCGGAAACAATGCCTACATAATCACAAGCAACGACATTTTCTGCATCTGCAATGCTTACAGTAAACGCACCAGTCTTAACAACACTCTTTGCAGTCTTGTGTCCATCATCAACACAAATAGAAATCTGAGTTTCCTCGCTTATGCCGCCCCAAGCAGCATTCATTGCATTAGGCTCTCCGTTCTCGTCATATGTACCGATAATCAACACCGGCATTGGATATAAAATAGCTTTCGCCCCAAAGTTTTTTCTCATAGTTTTTCGCTCCATTCACTTTCCTTAAATCCAACTAAAACAAAGTCTTTTCCAATCACAAGCGGACGCTTTACGAGCATTCCATCTGTTGAGAGTAATTTTAGTTGTTCTTCTTCAGACATCGCCGTAAGCTTGTCCTTCAATTCCATTGACTTATATAAAAGCCCTGATGTATTGAAGTACTTCTTCAAAGGAAGGCCACTCATTTTGTACCAAGCAGATAACTCCTCATAACTTGGATTATCTTTCTTTATATCACGAAGCTCGTACTCTATTTTATTGTCATCAAGCCATTTCTTAGCTTTTTGACAAGTTGTACATTTAGGATAACAAATAAATTCAATCATACTTTTCCCTTCATTTTATGATTACAGAAAACATACTTTTTGATTTTTCTATAATTATTTTTCTACATTATTTTTAAATACTTCTTTCAGCGCTATTTCAAGTGCATCGATTTTATCACTTTTTCTAATAGTGTTATACAACTCTTCGGTCTTAAAGTCATTTGAATCCAATTTCTTGTCCTCTTTGATGTGCAATTTGATCAATTTGACAAACAAATCCACTACATCATCTATCAATTTTAAATCTTCAACATTTGACACGCAATATTCAAATGAACTAAAGTCATCAACACATTTTTTATTGAGTAAATACACGCACAATGCCACAAAATACCATCTGCCGTAGTTATAAATTGCAAGTTCTTGATCGTCTTCAACATTCCTGCGGGATTTAACTACCTTATCATATGCACACAATAAATCAAAGACAAAATTCACAGGGGAATAGTATCTTAAAAAATCTTCAACTGTAATTATCTCCTTAAAAATTTGTTTATCTTTAAAAGTTCTTTCTTTTTTATTTTCATCATAAATATCCGAAATCAAAGCATTAACATTGCTTCTTGCAAATCCAGGTGATTGTCCAAGATAACATTTTACTATCTGGGCAAATTCTCTTATTCCATATGAATATTCATAATACGAATCTCCGCCTCTTTTTATTAGATCGAAGCATTTGTATAAATTCTTCTCCTCACATTCCAACATTATAGCATTTATTGAATTCACAAAAGAATATGTAAAAACTATATCCTCGTCATTTATACTTTTTTGTCTATTCAAAGCGATTGTAACACTATTAACTTCACTCATCAACGGTTGTTTTTCTTTAAAATTTATTAATCTTAATAAAACTTTAGGATTACTACTATTCTCTTCTGTGCCACACTTTTTTTCATAATAAAACTTTGAAGCTGCTGTAATTGTTTGGGCTCCATTTATAACTGATAATAACTTGTCAGCTGATAATTGTATCATGTTTTGTCGATTTAAAATAAATGAATCATCGCTTATAACAATGGTTATCCCATTATTATAGAACCAAAATTTATCAGGACAGTTTTGTAAAGTATTCGTAATTTCCTTATCAACATTGGATACATCTCTAATGCCATATCTTACATTGCAATCAAATAAAGCATCTCCTATCGAATTATAGATTGAAACAATATCATATAAATCTGCTGTGAAAATATACCCAGCAGCGCCTTCATCCATAAAATTCTCTAAACAATCCGCTCTACTGCCTATATGTATATTAAACTTATGTTGTTCTGACTGATTGCAAAATCTACAACTAATTGATGAATCTATAAAGTTTTTTCTTTTCTCACCTGGTTCAATATGTTTTTTAGCTTCTTTTCTAATAGCATAAATTAGTGTGTAATCATCTATCAAATATTTTTCTTGCATAGAGGGAACAATAATTGTTATTTTCGCTTTTCTCGAATAATCTTGTTCTACTATTGTCTTGATTAAGTTCTCAATTTTTTCATTATTCGAATGTTTTATAAAAATATAATTGAAATCTGTTGATTCAACAGCCAAGCTATTGTTATCTATAACCAGTATTTTTTCTCGTTTCTGTGCAAATTTTTTTACCATTAAAGATAATTCATTATCTGTATATTCAACTTTATTTTGATTTAATGTGCTTTTTATGATAGACATATATTGCTCAATCATTTTGCTTCTTAACATTTAATATTCTCCATTTCAAATTTTTATCTCATAGTTTTTATATAAATCCTCAGCACTATCTTCGCAACACTCCGAAATCTCAACACTAAACTCTTTGACGATAATATTGTAATCATGTAAAAAGTTACTAAAGGAATCTTTATAATTATTTTCGTCTTTCAAATTTAAGCAAAATTCTTTAATTTCTTGTATGCAAAGCTTAAACTC
Source organism: Clostridia bacterium (assembly GCA_017505525.1). Taxonomy (GTDB): domain Bacteria; phylum Bacillota; class Clostridia; order UMGS1883; family UMGS1883; genus UMGS1883. The sequence continues at coordinate 10,867 of JAFVPB010000004.1, forward strand.
TTTAATATATTTCTCTATTTCTATGATTTTTGTTATTACTTCTTTTTTAGTATTTTTACTATATATAATGTCAATTTGATATTTAAGTTCTTCCTCTAAATTATACAATGCCATATTCAATTCTGTCTCAAAAGAAAATTCAGTTGCATCAATCAAAGAACTTTTCTTTTCTAAATCTTTTACAAAATTTTCCGGTTGCGGATATACTGACCCTGTATAAATACCAAATAGATCTTTGAGTTCTTTCCTAAGTTTTGGTTTAACTTCTTTAGGTATGTTTATGCTACGAGAAATTCTTTCAGGGATTTTCTTATAATCGTTACCTTGAAAAAGTATAAATGCACCCTGCTGTGCTATGATCCTTTTGTTTGTTTTTATGTGATCTATTAACTTATGATTTGAATTAAATAGACTTTTTGAAATAAAAGATGAGGTATCACTTTTTATTATTTCGTCATAATTAGATACTATATTTTCCCCAACAGGACAAAACATTTTTTCTATAAAAAATAAAAATACTTTACCATCATATTCATCTTTCGATGTTTCAACTTCGTGATAGTACGGAGTACATGCAAAATACAACGCAACAAGACTATTATAAGTAACATCCAGCAAACGGCTTGGAAAACCATCGTGTTGTGCAGAAATGGCCTTTTCAAGATAGGTTGATCCTATAGAAACATTATTAGCAGTCATTTCATCAAACAAATTTTTTTCGAACCTTTTATTGTTTTCTAACAACCGTTTTCTAAATATATTAGGCACACACGAAGTGTCTCCAAAATCTTGAGTTTCCCCTCTGAAAACCACTATTTTTTTATCATCATTGTTTTCAGCAATTATTTTAGTAACTTTAGAGATATAATCAGCTACAGAAGAAATACTTTTCATTTAATCACCTTTTAAATATTCTATACTATTATTAATATGACTTATTATCACATAATTATTAGTATAAAAACACCTTAATATAAATCAAGAACCCTTTCGATTTTGTTTTTCTTTTCTATAATCATTCTAGATATAAATTCTTCATATTCTTCATCAGGATATAATGGATTTGGTTCTGCAATTCTTTCTCCCTTAGTTATTGAACCAACAAAAGCAGTCAGCAAGTTTGCAACACCATCTGTAAATCCATTTTTGTAGTAAACTTTTTCTTTGCTTATGTTTTTATACAAAACCTTTAATTGATTAAGGTGTTCTTCTAATTGTAGCGGTTCACCATTTAAAGGATGCACATAATTTATTCGACGGTTAATTATCACTCTTAATTCTTCTTGATTTGCTACTTCACAAGATGTTCCGCGACGAACATAAATTTCATTTGTTTTTAAATGTGAGCTTTCCTTTTTTGGCAAAAAAGGAATATGTTCTGGAATATCATCTATAACCATCATTTGGAAATGGCGCCCTTCTAATTCTAAATATTCAGAGGTAGTATAAGAAAAATCATAAATATCATATTTCAAATCCGAAGTAATGTAGTTTTTTACATCATTTGAAATACTAGCTTTATCTTTTAATTGTTCTAATCCTTCACACTGTATGCTTCCATCATCATTTTCAGCAACACCAAATATTATAATACCACCTTCAGTATTCGCAATAGCAAGCATCATTTTAGCTAGCTTATCACCATCGATCCATTGTTTTTTAAAATCAATAGAGTTGTGTTCACCAGTTTGACTCTTCAAAAATTCCCTCATTTTATCTAAAGTGGGCTCTTGAAGCAACTCATAAACAATATCTTTTAGTTGCTTTGGGAATGCCATATAATTACCACCTTTCAAACTCCTGTTACCTTAATCAATAAGTCCTTCAAATCCTCAGTATGTAATGAATTATAACCTACAACACTGCCATTTAAATAACACAAAAACCTGTTGCACAACTTGCCTGCATAATGTATAAGAGTGTGAAAATCTGCCATTGTCATTGGAGAGTCCACATATATTTTCTTTGGCAAAAGGAAATATTTTTTATCATTATGTGCTATTTTTTTATCTCGCCTTAAATTTAAATTGCTAATGATTGGCTCCAGCTTTTTAATAACTTCCTGAGCCTGCAGTATTTCCTTATTTATATCAACCATTACAGTTTTTTCTTTAAATTTATAAATGTCACAATCCACAACATTTGCGCCGTACTTAATCTCTTTAGGAAAGAGTTTGGCATTTGCTTGAACTTTATTTATTAGTTTTAATAATGTCCTCTCATCTTTATGAGTATCACAGTATAACTTTGATAGTTCAATCTCTAACGAAGTGGACAAAGAATTAAGTGTAACAGAAAAGAATGCAGGGGCAATGTTTACTTTTTTGTTGCATGCATCGCTATTTATTGCATCAACCAGTGTTTTATATGCTATAAAGTAATCATGTGCCGTTGTAATATGAGTCAAATACATTTTAATTTCATTAATTAAGATATCTTTTTCTATACACATATGTATAACTCCAAATCTTACTTTGAATAAGTAATGTCTATTGTAAAACCTTTCTGATTTCTTCTGCTATTCTTCTTATAACCGGCACAACAACACTGTTGCCGCACTGTTTATATGCACTATTGAGAGGGATATTAGGAAATCGAAACTCTTTTGGAAATCCTTGCAATGCGAGGCATTCATATGGTGTTATTTTTCTAATGCCATAATCATCTAAAATAACCGGTACTCTGTCCGGATAGGTTCCCATATTTGCGGTTAATGTCGGGCATATGTAGTGGGCTTTTTTCGATACTCCCGAATCCCATATTTTATATAGTGCACGCTTATCTCTTACAATTCTTTTCAGGTCGTTGTAATAAGCGCTTGATTCATTATAGTAGTAGCAATCGTCATGTTTTATATCACGAATTAAAATATCGTTTAATTTTGTTGTAAGTGGAATCTTTTCCGGAAACGAAAAGGCATCACACATTTTATAATCGAGAAATGCCACAATAAATATTCTTGTTCGAATTTGCGGTATATTAGCATATTCCGTAGGGTCCATAGTTATATATTTAAAACTATAGCCGTATGGAACTAGTGCATTGTATACAGTTAGAAACGATTTTCCTTCATCATGTTCCAGAAGGTTTGAAACATTTTCTATAAAGATAACACTTGGTTTTTTCTCTTCAACTACTCTTACTATCTCAAAAAAAAGATTGCCTCTAGGGTCGTTAAATCCCTTTTGTTTTCCCATAACAGAAAATGATTGGCAAGGAAATCCTGCAACAAGAACATCGAAGTCAGGGATATCGCTTGCTGATATACCTTTTATATCGCCTTCAACCAAATGTTTATCCCCAAAGTTTTTTCTATAGGTTTTAGCCGCATCTTTATCAAATTCATTGGCCCATACAATCTCAAACCCAGCCTGTTGGAAGCCAAGATCTATACCACCAATACCAGAAAACAAGCTACATACTTTCATTTATACCTTATCTCCTAAATTATAGTTTCAATGAAGATAAATCAATTTTTGTGTTGTCTAAATAGTGTTTATATATCATCTTAGCTGGCAAAAGTCTTATTTGAATATCCTCTAGACCTAGGTTCTTTAGCATAGCAACCTGTATTAAAAGTGATTGAAGAATCATTACTAGTGTTTTCTTCTTCCATAACAGGTTCTTCGTAATTATCCCAGAAAATCTTACTTAACAGAACATTTGAAAGTTCACATTCATTAGCAAAAAATCTAATTTGTCCCATTCGTACAAGTGGATATTTTTCTTTCTCTATGCCCAGCGAACCCAAAACGATTCTTTGAGCATAGTCACTATAGTTTGGAGCAAACAGTTCAGGATAAAGCATCTGGTAATACTTCATAAACCAAACCTTATTTATGTCACCGCTAGTGGCTTCCTCAAGAAGTTTGTAAAGTTTCTTATAATCATCTATCTCATTGACAGATCCATAACTTGAGATTACTCTTGCACCTGCAACAAGTCTGTCGCGTATTTCTGTGCCTATGGTAACAGCTTCATCTTGCGTCAACTCACGCGGTTTTTGGTGAGAGCCCGTCATCCACGAGCCATTTGATGAATAAAACAATCCGTATTTATAAGAATTTCCACCTTTTATGCTTCCGAAAAATTCTGTTAGTTCAGGATTGAATTCTAACGCTCTGCATAAGTTGTCAGGATTATCTGGATTTAGAAATACATTATTTAACAAATCAATACCAGATAATTTTTCTAAAATATCAGGATTGAATTTTTCATTAAAAGCTGATATAAGTTCATTTGCTTTCTCGTCAAATCCAGGATAATTATTGGCCATTTCCTTAAACCATTCTTTGCTAAGAAAGTCGCTTGCAAAACTAAGTGTTTCAGCCAATATATTATTATCTTTCCTTTGAGTAAAATCCTGCATAATAGGCATTCTTCTTTGGTCTTTGGGATTTCGCACATGGGTTTGCAGTTACCATATCATTTTTGAAAGCATACTCAAAGGCTACCATAATGAGTCCTCTGTATCTTATTGCAGTATTTGTCTTGCATCCGTCTAACAGTATGCTTTCACATAATTTGTTTATATGGGTTGCAGTCACTTCGTCAATCTTTAATTTCAGCGGTTCGAAAAATGCTTTGATTCTTCCGTCAACCATCCTTTTGTAATGCATATAGGTGGTTTGCGTTACGTTATGCCTTGCGATTTTTAAGTAGTCATACAAAAACTGTATGAAGTCCTGCTTGTCCGAACCCTTTTCGTTTTGTGCTTCAAGCTCTTCCTCAAACTTCAGTATGATTTCGGGAAGCATTCTTTGTGCCTTTCGCTTGTTGTCCTTTTCAGCAAGTCCCGTTGATATCCACTTGACTTTTCGTTTGCCGTTTTCGTCCTTGTAGTTTAAGAGTGCATACAGCATACCGTTTTTTGTTTGTATACTACCTGTTACTTTTATCATATTATCTCTCCTTTCGTGGTATAGTGTACCGCTTGTCAGCAACACACTATACCACAGTTCTTTTAATATATCCAGCTATTTGCCTAATAAAAATTCAACAATTTTTACCTTGGCAAACACATACTTTCTGCCAACCTTTACAGGTGTGATATGACCTTCGTCTATCATTTTGTAAAGAGTCTTTGTAGATGTGCCGAGCATCTCGCACACTTGCTTCGCATCAAGTGCATCAGGATATTCAGGAAACATCATCTGCATATCCTTGAATGTCAATTAAAATTCACCTCCATTACCACATTGACATTCCTTCGAAACCTTGGTCTTCATACTCATCTTCATCGAATTCTTCATCGACTTCTTCCTCGACGTCTTTATCGTTTTCCTCGGCGACTTCTTCATCGCTTTCCTCAACGACGTTTTCATCGTTTTCTTCTTCGACTTTGCCGTCCATTCCGTCATCGATTTCGTCTTCGATTTCAGCATCCATCTCGTCTTGCATCATCTTATGTTCCTCGACAGTGGCTTGTATCTTATCATAGTTCAGTTCAGCCTCAGGAATTTCCATAAGGCGTTTTGCAAGTTCGATTGCGACTACGACACCGACAGCCGTCAGAGTCATAAAACCTTGTAGGTCTTCATCATCTTTATTGTCTTCGGTCATTTTGGAAACGCTTTTTGCGAGATTTAAAAGTATTGGACCTGCCTCGCTTATATTATTAATGGTACGCTCTTCTTGTCTATGTGTAAATTCCCAACCCGTATCTTTCTCCTTGACATTTGTCTGTCGGTAGTCAAATTCGAGTTGCATATTTTCTTTCAAAAACCGTTCATCATGAAGGTTGTCATCACGGTATTTTTTTCCGTCAGGACAAGTATATGTTATATTTGTTCGTTCGTCAGTCCACTTGACTTCGTAATCTCTTTCCTCCATGAATTTCTTGAACTCATCCTTAGAATTGCAATTTCTCATTGCTTCGTTGATGGTTCGCATCAAGTCATCTTTTATTGTCCCGCCACGAAGACCTGCGCGGTATTCTCCGCGAGACATATACTTGACTTTGTTATATGGTTGGCTTTTTTTCAGAACCGACAGTCCATGCTTTAAACATAGTCCGTCCGAGTAATCTCTGATTCTGAAAATTGATTTATCATCAAGATGGAGCTTCTTACCTGTATCAGGATTCACACTGTTAATAATCAGGTGAGAGTGTATGTGAGCTCTATCCATATGAGTTGATACGACCACTTCAAAACCTTGAAAATAATCAGCCAGCTCAAGAGCAATTTTATGGGCTTGCTCAGGGCTTAAATTTTCGTCAGGCTTGAAGCTTTGAACATAATGATAATACATTCTACCTTCGTTCTTTCCTGCCAAAGCTTTTGTCAACATAAACTGCTGATATGCAAGTTCAGGCTGACATCTTACGCCCGATACTAAAACCTTACCGTTTGCCATTTCAGTCTTCTTACGATCTTTCACGTACTCCAAACAAAATCTCATGGATTTTGCAGACTGAGGCCGTTTAATTTGGGGTGTGCATACGGTTGCCATTAACCTTTTACCCTCTTAAGTAATTCGGCAAGGACAGTATAGATTTCGACCAATTCCAGATAGGTTGGTTTCAAATCTACGACCTCCAGTTGCTTCATATTTGCCCTTGTTGTAAGCTGATTTAAGTTTCTTCCTACTGCATGCAATTCTTTCATAAGTTCCCGCACATCATTCACGATGATTATCTCTTTGTCAAAACAACATTTGACTATGAAATCGGTCATTGAAAGATTTGAATTCTTTGCTTTCTCGTTAATCATTTTATGCTGTTCTTCGGTGACTCGGAAAGCAATTGATAGCGGTTTTCTACGCATTTCATTTCACCTCTTTCTGTTAATTCTATATGTAATCATTCTATCAATTTCGGCTATGTTAATTTCGGGTTCCCCGGAAAGCCAACGGCTTTTTGTGGAGAGGAACAACCGCTCGTCAGGTGAGTATGTACCGCTTGCGGTACATCGAACTCATAGAGCGAGTTGTGACGAAAAGTGGGTCCGGGCTTCCGCCCGATTTCGCGCCGCTTCAGCGGTGCGATTGCGCGAGGCAGCGTCGCTTTAGCGACAGCGTATAGCCAAGCGCTCTGCTAGCCTCTCCTTCGGAGAGAAGAACGTTCAGCCGAAATGTATAGCCACTTAAAAAAACTTGATTTTCACCCCCTCTAAAAAGATTGTTACAATTCGGATACAGTCATCAACTCCTTTCTCGAAACAGTTCTATGACAGTATGACAGCTATGACGGATTATATGGCACATATCACATCTGTATCTTCATCTTAAACGGAATGAATTCTTTATCAGCTTCGGCATCTGTTTCGAAATTCACAGTGGTATTATCTTCATCAACTTCCGCAGTTTTATCATCAAATTCAGTTTCAGAATTTGATTCGGTATCTGAATTTTCTTCGGCAGAATCTTTTTTAATTCTGTCGGGATCGAACCAAAGTTTCTGCGTCCTTTGATACATATCACGCACGGATAATAAATCATAACAAGTCCACCGCTGAGCAGTGCACCGCCGATAATATCGGAAAACCAATGTACACCCGAAAGGAGTCTCGCTATTACCATAAAAGCAATAAATGTGGTAATTAGAATATTCACGCATTTCTTAAATCCACTATTTTTGATGCGTGCATTAAACTGCATTATGGCAGTTGGCATAACACACATTACGAGCATAGTGGTTGATGACGGATAAGATGCTTCTAAAATTCCATTTATAAGTATCGGTCTGTAATTTACAACGAACATTTCAAAAAAGATGTACGCCGCCATCACAATAATATAGAATCCTCCAAGCGTGAGGATGCTGAAATCAACCTTAAAAAGATTTTTTCTTTTGATCCACTCACAAAGTCCGAGTATGCCAAACCCCATTATAAAACATATCGGAACAAGACCGAGCCAATCTGTAATGGTATAGAGTGACATATGCACTCCTGTAATATTGTGTATAATTTTGTTAAGTGATGCAAAGCCAACGCTTGAACCTTGCGGTCCGATTTCTCCAACATCAACAAACTGAAGAGCTACTGTCCATATAATGAATAATACAAGTAACCCCAACCCACTGTAAAAACTTTTTCTTTTCATTTTTTAAACCTTCCTTTTGTGTATTTGACTTCCGTCTGAATACACTTTACAGGAAGGCATTAAAAACCTCAAGAATCACACCGTCACATTGGCGATACTTTCCGTGTCATCGCCATTTTATAAGCATTAATGCCTTTATTACAAGGAATATAAACAAGAAGGCTCCTGCATAGACCTGAGAACTTATAATAAACAAAAACACTGCTACCGCATTTAATATAAGCGATATTTTATCTCTGTTGTTTACCCAAAATGCTTTTTGGAAGTTTTGAAAAGCAAGTGTCAAAATGCCATATACTGCGATACAGATTACAATAGCATAGTATGTAATCTGTAAATAACTCGCAATTCCGTTTAAGGATAAAAGCGAAACTTCCTGAATGACACCATTTGCTTTTTGTCCGAAGAATGGCAGGAAGAAGAACATCAAAACACTTATGTCTAATAGACCAAAGACAAGGCTACGAAAATGCTTTTCTCTTTGCTTGTTATCTTCCTCCGCAATACTCAGGACTTCGTTGCTTGAAAGCAGTTCATCTATTGTTACCGAAAAATACTTTGCTATTTCTTTAAGAGAATCTATGCTTGGATATCCTCTGCCTGATTCCCATTTAGAAATTGCTGTTCGGGACACATAGAGAGCTTCTGCAAGTTCTTCTTGTGTAAGCCCTTTATTTTTTCTTAACTCTTGTAATTTTTCATTAAATTCCATAACAATCTCACTTTTAGATGTTTTTTATTTTGATTTATTTTCCGCAATAGACTTCAATTGCTTCGCAGATAAATGTCGCTGTCCCGTCAGCGTGCTTATCAATGTTGTTCGTAAAGCGCTCGTCCACTACATACATCTGACCGAGACTTGCCAGTATTTCGTTTGTACAAAGATAGTAATTCTCGGTGATATGGTTCTGCAGCATTTTTACAAGGTTTTGTGCTTCAGTGGAATCAGGACTTTCGTCCTTTCTCATGCAGAGTGCAAACTCTGCCATAATATGGTCCATTCCCTCGGCAAGGTCATTCCACTTCTGCTTGGAGTAGTTCTTAGTCCGTTCTGCATGTTCCTTGTATGCATCCGTTTTGCCCCATTTTTCTCTGGCTTCAGCCTTATATTTTTCAAATTCGCTGTTATCGAATGCTGTCATAACATTTTCTCCTTTCACGGCACCGTCAATAGCAGAAATTAACCGCTCTAACCGCTCTTTTTTGAGTGTGAGAAGTTGTTTTTGCTCGTTCAGTGCCTTGCTTTTGTCATAATTTGGGGATGACAAAATCTCTTCAATGTGCTTTAAGGCAAAGTCAAGTTCACGGTAAAAGAGAATCTCTTGCATACGAAGAAAAGATTTTTCGTCGTAAAAGCGATAGCCTGTAGTTTTGTCAACAAAGGCTGGCATCAACAATCCTATTTCATCGTAATAATGCAGTGTGCGCACACTTACACCCGTAAAATCGGCAAATTCTTTAATCTTCATTTTCAATTTTATCACCTCACAACAAGAGCATACACTATGACGGAGCGTGAGAGTCAATACCCTTTTGAAAAAATATGGATTGATGTTCGAAAAATTCTTATTTATCTTTTCTTATAAATCACAAGCTCAGGATTTTCGCCATTTTCCTCATAAGTACAGATAAGAATAAAATCCATATTACATACAATGCCAAAGCACCTGTTTCCGCCAAATTCACATTCCAGTTGGTTTCCCAAGTAAGTCGCATTATCATCTAAAAATTTAACATGATTTCCGTTTGGAAGTCTATATTCAAGATTGATATATCCGCCAACAAGTGCATTAAGCTTTTCAAGCTTTGGCATCCCTTCAATGTTTAGTTCATTGATTTCTGCAATCAAAAGCTTTTTGAATTCTTCAAAAGCTCCATCACTGCCGAGTTCTTTGTACCTCTTCCAATAATCAAGTTTTGGCAGAGTTTCTTTCAAATACAAACGAACTTCTTCCTCTGAATGATCTTCACTTGCCATATGCTTTACGCAGGTCTCAATCAAATCATCCATATCATGATACATATATTCTCCGTCTGCATAGCACCATTTGCAGTATTCTTCATTGAAGAACCCATCTGTTTCCTTGCTGATATTAGAATCTTCTAAAGGCATACCGCAACATTGACAAATAAGTTGTCTTGGTGAGCCGAGAAGGGTATTGATAGATACATCAAATAGTTTCGAGAGCAATTTAAGTGTTTCGGTGTTTGGCACCGTTTCTCCGTTTTCCCATCGTGAAACTGCCTGTCTCGTTACGAATACCTTTTCGGCAAGAGCCTCCTGCGAAAGTCCCTTTTTAGTTCTTAGCTCCACTATAATATCTTTTGTTTCCATAAAATTATCACCTCACTATTATTATACTGTGAGAATACAAAGTAAACAAGCAACTCGTTGTTGCTTTCAGTTGAACAAATTGGAATTTGTTTTAATACTACCAAACAAAAGGAATCAAACGATATTTGACTTTTTGCTTATACTCACGATAGCCATCCAGTTCCTTTTCAAGAAACTCTTCTTCACTCTTAATTCTCATAACAATGATAAAGGGATATGCAAGAAAAATCAAAAATGAATATATTGAACCCAATACAAGCGGTATAGACAAAAACAAAAAGAGTGTTGCACTATACATTGGATGTCTTACAATGCTGTATAATCCTGTATCAATCACTTTTTGCCCCTCTTGTACTTCAATAATGCGACTGAGATATGCATTTTCTCTGATTACCTCTGCATATAAGAGATATGCAAGCAAAAACACGGCTACTGCGCCAAACACTACTCCTTTTGGCAAGGAATACCACTGAAATCGAACTCCTAGTCCGGCAACAATAAACCCTGCCAAAAACATAATTCCGCTCAAAACTATAATCAATTTCTGCTTTGACTGTTTTTCTTTTGCATTAAGTCGCTTTTTTAGTAATTCAGGATTTTTAAACATCATTACAATTCCTGCGAAAAACATTGGAACAAACAAAATTCCCATAAATAGCCAACCATTGAAGAAAGAAAGCGTACCGGCAGGCACAAATATCATGAGCCCAATTAAAGCCATTCCGAAAAATATTTTAGTTATTGCCTGTATAAATAGTTTTGTTGTCATAATAATCTCTCTTTCCAAAACAATAGAATCATAATAAATTCATGTTTTCCTTTTACAAAAATTAATTATGATTTTTTCTTCCGCAAGAATTGTGCCTATTGTTCATAGACAACCTCCTATATAACTTCTATGTAAAAACTGACAGGTCTGAATCCGTCATTGCAGGAAATCATAGCCGATTTTTTGTTTTTCATCCAGCCATCATAGAAATTTCCGCCACCATTTGAAAGCTCTTTCACAAAGTATTCCATACTTTCCCAAGCAGAATCACACATATTTTCAGGCTTTTCTCCACCAACGGAAATAAACTCCTGACCGAGCCTCATATCGCAGGTGTGCTCAATTGGGTTTTCATATTTTTCTATCAA
>JAFVPB010000060.1 GCA_017505525.1 Clostridia bacterium
TTCCAACAAATTATTTGTGCTATACTGCAATATTACAATAATAATTTGCTTTTTGGAATATCTTGTACTTCGTTATCTGCTCATCGGTTAACCTTTTTTGAACCACGCGACTATCGCGTGGTTTTCGTTATACAATAAAAGGCTGAACGAGATTTTCGTTCAGCCTTTTAAAAGTACTGTCCTTTAGAGTACTGCTCATATAGCGTGGTTTTTTCTCTTTCTACAGAGAACTCACGCAGCAGAACTACCCCTTCCGCTTTTTATTCAGTTGTTAATAAAATGATACCAAAAAATGTACGTCCCCAATTGGCAAACGTGTAAAAACAGGCACGTCCCTATTTACACCTATTTACACACCTATTTACATTCTATTGTATCACTCTAATTCAAAGGCTCCTGTATACAACTGATAATACGTGCCTTTTTCATTTATAAGCTCGTCGTGGCTTCCTCTTTCAATGATTTCGCCCTTGTTAAGAACCATAATAACATCAGAATTTTTAACGGTTGAGAGCCTGTGTGCTATAACAAAAACAGTTCTTCCCTCCATTAATTTATCCATACCGCTCTGAACAATTCTCTCTGTTCGTGTATCGATGGAAGAAGTTGCCTCGTCGAGAATCATTACAGGCGGGTCTGAAACCGCTGCCCTTGCAATGGCAATAAGCTGACGCTGACCCTGACTAAGGTTTTCTCCGTTATTGGTAATCATCGTATCGTAGCCTTTTGGAAGACGCGAAATAAAATCATCAGCACCCGCAAGCTTTGCCGCCATTTTTACTTCTTCATCGGTTGCGTCAAGCTTACCGTAAGAGATGTTTTCCCTTACTGTTCCCGTAAAGAGGTTGGTATCCTGAAGAACAAGCCCCAAAGAACGCCTGAGGTCGCTCTTTTTTATTTTGTTTATGTTTATACCATCGTAGCGGATTTTTCCGTCTTCAATATCGTAAAACCTGTTGAAAAGGTTAGTTATAGTTGTTTTACCAGCACCCGTTGCACCAACGAAAGCCACCTTTTGACCGGGCTTTGCATACACGCTAACATTTTTTAGCACCTGCTTTTCGGGAGTGTAGGAAAAATCAACATTTTCCATCTGCACATCGCCCCTGAGCAGAGTATATGTTACAGAGCCATCTGCTTTATGCGGATGTTTCCATGCCCACACACCTGTTTTCTTATCAGTTTCTGTAATGGTGCCATCAGCGCTAACCTTTGCGTTCACAAGTGTTACATAACCATCGTCGGTTTCGTTTTCAGAATCAACAAGGGAATAAATTCTATCGGCTCCGGCAAGTGCCATAGCAATAGAGTTTATCTGCTGAGATACCTGGTTTACGTTTCCTGAAAACTGTTTTGTCATATTAAGGAACGGAATAACAACATCAATTGTAAGCACGCCTAATCCACCGCTTATAAGAGTTGATATCCCCAGATTGGGAACATTGAAAATAAGCAGAATTCCGCCAACCGTTGCAATTAAAACATATAATATATTGCCCACGTTCTGGATTATAGGACCTAAGATATTGGCATAGGCATGTGCCCTGAAGCTATCTTCAAAAAGCTGATTATTAATGTTTTTAAATTCTTTTTCACAATCATCTTCGCGGTTAAAAACCTTAACAACCTTTTGTCCTGTCATCATTTCCTGTATATATGCTTCTGTTTTACCAATAGAAGCCTGCTGACGCCTGAAATATTTTGCCGAGCCTTTTCCAACTGTTTTGCTTATCTTCATCATCGCAAAAACTCCCGCTACAACAAGAAGAGTAAGCCAGAAGCTATAATAAAGCATTATTCCGAGCACCGATATAATTATAACGCCTGTTCTTAAAATAGTTGGAAGTGCCTGACTTATTAACTGGCGGAGCGTATCTATATCGTTTGTATAACGGCTCATTATATCGCCGTGCTTGTTTGAATCAAAGTAGCGGATAGGAAGATTCTGCATTTTTTCAAACATAGAGCATCTCATTTTATTAAGATACCCTTGCGTTACAACAGCCATCATCTGTGTGTAGACGGTAATTGATGCAAGCGAAATTATATATAATATCACCAATATTAAAACCTTCGGCAATATAACCTTTGATGCCGCACTCCAATCGCCTGATTTTACAAACACCCCTATATCGGAAAGCACCTTCTGCTGAAACACTGCTGGAATTGCAGCAGTAACAGAGGAGATTAAAATACAAACAATTATAATCCCAAGCATTGCGGGATACTCTTTAAAAAGTGATACAAACACTCTTTTTAAAGAAGAAAAATTCATTTTTGGTTTCATCATAGGAGGAAAATTTTTGTTATCTTTTTTATTCATTTTCATTTCCTCCAATCTGCTCTTCATAAATTTCCTTGTATATAATACTCTTTTCAAGAAGCTCTTCGTGGTTTCCGTAGGATGAAACCTTTCCATTATCAAGCACTATAATCATATCTGCATCTTTAACCGATGCTATTCTTTGTGCAATAATAATCTTGGTTGTTTCGGGAATATATTCCTTGAACGCCTGTCTTATTAAAGCATCTGTTTTTGTATCAACTGCACTTGTTGAATCATCAAGAATTAAAATCTTAGGCTTTTTAAGAAGTGCTCTTGCAATACAAAGCCTTTGCTTTTGTCCGCCTGAAACGTTTGTTCCGCCCTGTTCTATATACGTGTTGTATCCATCGGGGAAAGACGAAATAAATTCATCAGCCTGGCTGAATACGCATGCCTCTTTTATTTCTTTAATGGAGGCATTTTTATTACCCCACAGAAGATTTTCCTTTATCGTTCCCGAGAACAGCTGATTTTTCTGAAGTACCATCGATGCACTGTCGCGAAGCACTTCAAGGTCGTAATCCTTAACGTTTATTCCGCCAATTAAAACCTCGCCCTCTGTTACATCGTAAAGCCTTGGAATAAGCTGAACAAAGGTGGATTTACTCGAGCCTGTTCCTCCTATAACTCCCACAGTCATTCCCTGTTCTATCTTTATATTAACGCCCTCTAGTGCAAACTTTTCCGATTCTGCGCCATATTTAAAGCTTACATTTTTAAATTCAATAGTAGCATCTTCAATCACTTTTACAGGGTTTTCACAGTTTACAATAGACGGTTTTTCTTCTAAAACTTCGCCTATTCTTTTCATTGATTCAAGCGATATTGAAATCATTACAAAAATCATAGAAAGCATCATAAGCGACATTAATATCTGCATTCCATATGTAAGTATTGCGCTGATATGACCAACATCCAAAGCCATTCCTCTGCTTGATATTACCATATACGAACCAAATGAGAGTGCAAATACCATTATCAGATATATACATATTTGCATAATGGGTTGGTTAAATGCAACAATTCTTTCCGCCTTTGTGAAATCGGCACAAATATCTTCTGCCGCACGATTAAACTTTTTCTTTTCGTAATCTTCTCTTGAAAAGCCTTTTACAACGCGCATTCCACGCACATTTTCTTCAATTGCCTCATTAAGCTTATCGTATTTCTTAAATACTCTTTTAAACGCAGGCATAGCTTTTTTGTGAACAAGAAATAATCCTATGGTAATGAGCGGAACGGTTACAACAAAAATTGACGCAAGTGCTCCTCCCATCACATATGCCATTATCATAGAAAAAAGGAACATAAACGGTGCCCTTATTGCCGTTCTGATGCACATTAAAAACGACATCTGCACGTTTACCACGTCTGTTGTAAGCCTTGTAACTAAAGAGGAAGCTGAAAACTTATCAACATTTTCAAATGAGAAGCTTTGTATTTTTGAAAACAAATCGTTTCTTAAATTCTTTGCAAAGCCTGAAGCCGCTTTTGCACTGGTGTAGCCCGCTCCACCACCAAAAGAAAGCGAAAGAAGTGCCATCAAAACCAAAAGCCCACCTCTTGAAAGAAGCGAGGCAGTATCTATTCCATCTTTAATCTTATTCATCAAATCAGCCGTTATAAACGGAATAATACATTCCAGCACAGCTTCTCCCATCATTAATGCGAGAGTAAGTATACTTAGTGCTTTATATTCACGCACAGATTTTAGTATTTTTTTAATCATTGTATCACCTTTTTAAAGCAAATTATCGTATTATATAATTTTACCACTTATTATATTTTTCGTCAATCAAACTGATGTTAATTTACATTTTATTTAAAAAAAGGAGCAAATGCTCCTTTTTAATTACAGTTTTATTTTAACTGCCCTCATTACCTGTTCCACAGTATCTGCCATATTTTTATAAGCATTTTCTTTATTCATCGCTTCGTCGAGTGTGCATACCTCTCTTAAAACAGGGAAAAACGCATCTATTCCCCTTTCATTGCACTCCCGGGCATCCTCTTTAACTGCTCCTGCAAAGGCAATTACGCTTTTATTATATTTCTTTGCAAGCTTTGCCACACCGCCGGGTGCCTTTCCCATAGCAGTTTGGAAATCCATTCTTCCCTCACCTGTAAAAACAAGGTCGGCATCTTTTATTTTTTCTTCAAGATTTATTGCCTTTAAAACTATATCTATTCCCGATTTCAGCTCTCCTCCAAGATAGGAAGAAATTGCAAAACCAAGTCCGCCTGCAGCCCCTGCCCCCTGTTTGTTTTCATCGGCATCGGGATAAAGCTTTTTTGTAAGAAAAGCATATCTGCGAAGATACTCATCCATAACCGCTATGTCTTCTTTTTTTGCTCCTTTTTGAGGGCCATATACCGCACTGCAGCCATTCTCCCCGCAAAGAGGGTTTGTAACATCGCAAGCTACCGTAAATGTACATTCAGGGAGTTCTGTAAGCACCTTTTCATTTTTTATGTATTCAATCTCGCCCACTCCCTTTGCGCCATATGAAACAGCCTTTCCGTTTTTATCAAGAAATTCAAAGCCGAGAGCCGCAAGCATACCAATTCCGCCATCATTAGTGGCACTGCCGCCTATTCCAATTATAAAATCGCGGCACCCTTTCGAGATGGCATCTTTTATCAATTCTCCAAACCCAAAAGTGGTTGTATGCATCGGATTTTTTTCTTCACCCGAAACAAGTGTTATGCCCGAAGCTTCTGCCATTTCTATCACTGCAGTTTCTCCGATTATGCCATAGCTTGCCGAAACATTTTTTCCGCTTGGTCCTGTAACAGTTTTTATAACCTTTTCTCCGTTTAATGCATAGCAAAGCGCTTCAACAGTTCCTTCTCCGCCATCAGCAAGAGGCGAAACTATAACTTCTGCCTGAGGGAATACACGCAGAACGCCTTCCTTTGCAGCATTTCCTGCCTCTATAGAAGAAAGGCTTCCTTTAAATGAATCTATCGCTGCAACTACTTTCATTTTTTCACCTCATCAAACCCACAATTTTATAAGATAGCAGATAAACGGCAGTGTAAATATGCTTAAAATCGTTGTAACAAAAAGCCCAACGGCGGCATATTCAAAATCAGCTTCGTGTTCCTTTGCTATAATTGCCGTTACCGTTTGAACAGGCATTGCTGCCTCCAGGCAAACAACACCGACTAATATACTGCGAATACCAATATATTTAAATATCAGAAGAAAAACTATCGGAAGTATAACAAGCTTTATCGGTGCAATTACTACAACCCACCATTTTTTTATAATATTTTTCACATCAACATCTGCCAGCGCCATTCCTATAAAAAGCATCGAAAGGCTTGTGGTAAGAGCACCTATACCACTTACCGCAGAGTGTATTACAGGCGGAAGCTTTAATCCAAAAACAAACATAATGATTGCTATTGCAAACGAAATGGTGTTTGGATTAAGGAGCTTTTTCACAAAGGGTTCTCCATCGTTCTTTTTTGAAAGAATAAGAATCCCTATTGTCCATAAAAACAGGTCGTTAAGAAGCCAGTAGATTATTGCATAGAAAAATCCCATTTCCCCATACATCGCAATAAGAATAGGGTATCCTATAAATATTACGTTTCCGCACGACGACATTATTTTGTGAACTCTTGCCGTATAATCGGGAATTTTAAGAATTTTTGCAACCAAAGCACCAAAAGC
Organism: Clostridia bacterium; assembly: GCA_017505525.1. GTDB lineage: Bacteria > Bacillota > Clostridia > UMGS1883 > UMGS1883 > UMGS1883. The sequence goes on from JAFVPB010000060.1 coordinate 6,009, forward strand.
ATACATTGTTGCTATGCAGAAGACCGCCATAAAGAATACCGTGATAAGGTCTTTAAGCAAATCAAGCTTTAATTCCTTTTCCGATATTGAAGATATTATAAGGCACGGAAGTATAAGATTTACTATAAGCTTGGAAATAGCATTTTTATACTGCCCATCAATATATCCTGTTTTAACAATCAGAAACCCTATCAGCATTGTTATACTGAGCATACCAACCTGATTAATAACATTCATCATATCCATTTTATTTACCTGACTTTCTATTAAAAGCTATCGTAAAACACCACATCTTCCACGGGCCTTGTTTTATAATGAAATTCGTGAGGTGTTGCCCCTTCATCGGGGTATCCCATCACAAGAAGCGCCAGAGGTTTAATATTATCTGGCATATTAAAAGCCTCTTTCATTTTCTCGGGATTAAAATGCATAACCCAGCAGCATCCGACTCCAATATTATGCGCTGCAAGCATCATATGAGTTGCAACAATTGCACCATCAACAGGTGCGCTGAGAGCACCATCATACGGTCTTTTCCAGCTTTCATCTTCGTTATAACACACAAGCATAGCCGTTGGAGCCTCGAAATGGCTTCTTGTACAATTTTTTAGTTTTTCGATTGATTCATCTGTGTTTAAAACAAGAATTCTCTGCGGCTGATAATTGCAACCCGTAGGTGCTTTGTGTGCTGAACTAACAATCGCATCTATGCATTCCTTTGATATATGCTCGTTTTTAAATTTTCTCACAGAATATCTCTCTGTTATAAGTTTTTCAAAATCCATAATATTATCCTCTTTTTGTGAAGTTTTTAGCTATTTCTAAATGCGAAATTATTATATCACTGTCAGTTATTATTGTCAATCAATCATTTCCTTTTATCTAGTGGTTTGTACAACTCAACTAAGAGCATCACCACATTATATTGTGTTTTTTTGTAATTTGCTATTGTAAAATGAATTATTTTGTGTTATACTTTGTATATAATAGCAATTTTTTACGAAATGGGGTATTTTAAATGCGCAAAGAAATAGAAGCATGGAATGGATTTGAAGAAGGAACTTGGGTACGTGAAATTAATGTTCGAAGTTTCATAAAGCATAACTATACCCCTTACGACGGAGATGAAAGTTTTTTATCTGCCCCAACAAAAAGCACATTGGAGCTTTGGGATAAAGTGCTTGAGCTTACTAAAGAAGAACGCGAAAAGGGCGGCGTGCTTGATATGGATACAAAAGTGATATCCACAATCACATCGCATGGACCGGGTTACCTTGATAAAGATAAAGAAAAAATAGTTGGTTTTCAAACTGACAAGCCATTAAAACGCGCACTTATGCCCTATGGCGGAATACGTATGGCAGAAAAAGCGTGCAGTGATAATGGATATACTATCGATCCTGAAGTTAAAGAATTTTTTACAATCCACAGAAAAACGCACAACGCAGGTGTTTTCGATGCCTACACTCCCGAAATGCGCGCCTGCCGTTCAAGCCATATCATCACAGGTCTTCCCGATGCCTACGGCAGAGGAAGAATAATCGGCGATTACAGGCGTGTTGCACTTTATGGTGTGGATATGCTTATTCAGGATAAAATGGAGCAAAAAGAAACCACACGCAGTGCAATGTATTCTGAAATAATCCGCGACCGCGAAGAACTTTCAGAACAGATTCGCGCACTTGAAGATTTAAAGAAAATGGCGCTTAGCTATGGTTACGATATTTCTATGCCTGCAAAAAACACACAGGAAGCAATTCAGTGGCTTTATTTTGGTTATCTTGCAGCAGTTAAAGAGCAAAATGGTGCCGCAATGAGCCTTGGAAGAACATCAACATTCCTCGATATATATTCTCAGCGCGACATTAAAAACGGAGTGTTCACAGAAAGCGAAATACAGGAGCTTATAGACCATTTTGTTATGAAGCTCCGTCTTATAAAATTTGCACGTACTCCCGAATACAACGCTCTTTTCTCGGGCGACCCTCAGTGGGTTACAGAATCAATCGGCGGTATAACGGTTGACGGGCATCATATGGTAACGAAAATGTCGTTCCGTTATCTTCACACGCTCACAAACCTCGGTCCCGCGCCCGAGCCTAACCTCACAGTTCTGTGGTCGACAAAGCTTCCGATGAACTTTAAAAGATATTGTGCAAAGATTTCAATTGAAACTTCATCTGTTCAGTATGAAAACGATGATACAATGCGCCCGATACACGGCGACGACTATGCTATTGCATGCTGTGTTTCTTCGATGAAGCTCGGGAAAGAAATGCAATTTTTCGGTGCACGCGCAAACCTTGCTAAATGTCTTCTTTATGCAATCAACGGAGGTGTTGATGAAATCACAGGAGTTCAGGTTGCACCCGAGTACCGTGCAGTAACATCGGAATACCTTGACTATGACGAGGTTATGGAACGCTACGATGAAATGATGAAATGGCTTGCGGGCGTATATGTAAACACACTTAATATTATTCACTATATGCACGATAAATATTGCTATGAAAAAATTCAGATGGCACTTCACGATAAGAAAGTAACTCGTTGGTTTGCAACAGGTATTGCAGGTTTATCGGTTGTTGCCGATTCACTTTCAGCAATTAAGTATGCAAAGGTAAAAGCAATCCGAAATGAAAAAGGAGTTGCTGTAGATTACGAGGTTGAGGGGGATTTCCCTAAATACGGAAACGACGACGACAGGGTTGATCGTATAGCATATGATATAGTTCACCGCTTTATGGAACATATCAGAAAAAATCACACCTACCGCCAGAGTATTCCCACAACATCAATTCTTACTATAACATCAAATGTTGTGTATGGTAAGAACACAGGTGCAACGCCTGACGGACGTAAAAAAGGCGAAGCTTTTGCTCCGGGTGCAAATCCGATGCATCAGCGCGATACTCACGGCGCAGTTGCTTCTCTCGCTTCTGTGGCGAAGCTTCCGTTTAAGGATGCCCAGGACGGTATTTCAAACACATTCTCGATAATCCCAGACGCACTCGGCAAAAACGACCGTGTTTTCATGGGAGATTTAGCTATAGAGCTCGACAGTTGCGGCGGAGACTGCGGTATTACTCCCGTTGAAGCTCTAAACGATATAAACGATTAACTATTTATTTAAAGGAGGATTTATTATGTCAGCAACAAAAAATCAGATTGATAATCTTGTAACTCTTCTCGACGGCTACGTTGAAAAAGGTGGCCATCATCTTAATGTTAATGTTTTTACGCGCGACACACTTTTAGATGCACAAAAGCATCCCGAAAAATATCCTCAGCTCACAGTACGCGTAAGTGGCTATGCCGTTAATTTCGTAAAATTAACACGTGAACAGCAAGACGAGGTTATTTCAAGAACATTCCACAACAGCTTATGATAAAGGGATTAATCCATTCAATTGAAAGCTTCGGCACCGTCGACGGACCGGGAGTGCGCTATGTTGTGTTTTTAAAAGGATGCCCTTTAAGATGTGCCTATTGCCACAATCCTGACACGTGGGATAATCAAGGTGCACTTGAAATGACGGCAAAAGAGGTTTTAGACGGATATTTCAAAAACAAAGAATTCTACAAAAACGGCGGAATTACCGTTACAGGCGGAGAACCGCTTGTGCAGATTGATTTTCTTACAGAGCTTTTAAAAATGGCTAAAGAAGAAAATATTCATACTGCAATAGATACCTCGGGAATTACATTTAATGAATGCAACACCGAAAAGCTTGATTTTTTAATGAAATATACCGACCTTGTAATGCTCGACATAAAGCATATTGATGAAGAAAAGCATATTTCACTCACAGGACAAAGCAATAAAAACATTCTTGAATTTGCAAAATACACAGAAAAAAAAGGCATCCCCATCTGGGTACGCCACGTTGTTGTGCCAAATCTTACAGATAATTACGATGATTTATATAACCTTGGCAAATTTATCGGCACGCTTACTAATGTGAAAGCACTTGACGTTTTACCGTATCATACGATGGGAGTAAAAAAATACGAAGAAATCGGTATTTCTTACAAATTAAAAGATACTCCTCCGCTTTCTACTGAAGATGCCGTAAAAGCAAGAGAAATTATACTTAAAGGAATAAAAAATTAAAAGGGACTGTAATTACAGTCCCTTTTAATTATTTATTTAACTCTGTTGCAAGATTAATTGCATCAATAATATGCTCGCAGAATCTTTCTTCTCCAACCTTTTTATAAAAGCCATTTTTAATCATAACCTTCATAGGCTGAGGATTAACGTGCGAAAGAATAAGACTTACATTTTTCTCTTCACACTTCTTACGGATCATTTCAAGTGAATTCATTGCCGTTGCATCAAGAGCCGGCACACTTCTCATTCTGAGGATAAGGCATTTTGTATAATCCTTGAATTTAATATCAAGAATTTTATCTGCTGCACCGAAAAACAGTGGTCCGCTGATTTCGTAAACACGGATATGTTCGGGAACATCAAGTTCATTTTCATCATTATATTTCCACGATGAAACATTTGTTTCGTCGCTCATTCTCTTCATAAAGAGCATTGCGGCAAGTATCATACCAACTTCTATTGCAATCACAAGGTCAAAAACAACCGTAAGCACAAGTGTTACTCCCATAACAATGGCATCACTCTTAGGCGCCGTTTTAACGATAGAAACAACCTTTCTCCACTCACTCATATTATAAGCAACCATAAACAGAATTGCCGCAATTGCAGGCATAGGAATAAGCTCGGCATATGGCATTAAGAATAAAAGCACTAATAAAAGAACCAAAGAATGCACCATTCCCGATACAGGAGTACGACCTCCATTATTAGCATTAGCTGCTGTTCTTGCAATAGCACCTGTAGCAGGTATTCCGCCAAACAGAACTGAAGCTATATTTCCCACACCCTGAGCACAAAGTTCGGCATTGGGATTATGCTTTGAATTCACCATAGTATCTGCTACTACGCACGAAAGAAGTGATTCAATTGCCGCAAGAATAGCTATAGTGAATGCATCAGGGAATACTGCAGTAATTTTTGCAAGGCTGAAATCCATCGAGGAAAAATCAACCTTCGGAATTCCTGCGGGTATCGTATAAAGCTCTCCTATAGTGTAAACACCGGCATCAAGGCCCGGTATAAACTTAACCATAAGCACTCCCACCACAACTGCGATAAGTGACGGAGGAACCTTCTTTTCAAATTTAGGATAAACAATTAAAATTGCAAGGCAAACTGCACCCACGATAAGCGAAGATAATGAAAATGTGTTTATCGTCTCAAAATTCGCGTGCAGTTTTTCAAGCGCTTCCACAGGCTTAACGCCTTCAGGATATGTTATTCCCAGAAAATCTTTAATCTGACCGATTAAAATTGTGATAGCAATACCTGATGTGAAGCCCGTTGTAATAGTATACGGAATAAACTTGATAAGGCTCCCAAGCTTAAATACACCCATTAATATAAGAATCAGTCCCGCCATAATTGTAGCAAGGAATAGTCCATCCATTCCGTTTGATGCCACAATTCCCGCAACAATAGTTGCAAATGCAGCAGTGGGACCTGCAATCTGTATTCTGCTTCCGCCAAGAAGTGAAACAACAAAGCCCGCTGCTATAGCAGTATACACACCGCAAGAAGGCTCAACACCTGATGCAAGTGCAAGAGCAATAGAAAGCGGAAGTGCAATAATTGCAACGATTATTCCCGCAATAACGTCTTTAAAAAATTGCTCCTTACTGTAGCTTTTAAGTACAGTAAAAAGTTTTGGCATTAAATAAAAGTTTTTCATAAAACTACCTCTTTTCACACTAAGAGGATGTTTAAAAACAAAATGTTTTTAAACATCCTCACTTTTCAGGGGATAGTAGAAATTTTTCAGAACGGACAAACTGAGCCAAGCTTTGCTTGGGTTACCCGAAGCGACGTCAAAACAAAGCAGACGATGCTTCGTTTTGCTTAAAAGCAAAACTTAAGCACTATGCTTTATTTTTCCTTCTCCCCAAAAAGCATTGTCTGCTTTTCGGGGTCCCCGAAAGTCGCAAGACTTTAAGGGGGAAAGGAGCAA
>JAFVPB010000061.1 GCA_017505525.1 Clostridia bacterium
CGATAAACCTATCGGCACGCTGGCAGACTGGGAAAAAGGAAGGTAAATCTGTTCAATACAAGCTCGTCGGCGTACGATTGTACGGTAGAGATTGTATTGGACAGAAGCAAGCAAAAGCCCCTGAAAACTGTGTTTTCAGGGGCTTTCTTAACTTTTAATTTTTTTGATAAAAATTATATTGTTAACGGTTCGTCGAGGACGCCGAACCCTACAAATTTATAAAATTATAATTTTGTTTGTGGTTGACCGACTTTTTCGACGGTCTGAGAGGAAAACCTTTAGGTTTTCCTCTTTTTGTATTGCAAATAATTTGACTTGTAGGGGACGGCGTCCTCGACGTCCCGTAAAACGATAGGAACAGCGCACCAGGGTCGTCACGCCCTACGGAAAAACACGCGAAACCCGTAGGGGACATTCACGAATGCCCTGTTTTACGGATTCCGCATTTAAACATCAATCGTCGCTGGAAAGCATAACGCTCACTTTTCTGAGGGTGCCATCGCGCATAAACTCAATTTCAACCGTTTCTCCGCTTTGCCTTTTATATAATTCTTCGCGGAGAGCAAGCATAGTGTTAACCTCAACACCGCCAACGCGAAGTATTATATCGCCGCTTCTTATTCCTGCTGAAAATGCGGGTCCGTAGGAATCAAGCCTTGCAACATATAAACCCTTTTCAAAGGAAACATTTTCATTATAGTATTTTGCCGCCGTACGTGTGTAGGCATAAAGACCAAGATACGGTGTGTGGAATTCACCCACGCTTTTAAGTCTTTCTATAATTGGAACACAAATATTTACAGGCACGGCAAAACCCATACCTTCGGCAGTGGAAACTTTTATGGTGTTTATTCCAATGACCTCTCCCTTTTCATTTAAAAGGGGGCCTCCGCTGTTACCGGGGTTTATGGAGGCATCGGTCTGAATCAAATCCTCCATATAAGAGGTGGTTCCATCATCATTTTCAATGCTTATACTTCTTCCTACTGCACTTACAATGCCTGCAGTAACTGTGCGCTCAAACTGCATGCTTAAAGGATTGCCTATGGCAATCACGCCCTCGCCAACGCGCACTCCTTTGGCGTCGGCAAGCTCGCTTGTTGTGTAGCCTTCGCCTTTTATTTTCACAATTGCAATGTCAAGAGCACTGCTGGACCACAGCGTTTTGCCCTCAAGGGTTTCTCCTGAGTGAAGTGTTACCTCTATTCGTTGAGGCCTTGCACCAACAACGTGCTGATTAGTGATAATATAGCCGTCGCTTGTTGCCATAACACCACTTCCCATATACATAATGTTTGTTGAAAAGGCATCTGCACTTGAAATTCCAACAACACTTTTAAGTGCTCTCTCAAGCATATCGGCGCGGTCGAGTACTCCGCTTTCTTCGTTACGGGGAGCAGGAATGCTAAGCGATATATTCTCGAAATTGCCAATATTATTTTTGTTTGCCAATGAATTATAGATAACACTTGCACCTATAAAGAGTGAGAAAAATATAATAAGAGAGAAAAACACTAAAATAATTTTTTTAAATAAGCTTTTCATAACTACTCTCCCATTTTGTTGTTTGTTTTGCGGGACGTCGAGGACGCCGTCCCCTACGGGTTTCGCGTGTTTTTCCGTAGGGCGCGACGACCCCGGCGCGCCGTTTGCATTTACTAAACATTGTTTGCCAAAGAAAGGTTTTTATACCGCAGTGCACCTCTTTTCGACATAAAACCCCAAAATTTATGTAATGTAAAGGAAATGTTACAGAAGATTACAGTTTGATTACAGTTATAAAAGTAGTATTGACGATTTAAAAAATGGATGCTATAATTCGGGTATAGTAAGTGAGGAGTATCCTCTCTGCTGTAGCTTTTGGTGAATTTGAAAGAGGTCGCCGAAAGTAAAAAAATCAGCACTCTTTCAAAAAATATATTTTAGGAGGTAGAGATTATGAAAAATCTCAAGAAGACACTCGCAGTTGTTCTTGCATTCGCTATGGTTTTCAGCATGGGTATCATCAATACTTTTGCATTTAGCGATGTAGAAGCAGGAACAGTAGTTGACGAGGCTGTTGGTATCCTCTCAAACCTTAAGATTATCGAAGGTTTCGAAGATGGTACTTTCAAGCCCGAAGAAACAATCACACGTGCACAGATGGCAGCTATTATCTGCCGTACACTTGGTTATGAGGCTCAGGCTCAGTCAAGCAAAGGCACAACAGCTTTCACAGACGTTGCAGCTGATAGCTGGGCATCAGGTTACATCAATGTAGCTCACGCTCAGGGTATCATCAACGGTTATGGCAACGGATTGTTCGGACCTAACGATAAGGTTACTTACGAGCAGGCAGTTAAGATGATCGTTGCAGCACTTGGCTACGACATCGCAGCAGCTGGTAAGGGTGGTTACCCCACAGGTTACCTTGCAATCGCTTCAGCTGAAGGCATCACAAAGAATGCTAACGGTCGTGTTGGCGATGCAGCTTCAAGAGCTACAGTAGCAGTTCTTGTTTACAACTCTCTCGAAGTTCGTATCATGGATCAGAAGTCTTGGTCAACAGACGGTACAGACTCATACGGAAAGACAGCTCACACTATCCTTTCTAAGTACCTCGAAGTTAACAAGTGGGAAGGTGTTCTTGTAGAAGATGCTTTCACAAACTTCGCTGAAAATGGTTACGAAGAAGACGCAGTTGAGAAGATTTCTCTTGACGACGATGCAACTTACAAGCTTTACAACTACGATGGCGACGTTATCAGACAGTATGAATACGGTCATGACGATGTTTCAGGCGTAACAGGTCAGAACGTAAATGCAAGCCTTGTAGACACAACAGGTCTCCTTGGTAAGAAGGTTATCGCTTACATCGGCGCTTATGAAGATGCTGAATCAGGCGAAGCTATGGTATACGCTATCAACGAAAAGAGCGGTGCTAACAAATCAGTTGAAATCAACGCTCTTCAGCTTGCTACAGATTATGACAAGGCTGACAGCGATGACTTTATGATCTACTACACAAATCCTGGTTCTACAAAGATCCAGAAGCTTGAACTTGAAGACGGCGATGCTGATGATGATATCGACGAACAGCTCCTTATCTACGTTAACTACGAAGTAAGCGATGCTACAGTTGAAGATACATTAGATCTTGCTGACTTACTTCCTGACGGTGGTGTTATCGAATTCGTAAGCAACGATACAGATGCTCAGATCGAGTATATCAACATCAAGGCATACGAAGATGAAAGCGTAATCGAAGAAGTTGAAGAAGACGAAGGCGTATTCGCATTCGAACTCTACAACGGTGGCGACCTCGACGAAATCGACACAACAGATGAAGATGCTCTTTACATCGTTTACAAAGATGGTGAAGCAGCAGAAGTTAAGGACATCGCAGCTAACGACACAGTTTCTTGGTTTGAACTTGGTACAAACAGCAACGTATTCATGCTCTATGTATCATCTAAGACACTTACAGGCGCAGTTGAATCTTACGACGACGAAGTTGTTGTAATCAACGGCGAAGAATACGAGCTTACAAACGGCACACCTGCTGACCTCGCTGGCGAAGAAGGAACATTCTTCCTTAACGTTGACGGCAAGATCGCTTGGAACGAAACAGATGCAGTAACATCTGGAACATTTGGTATCCTTCTTGCAATCGCTCAGGGCGACAACTTCGATGCAGGCGTATACGAAGCTAGAGTTGCTCTTGCAGATGGCACAGTAGCTATCTACGAGCTTGCTAAGGCTGCTAAGTTCTACGATGCAGACGGCGACAAGGTTGCTTCAACAGCTAAAGATACAGCTAATGCAGTTGCAGGTTCAACACTTGCAGCAGGAGACAGCGTTGTAACAACTTATGATGCTGCAGTAGATTCAATCTACAAGTTCTCTATCAAAGAGGGCAAGATTGCTTCAATCAAGTCTCTTGAAACAACACCTTCATCATCTAACCCCGATAAGGCATATGATGCAGATGCTAACTCATACGGTTCACTCGACTTCGCTGAAGATGCAGTAGTATTTGCATTCAATGCAGACGAAGAAGATGAAGATATCGAAGCTAACAAGCTTTCAGTTGGTACAATTTCAGCATACTTCACAGATAAGGAAGATGGTAAGGTATTCTACGCAATCGACGAAGATGACGACGGTTACGAAGAACTTCTCCTTGGTTTCAACCTTGTTCCTGGTGTTCCTGAAGACAGTGCTGTAGTAGTAATCACAGGCAGAAGAAACGTTACTTACAACGATGACGATGCTGTACAGATTACAGGTATCCAGGCTGGTAAGGAAGTAACATATACTCTTTACTCAGGTGAAGATAACGATTTCGATATAAGCGACGAACAGAACCACGTTTGCACAACAACAGGTCCAGATGCATGTATCGAAGAAGCTGGTGAAAAGTGCGATATCGCAGTTATGGAAGCTTCATTCAACAAACCTACTAAGCTCGCTAAGGGTGATGTAATCCTTGTTTCTACACCTAGTGCAGAAGGCGTAGTTTCTAACTATCGTCTCATCTACAGCGCAGCATACGATAAGATTCCTAGCGTTGCAGCTGGTATCGAAGAAGAAGGTCTCTTCACAGTTGTTGCTGACCTTGAAGACGTTGAAAACGACAGATTCGTTATCGACGAAGATATCGAAAACGCTCTTAGTGAAACATTCGCAGCAGCTGGCGACGGCATCAGAATGCCTTCAAGCGCTAACTACACACTTGTTGACTACACAGAAAGCACAAAGAACCCTGTAATCAAGGGTGTTGGTGCTAAGAGTGCAGTTAAGGTAAGCAGCAAGTACACATCAAGAATCCTCATCAGAATCTATGATGAAAAGATTGTTGACGTTGTAGTTTACAGAACAGCAGCTTAATTCTAATAATTAATTAGAGTTTTAAAGAACAGTCCCGTAAGGGGCTGTTCTTTTTTTTTGCGCCGACATCCCGAAAAAATGCGGAATACGTTAAAATCGTAGGGGAGGGTCTATGTGCCCTCCCGCGAAAACCGAAACGCCACGCAGGGATTTCCCTCACATTTAATTTAAAATAACAATGGCGTACCGGGCATCACACCCTACGGATAAAAGGTAAATAATCGTAGGGAATGCATTTATGCATTCCGTAACGCAGCGGATAAATCCGTTCTCTACAATATTTATTCGTTAATATAAAAATGTACACCGTAGGGGCTGGCGTCCCCGACAGCCCGCAAATAAAAATTCGATATACGCTAATTGTAGGAGAGGGCTTCGTGCCCTCCCGTTTGCGTGTGGCTGTGTGCACTCCGAACTGCGCATTCCACATTTTCCATAAATTATCAAACAACAATCTTTGACAAAATCTGCATTTTATTGTATAATTATATTAATACCAATGGCAAACAAATAAAAAACTCAGGAGGTCGTCATGAAAAGAATAATTTCTCTAATTTTAATTCTCTCACTTGTTTTTATTGCAGGGTGCAAAAAGGAAGAAGTATCAAAAGAAACCGTGGAAAATCCACCTGTTGAGATTGATGAAAATCTTCCTGAATACGTTACACGCCCTGTAGCAGTTATGATTGATAATGATGGGCCTTCTTCAAGACCGCAAAAAGGCCTTGAGAGCGCATATATGGTATACGAGATTCTTATCGAAGGCGGGTCAACCCGTACGATGGCAATTTTCAAGGATGCACCGAATATGGATAAAGTTGGTCCGATTCGTTCTTCAAGGCACTATTTCCTTGATTTTGCACTTGAACACGATGCAATTTATTGTCATAGCGGTTGGAGTCCCAAAGCAATGAATGATATTCCAAAGCTTAATGTAAATAACGTTAACGGTATTTTAGGCGACGACGGAAAAAATTTCTATCGCGATAATACCTACGATTCCACATGGCACAACCTTTATGCCGATTTAAATAAAATATATGCTTACGGAGTAGAGAAAAAAGGCTATAAAGGAACAACAAACCAAAAGCATATTGCCTATAATAATGAAGAATTTGATATAGAAGATGGTAGTAACGCAACAAATATTACTCTTCCGTATTCATACAGATATACTGTAAAATACACATATAATCCTGATGAAAAGGTATACACAAGATATATAGATAATGAAGAGCATATGTCGCAAACAGGTGATGTGCTTACTGCAAAAAATATTATTGTGTATAACGTTAAGAACTATGATCTTAACGATGGTGAAAATAAGGGCAGACAAGAGTTTGAAACCGTGGGAAGCGGAAAAGGATATTATATAACGAACGGAAAAGCATCGGAGATTACATGGGAAAAAGCGGGAAGAACAAAGAAAACCGTTTATAAATACGCCGACGGAACAGAGCTTAAGCTTAACCCCGGTAACACCTATGTTCAGATTATGCCCGGAAAGGCAAGCATAACAATAGAATAATTAATGCGGAATGCAGAGTTCGGAATGCGGAATGACGGAGGAAAACCTAACGGTTTTCATTAATAAATATTTATTTTAATTTAAAATTCGTAGGGGAGGGTCTCTGTGCCCTCCCATTTTCGTGCGGATGTGTGCATCCGCCCCTACGGTCATTCTATTTTCCTCGTAGGGTGCAGCCTTTAGGATGCACCGAAATCGGTTCATCGGAAACCGCCCTGCCCTACGAAACAAATTGATAATAAATAAAGAAAACCGATAGGTTTTCAACCATCATTCCGAACTCCGCATTCCGAACTTCGCATTTAACCATCCCTCCACATTTAATAAATTCTTTTGTTGACTAAAATATTTTTTTGTGTTATAATGATGAAAGTTAAATAAAAGCTACGACGGAAACAGTAGCCTTGGATGTGTATTCAGAGAGGTGCGCATTTGCTGTGAGCGTGCTATATAGTCCATTGTGAACACCATTCCCGAGCTGTGGGGTTGAAACTAAGTATGCCCTGCCGTGAATCTGCGTTAAGGAAAAAATTAAGTTAAAAATTAAGGTGGAACCGTGCAAAATTATGCACCCTTAATTCCCATAGGGAATAAGGGTGTTTTTTGTTTAGCCTTCACTTTGATTAAGAATGATGAATTATGGTTTTTTACAATCCCTCAGTCAAACCTTTGGTTTGCCAGCTCCCTTTGCACAAGGGAGCCAGAAAAGCCCTCCTTGTGTAAAGGAGGGGGGACCGTCGAAGACGGTGGATGAGGTGGCACAGTAAGAGAAAGAAAAATATAACGAATTTCATTTGCAACCTACACCTCATCAGTCACTTCGTGACAGCTTCCCCTGCCCGGGGCGTGCCCCTTTTGTCCTTCGGACATTTTCCCCAACGGGGAAATCCTCCTCAAGGGGAAGCCTCTGTTACCCTGTATTCTTATGATTAACAATTTTGAAAGGATGATAAAAATGGCAGAAATGAACGAACTTCAAATTCTACGCCACAGTGCATCGCACGTTATGGCACAGGCAGTTAAAAGGCTTTTTCCCGAGGTTAAGCTTGCAATAGGCCCTGCAATCGACACAGGTTTTTACTATGATTTCGATACTCCTAATCCCTTCAGTGCAGAAGATTTAGAGAAAATCGAAGCAGAAATGAAAAAGATTGCAAAGGAAAACCTCAAAATCGAACGTTTCGAGCTTCCGCGCGCAGAAGCACTCGATCTTATGAAAGACGAGCCCTACAAGGTTGAGCTTATAAACGAGCTTCCCGAGGACGAGGTTATATCTTTTTACAAGCAGGGCGAATTTACAGACCTTTGCGCAGGCCCTCACGTGAACTACACAAGCAAGGTAAAGGCATATAAAATCTTAAGCGCAACAGGTGCATACTGGCGCGGAGATGAAAAAAACAAGATGCTTCAGCGTATTTATGCAACTGCATTTTTAAACAAGGACGACCTTGAAGCATTTCTTAAAGAAAGAGAAGAGGCGAGAAAGCGCGACCACAACAAGCTTGGCCGCGAGCTTGAATTCTTCACAACAAGTGATGTTATCGGACAGGGACTTCCTATTCTTCTTCCCAAGGGCGCAAGAGTAATTCAGCTTCTTCAGCGCTTTGTTGAGGACGAAGAACAAAAACGTGGCTGGCTTCTCACAAAAACTCCGCTTATGGCAAAGAGCGACCTTTATAAAATCTCGGGACACTGGGATCATTATCAGGATGGTATGTTTGTAATGGGCGACGAAGAAAGCGATAAGGAAGTATTTGCTCTCCGCCCGATGACTTGCCCGTTCCAGTATCAGGCATATCTTAACCGCGGAAGAAGCTATCGCGACCTTCCGATGCGTCTTAACGAAACATCAACACTTTTCAGAAACGAAGCCTCGGGCGAAATGCACGGCCTTATCCGTGTTCGTCAGTTCACAATTTCAGAGGGACATTTAATGTGTACTCCCGAACAGCTTGAGGATGAATTCAAGAACTGCCTTGAACTGGCAATATATATGCTTAAAACTCTTGGCCTTTATGAGGATGTTTCCTACCGTTTCTCGCAGTGGGATCCCGATGACAGCGAAAAGTATATCGGCACACCCGAGCAGTGGGATGAAGCACAGGGTATGATGGCAAAAATACTTGACCATCTTGAAATTCCCTATAAAATCGGTATCGGCGAAGCGGCATTCTACGGTCCCAAGCTTGATATTCAGATTAAAAACGTATTCGGCAAGGAAGATACTCTTATCACAATACAGATCGACCAGCTTCTTGCAAAGCAGTTTGATATGGAATACGTGGATAAAGACGGCACAAAGAAAAATCCCTATATTATCCACAGAACATCTATCGGTTGCTACGAAAGAACACTTGCTCTTCTTATTGAAAAATATGCAGGTGCGTTCCCCGTTTGGCTTGCTCCCGTACAGGTTAAGCTTCTTCCGATTGCCGACCGCCATCTCGACTATATCTACGAGGTTAAGAGAAAGCTTGAAGAAAGCGGCATAATTCGTGTTGAAATTGACGATCGCAGTGAAAAAATCGGCTATAAAATCCGCGAAGCTCAGCTTGAAAAGGTTCCGTATATGTTGCTTGTTGGCGACAAGGATATTGAAAACAACACTGTTTCAATCCGCGACCGCCGCGATGGTGATATAGGAAGTATGGCAATTGAAGAATTTATTGCAAAAATTACTGAAGAAGTAGAGAAAAAGATTATTAAATAACATTTATCACCCCTTAAACTCATATGGTTTAAGGGGTGATTATTTTATGAACAGAGCTTCCCTCCTTATGAAAAACACGCTTTCAATCAGTTTTGGAAGTATTGCGATGCGTGCAATGGGGCTTTATCTGCAAATATATATAGCATCAGTTATAAGTGCCGATGTGCTGGGCGTTTTCGGGCTTATTTCCACGGCATATATGATTTTTGTAACGCTTTCGCTTTCGGGAATAAGATTTTGTGTAACGCGCATGGTGGCAGAAGAGGTAAGCCGCGAAAGTCCTTATCCGAAAAGGCTTATGAACAGTGCTTTTTTATATTCACTTTTCTTTGGCTTTCTTGCCCTGTTTTCTATGTGGGGACTATCACACATTATAGCAGAAAAGTGGATAGGGGCACAGGAAGCCATGGTTCCCCTTAAAATTCTTGCACTTTCGCTTCCGTTTATTCCGCTTAATGCCGCGGTAGAGGGATATTTCACTGCGAAGCAAAAAGTGAAAAGAATAGTATTTATGCAAATTTTCGACCAGATAATAAAAATCCTCTTTATCGTTGCGGCATTTTCCTTGTTTGCCGACAAAATAAAAAACCCCTGCAGTGCGCTTGTAGCATCAACCACATTCGGGGAAATTGTTTCGGGAATAATTCTTCTGGTTTTATACTATGCCGAGGCGTGGAGGAAAAAAACGGCTTCGCGCGGAAATATGAGAGTTATCACAAAAACGGCATTTCCGCTTGCCGTAAGCTCGTATATGAGAACGGGACTTTCATCACTCGGGCATATGCTTATTCCACGCGGACTTACGATGGGAGGAATGCAACGAAGCGGTGCTTTTGTAACCTACGGAATAATCCATCAGATGGCGCTTCCCGTTTTAATGTTTCCCTCGGCAATACTTTCTGCTTTGGGCGAGGTACTTATTCCAAGGCTTACCGAGGCACAAACGCAGAACAAAACAATTGGGATAAGCTATATTGTAAACAGAGCGATGAGAATAGGAGCAATTTTTTCATTTTCTATAGCGGGATATATGTTTTTTTATTCTCAGCATCTGGGCGATCTGATATATAAAAATATGGAGGCAGGCTATTATATTAAATTAATGGCACCGCTTATCCCCATAATATATTGCGACTGTGTAACCGATGGTTGCTTAAAAGGTCTGGGTCAGCAGCTGCAGTGTATGATATATAATATTTTGGAGGCGGCAATAAATATAGCACTTCTTATGCTTTTGCTTCCCAGAATTGCAATACTCGGCTACCTCATCACAATGTATATCAAAGAAATTTTTAACTTTGCTTTAAGTTTTCGCAGATTATGCAAAATAACGACTGTCGAAATCGATGGAGCCGCGCTTTTATCGGTGGTGTTGGCATCGTTTGGTGCAAAATTTCTTTGCACATTCGTAACATCGTCGCAGTCGTTATGGTTGTTAACTGTTCTTTATTTTATTTTTTATTCCTTTATTATCTACATATCGAATTCTATCAACAGAAGCGATATCAAATGGATTTTTGAAGCGCTGAAATAAGCTTATCGTGAGAATTTTCTATTTCACCCGCCATCACTTTTTCAAGCAGAAAATCAAGCGCTTTCCCGATTTGAGCACCGCTGTAGCCCAACCTTAAAAGCTCGCCACCCTCTAAGTCAAGGTCCTTTAAGAAAAGGCAGGGCTTTTCGCATTCGATTTTATCAAGCAGTAAAGAAAATTTTTCATTGCCGCAAATATTTGCGGCTTTTTTTATCAGACCAAGCTTTTTTGTGTGCGCGTATCCGTGATAAGATATAAACTTTTTAAGCTCGAATTCACTTTCAGGGTTAAAATTGATGTTTTCAGAAACGAAAGAAACAAACTCGGTTAACTGCTTCTCGCATTTAAGATTTTTCATTATTTTTTCCGCTTCTTTTTCTTTGCGCAGCATAAAAGCAAAGCGCACGTCCCCCTCGGAAGGGAGAAGTGAAAGACCTTCAATACATAAAGAGCTTTTTTCTGCTCCAAGGCTGAATGCAATTATATCGCAGAATTCGGAAAGGGTATTTTCGGCATAGGGGGCAATAATGATTTTTTCAAGTTCCGTTTTAATCCTTTCGCGTGATATGTTTTTAAGAAGATGAAAAGAAGAGTGCATAGCATTTTTTGTGCTTTCTTCAGCACTAAACCCAAGCTGAGCACAAAAGCGCACACCCCTTAATATGCGCAGAGCATCTTCGCTGAAGCGTAGGGAAGCCTCTCCCACAGTGCGGATAGTTTTATTTTTTAAATCGTCTTTTCCAAAAAATAGGTCAATCAGCCCCTCGTTTTCGTTATAGCAGAGCGCATTTACCGTGAAATCGCGCCTTGCTAAATCCTCGCAGAGTGAACGGGTGAATTCCACGCCATCGGGCCGACGGTTATCGGAATATATCCCCTCTATTCTGTAGGTTGTGATTTCAACGTTCCCTTTATCACTTACTGCAGTAACTGTGCCATGTTTTATCCCTGTGTCGAGTGTTTTATATTCTGAAAGTGCCTCTTTTATTTCTTCGGGCGTAGCACTTGTTGTAATATCGAAATCATTTCCCTTAAATCCAAGAAGCGCATCACGAACAGCCCCGCCAACGATATAGGCACTGTGCCCTCGCGAGTGGAGAAGAGAAAGTATTTTATTTATATGATTGGGAATAGGTATATTCATAATAACCTCTTTAAAACAGAAGATGTTTAAAAACACTGTGTCTTTAAACATCTTCTGTCAAAATTATTTTTCAGATATTTTAATTAATCTTACTATAATCGGGCTTAAAACAAGGTTTGCTGCCATTTCAAAAAGGAAATTTCCGCCCACAAGCACTAATATCATATAGGCATAAACGTCTTCAAAACCTAAGCCTGTTGCCCACTGCAATATAAGCTCCATAAAGAAAAGCTTGCAACCGATAAGGAATATTCCGGTGTTTACAATCGGGCACACAATTGCCGAAACAAATGTTGCCAGAACAGGTGAAGACTTAGCTGTTAATCTGTAGCAAAATTCAGCTGCATAGCCGCAGAGGATACCCTTTAAAAGCACGGTCAGAATTGTCCCGATGGGGCTTACTGCCAAAAATGCCGATGCATCGCCCGAAATGAGTACCGAAAGCCCAAACACAAAGCCAAGCCATGCTCCCGAAAATTTTCCGCATATTGCCGCGCCCACAACAATTGGAACAAGCACAAGCGAAATCGAGAAAGGCCCGAATTTGATGAACGAGCCGAGAAGCTGTAATACAAGCGTGATTGCCGAAAGCACCGATAACATTACCAGCTTCTTTGTTTGTGTGTTTGCCATAATAAAACCTCCTGTTGCACTTGAAGCTGAATAAATCAATCTTTCAAGTGCGCAACTGCCGTTCTTGAGATAGATACAGCGTCGCATATATTTTTTTAAATTTAATTCAGAATGTTTTTATTGTACATAATGTACAAGCCTTTAAGCAAAAGGTTTTCATCAATATTAATTTTATGCTTGCAGTGCGGTATGCAAACTTCCGATAAACCGCCCGTTGCAACAAGAGTGGCAGGCGATCCAAGCTCTTCAAAAATTCTGTCGATCATACCGTCGATAAGCGAAGCATTTCCGAATATCGCACCTGATTTCATACATTCAACAGTGTTTTTTGCAATAACCTTTTCAGGTGCTTCCAGGCTGATTTCGGGAAGAAGTGCCGCCGAGCCTGCAAGAGCCTTAAGCGATGTTTCAAGCCCGGGAATAATTGAAACTCCCCTGAAAGCGGCTTTTTCATCAATTACTATCATCTTTGTTGCCGTTCCCATATCGATTACAAGCACAGGTGGCTCGTAAAGGTTAAACGCGGCAACGCAGGCGCTTATAATATCGGCGCCAACCTGAGAGGGGTTATCAACCAAAAGATTAATTCCCGTTTTTATTCCGGGACCCACCACAAGCGACTCTACGCCGTATATGGTTTTAACTGCATTTTTAAGCTTTTTTGTAAGCGGAGGAACAACCGAAGATATAATACAACCGTCAATCTTTTCACTGGCTGAATTAAGCGCAAGAATTTCGCGTATTTTAATTGCATATTCAGAATCGGTTTTTCGTGCATCGGTTGAAAGGCGGGCAACAAAGGAAAGCGTGTTGCCTGTGAAACCTCCAAGAACAATATTTGTATTTCCAACATCAATTGTAAGAATCATATTTATCACCGCCTATATAATAGCAAAAAATTTTTTTTATGTCAAATAAAAGCTTTTTTATATATTAATGCAGTTTCAATATTGACAATTCGACGAAAAGTGCATTAAAAAATAAAAAGCTTTTGTGCAAAATGACGAATGGGAAAATAAAATATTGTGCATTCTAAGGATATATAAATTCATAAAAATATAGTAAAATTAAGTCAATAGGTACATTCTTTAATCTATATCTAAGAAAAATACCAAAAACATCAAAGACAGGAGGACAGAAAAATGAATGTATTTAAGTGTGAAAACATCAGAAACGTAGTAGTTTTAGGTCATGGAGGGGCTGGTAAGACATCACTTGTTGAAGCTATCTTACATAAAGCCGGCGCATCCGACAGATTCGGTAAAATTTCAGACGGAACCACTGTTTGCGATTATGACCAGGAGGAGATAAACAGGAAAATTTCTGTTAACCTTTCTTTGGCACCGTGCGAGTGGCATACACCGAAAATTCCTAATTCAAAGATTAATCTTATAGATACTCCCGGCTATTTCGATTTTATAGGCGAGGTTATGGGAGGAGTGCGCGCAGCGCGCAGTGCGTTAATTGTTGTTAATGCTAAAAACGGTGTTCAGGTTGGAACTGAAAACGCCTGGAAATATGCAACAGAACAGGGCATGGCAAAAATGATGTTCATAAACTTTATGGACGATGAAAATGCCGACTTTGATAAGGTTGTAGCACAGATTCACGAAAAATTCGGCGCTGCAGCGGCAGTATTCCGTATCCCGATTAAAGAGGGTAAGGAAATACTGGGCTATGTTAACGTTGTAAGCGGTAAGGCATACACCGTTAAAGACGATGTTGAAACAGAAATTCCTATTCCTGAAAAAATGAGGGAAAATTACGATAAATATCACGATGCTCTTATAGAGGCAGTAGCGCTTTCAAGCGACGAGCTTTTAGAAAGATACTTTGCAGGCGATGTTATCACTGACGATGAAATGCGTGCAGTGTTAAAGGGAAGTGTTAAAAACGGACTTGTTGTTCCTGTTTACGGTGGTTTTGCAACGGGAAAAACATTTGCAGTGCGCTCACTTATGGATGCAATGCTCAAGTATCTTCCAACTCCCAACGAAGCAGTCGAAACAGCTTGCGACGACAGTAAGCCTTTCAGTGCAGTTGTGTTTAAAACTCTTGCAGATTCCTATGGAAAGATTTCGCTTCTTCGTATAAATAACGGCGTTTTGAAAGCTGATTCCACAGTTTATAATGTAAACCGTCAGGCTAACGAAAGAATCGGCAAGCTTTATCTTCTTCGCGGTAAAAAGCAGATAGAAGTGCCCGAACTTCACGCAGGTGATCTTGGCGCAGTAACAAAGCTTGCAGTAACTCTTACGGGCGATACTCTTGCAAAGCAGGGCGAAGAAGCGCTTCCCGGAATTGATTTTCCCGAGCCTGTTCTTTCTATGGCAATTGTACCTCAGGCTAAGGGCGACGAGGAAAAGATAAGCGCAGGTCTTAGTAAGCTCAGAGAAGAAGACCCCACATTCACAGTTACAAACAACAAAGAAACAAAAGAAATGATAATTTCAGGTACAGGCGAAATGCACCTTGATGTTATCACAAGTAAGCTTAAAACAAAATTCGGCGTTGCAGTAACCCTTTCAGTTCCGAAGGTTGCTTACAGAGAAACTATCAGAAAACCTGTTAAAGTTCAGGGACGCCATAAGAAGCAGTCGGGCGGACACGGTCAGTTCGGCGATGTTTGGATTGAATTCAGCCGTCACGAAGGCGAAGAGCTTATCTTTGAAGAAAAAGTATTTGGTGGCGCAGTTCCGAAGAACTATTTCCCCGCAGTTGAAAAAGGTCTTCTTGAGTGCACTGCAAAGGGCGTGCTTGCAGGATACCCTGTTGTTGGGCTTAAGGCAGTGCTTGTAGATGGTTCTTACCACCCTGTTGATTCATCGGAAATGGCATTCAAAATGGCAGCATCTATTGCTTATAAAGAGGGACTCAGCCAGGCTAATCCTGTGCTTTTAGAACCTATCGGTCATCTTGAGGTTGTTATGCCCGAAGCGCTTATGGGCGATATTATCGGAGATATCAATAAGCGTCGTGGCAGAATTCTTGGAATGAATCCTATCGGCGACGGTAAGGGTGAGGTTGTGGCAGAAGTGCCTATGGCAGAAATGTTTAAATATGCTACCGACCTTCGCTCGATGACACAGGCGCGCGGAAAGTTCAAGTTTAAATTTGAGCGCTATGAAGAAGCTCCCGATGTGGTGGCACAAAAGGTTATACAGAGCGCAAAGAGTGAATAATTAGTAGGGGAGGGCATCAGTGCCCTCCCTTCAGACCGTCGAAAAAGTCGGTCAACCACAAGCATAATTATAATTTTATAAATTTGTAGGGTTCGGCGTCCTCGACGAACCGTTAACAATATAATTTATATCTAATAAATCAAAAGTTAAGATAGGGGATGTTTAAATTCTCCAGAACGCAAAAAGGCGAAAGTTATAAGAATTAAAAAGGTGTAAATAATGAATTCTTGTGATTTTGGATTGAAAAATCTCATTCTATTCAATTTTTCCTTTTTAATAAGCCTTTTTGCTACG
>JAFVPB010000062.1 GCA_017505525.1 Clostridia bacterium
GAGGAAGAAGAACTACAAAGGAAGATGTGAAAAAAGAGTATTGTCAAAATGTAAGGGTATATGCAGAACTTATGATGCATTGCAATATGCCTATGCTGATATGCTTGAAGAAAACGAGGAGGTAAAAGAATTTCAGTGTAATGTGCAACTTAATTCAGAAGAATATACAACAGATTTCTTTTGTGAAATGGAAAATGGTGATGTGAAGGTTCGGGAGTGTGTGTTAAGAAAGCACCTTGCAAAACCTATGACAGTAAAAATGCTTGATATTTCAAGAGAATATTGGTTGAAACATGGAGTTAGTGATTGGGGGTTGGTTATTGATGAAGAATAAGTTAATGAAAAAGGAAGGCAGCATCATAGCGTGCATAGAGAGAATCTTTTCCTCAATGTCACCGGTAAGGGTAGTTTGGTTTTTCTTTACGAGTTGTGGTTCAAATTCTCCGTCTCGATCTCTGGGAACTTTGATTTCTGTTTCTCCAAAGCTTGTCTTTAAAGTTTTTTTAGAATACCCATTACGGCTGTTTTCGCCTAATTTGTTTCGGTAGTCGTACTTGGTGTAACCGAGTTCATCATCAAGCTCACCTTCAAGACCGTTTTCAAGCATTTCTCCGACCATAAGCTTGAATACATCTTTAAGGTCATCAAAACTTTTTACATCAAGCTCTTTCATGATGTTTCGTAAATTTTCTTTTGTTTCCTTTTCTGCTGCCCGTTCTTCGGGACTTAATTTGTACTTTGGCATATTAAAAACCTCCAAAATGATATTTTTATTATATATCATCTTGGAGGTCTTGTATAGACTTTACACAAAATTTGGGATAGTCTCTTCATTTTTCGCCGTCATTTTATATAGCAGGACAGTAAATTTGGCGATAATGTTTGGGAGTTAGCCCTGTAGCTTTTTTAAATACGGTAGAAAAGTAGTTGCTGTCATTAAAACCGCATTTTATTGCAATTTCAGTTATAGAGATATCTTCCTTTTTGAGAAGATTTGAAGCATTTAAAATCCTTATATACCGTATGTATTCGTTAATACCCATTCCAATTACAGTTTTGAACCTGCGAGAAAGATGTCCTTCACTAATTGAAAAGCGAAGGCTTAAATCATGAACTTTAATATCTTCATAAAAGTAATCAGAAATATATTCCGAAACATCATATATTACTTTATCTTGTAGTTTGAATTTATCTTGTTCAATTGTACGATAACGTGATATAAGTATCAGTAATTCTGTTATATAAGCCCTTATCATTGGAGCACTGTCAGAAGATTTATTTGTGTTTTCTTGTTGTATTTTTTGTAATAAATCCAATAATATCGGTATTTTATTTTTTTCAATATATATTAGTTTGTTTTTTGAAAAATCATTTAAAATAGTGAGCATATCTGTAGTGAATATAGAATCATCGAAGCATATCAATATTCTCTCATTTCGCAAACATTCTTCGCTATCAGTCTTGTGCAACATTCCTTTGGGTATAAAAACAAAATTACCCTTCTGAACGCGAAAAACTTCATTACCTATTATATATTTGGTAGTGCCGTCCATTAAAAAATACAACTCGTATTTATCGTGGAAATGAAATTCTTTCATAAATACTCTTTTATTTTCGTTAGTATGTGAAAAGTTTGGCGGTACAGTTTTTGGTCCTTTCATTTTTTACCCTCCTGTTATATGTTTGTATGATGTGGTGAAAAATTATCGATTTTTTATCAGAAATTTAAAGCTTTTTAAATAAATAGTTGCTTTTTTCAAGGAAGAAAATAAAAAGATGTACTACAATAAGAAAAAAGGAGTTGAAATTTATGAATTATGTTAATGACAAAATCGAAAACATTAAAATTGCCTATATAGGTGGTGGATCAAGAAGTTGGGCATGGGGGCTTATGAGTGACCTTGTTTCGGCAGATGATATCAGCGGAGATGTTTATCTTTACGATATTGATTATGAGGCAGCTAAGCACAACGAAATAATTGGAAATAAGTTTAATAAGGCAGAAGGCGCAAAAAGTGAGTGGACTTATTACGCTGTAGAAACAATAGACAAAGCTCTTTGTGGTGCTGATTTTGTAATTATATCCATATTGCCGGGAACATTTGACGAGATGGAGTCGGACGTACATACACCTGAAAAATATGGAATTTATCAGTCGGTAGGCGACACAACAGGCCCGGGAGGAATTGTTCGTGCTATGCGTACAGTTCCTATGTATGAAGAAATAGCTGAAAATATTAAAAAATATTGTCCTGACGCATGGGTTATAAACTATACAAATCCGATGACAATCTGTGTGAAAACCCTATACAGAGTATTTCCCGAGATTAAAGCGTTTGGTTGCTGTCATGAGATTTTTGGAACACAAAAATTCCTCGCTAAAATTGTTGAACAAAAATTAGGTATTGAAAATATAGAAAGAGAGGAAATTAAGGTAAATCCTGTTTCAGTAAATCATTTCACATGGCTTACTGAGGCAAAATATAGAAATATTGATTTATATCCTTATTATGCCGAATTCTGTGCAAAACATAAGGATGGATACCTTGAGGAAGGCTTTGAGGATGGCGGTTGGTTAAATCGTTTCTTTGAAGAAGCTAAGAAGGTTAAAATGGATTTGTTTAATAAATTTGGCGTTATTGCAGCAGCGGGAGACAGACATCTTGCTGAATTTTGTGAGGGTAAATGGTATTTGGAAAGCCCGGAACGTGTCAATGAAATGTGTTTTGGTTTAACTCCCGTATCATGGAGAAAAAACAGCTTTATGAAGAGCCGACTTGAAAGAAGTGAAAGACTTCGCAACGGAGAAGAGGAAGTTAAAATTGAATTGACAGGCGAAGAAGGTGTTAATCAAATCAGGGCCCTGTTGGGATTAAATGAATTGGTTACAAACATCAATATTCCGAATCTTGGCCAAATACCAAATCTTCCCATAGGTGCAGTGGTAGAAACAAATGCAATTTTACGTAGCAACTCAATGACACCTGTATTTGCAGGAGAAATTCCCAAATCAATTTATCCTTTAGTTGCGAGAGCTTGCGGTGAACAGGAAATGCTCTCAGAAGCTATTGCACAACGAGATGTTGAAAAAATCTTTATGGTATTTGCAAACGATCCGTTAGTTACCTGTGGTATTGAAAAGGCGAGAGAAATGTTTGATGAAATGTGTGAAAATACTAAGGAGTATCTGTCATCTTATAATTTATAATTAAATATTTACATCGTATATAAAAGAGCAAACATTTTGCAATAACTAAAAGCGAATGTTTGCTCTTTTATTAAACTCTTTTCAGCTTTTTATATTACAATAAATTAATAATTTATTGTAATAGTTCTGTTTTCATCAGCTGATTGAATAATTGCCCTGCAGGCTCTTACTGTTGCCAATCCCTCGTTGCCATCTGCAAGAAGAGGCTTGTCAAACAAAAGTGAATCAAGAAACATTTGATATTCCTTACTTATGTTGTGATTACTTAATTCGACAGGATAACGTATTTGTACCTCGTTATTGTATTCTCCGGTATATGCTCCGTCAAGAAGCTTGCTGTCAGTATTCACCTGACCGCGATATACTGTTATGTAAGGGTCAGTATTATTTATAATAATTGTTCCTTTTGTTCCCATAAGGCGTGTTGCCATTGAGTAAGGTCCTTTACAGCCGGAGGAGGCAAAAAGCTTACCGATTACATTGTTCGGAAAACGCATAATTGCTATTGTGCAATCATCTGTTGGTAAAGCTTTAATCATTTTTTTATTGCTGTAGGCAGTTACTTCATGGGGGTTTCCGGCAATCCACCTCAGGAGGTCAACTGCGTGACATGCTCCTCCCAAAACAACGTGACGAAGCGGGTCAGCTCTCCAAGAATCCATTCCTGATACATGAGAATAGTCGTGAGCGTATTCCGATTCTACAAAAAACAGCTCGCCAATTACTCCTTCATCAACTAATCGCTTTGCTTCTGCGAAACCGGGAGTTAATCTGCTTATTTGACCAATCATAAGCTTTTTCCCGGTTTCCTTTTGCACTTCAATCATTTCAGTACAATCCTCAACCGTCAAAGCCATAGGTTTTTCACACATAACGTGCTTGCCTTTTTTCATAGCGGCACACGCTATTTCACAATGTAATTGGTCGGGGGAAGCAATTGCAACAGCTTCAATATCGTTTCTATCCAGCAGTTGGGTGTAATCCGTATAGACATCCTTTACTCCATACTTTTCAGAAGCTTCCATAAGTGCTTTTTCATTAATATCGCAGATAGCTACAACTTCAGCATTGTCAGCCTTTGTTAAATATGACAGATGTGCTCCTTCACCAAAGGCACCACAGCCGATAAGTCCAATTTTAATTTTTTTATTCATAGAATATCAAAACCACCTTTACATCAAAAAATTATAAGTTGTTTTAATTGTTATTTTAATGGTACTTTATCAATAAAATGTAAAACAGAAATTTTACTGTATGTTATGGTAAAATCCAACCAAAATCACCTGGGCTTGTTTTAGTCTTTCCTAAAACATATACAGGGTTTTCCTCCTGACACCATGATGTTTTCCCTGCAGTAATTTTCATTTTAAAAGGCCGGATAACATCAAGTCCAATATCTTCTCTTTTAATAGAAACAATCAGATGAGTGTTTCTACGACTGTTTTCAATTTCTTCCAGAACGATATCATAAATTTCCTTTAAAATAGCTTTTGGATTTCCTGTTTGCAGACCTAATTCCTCGCGCAACTTATAAAAAAGAATGATATTTTTACCTGAATTAAACAAAATAATTGCCTGTGCAACAGAATTTTGCTCATCAGATTCTTTTCCGATTGATTTAATTGTTGAAAGAATTTTGGTGCCATGTGCCCAATGGGAAGACATTCCATCTAAAAGAGTAAGAATTTCATCAATAGTATGAGTGTTTAAAATGCATTCACCAATTCTGTCGCCATCAGAAGGGTCAACCGTTTGCCAGGTTCTCGGAAGAGAAGTTTTTAGGTTTTAGCGAAAGCATCCATACGACACTATCATGCATAGGCCCATAATAGCTAAACATAATACTCATGGGTTATTTTGAATAGCATCCTGCACATTTTTGAAAAGACCTGATATGGTTATATCTTTCCTGATATGGGTGATAAAGCGGGCCATCGCCTTCAGGCTTAACTCCTCATCATCCACAATAATAATCCTTACCATACAATCAGCTCCTTTATATAAAAATTCAACTTAACGCCTATTCATCTGCTTAAAAGTATAGCGTATTCCGACCTGAAAATAAAGGATAAATTTTTGCAAAAAGACCAAAATTTTGGTCTTATGTTAAAAAAGTGTCCTTGTGACGCTGCCTGAGAAAGTGATATAATTTGAAAGAATATAAGTTGGGAGATTATTGTGTTGAATTATAATCATGATGATAAGATTCTTTCATCTATCGTAAAAGCTTTTGAAAAAAGATTGAAAAAATAGAAAAAATTATTCGTGAAATAAATGATGCGTTGCCCAAGGAAATACGCGAAAAGAAAAAGTGGAGAATGATTTATCTCCGTGCGGTCATTGACGGCGAATGGAATACGGCTTTAGCTTGTGCTGAAAAAACGCACAATGGGAAAAAATACGTTATCTGCAATGTTGATTTAAGACAGGAAAATCCCATTGCGCAAAGATTTATGAAGTCAATTATGGAGTAATATAGTCTTGCTTGAAATAGAAAATATTGTGAAACCATATTGGAGGTAGTTATGGAAATAATAGATTTTCACACACATCCTTTTAAGGATATAAAAACAAATATTTGTAATCACAGAAGCTATTGCTTTAATCCAACACCGATTAAAAGCATGGAGTATCTGAAACAAATGGGGATTAACAAAATATGCGGGTCGGTTATCTTAAAAGATACAACTGATAATACGGGCTTTGAAGCAGTAAAAGAAGAAAACGATATAATGCTTGAGCTAAAAGCAATCTACAAGGATTTTTATATTCCGGGCTTTCGTGTTCATCCCGACTTTGTTGAGGAGTCTTTGACGGAAATTGAAAGAATGCATAAATTGGGAATTAATCTGATTGGAGAAATAATCCCACAGTCTCACGAGTATGAAAAATATACATCTAAAGCCTTTTATGAGATTTTAGACCTTGCAAAGAATTACAATATGATTGTAAGCATTCATTCTATGGAGCCCGATGCAATGGACAAGCTTGTAGCTGACAACAAGGACTTGATAATTGTAGCGGCTCATCCGGGTGAATTGGACTATTATATACGTCACCTTGCCAGAATGAAAAAGTATGAAAATTACTACCTTGATTTGTCGGGAACAGGGCTGTTCAGACATGCAATGTTAAGACGTGGAATAGATGAATGCGGAGAAGAACGCTTCCTTTTCGGAACAGATTATCCCGTGTGTAATCCCGCAATGTTTATCGGAGGCATAATGTTTGACTTGCTCCTTAGTGATAAGGAAAAAGAGGCGATTTTTTCAAAAAATGCTAAAAGGTTGTTGAAGCTTTCCTGAAAGAAATAATACATGGCAAAATATTGGTCTTTTGGCAAAAAAGTGTTCTTGTTTAGAAGAAACTTTAACTATACACTTAAAATTAGGGTATATGTATATTTATGCACAGTGTCCCTTATTGTATAAATTAATACATATATTATAAAAGAGTGTAAAAAAGGAGAAAAATCAGTAAATCCCTCTCAATTATCCTTAGCCTTGCAATGCTTTTTAGTGTTGTAATTGTACCATCGGCTTCAGCTTCGGAAGAAGCAGTTCTTGCCGATTTGGTTTTCGATGGGTATAGTGTTCCTGGCTTCAGCGCCGCTACTACAACGTACAATGTAACACTTCCTTATCGCCATTATGTTTCTGCAGAAAAAAGATATACCCCCGAGGTTTCTGCAAAGGCAATGGATGGCGGAAGCTACACTGTTGGAGCAGTTTCTTATGATGAATCCACAAAAACAGGCAAAGTTTCAGTAACAGCAAAGAAAGCTGGCTTGACCGATAAGGTTTATACAATAAATTACACTGTAGTTGGTGATAATTTAGTGCCTGATCCAAGCTTTGAGGATTGTACAGGTGACAGCGTAACGATAGATGGTTGGGGGACTAAATACAATGCCAAGGTTACCGTTGGCTTTGCGAACCACGGAGACAGATCTGTTATGGTGGAAGCAAGTGGGCAGGGGTTATATTACAAGGTAAGTAATTTACCTGTTGATTGGGTTTATCTCACCGCTGCAGATGTCCTGATAGATGATGAGAAATATGTGAATAAACTTGGCTTTGTCATGTATAATTATGACATTGATAATGTATATGGTAAGCGTGGTAAAAGACATTGTTGTTAATAATCTGTTACCGTTGAAAGCTGCAAAACATATAATGTGGCACTTGAACCTATTACGTTATTGGACGGTTGCAAGATAAGAACATTTGTATTAACGGATAAATTAGTTCCTGTTATGTTAGCTGTTCCGTATAACAGATAATATAATTATAACTAAACTCAGAACAAGGTGAAATTCGTCCTATTTTGCCTTGTGCCGCTTTTTTAAAAGTTGGATTTATATTAAGAAAAGGAGAAATATTATGGCAAAAATCATTTTCTTAGGCACATGTTCAGGAACAGAGCCTATAGGGGATATGCATCATACATCATTTGTTGTGCAGGTTGGTGATGTTAATTATTTTTTTGATGCAGGAGAAAATTGTTCCAGAACATCACGTGCGATGGGAGTTGACCTTTTAAAGGTTCCTGCAATTTTTATTTCTCATCCCCATATTGACCATGTGGGTGGACTTATGAATCTCGTCTGGAGTATAAAAAAACTTCGTTGTGTAACGGATTGTAAGCCTATAAATAATAAGATTGATATTTATATTCCTGACATAAATGTCATGAACTCTATCTTAGATACTCTTCGTAGCATTGACGACGGCTTTGAAACTGACTATTCAATTAATGTTATCCGTACTATGGAAAAGGTGTTATATGAAGATGAAAATATAAAAGTATCAGCAGTATCAAACCATCATCTTGGCGTTGATTCAGAGGGATTACCTCTTTCATATTCATACATTATAGAAACAGAAGGCAAAAAAATTGTGTTCTCTGGAGATGTCAGAGACCTTGATGATGTTGAAAGGTTGACAAAAACCCCCTGCGATTATCTCCTTATGGAAACGGGGCATCACAAGGTAAGTGATATTTTAAACTTTGCAAAAAATCACGAAATAGGTAAGTTATTATTTATTCATCATGGCAGGGAAATAATTAATAATCGTGAAGATGCTCAAAATAAAATATCTGAAAGCAATGTGAACGCACAAATATGTCATGACAAAATAGTTATAGAGATTCCTGCACGCATAATAAGCTAAGCACAAAAGGAAAAGGCTTATAGCGAGTCAATTCCGGAGTTTGTGAGATTCAATATTGTAGAAAACGAGGTGCGAAAGGTCCTCTGAAAATAAAAATTTCTTTACAAAAGAAAATCTTGACACTTATTTAAAAGAGCTTGCAAAGGAGTTTAGAAAGATAAACGGAAAAACTACGCCGGCAGAAATTATCCTGATAGGCGGAGAGGCTATATTAGCTAACTATGGGTTCAAAAATATGACAACAGCTGTAGATGCTATTATAAACGCAGCATCTTCTATAAAAAATGCAATCAATCGTGTTGGTGATAAATATGATTTACCTAATGGGTGGCTGAATACAGATTTTATACGTACAGGTTCGTATTCGCCTAAATTGGTTGAGTTCTGTGCATTACAGAACGTATTCCAATGTACTTGAAATTCGTACAATAGCATCCGAATATCTTATTGCGATGAAACTTCTTTCCGGAAGAAAATATAAAAATGATTTGTCGGATATAATTGGAATACTTGCGGAACATGAAAAGAGAAATCAGACCATAACTTTAGAAATGATAAATAAGGCAGTTAATGACCTTTACGGAGGTTGGGTAGATTTCCCCGAAGATTCAAAAAGCTTTATTGAAGATGCAATAAAGAAAGGCAATTATGAAGAGGTATACCTTTCTACCAACGAGGAAGAGAAGCTTTCTAAAGATATGCTTATAGGTTTTGAGAAAGATTATCCAGGCGTAACAAAAGCATCAAATATTGATGAGATTTTGAAGAATTTAAAAAATAAGAACAACGGAAAAGTAGAAAACTAATTGTGGAAATAATAATTCTTATTTTATTATTTTAAACATTTTAGCAACAAAATATTGAAAAGCCGAAAGAGCTGTGATAATATTATTTCATAAGTACGAATCATTGATATCGAAAGATATTATTGATTCTGACAACATAGAGACAACAAAAGTCTTGATAGTCCATGCTTTATGGATAATCTTAACACTCCCGATAATACGAGTAAAAATGCCTAAACAAAAATGTTTAAGTTGCATCTTTTGAGAGCGAGTGGGAATAAAATGAATGTTAAAGGGTAAGTACTGATATCGTGCAAGGGGCAAAAATTAATATTCTAGTAGAAACAAAAAAAGACCTTGAGATTTAGAAAATCTTGAGGTCTTTTTGTATGCCAGAAACATGGACAATAATGGGAAAAGTAGCACATAAAATCGAAATTTTATGCGCTTGAATGATCGTAAAAAATGAATAGGGTAGAGGATGCACAATTTTGCCCTTTTGAGGATGAGGGGTAGTGCCCCATAACATAGTGTTTTTTTAAATCTGTGTTTTTGGGAAAATCGCATTATCTCTCACAAATGCCATCATATAGGCGTTTGTAGCACTTTTCATTTTTCCCAAATTTAACGTTTTTGGGAACTTAAAATGCGTTTTTGGGGATTTTCGAGCGTTTTTGGGAACATTTTTGGGGATTTATATTTGCTCTGTTTTAACAAAATTTAAGGAGGTATACGATGAGGAAGAAGAACTACAAAGGAAGATGTGAA
>JAFVPB010000005.1 GCA_017505525.1 Clostridia bacterium
GCAAAACATTCGCACTATGCTTTATTTTTCCTTCTCCCCAAAAAGCATAGTCTGCTTTTCGGGGACCCCGAAAGTCGCAAGACTTTAAGGGGAAAAGGAGCAAACGAGCGGCAAGTTTAAGTTTTATTAAAACTTAAACCTTAGCGAGCCTTGCGACGCGCGAGAGGCGAAGTTTGTTCGTAGCAAAAAGGCACCTAATAAAGAAAAATTTAATGAAATAAAATTTTTCAGCCTTAAAATAAAATTTTATTTTTTCCACATTATTTATTCTTAATATAATTTCTGCCTTTTTGCGGTCTGGGCGTTTTAAACATTCCCATTTTTTAAATTTTACGCTTCAGGAAGAGTATCCTTTCTTGAGAAGTTGTATCTTCCCATACGGTCAATCTCAACAAGCATAACGTTAATCTGGTCGCCAACGTTTACAACATCAGTTACCTTTTCAACGCGGTTTCTGTCGAGCTTGCTTATATGAACAAGGCCTTCTTTTCCGGGAAGGTATTCTACAAATGCGCCAAAGTCCATAATCTTTGTAACTGTAGCCGAGAATACATCGCCGATTTCGATATCGCCTGCTATACCGCGAACAATCTTAAGTGCACGCTGTGCAGCATCGGAATCTGTTGTAGAGAAGAATACTGTACCGTCTTCCTCAATATCAATCTTAACGCCTGTATCAGCAACAATCTTCTGAATAACCTTACCGCCACTGCCGATAACATCGCGGATTTTTTCAGGATCGATAGTTGTTGAAATAATCTTCGGAGCGTATTTTGAAAGCTCTTCTCTTGGCTCTGCAATGCACTTAAGCATACATTCATCAAGAATCATAAGACGAGCCTTTCTTGTTTTTTCAAGAGCTTCACGAATAATTTCTGGCTCTAAACCATCAATCTTAATATCAACCTGAATAGCTGTGATACCATCTTTTGTACCTGCTACCTTAAAGTCCATATCGCCGAAGAAATCTTCAAGTCCCTGAATATCAACCATTGTGATATATCTGTCGCCCTCTGTTACAAGACCGCAAGAGATACCTGCAACGGGTGCCTTAATCGGAACGCCTGCATCCATAAGAGCAAGTGTGCTTCCGCAGATACTTCCCTGTGATGTTGAGCCGTTAGAGCTGAGCACCTCAGAAACAAGGCGGAGCGTATAGGGGAATTCTTCTTTTGAGGGAATTACAGGAACAAGCGCCTTTTCTGCAAGTGCACCGTGGCCGATTTCACGGCGTCCGGGGCCGCGGCTTGCTCTTGTTTCACCAACTGAATATGATGGGAAATTGTAGTGATGCATATATCTCTTTGTTTCCTCATCATCGATTCCGTCAAGAAGCTGTTCTTCCGAAATCATACCAAGAGTACAGGTTGTAAGAACCTGAGTCTGTCCTCTTGTAAACATACCGCTTCCGTGAGTTCTTGGAAGAAGACCAACCTCTGAAGCAAGGGGACGAACATCGTCAAGACCTCTGCCGTCAACACGCTTTCCTTCATCAAGAATCCAACGTCTTACAACGTATTTCTGGAGCTTGTATATAGCCTCGTCAATCATAGCTTCCATTTCGGGATACTTTTCTGCGAGAGCTTCATAAACAAAGCTGTAAACTTCTTTAAGATTTTCTTCACGAACATTCTTATCGTCTGTGTCGAGTGCAATTCTTACCTTATCGATAGCGATTGCCTTAACATCCTCGTAAAGTTCTTCAGGAACTTCCATATGCTCGTATTCAAACTTGGGCTTTCCGATTTCAGCCTGAATGCCCTCGATAAATTCGCAGATTTTTGCGATTTCCTTGTGAGCTGCCATAATTCCTTCGAAAACAAGATCGTCAGGAACCTGGTTTGCACCGGCTTCAATCATATTAACCTTGTTCTTTGTTCCTGCGATTGTAAGGAACATTTCGCTCTTATCACGCTCTGCTTTTGTGGGGTTAACCACAACCTTACCATCTACAAGACCAACTGTTGCACCTGCAATCGGACCTGCAAAAGGAACAGAAGAGATGCTTATAGCAATTGAAGCACCTATCATAGCTGTAACCACAGGATCGTTATCGGGTTCAACACTCATAACTGTTGTAACAACTGCCACATCGTTTCTTAAATCCTTGGGGAAAAGAGGACGAATAGGGCGGTCGATACAACGGGAAGCAAGAATAGCCTTTTCTGTTGGGCGGCCTTCTCTCTTTAAAAAGCTTCCGGGGATTTTACCAACTGCATAGAGTTTTTCTTCGTAGTCAACTGCAAGAGGGAAAAAGTCTACTCCCTCACGTGGCTTAGCTGAAGCTGTTGCAGTTGCATGAACAACTGTTTCGCCATAGCGAACAAGGCAGCTTCCGCCTGCAAGCTGAGCCATTTTACCTGTTTCAACAACAAGGGGACGTCCGCAAAATTCGGTTTCAAATGTTTTAAACATACTTTACCTCCAAAATATAATATTGTTTTTTTGGAAAGGGGAGTTGTTTATCACTTAAGAAAACTTCCTAATTATTTAAAAGGCTTTCTTAAGTGCTAAAGCCTTCCCTTTCCGCGTGAAAATAACGAAAGTACAGTGTAGGGAAAATCCCCACACTGTACAACCGATTACTTTCTGAGTCCGAGCTTTTCTACAATTGCACGGTAACGATTAATATCGTTCTTCATAAGGTAGTTAAGAAGACCGCGGCGCTGACCAACCATTTTAAGAAGACCGCGTCTTGAGTGATGGTCCTTCTTGAAAACCTTAAGATGCTCGTTAAGGTGATTGATTCTTTCTGTAAGAATAGCAATCTGAACCTCAGGTGAGCCTGTGTCAGTATCGTGAAGCTTGTATGCTTCGATGATTGACTGCTTTGTTTCCTTTAACATAGAATTTTCCTCCTGATTACATATTGGCAAAAACTCCGCAACACCAAGAAAAGGGTTGGAGAAACCGCTTTCCATAGCTATGGGATAATATGCCTAGATAGCATATTACCACAACTATCATGTATTGTCAACAACTTTTTGGTAATTATAAGTTTAATTTGTTGACATAAAAAAATAAATATATTATTATATAATTATCTGTGGAGGTATAAATATGAATATAGGAATAGATGTAGGCGGAATGAGCATAAAGGCTGGCATCGTGGATAACAGCGGGAATATTCTTGCAAAATACAGTGTGCCTACCCCACGCGATGGAAACGAAAGCTTTTCTGCCGCAGTAAAAAAAGCAATTGATGAAGTGCTTAAAATTCATCCTGTTGAAAAAATTTCTTCAATAGGTATAGGCGCTCCCGGTATTGTCGACAGAGAAAACGGAGTGCTTGTCTATAGCACCAACATTGGCTACAAAAACGTGCCCATCCGCGAATTTCTTGGAAAAGAATACGGTTGCGAGGTATACGTTGAAAACGATGCAAACAGTGCCGCACTCGGCGAATTCTACGCTTCGGGCGATAAAAAGAACTTTGCATTTATCACGCTTGGCACAGGTGTTGGCGGCGGAGTGATATTAAATGGCAAGCTCTACACAGGCTCTAATGGAGTTGGGTGCGAGCTTGGGCATATCGTTACCCACGCACGCGGAACAAAATGCGGTTGCGGAAGAAGCGGTTGCTGGGAAGCTTATGCAAGCGTAACAGCGCTTATGCGATTTACCGAGGAAGCTCGCGAAAGCCTTAATATAGGTGATGAAAAAATCAGCGGAAAAACAGTTTTCGACGAAGCAAGAAAAGGAAATGCCGCAGCGATTGAGGTGCGCGACAGGTGGATTGAAGAAGTTGCCATCGGGATTACAAACATAGTAAATATTTTTCAGCCTGAAGAAATCGTTATAGGCGGTGCAATCTCGAAAGAGGGCGACACACTTCTTCTTCCCATACGCGAATATGTGGATGCAAACGAATACTGTGCAAAGCACAACGATATTAAAATAACAAAAATCAATCTTCCCAGAGCAGGCGACAGTGCGGGAATTCTCGGCGCGGCTTACATTGGAAGAAATATAAAGGAATAGGTGATAAAAAATGAATTCATTGGGAAACATTATTGTAGGACAGTCGGGCGGCCCCACAGCCGTTATCAATTCTTCGCTTGCAGGCGTTCTTTCAGCAGGTCTTAAGCTTGGCTACGATAAGATTTACGCTATGCAAAACGGAATCGAGGGCCTTTTAAAAGGGAACTATTTCGAGCTTACCGATTATATAAAATCCGATTCAGATATCGAACTTTTGCAGCGCACACCCTCTTCTTATTTAGGCTCTTGCCGTTTTAAACTTCCCGAGCCTGTTTTAGGAAACGAAATCTACACTGCTCTTTTCGATTTCTTCAAAAAGGAAAACATTACCGCAATGTTTTATATCGGCGGCAACGATTCTATGGATACTGTTAACAAGCTCACCACTTATGCTGAAATGATTGATTCAACTGTTAAGTTCATAGGCGTTCCCAAAACAATAGATAACGACCTTGTAGTTACCGACCACACTCCAGGCTTTGGCAGTGCCGCAAAGTTTGTGGCAACAGTTACAAAGGAGCTTGTGCGCGATTCACTTGTTTACGACCTTCCATGCGTAACCATTATCGAAATTATGGGCCGTGATGCAGGTTGGCTCACAGGCGCAAGTGCACTCAGCAAGGGCGACGATTGTGAAGGCCCCGATATGGTATTTCTTCCCGAAGTGCCTTTCGATTATGAATATGTAAAGAACAAGGTAGCAGAGCTTCAGAAAACAAAGAAAGCGCTTGTTATTGCCCTTTCAGAAGGTATTCGCCTTGCCGATGGCAGATATGTGTGCGAGCTTGGCGGAGCAGGTGCAAAAGATGCATTCGGCCACGTTATGCTCAGTGCAGCAGGTCAGGTTGTTGCAAATATGCTTAAAAAAGACCTTGGAATTAAAACACGTGCAGTTGAGCTCAACACTCTTCAGCGTTGTGCATCACACTGTGCTTCTCTTACAGATATGCGCGAAGCATTTAACGTTGGTGAAGCCGCAGTTAAAGCAGCTTATGATGGCTTAACCGGTAAGATGGTACTTCTCAAGAGAGTATCAGATATTCCTTACAACTGCGTAACAGATACTGCAGATGTTAAGAACATTGCAAATCTTGCAAAAGAAGTAAAGCGCAGTATGATAAACGAAAATAACGACCATGTAACACAGGAATTTATCGACTACATACAGCCACTTATTATGGGAGAAGTTTCACAGTTTACTGTAAACGGACTTCCTAAGCACATTAAAAGAGGGAATAATTAATGGACAAACGAACTTTAAAAGTTCTTGAATTTAATACAATACTCGGCCGCCTCAGTGAAGAGGCGGTTTGCGCTGAAACGGCAGAAAAATGCCGCGCCCTTGTACCAAGCACCGATATATACGAGGCTACAAGGCTTTTAAATCAAACAACAGAGGCGGAATCTCTTATTATTAAAAAGGGGGCTCCGCCCCTCTCTGCTATCAGAAATGTTCTGGGCGGAGTTAAACGAAGCAGTATGGGCGGCGTGCTTACTGCAGGTGAGCTTCTGTGCGTTTCGCATATTCTAAGAATTGCGCGTATGCTCACAAGCTACTCCTCGGAGGATGATTTTCTAACATCCTACAGCCATCTTGCACCGTTTTTTGGCGCGCTCTGTGAAAACAGAAGCCTTGAGAGGGCAATATCATCAGCTATTATAAGCGAGGAAGAAATTGCCGACGATGCTTCCCCCGCTCTTTTATCAATCCGCCGCAAAAAAAGTGCGCTTCACACAAAGGTGCGCGATGTGTTAAACGATATGATTCATTCTGCTCGCTATGCACCGCTTCTGCAGGAGCCTATTGTTACCATGCGTGGCGACAGATACGTTATCCCCGTTAAAAGCGAGCATAAAGGCGAAATTTCGGGCGTTGTGCACGATAGTTCGTCAAGCGGAGCCACTCTTTTCATCGAGCCTATGGCGGCAGTTGAAATAAACAACAAGCTTCGTGCTTTGATAAACGAAGAAAAAGAGGAAATCGACAGAATCCTCTCTGAGCTTTCCTCTCGTGTGGGAGAAGACGCAGATAATATCGGCCGCAACTACACAAACATTCTTGAGATCGACTTTATTTTTGCACGCGGAAAGCTCTCGCGCAAGATGAATGCATCTATGCCACTTCTTAATTCCAATGGAATTATAAACATAAAAAAGGGGCGCCACCCTCTTATCGACGAGAAAAAGGTTGTGCCAACAGATATATATTTAGGAAAAGATTTCGACACATTGGTTATCACAGGTCCCAACACGGGCGGTAAAACGGTATCTCTTAAAACGCTTGGTCTTTTCACTCTTATGGCTCAGTCGGGATTGTGTATTCCCGCATCTGGCGGCAGTGAAATGAGCATTTTTGAAAATATTTTTGCCGATATTGGCGACGAGCAGTCTATCGAGCAATCGCTGAGTACATTTTCTGCTCATATGACAAACATTATAAAAATTCTTGAAAAGGCAGACTATAAGTCGCTTGTTCTTTTCGACGAGCTCGGTGCAGGAACCGACCCTGTCGAGGGTGCGGCACTTGCCGTTTCAATTCTCGAACGAGTGAAAATGCTTGGCGCTAAAACTGCCGCAACCACTCACTACAGCGAAATAAAGCTCTATGCCTTAAGCACCGACAGAGTTGAAAACGCGGCGTGCGAATTCGATGTTAAAAGCCTGCGCCCTACCTACCGGCTTCTTATCGGCGTACCCGGAAAAAGTAACGCTTTCGCAATTTCCAAAAGGCTTGGACTTGAAGACGATATAATCGAAAGAGCAAAAGCCCTTATCGACGGGGAAAACACACGTTTTGAGGATGTTATTGCAACGCTTGAAAAAAGGCGCATAAAAGCCGAGGAAGAGCTTTCCAAAGCAAGAAAAGCACGTGAAAAAACAGTAGAAGAGCAAAAACAAGCCGAAAAACAGAGCCAGCAAACGGAAAAGCAAAAAGAAAAAATCCTTGCCGATGCCCGCCGTGATGCCAAGAAAATATATGAACAGGCAAAAGCGGAGGCAGACCGTATTGTGCGCGAAATGCAATCTCTTTTAAAAGAATCGGCATCACAAAACAGCAATAAAATTGCCGAGGGCCGTCGCCTTCTTAAAAAAGGCCTTGACGATGCTACAAACGAACTTGCAGAAGACGTATTCACATCTAAAAAAGCAGAAAAGCTTGATCCTGCCAAAATTAAGCTTGGTCAGGTGGTAGAAGTTACTACAATGAATCAAACGGGAAATGTTCTCACTCTTCCCGACAAACGCGGAGATTTAACAGTTCAGGTAGGAATACTTAAAATCAAAACAAATATTTCCTCCATCGCTCCGCATAAGGAAGAAAAGAAAAAACAGAAAGTGCAAACATATTTTTCTTCTGAAAGGGCAACCGCAACAGTAAAAAGCGAAATCGACCTTCGCGGCGAAACTGCCGACGATGCAATACTCCTCACTGATAAATACCTTGATGACGCTGTTCTTGCCCACCTTGAAACAGTAAGTATAATTCATGGTAAGGGAACAGGCGTTTTAAGGCAGGTAATTTCCGATATGCTTCGCCATCATCCGCACGTTAAGAGCTACAGAAGCGGAAGATATGGTGAGGGAGAAAGCGGAGTAACGATTGTCGAGCTGAAATAAGTTGTTAATTTTTGTGAAAAACATTGACTTTTTTCCACTTTCATTGTACAATGATTAGAGACATAAATATTCTTGGCGGAGGGATAAAATGAAAAATAATACTCGCAAGCAGGAAATGGAAAACCTCGACAACAAAATAGTTTTTCTTTCTTCAGTTATAATCATATATGCAATCTTGCTTCTTTTCATACAGAAAATGGCTGAAACAGGTGCAACCGCCGCAGGTGCTCTTGCATTCATTCAGATTTTAAGATGGACAGCCCTCGGAGGAGCAATGGCCTGCGCTGCATGGAGTGCTTATAAAGAAAAGTTCGGTTTCTTTATGTATTGCGGAGTTTGCCTGTATATTTTCTTAAGCACAACAATCCTTCTCTACTGCGGAAACCATGGTAAAGCTTATCTTATAAACTATATCTCGCTCGTATTAGCCTTCGTTTTCAATCAGGTTTATTCAATTCTCAAGAAAAAAAATCTTTTTGAAAAGAAATTTGTAAAGATAGGTTTTCTTGCAGCTTGCGGTCTTGCAGTTCTTGCAGTTGCAGCAGTAAGTATTGCACAAGTTCTTTATTAAAAAACAATCTCTGCAGAAAATTTTCTGCAGAGATTATTTTTTAATTTTAAAATATTTATTTTTTCTCTTGACATTTCCTCTCTCATTGATTATAATATCATAGTAACATCTGGGTGTAGCGCAGTTTGGTAGCGTGCTTGAATGGGGTTCAAGAGGCCGGGAGTTCAAGTCTCCCCACTCAGACCAATAAAAAAACATCGTATCCTTTTGGATGCGGTGTTTTTTTCTCTCTACTTTTCTGCATTCATCATACAATATACAAAACTTACCATTGCCAGAACAATTAAAATAATCAGCCATAAAATTGTGGAAACGGGCGGCAAAAAGATTGTTATAAAGCCTAAAATTCCCATGATAACTAATGAAAACCCCATAATTCTGTTTGTTTTTCTCGCTTTGTCGGTATCAAGCTTGTAATTTTTCACATAGTCAAGCTTAGGCATATAATTTCCTAACACTATGAAAACTATACCAAGAATAATCATAGCACATTTTCTTATATCAATGCTGAATCCAAGGGCATATCCGAGAGTTACAGCATAGAGAACAACTGACATAACAGGGATAATCCATTTTGCCACTCTTTCAATTTTTTTACTTTCGCCGTGTTTTTTAGCATTTAAATCTGTTACAACAGAAGAGAACACCTGAATAAACATCATTAAAAACGGCAGACCAAATACGGCAACTTCTTTCGAAACAAAGGTATCAGGCTCGTTATAAAAATTAAAGTGAATTGCTATTGTTTCGGGCAATTCATTCCATAGATAAATTCCCAAAAGAATGGGGAGCAAGCATACAAGGCTTGTTGCAATAAGTATTTTCCATTTTATAAATTTCATTATTTATTACCTCCCAAAGAATAAATCCAGGTTAATACCTCTTCAAAAACAGATGTGTTTAATTCATAATAAATATAGTTTTTATACTTTTGTTCTGTAATAAGATCAGCACTTTTAAGCTTTGATAAATGGTATGAAACGGTTGCGCCCGTTAAATTAAACTTTTCTGCAATTTCCCCTGCCGATTTCTTTCCGCCCCGAAGCATAAAGAGTATATCACGCCTCACTGAATCAGAAATTGCTTTTAACGTTTCGTTCATTCCCATTTATATCACCTCTTTACGCTCTATTTAGAAATATTTCTAAATAGATGATAACATTTAAAATAAAGGATGTCAACAGGGATCCAGAGGAAATTCCGGACAAAAGATGAAAAAAACAGACTTCAAATGAAGTCTGTTTTTCTGGAGCGGAAGACGAGATTCGAACTCGCGACGTTCACCTTGGCAAGGTGACGCTCTACCACTGAGCCACTCCCGCAAATTTCAGCATAGTTATTATAGCAGATAATTTTCTCTTTGTAAAGTCTTTTTTTATAAAAATTCAAAAAAACTTTTTAATTCTGCATATATAGGAAATCTTTGGGAAATATAATTTTAACAAAAAAAGAGGATTTTTACTGCGGGTGTCGAAAAAGATTATATATAGCCAAATTATATTTGGAAAAAGAGGAAGGAACTTGTGATGGCTGGCTTTTTTTCAGAGGAGCTGTTAAACGAAATTATATCGGCAACAGATATAGTTGACATAGTTTCCTCATACGTTCATTTAAAAAGATCGGGCAGCAGTTTTATGGGTTGTTGTCCGTTTCATAAAGAGAAAACGCCTTCGTTTCACGTAAGTGCCGACAAGCAGCTTTATCACTGTTTTGGTTGCGGGGCCGGAGGAAGTGCTGTGCAGTTTATAATGAATGCCGAGGGGCTTGATTTTCCCGATGCTGTTAAGTTTCTTGCAGATAAAGTGGGAATAAGAATTCCTGAGGAGGGCACGCATCAAAACGAAGAGCGTTATCATAAGAAACAACAGATTTACGAAATGAACCGCGATGCGGCACGATTTTTCCGTGAATCGCTTTTATCGGATGCGGGGAAAGAGGCAAGAGATTATCTTTCAAAGCGCGGCTTAGAGGGACAAACTATTGCAAAGTTTGGCATTGGATATTCGCTTTCAAGCTGGGATTCACTTTTAAAGCATCTTGAAAGTAAAGGTTATAAACGAACCCTTATGGTTGAGGCCGGTCTTTGCATTATGAATGAAAAAGGCCATGTTTACGATAGATTCCGCGGCAGAGTGATGTTTCCGATAATTAATCCAAGCGGTAATATAATCGGCTTTGGAGGAAGAATCCTTTCGGGCGACGGTGCAAAGTATATGAATTCACCTGAAAGCATTGTATATGATAAAGGAAAGAACTTATTTGCACTTAACCTTGCCAAAAAGAGCGAGAGAGGCTACTTTATCCTTGTTGAGGGATATATGGATGTAATTTCGCTCCACCAGGCGGGGATAACGGCTGCAGTGGCAGGTTGCGGAACTGCGCTTACCCGAGAGCAGGCGCGGCTTATTTCCAAAAGCCCTGTTTATCTGTGTTACGACAGCGACGAGGCAGGAATAAAAGCGTGTGAACGGGCGGCTGAAATATTTAAGGACTTTGGCACAAAATTAAAGGTTATATCAATTCCTTCGAGTAAGGATGCCGACGAATTTATTAAAAATTTCGGCAAAAATGCGTTTGAGGAATTAATAGATAAGGCAAAAACGGTAACGGAGCACAGAATTGATTTGCTTTTAAAAGGAGCAAACCTTGATGATGTGGCGCAGAAGATAGAAATTATGGAAAAGGCGGCACAGATTTTTGCAGGCATTTCAAATGCCGTTGAGCGCGAGGTTTACGTTAATCAGCTTTCAATTAAAAGCGGTATAAGCGTTGAAGCCATAAACAGCGAGATAAGAAAAGTAAATTCTAAAAATCTTCGCCGTGAGGTACGCTCGGAAATTCAGAAAACCGTTTCAATCCAGAACACACAAGCTCCCGAAAAGAAAAACATAACGAAAAGGCGGGCAAAAAGTGAAGCGGGGCTTCTTTCTATGATGGCTGAAAGCCAAAAGGTTTTCCAAAGCTTTAAAGAGCACTACAAAGAGGAAAGCTTCAGCTATGATATACATAAAAAAATATATTCCCTCATATGCGAATTTTATGAAAATAATGCAGGCGGAAAATGCAGCGATTATCTTTCGGGCAATATGCAGGGAGAAGAAAAAGAACTGTCGGCAGTTCTGATGTCGGTACAAAATGTGGACAATCCTGTTTTGGCGGCAAAGGATTTTATGAATGTGCTCGACGATGAAATTTTTAACGAAAAGCTTACAAAAGCACAAAACGAAGGAAACATAGAAGCTATTTCAGCGCTTCTGAAAGAGAAAAAACAAAAAGGTGGTAAATAAAATGAGTGAATCAGCAAACAAAAAGGCAGCCATTAAGGATTTAATTGATAAGGGTAAGCAAAAGGGTATGCTTACTGAAGCAGAAATTGAAGAAGCTCTTTCAGAGCTTGAGCTCGATGTTGAGCAAATAGAAAAAATTCACGACAATTTAGAAGCTCTTGGAATCGATGTTGTGGGCGAAGATATCGAGCACGAAATTAAAAAGATTGATATAAGCGAAGAAGAGCTTGAAGATTTATCGGTGCCCGAGGGAATAAATGTTGACGACCATGTTCGTATGTATCTTAAGGAAATCGGTAAGGTTCCTCTTCTTACTCCCAACGAGGAAATTGAATATGCACAGAGAATGTCTGAAGGCGACGAGGAAGCAAAAAAGAAGCTTACAGAGGCAAATCTTCGCCTTGTTGTTAGTATTGCAAAAAGATATGTCGGACGCGGAATGCTTTTCCTTGACCTTATTCAGGAGGGTAATCTTGGCCTTATAAAGGCAGTTGAAAAATTCGACTACACTAAAGGCTACAAATTCAGCACTTATGCAACATGGTGGATTCGTCAGGCGATTACACGTGCTATTGCCGATCAGGCAAGAACAATAAGAATTCCCGTGCACATGGTTGAAACTATAAATAAGCTTATCAGGGTTTCCCGTCAGCTTCTTCAGGAGCTTGGTCGCGAG
This sequence comes from Clostridia bacterium, assembly GCA_017505525.1. Taxonomy (GTDB): domain Bacteria; phylum Bacillota; class Clostridia; order UMGS1883; family UMGS1883; genus UMGS1883. The sequence goes on from JAFVPB010000005.1 coordinate 12,134, forward strand.
CCTTCTCCCGAGGAAATTGCAAAGGAAATGGGTATGTCGCTTGAAAAAGTGCGCGAAATAATGAAGATTGCCCAGGAGCCTGTTTCACTTGAAACACCTATTGGCGAAGAGGAAGACAGCCACCTTGGAGATTTCATTCCCGACGATGATGCTCCCGCGCCAAGCGAAGCAGCCTCTTTCCTTCTTTTAAAGGAGCAGTTGATGGATGTACTTAACACACTTACACCAAGGGAAGAAAAGGTTCTTCGTTTGCGTTTCGGACTTGAAGACGGCAGAGCAAGAACTCTTGAAGAGGTTGGCGGTGTGTTCGACGTTACGCGTGAAAGAATCCGTCAGATAGAAGCTAAGGCGCTTCGCAAGCTTCGTCATCCAAGCAGAAGTAAGAAACTTAAGGACTTCCTTGAATAGAATGCAACAAAACCCCCGATGTGATATATCACATCGGGGGTTTTAAGATTTCTCTTTTTGTAGGGGACGGTATTCAGGACGTTCCGTTTGACGGACTGTCGAGGACGCCAGTCCCTACAATTATTTATATAAAAACCTACAATACCTTATTTAAAAAGTCTATTGTTCGTGGATTTTTGGGGCTAGCAAAGATTTCTTCGGGGGTGCCTTCCTCCAAAATTACACCTTCGTCCATAAACATAACCCTGTCGGCAACTTCACGGGCAAAGCCCATCTCGTGTGTTACAACAACCATTGTCATTCCGTCGTTTGCAAGTTTTTTCATAACTGCAAGAACTTCTCCGACCATTTCAGGGTCGAGAGCACTTGTAGGTTCGTCGAAAAGCATAATATCGGGATTCATGGCAAGCGAACGCGCAATTGCAACACGCTGCTTCTGTCCGCCTGAAAGTTGAGAAGGAAAGCTTTCGGCCTTATCTGTAAGTCCAACTGTTTCTAAAAGCTTAAACGCAGTTTTCTCGGCGTCTTCTTTAGAAGCCTTTTTTAAATCAACTGGAGCAAGCATAAGGTTTCTTAAAACATTCATATTTGCAAACAGATTGAAGTGCTGAAAAACCATACCTATATTTTCACGGACTTTGTTGATGTTGAGCTTTTTATCTGTGAGGCGGTATCCGTCGACTATTATTTCGCCCGAGGTTATGTTTTCAAGACGGTTCATACATCTTAAAAAGGTTGATTTACCGCTTCCCGAAGGCCCGATAACACAAACAACCTCGCCCTCGTAAATATCTGTTGAAATGCCTTTTAAAACTTCGTTATGACTAAAGCTTTTTTTAAGATTTTCTATGTGGATTTTCACATTATCATAATTTACGGCCACGGTTCAGTCTCCTTTCTAAAGCATTTGCAATCTGCTGCAGCGAAAGAATAACAACAAGATACATTACAGCTACAATTGCCCATGTCTGGAAAGATTTGAATGTTATAGCGATTACGTTCTGCGCTTTGTTTACAAGCTCGGGGAATCCTATAACAGATAAGATTGATGTATCTTTAAGCGTTATTATAAACTGATTCACAATGCTGGGAATCATATTTTTTATTGCCTGTGGGAGAACAACGCGGAACATTGAACGCCAATATGATAATCCAAGGCTTCTTGCCGCCTCCATCTGCCCGGGGTCGATAGACTGAATCCCTGCGCGGATTATTTCCGACATATATGCGCCGCAGTTTAAAGCAAGGCAGATTGTTCCCGCCTGAAGCGAGGTAAGTACAAACGAACTTCCTGCCAATGTTTTTAAGCCATACGGAACACCGTAAAACACAAAAAACGCTAAAACAATCATTGGAACACCGCGGATAAGATTTACGTATATAGCAGCAATCGCTTTGGAAACTTTGTTGTCTACAACGCTTGATAATCCAAAAATTATTCCTAATATACAGCCAAACAAAAGCCCAAATAAAGCAAGCAGTAGGGTTTGCCCCATTGCACTGAGCAACAGAGCCCCATATTCACTTATAATCTGAATCATCAGACTTCCTCCTTAAAGAAATCGAAAAAAGGGTACCAGACAATCTGATACCCTTTCAGTTAAAGCTATTAACCGAGATATTTTGCGATTATCTCATCATATTTTCCGTTTTCGCGAATGTTCTTAAGTCCTGCGTTGAATAAATCAACAAGTTCCTGCTTTGTTTCATCAAAGATTGCAAAACCATACTGTGCAGGCTCGTTCTCTGTGCCATCAACATATTTCATATCGAGCTCGCCTGTTTTGATGTTATACTTAAGAATAGGAGTGTCGTCAAGACAAGCATCAACCTGACCGCCCATAACTGCCTGATACATATCAGGTGATGTTGGGAAAGTTACTACGGTGAAACCGTATTCATCCTTGATGCTTTCAGCATACTGATTGCTCATTGTACCATTCTTAACAGCAACCTTTTTGCCCTTTAAGTCTTCAAAGCCTTTAATGTCGGAATTCTTTGCTACCGCCATACCCTGAGTTGCATCGTAGTAGCCATCAGAGAATGTCCAACCGTTATTTTTTCTTTCTTCTGTGATTGAAGCGCCTGCAATCATACCATCAGCCTGACCTGCCTGGCAAGCTGCGATAGCGGCATCCCAACCGATATACTGAAGGTCGTATGTAAAGCCCTGATCTTCAGCGATTGCTGCAAGAATATCCATATCTATACCTACGATATTGCCTTCAGCATCCTGGAATTCAAAGGGGCTGAAGCCTTTGTCGGTTGCTATAACAAATTTCTTTCCGTTTTCTGCGTTCTGAGTGTCGTCTGTTTTTGTGCAAGCGCAAAGAGTGAGCGCAAGTGTAAGTGCACAAATAAGTGCTAAAAACTTTTTCATAATTTACCATTTCCTTTCTAATTAGCCCATAATAGGGAATATATCACATTATACCATAAAAAAGCAAATCAGTCAATATTAATATGAAAAGCGTGTTTTACAGCTTCATCGTAAGCGAAATTCTCTTTTTCTCTTTATCGATATCAAGAATTTTTACTTTTACGATGTCTCCAACGCTTAAAACATCGGTGGGATGCTTTATAAATTTATCTGATATCTGCGAAATGTGAACAAGTCCGTCCTGATGCACACCGATATCTACAAAAGCACCAAAATCAATAACGTTTCTTACTGTTCCTTCCACAATCATACCGCTTTGAAGTTCTTCAAGCGACATACAACCGCTTTTTAATAGTGGCTTTTGAAGTTCATCACGCAAGTCGCGTCCGGGCTTTGCGAGGGCATCACAAATATCACGGAGAGTGTACATACCTATAGAGAATTTTTCGCAGATTTTTTCTGCATTTTCTTTAGTGATACGTGATTTTATATCGGAAAAATCGCCTTTCTTTATTTCTTCGGCTGAATAAGAACAAAGAGAGATTAGCTCGCGCGCGGCATCGTAGCTTTCGGGATGCACAGAGGTGTTATCTAAAAATTCGTCGCCTCCGGGAATTCGCATAAAGCCTGCACACTGAACAAACGCCTTGTTTCCAAGCTTATTAACCTTTAAAAGCTCGCTCCTTTTGTGAAAAGCACCAACTTCTTCGCGGTAATCAACAATGTTTTTTGCAACTGCAGAAGATATGCCCGAAATATATGAAAGAAGAGAAGATGAAGCTGTATTAAGGTCGACGCCAACACTGTTTACGCAGCTTTCTACAACTCCGCCAAGAGCTGTAGAGAGTTGCTTTTGATTGCAGTCGTGCTGATACTGCCCAACTCCGATCGACTTGGGATCGATTTTAACAAGCTCTGCCATAGGGTCCTGAAGTCTTCGTGCAATAGAAACTGCGCTTCGGAGTGATACATCGTAATCGGGGAATTCTTCTGCCCCGAGCTTGCTTGCACTGTATACCGATGCACCCGCTTCAGAAACAACCATATACTTAACCTCGCGCCCGAGTGTGGGGATAAGCTCGGAAATAAACTGTTCGCTTTCGCCCGTTGCAGTACCGTTACCGATAGAAATAAGAGTAACGCCGTTGCGCTCTATCATTTGCGAGATTTGTTTTTTTGCCTTTTCACGGTCGTGATGTTCAAGAGTGAAATAGCCAACTCCTGTTTCGAGCACCTTGCCCGTTTCATCTACAACCGCAAGCTTACAACCCGTTCTGTAGCCGGGGTCAACACCCAATACTGTATGACCTTTTACAGGCGGAACAAGAATAAGATTTTTAAGGTTTACGCTGAAAAGCTTAATTGCTGAATTCTGTGCGCGCTCGGTTAAAACATTGCGTATTTCGTTTTCAATTGAGGGCGCAATAAGTCTTTTATAAGAATCCTCGCACGTTTCTTTTACCATTTCGGAAAGCTTGCCGTTTCCCTTAATTGTGTTCTTTTCAAGATAGGAAAGGATAATTTCGCTTTCAACTTCGATTTTAACATTGAGAACACTTTCTTTTTCGCCGCGGTCCATAGCCAGTATTCGGTGGTCGGCAACAGATTTAACAGGCTCGGAAAATTCGTAATACATCTGATAGACGCTGTTTTCATTCTTTGTTACGCGGCTTGTGATAAAGCCGTTCTGATAAGTAAGGCGGCGGATTTCCTTGCGGTAATCGGCATTGTCGCTTATGTTTTCTGCAATTATGTCCTGCGCGCCCGCCAATGCATCTTCAACTGAAGAAACGCCCTTTTCTTCATCGATATATTTAGAAGCTTCCTCAAAAATATCGCCTGTGAATTCCTGAAGAAAGATAAGCTCTGATAGTGGTTCAAGCCCTTTTTCACGTGCAACGCTTGCACGTGTTTTTCTTTTCGGGCGGTATGGGCGGTATATATCTTCAAGCTCGGTAAGAGTTTTTGCGTTCGAAATTTTTTCTGTAAGCTCGTCTGTAAGCTTGCCCTGTTCATCAATAAGGCGCTTGATTTCTTCCTTTTTTTCTTCTATTGCGCGGAGCATATCAAGACGAACACTGATGCTGCGTATAAGCTGGTCGTCCATATTTCCCGTAAGTTCTTTACGGTAGCGCGCAATAAAGGGAATGGTGTTTCCCTCGTCAAGAAGATTTATTACATTCTGTGTGTTTTTTTCGCTTGTGCCGAATTCGGCACACAGCTCCTTTAAAATGTCCATTATTATTACTCCTTAAATAATTTTGCGGGAGGGCACAGAGGCCCTCCCCTACAGTATAATCCACATTTCTTATAAAGAAAATATTGCTCCGATTATTCCCGAAGCTACAATATAGATTATCGGATGAAGCTTAATCTTGTTGGTTAATACCAAAAGTACAATAAATAGAATTAAAGCTTTAATATTAAGGGAAGAAAGAGTTAAAGCGGGGCAAAGTGCATTTCTTATCATTGATAGCCCTGCGGCGCATATCATTGCCGTAACGGCAGGCCGTATTCCATAGAAAGATGCATCCACATATTTATTGGAGCGAAATGCAGTAAGAACCTTTGAAACAAGAATTATTATTATTACCGATGGAATAACAAGCCCCATTGTAGCAATTACAGCTCCCAGAAGAGCACCCCACAAGCCGTGCTGACTGCCCACAGTGTAGCCCACATAGGTTGCCATATTTACGCCGATTGGTCCGGGGGTTGATTCGCCAAGGGCAACCATCGTTGATAAAACATTTTCGTCGAACCAACCGTAAGATTCGCCCATTGTGCGAAGAAACGGGATTGTTGCAAGTCCTCCGCCCACAGCGAAAAGGCCCGTTTTAAAGAATTCAAGAAAGAGAAGAACAAAAATCATTTTTCTATCTCCTTTCTGCCACGGGCAAAAATGCCGAGCACTGCCGCGCCAAGAACTATGAATATTGGCGAAACAGAGGGGAATACCACGGAAATAACAAGCGATACAATCATTATGGCAATACAAAGCTTATCTATAAGAGCTTTTTTGCCCATAGTGATAACGGCATTTATTATTAAAACGGCAACGCATGCGCGAATTCCACCGAAAATATGGGCAACAATTTCGTACTCCATAAAGGCGGTAAGAACAGATGCTATTAATATAATTATCACAAGGCTTGGAAGAATAACGCCGAGCGTTGCAGCTATCGCGCCTAAAATGCCACCCATTTTTCTGCCTATAAAAGTGGCGGTATTTACAGCAATAACGCCCGGGGTACACTGCGCTACGGCATAATAATCAAGAACTTCTTCCTCACTTGCCCATTTTTTATTATCAACTACCTCTTTTTGTATAAGAGAGAGCATCGCATATCCTCCGCCAAAGGTGAACGCACCTATGCGCATAAAGGTTAAAAACAAATCAAGAAATATATTCATAGCGTCTCCTTAGTTGTTGTCGATTACGGTGTAGAGCGAAGAAGCATCGTTTTTTAAGGTGTGTTCCTTAACGTCTTCAATTCTCACACTTATGTGGCGCTCGCCAAAGCGGATTTCCACAATGTCGCCCGGCTTAACCTCGCAAGAGGCTTTAGCCACTTTTCCGTTTACGCTTACTCTTCCTGCGTCGCACGCTTCGTTTGCAACGGTGCGGCGCTTGATAATACGCGATACCTTTAAAAATTTATCAATTCTCATATTATTACCTCATTTTGAAAAATGCACCGAATGCCTTATATGTCATATAAACATCAAGCTTTGAAGCAACCTCGTAAGGTGCGTGCATACTGAGAAGACTAACCCCGCAATCCACAGTTTCCACACCCAGGTTTGCGATATACTGAGCAATTGTACCGCCGCCGCCTGCATCAACCTTTCCAAGCTCGCCCGCGTGCCATAAAACATCGTTTTCGTTAAAAAGATTTCTGATTTTTGCCATAAACTCGGCAGAAGCATCGTTTGAGCCGCCTTTTCCGCCCGAGCCGGTGTATTTAGTAAGTGTTATACCATAGTTTACTCTGCCGCAGTTTCTCTTTTCGTAGGGAGATGGGAAATTGGGGTCGAATGCTGCAGAAACATCACCCGATAAGCAGTAGCTGTTGTTGAGGGTGCGGTATAATTTAACGGTTGAAGATACATCGCCCGTTTTTTCAAGAAGCTGTGAAAGGAAATAATTCAAAAAGTTTGATTTCGCGCCTGAGTTACCCATGCTTCCGATTTCCTCTTTATCAGTAAGAAGGCAGATTGCTGTTCTTTCGCATTCCTCTGTTTCAAGAATTGCAGTAAGGTTGGGGAAAGAACAAACCTTATCGTCGTGAGCATATGCACCGATAAGTGCTCTGTCGAACCCGATATCCTTTGCATCCATAGCGGGAACGGCTTCAAGCTCGGCACTTATAAAATCTTCTTCGCAGATGCCGTATTTTTCGTTTAAAATTGAAAGGATATTTGCTTTTACGCCATCTTTTTCCTCATCTTCAAGAGGCATAGAGCCAATAAGAATATTAAGGGTTTCGCCATCCACGATTTCGGTTGCTTTTTTCTGCATCTGTTCACGTGCAAGGTGCGGAAGCAAATCTGTGATAACAAAGGTTAAATCGTCTTTTTCGTCGCCTATTCTCACGTTTATCTTTTCACCGTTTGCTTTAACCACAACGCCGTGAAGAGAAAGGGGAACTGCAGTCCACTGATATTTTTTAATTCCTCCATAATAGTGAGTTTTAAAATATGCCATTTCGCCATCTTCATAAAGGGGATTTGGCTTTAAATCAAGGCGTGGCGCATCAATGTGAGAACCAACAATATTTACGCCGCATTCAACTTTTTCTTTGCCAATAACGGCAAGGATAAGGCTTTTTCCGCGGTTTACACTGTAAACCTTGTCGCCACTTGTTAAGGTTTCAACGTCTTCAATGTTTTTAAAACCGTTTTCTTTAGCAAGGCGCACGCACTCGCAAACTGCCTCGCGCTCTGTTTTAGCTTCGTTCAAAAAGCTTTTATATTTTTCTGCATAGCTGAAAACTGCATCTTTATCGATGCTTTTTTTCCATCCGTTCTGGAGTTCGTATTTCATAATATCAACTTCCTTTTTTTAATAATAGTTATATTCTGCAATTATCATTTCAAGGGCGGTCCATGCCTCCATTCGCCCCTGTTTTATGTTTTTATCACTCTCGAAGCAAAGAGAAATTAATCCTCTTATATTTTCAAGTTTTATCTTTTCCGCTTTTTGTGCGCATTTTTCAGCGCCATAGCCTCCGCCAAGCTTTGAGGCGGCAGCGGAGCGCGAAAGCCCCTCTAAAAGATAGAGCTTAGCCTTATATATAGTTATAAGCTGACCTGATAAAAGGGAAATCAACTCAACAGGCTCGGCTTTCTGGTGGCGAAGCTTGTATATAAGTGAATAACTCAGCTCGCGCTTTCCATCGAAAATGGCATCGATTAAATTAAACACATTTTCAAACGCAGGCTTTACAATTACGGCATCGATATCCTCGCGCGTAATTTGCGTGCCCTTTGAATATGCAATAATTTTTTCAAATTCAATTTTCATAGGCTGCATTTTTCTGCCCAAAGATGCAATTAAGTATTGTGCAGCTTTTGAATCAATTGTTTTATCGCTTTTTTTGGCAATGTTTGAAAGCCACTGGCGAAGCGAAGCTTCTGCCTGAAGAGGAAAGGTTACAACCGTACCTTTTTCTTCTGCCGCTTTTCTTACGGTGTTTTGTTTTTTTCCTTTTTCGGGCATATCCTCCCAGATTATCACGCAGTTAAAGGGGGCAACTTCGCTTAAAATCTTTTCCCATTGTGCTTTGTTTTTTATGTTGCCCGTGAAAAGGCCGCATTTTCTGAAAACAAGAAGCTTGCGCTCGCTCATAACAGGCAAGGTCTCGATAAAATCACCTGCTTCACTAACGTTTGGAAGCTCGTTATAGCTTTGGTAATTCATCATTTCTGCCCACGGCTCGATAAGTTTTTTCTTTATTTCGCCGATCGAGTATTCTATAAGATAATCTTCCTGCCCTTCAAAAATATAAAGGGGGGCAATATTTCCATCTTTAATTGATTGTTTTAGTTGTTCATAATACATTGGCATATTTCCTTAATCATTGAAAGGAGATGTAAAAATACTTTTACAGCTCCTTTCAAGGCAAAATATTTTAAATAATGTAATACTTTTCTTTATAAGCATCGTACTGGCTGGTAAAGTTGTTTTCGCCGTCGTGCTTAACGTGGTCTAAGTATTCGTGAGGCTCGAACTTACCCTTGTCGCGCTGAAGTATTGAAACACCGATGTTTGAACAGTGGTCAGCAATTCTTTCAAAGTTTGTTATAATATCGGAATATACAAAGCCAAGCTCAATTGTGCATTCCTGATTCTGAAGACGTTCGATATGTTTATCTTTCATACGATATTTAAGCATATCAATAACCTGCTCAAGAGGCTCGATTTTAATAGCAAATTCGCGGTTTCCGCTTTCAATAGATTTGCCTGCGATATCCAGAATTTCTTTGATAGCATCAGATACAATGCCTATTTCTTTTACAGCCGCATCTGAAAAAGTGATTTTCTTTGTGTAAATTTCTTTTGAAGCATCCAGAAGGTTACATGCGTGGTCTGAAATTCTTTCCACGTCGCCTATGATGTGAAGAAGCGATGTAACATCATTAGCCTGTCCCTCTGCGAGCTTGTGTCCTGCAAGCTTTACAAGATATGCACCAAGCTTATCTTCGTAGTTATCAACAAGCTTTTCCTGTGCCATAACTTCTTTTTCTGTTGCTTCATCGTAGTTGAAAAGCTTATCAAGAGATGTGTTTACCGATTTAATTGCAATCTTTATCATTTCAACAAGCATTTCCTGGGCTTTTTCAAGAGCGAAATCAGGAATAGCAAGAAAGCGTTCGTCGAGGACACGAAGTGTATCTTCCTCTGCGTTTTCAACCTCGCCTTTTGATTTAATTGTAGCTAGTGCAAGCCTTTCTATAAGAGTGCAGAAAGGAATAAGAATAACAGTTGAAAGTATGTTGAATAAGGTGTGGACAAGTGCTATTGAAAATACGCTTGCCTGCCCTTCCATAAAGGAAAATCCGATAAAGTGATTAAGAATGTAGAATGGAACCGAAATAAGCACAACACCTATAATCTTGATATATACACACGATACAGCAACGCGCTTTGAATCGCGGTTTCCGCTTATAGCAGAAAGCACAGGTGTGATTGTGGTGCCTATGTTCTGACCAAGTATAACAGGAAGTGCTGTGGACATTGGAATTGCGCCTGTAAGCGAAAGTGCCTGAAGTATACCTACAGAAGCAGAAGAACTCTGAATTATAGCGGTAAGAAGTGTTCCGCACAAAATTCCCAGGATGGGATTTTTGAATGCAACAAGAATCTGTGAAAATGCTTCGTTATCTTTAAGCCCCGACATAGCGCCCGACATAGTTTCCATACCAAACATAAGCACTGCAAAGCCGATAAGAATAGCACCGATATCCTTTTTCTTTTCTTTTTTGCTGACCATCGTCATCAAAATACCGATTACTGCAAGGATTGGAGTAAATGAATCGGGCTTTAAAAGCTTAAGCCACACAAGGTCGCCTGAAATACCTGTTGTACTTAAAAGCCACGCAGTAACAGTTGTACCTACGTTTGCACCCATAATTATGGCAATTGACTGTGAAAGTGCCATAATGCCCGAGTTTACAAAACCAACAAGCATAACCGTTGTGGCAGATGAACTCTGAATTACGGCAGTTACCAAAAGACCGAGTAAAAATCCTTTTAAACGATTTGATGTAAGCTTTTGGAGAATACTTTCAAGCTGACCGCCCGAGAGCTTTTTCAAATTGTCGCCCATATATTCCATACCGAAAAGGAAAAGGGCAAGTCCGCCAACTAAAGTTAAAATTGAAAAAATGTCCATAAATTTCCTCCATGTGTAATATTTGAAATCATACACAATTATTATATAATAAAAATTAATTCATTTCAATAGGGGACGCAAAAAAATGTGGGCAAAAAAAGGGGGATATCCCCCTTTTTTATAGATACTTTGCCATATCTTTTCTCAGTTTTTCTTCAAGGTCGATAAGCTCCTGAGCAAGCTCTTTCGATTGGGTATCAGCTGCTTTATATTTGTTTTTATAACGGATAAGAGATTTCACTCCCATATTGCATCCGTCGGTGATAAGGTCAGCAACTGTGTTATCCGATTCTTTAGCCGCAAGCATAACGTTCGTTTTAAGCCAGCTCATACCTTTAGCCATTGGATTAGGCTCTTTTTCGCTTTCGCCGTATTCGTTTAAAAGCATATGCACCTCCGAGCCGATTTTTGAGTGCTCCTCGGATGACTTTTTGAGTATGCTTTCAAGCCTTGAATCTTCAACGTGATCTATAACCTCGTCGATAGCGCTTACTCCCATTTTTACTCCCGAATTACATTCTTTTAAAAGTTCAATAGTATCCTGCATAAAAAAACTCCTTTCGAAAATAGTTTTTTCAAAAGAAGTTTTTTAATTCGTTATATTTTATTCCAAGAACGGGGAACATATAAGTTGTTAAATGTGTATACTGCAAAACGGTCGCTCATACCTGCAATATAATCGCAAACGCCGCGCTGAATGCCCTCTGTCCATGCTGTTTCAAGATTTGATGTGGGAAGTTCGTCGGGTTTTTCACAATAATAGTTAAAAATTCCCTCTATAATACTTAAAACCTTTTTCTCTTCAATTTTAGCACTCGAGCCGATGTACACATTGTTGAACATAAATGCGCGAAGCTTTTTCATAGCATCATATATGTCGTCAGACATAAGTATATCGTTTTTTCCCTGTGATGAATATATAATATCCGAAACCACTGTGTTTATACGCTTGGAATGGCTGTTACCCAGAATCTTTTGCACATCTTCGGGAATATCATTTCCGGAAAGAAGACCGCCGCGTATAGCATCGTCAATATCGTGGTTGATATAGGCAATCCTATCGGCAAGCTTTAAGATTTTTCCTTCAAGCGTTTGTGCAGGCGTGCCGCCTGTGTGGCACAAAATTCCATCAAGCACCTCGTAAGTTAGATTCAGGTTTTCGAGCTTTTCTGCCACTCTTATGCTTTGCTCGTTGTGGCGGAAGCCATTGTCGCAAAGGTCGTTAAGCGCTCTTTCTCCCGCGTGCCCGAAAGGAGTGTGCCCTAAATCGTGGCCGAGTGCCATTGCCTCTGTCAAATCTTCGTTAAGGCGAAGCGCTCTTGCAATTGTTCGGGCAATTTGTGAAACCTCAAGCGTGTGTGTAAGGCGCGTCCTGTAGTGGTCGCCTTCAGGAGTGATAAATACCTGAGTTTTATGTTTTAACCGTCTGAACGCTTTTGAATGCAGAATTTTATCGCGGTCGCGCTGATATTCCGTTCTTAAATCACAAAGAGGGCGAGGCTCTTTTCTTCCTTTTGTGTTTTCTGAAAGAGAAGCAAATGGAGAAAGCGTTTCACGTTCAATTTTTTCTGTTTGTTCGCGTATGGTCATATTTTCACCTCGTATTAAAAAGTCGAAAACGGCGTGCCGAGTCGTCACGCCCTACGGGTAAATGAAAAATGCAGGGGTTGATGCTATCATCAGCCCCTACATTAATAGTTTTATTTAGTCGCCGAAGCAGATACCAAGTCCTCTTGCCATCTGTACAGTTTCGCATTCGGGATCAACAAGCTTGTTGCCGCTTCCAATAACATCTTCAAGAGATGCACATTCGATTGTGTCTCCCTTTAACACAACCATATTGCCGAACTTACCCTGCATTGCAAATTCAACTGCAGCGTAGCCGTAACGTGAAGAAAGCACTCTGTCGTGGCCGCTTGTTGTGCCGCCACGCTGAATATGACCAAGGATTGTAGCGCGAGCTTCGTTGTTGCAAAGTTCTTCAAGCTGGTCAGCAACAACGTTTGCAATACCACCAAGACGAATTGGGTCGGGGCTGTCTTCTCTTACCTTGAGTATTACAGCTTCGCCGTCCTTAGGCTTAGCACCCTCTGCAACTGCAACGATTGCGAAATCCTTGCCCTTTGCAAAGTCTGCCTTAATCTTATCTGCAACTTTGTTGATATCGTAGGGGATTTCGGGGATAAGGATAGCATCAGCCGCACCTGCGATACCACCGTGAAGTGTAAGCCAGCCTGCACCTCTGCCCATAATTTCTGCAACCATAATTCTGCCATGGCTCTTAGCTGTTGTTCTGAGTCTGTCAAGGCAATCGGAAGCAACACCTACTGCTGTATCAAAACCATATGTGTAGTCTGTGCAGCTAAGGTCGTTATCAATAGTCTTGGGAATACCGATAACATTAACACCCTTGCGCGCAAAATCTCTGCCGCTTGTAAGTGTGCCGTCGCCACCTAAGATAAATAAAGCATCGATGCCCTCTTCCTTAAGGTTTGCAACTGCAACATCAGAAACATCTTCATAAACGATATTTCCGTCTTTTTTTACAATTTCGCCGTTTTCATCACGAACGGGGTATTTAAAAAGGTTGTCCTTGTTGCTGCTCTTGAGGATAGAACCGCCTTCGCCAAGAATTTCCTGAACGCTTTCGAGTGTGAGCGGAATGAAATCCTTGTGATAAAGACCGTGGTAACCTTTCTTGATACCAACAACTTCAAGACCGTATTTTGTAATAGCTGTTTTAACAACTGCACGCATTACCGCGTTAAGACCGGGGCAGTCGCCGCCGCCTGTTAAAATTGCAATCTTTTTTATTTTGTTCATAAATATGTCCTCCATAGGAAAAATTTAGTTATCTTTCATATTTTACTACATTTTTTTCTGTAATGCAAGAAAAGTTTACATTTTTTTGAATAAAACTTTACATTGTATAAATATGCTCTTTTTTTTAATTATGTTTTCGTATGGGTAAAAAAATATTCCCTGCCACAGGGAATATTTTTAAAACTTTTATTTTTCTTTAAATATTTTTTTAACGTGCTCGTAGCTTTCAAGTGTGCCGATATCGTAGCGCATACCTTCTGAACGGAGTGCATACACATCTGTTTGTGTGCAGAGCCAGCAAACAAAGCTTCCGGGAGCATCTGTGCCGCAACCCTCTTCGATGCCTTTTTTGATGAGGTTTAGCTCGTTTTTCTTGTAGATATAGAAAGGAGCAACGCACCAGTTGGATTTGGGATCCTGGGGCTTTTCTTCCATTGAGATAACCTTGAAATCCTTGTCGGGAACCATAACGCCGCTGCGACGAAGAGTTTCAACATCTTCTTCGTAGTTGCACATAATAACGGCGCTGTCTTTTTCCTTAAATAAATCAACAAGTGTGCTGAATGAGAAATCAATAACGTTGTCGCCCGCAATAACTAAAATATCATCATCTATATTGCAGCTTTCTATAGCAAACTGAATATCGCGCACTGCACCAAGGCGTGTTTCGTTTGATTCCGAACCATCGTTTATAATTGTGATGGGGTTTTTAAGAGTTGATTTTTCTTTCCATTCCACAAAGTGGTCGTAGTAACGTGCATTTGAAATAATAATGTGCTCGTTAATTTCGGGAATTAAATCAATGTCTTCAAGCAATCTGTCGAGAATGCTTTTTCCCGCAATCTCAAGAAGCGGTTTCGGGAAATTTTTGGTGAGGGGGTAGAGCCTTGTGGCATAGCCTGCTGCCAATACAATGTTTTTCATTTTTGTTTCCTCCGTTTTATTTTTATAATGCTTCTACAACGCTTATCAAAGCTTCTGTAGATTTTTTAGCCGTTTCATCTTTGTTTGTTTCGTATTCATCGTTACCCTCTGCCCCATCGGAAACTGTGCGCATAACAACGCATTTCACATTTCCCATATACGAAACAAGTGCGATAGATGCACCCTCCATATCACAGGCAATTGCGTTAAACGTTTTTGCAATATCATTTTTTGTTGCCTCGTCTGCAATAAAGGCATCGCCCGTTGCAATAACTCCGCGAACACAATGAACGCCCTTATTTTCCATAACACTGCAGATTTTAATTCCCAATTCTTCGTTGCAGGGAATATTAACAATGCCAAGATGCTGAACAAAACCCTTGGGGTCGCCAAAATACGTTGTGTCCATATCGTGCTGCACAAGGCTTTCTGCTACAACCGTATCACAAACCCGCAAATCGGCAGAGAGGCTACCTGCGATGCCTGTGTTAATAATAATATCGGGGTTGTAGCGAAGAATCATTGTCTGCGTGCAGATTGCGGCAAAAACTTTTCCTATTCCGCACACGGCACAAACAACATCTTTTCCTTTAAGCTTACCGCTTGTGTAGGTAACGGAGCTTATTTCCTCACTTTTTGTATCAGTCATATTTTTTATAATGTTTTCTATTTCAACGTCCATCGCGCCGATAATACCTATCATTTTAATTCTCCTTATAGATAAAGTCGTTTTCTTTGTTTTCGAGTATATTTAAATAGCGCCCGCACTCAAGCTGTGCTTTTTCAAGGTCCAATTCTTTATAGTTGCCGCATTCAATTCTTGTTGCGCCGAAAACTTCGCCCGTGTGGTTTATAACAAGCTTTAATGCTTCCTTTAAAACCTCAAGCACTTTCCCGGGCGAAACAGCCTCGCGCACTAACAGATAAAATCCCGTTCTGCACCCCATAGGCCCAAAGTATATAACGCTTTCTCCTATCTCGCTGCTGCGGATATAGGTTGCAATCATATGCTCGGTGGTGTGCATGGTAACGTTGTCCATATAGTCGCCCATATTGGGGCGGCGCGTGCGAAGGTCGTAGGTTACAACATCGCCGTCTTTCCTGGAGATGTATATACCCTCGGTAAGTGTGTCGTGATTTATTTTAAAGCTTTCGATTTTATTGGGTTTCAATATGATTCACCTTTCCTATTGAAAAATTTGGCGCATTATGTTATGATATTTGCGAAAGGTATGATTTTTATGTTTAAACTCTTTAAAAAACGTGGCGAGAACGATGCTTGCCGATATTGTAAGAAAGCTGCTCTTGTTGATGGGGAATATATATGCAAACGCAAAGGAAAGGTTGAATCAAGCGGATTTTGCCGCCTTTACGAATTCAATCCCTTTGCCAAAAGAGTTCCCAGAGTGCGCTCAATCGACACAACAATGTTTGACCCGCTCGATTTTAAAATTGATTAATTCATTCCGTTGTAGCTCACGTCTGCCGCATCGTCGTTCATATTGCATTTAAGGCGGTAGAAAGGAACTTTTTCAAGCAGCTTATCTGTAAGAGAAAGCATCTTATCCATTTCATCCATATCGTTAGTGCGGAGCGTTTGTGTGATAACAGTTGAAATTGCATCGTAAGGTGCAATTTTTTTTATGGAATTTTTCTCTCCGCGTTCAAGAATGCAAATCGCTTTTATAGGCACCATAATGTTTTCGCCGTAATTTTCTTTTCCGCGCCACGGAGTGCCGCAGGCATAGAATATTCCGTCAATCAGCCTTAAAATAGGCTTATCTCCGTTTACAACGATGCACTTTTCTTTAAATTTTTTCTTCCACAGTGAAATGTGGGTTGTTTTTCCCGTTCCGCTTACTGCAGTGAAAAGATAAGCCTCATTATCAACGCTTATTGCGGCGCAGTGCATAAGCATAGCATCGTACTTAAGCATTTTCTTGCAGATTATTCTGTAGATTTCGAGTGCTTCTATGTAGTCATCGGAATACTCAGGATTTTGGCTGATTGCTTTTTTCAGCACATCTTCGGGCACCTCAACCGTGAAATCGGGCGTTTTTCCGTTTGTTGTAAATCCGCGCGATATCATCTCGAAATATTTATATTTATTTTTTACGTCAATAACAAGACCTGCAATTTCAAGAAGCATTATAATCTCTCCTTAATTTTGGCTTATACATCGTTGCGGGCGATGTCTTCATATGTTTCGCGTTTAACTGCGATGCGGCTCTTTCCGTCTTTTAAAACAACAACGGGAGGGCGTGGGATTCTGTTGTAATTTGAAGACATCGAGTAGTTGTAAGCACCCGTTACAAGTACCGCAAGAATATCGCCTCGCTCGGGTTTCTGAAGCATTATATCCTCGGCTATAAGGTCGCCACTTTCACAGCATTTTCCCGCAATTGTGCAAAGAAAATCAGCCTTTTCGCTTGCCTTGTTTGCAACAAGTGCACTGTGCTGCGACCCATAAAGAGCATAGCGGGGATTATCTCCCATTCCGCCATCGATTGAAACATAGCTTTTGTATCCCGTTATGGTTTTAACGCTTCCCACTGTGTAGAGCGTAAGACCGGCATCGGCAACAATGCTTCTTCCGGGTTCCATAAGAATGCGTGGCATATCCATATTAAGCAAAGCACATTTTTCTTTAATATGTGAGGCAACCTCCGAGATTGTTTTTTCTATATTCAGGTGTTCGTCGCTATCTATATATCTTACGCCATAGCCACCGCCAAGGTTTAAGATGGAAGCGCAAAAGCCTGATTCATTTTCAATTTCTTTTATAAAATTCAGCATAATATCCGAACTGTCGCAAAATGTCTGCCCGTCGAAAACCTGCGAACCTACGTGGCAGTGAAAACCCTTGAGCGAAACATTTTTAAGCGTGAGTGCATATAAGCAAAGCTCACGTGCCTGACCTGTTTCAATTGCAGTGCCGAATTTTGAATCTACCTGACCTGTGCGCACCGCCTCGTATGTGTGGGTATCGATTCCGGGCGTAAGGCGCATAAGAATATTCTGAACAATGCCTTTTTCACGTGCTATTTCATCGATTCTGTCAAGCTCCTCACGGCAATCTGCAATAAAAAATCCAATTTTTGAATCTATTGCATATTCTATTTCATCATCTGTTTTATTGTTTCCGTGAAAATATATTTTTTCAGCACTTACACCTGCGCTGAGGGCGGTATAAAGTTCACCACCCGAAACAACATCAATGCTCAAGCCCTCACTCTTCACTATTTTATACACGTCTTTAAAACTCAAAGCCTTGCTTGCATAAAGAGTTTCGCTGTTTTCGCCGAAATACTTGCGCATAGCAGAAGTATAAGCCTTGCATTTACTTCTGATTCTTTCCTCATCGATAACGTACAGAGGCGTTTTATATTCTTTTGCAAGCAGAGTGCAATCTACATTTGCAAATTCAAGATTTCCTTTTTCATTTACGTTTAAATTTGAGTGTAACATATTCTTCTCCATTCTACTTAATCTATTTTATTGTATAATAAATTTCTGCGATTATCAATAGTGAATTGCGAATATTAAAGAAAAAAATCTCTTTTCTTGACTTAAAGGCGTATAAGTGATAAAATTAGAGGATGAAAGCGAGTGATTTTAATGAGTTACGCAGATATAC
Source organism: Clostridia bacterium (assembly GCA_017505525.1). Classification (GTDB taxonomy): domain Bacteria; phylum Bacillota; class Clostridia; order UMGS1883; family UMGS1883; genus UMGS1883. The sequence goes on from JAFVPB010000005.1 coordinate 30,204, forward strand.
TTTTCAAACAAAATTGTGAAGATATTTTAAACAACGGCTTTTCCGATGAAAAGCTCGATGTCCGCCCCGTGTGGGAAGACGGCAAAAAGGCACATACAGTTAAAAAGTTTTGTATTGTAAACCGTTACGACCTTTCAAAGGAGTTTCCCGTTATAACGCTCAGAAAAACAAACCTTACTGCAGCGGTTGACGAGCTTTTATGGATATGGCAGAAAAAGAGCAACAATGTTAAGGATCTTTCAAGCCACATCTGGGATGCCTGGGCAGATGAAACAGGCTCAATCGGCAAAGCCTATGGATACCAGCTTGGAATTAAGCACACATATAAAGAAGGGGAGTTTGATCAGGTTGATAAGGTGCTCTACGATTTAAAGCACAATCCCCAGAGCAGACGTATTATGACAAACATTTATAATCATCACGACCTTAGCGAGATGGCGCTTTACCCCTGTGCATATTCTATGACGTTTAACGTAACGGGCGACAAATTAAACGCAATTTTAAATCAACGCTCGCAGGATATGCTTACGGCAAATAACTGGAATGTATGCCAATATGCGGTACTTATGCATATGCTTGCACAGGTTAACAACCTTAAAGTGGGTGAGCTTGTTCATATTATTGCAGATGCCCATATTTACGACCGTCATATTCCGCTTGTGGAAGAAATTCTTAAAAAAGAGCCATACGATGCTCCCGAATTTTTAATTGATACAAGCATCGACGATTTCTATAAGTTCACAAAGGAAAGCGTAGCATTTAAAGACTATAAGTATCACACACTGGGAATTAAAATTCCGGTTGCTATTTAAGAGGAAATTGCTATGAAAATGATAGTTTGCGTTTCAGAAAATTACGCCATTGGAAAAGGAAACGGCCTTTTGTTTTCTCTTCCTCCTGATATGAAGCTTTTTCGTGAAACAACAATGGGAAAAGTTATTATTATGGGGCGTGCCACACTTGATTCGTTTCCAAACGGAGCAGCACTTAAAAACAGAGTGAACATTGTGCTTACACGTGATAAATCTTTTTCACGCGAGAATGTTTTGGCATTCAATACCGTTGAAGATATTTTAGAGCATATTAAAAAATATCCCTCCGACGATTGTTATGTTGTTGGCGGAGCAGAAATTTACAAGCTTTTCGAGCCATACTGCGATGAAGCAGTAGTAACAAAAGTGAAAAAAACGGTGGATGCCGACAAGTTTTTCTTCAATATCGACGAGAACGATGATTGGGAGAAATATTATGAAAGCGAAAATATGAATCACGAAGGAATCGATTTTGTATTTTGCAGATATAGAAAGATTTAAAGGAGGAGTTAGAATGTTTTGTCCCAAATGTGGAAAAATCAACCCCGACGACGGAAAAATCTGTACTGGCTGCGGTGCAGCGCTTGAGGAAAATAACACCGTAGAGAAAAAGCCCAAGAAAGGACTTGGAAAAATTATCGGCATTTTAGTTGCGGCAGTATTAATTGTCGCAGTGTGCTTTTTAACAATTAACCTCACTGGGTGTGCTCCCCAGGAATACGATGGAGAGGATATTGAGATAGTTAATTTCTAAGAAGGTGTAGCTTTTGAATAAAATAAAAAAAATCTTTTCTTTTCTTGGTCGGGCTCTTAACCACCACCCTTTAATTTTCTGTGCGGTATGCAGCTTGCTTGAAAACTTTCTGATAGAAAGTATGAGCCGCCACAGTGTGATAAAAGGAATAGAACATATAATAGAAAGCCCCGCCGTATTTTTCTACAACTCGCTTATTATTATGTTCACCCTTACCCTTTGCTTACTTTTCAAAAGAAGGGTTTTCGGCTTAGTGCTTCTTTCTGCACCATGGCTTGTATGTGGTCTTATAAACAGCGTGGTACTAAGCTACAGAGTAACGCCTCTGGGCGCAATCGACTTTCAGATTGTTAAAATGAGTCTTATTCTTGTTTATCTCACTAAATGGCAGAGAGTTCTTGTCTACTGCTGTGTAGCACTTCTTCTCATATCAATAGTTGCTTTGTGGATAGTTGGCCCAAAGATAAGCGGTAAAATAAACTATGGAAAAACGGCAGCATCTATCCTTGGAATGCTTGCAGTGGTGGTTGTAGCTACAAACCTTGCCTATAACATTAAGGCTATAAGCACCGATTTTGGAAATATTGCAGGTGCATATCAGGATTATGGCTTTGTTTACTGTTTTTCAAGCAGTATGATAGATACCGGCATAGATAAGCCTGCCGATTACAGCGAGGAAACAACAAAGGAAAAGCTGAATGTACTTCCTGTTCAAAACGATGAATCGCAGCTTTTAAAGCCCGATGTTATATTAATTCAGCTTGAATCATTTATAGACCCTAAAACAATAAAGGGCATCACCTATTCAGATGACCCCGCCCCCAACCACACATATCTTAAAGAAAACTTCACAACGGGAAAGCTTAACGTTCCCTCTTTTGGCGGAGGTACGGCAAACACTGAATTTGAAGTTCTTACAGGAATTAATCTTGATTATTTCGGACCTGGCGAATATCCGTATAAAACAATTATGCTTGAAGAAACCACGGAATCTCTTCCCTATAATTTAGGAAAACTTGGCTATAGCAGCCATGCTATTCATAACCACACAGGTAACTTCTACGACAGAGACAAAGTATACCCCCATATGGGATTTAACAGTTTCCAGTCGAAAGAATATATGCACAACTTTGAAACCACAGCTTATGGTTGGTGTAAGGATAAGGCTCTTACTGCAGAAATTATGACGGCTCTTAACTACACCGACGAGGAAAACGGAATTACAGCCGATACTCCCAGGTTTGTGTGGACCGTAAGTGTGCAGGGACATGGCACCTATCCAACAGAGCCGCTTAATGGAAGCGAAAATGTAATTAAGCTCACAAGCGACGAGTTTGACGAGCCTACGCTTTGTGCACTTTCATACTATATAAATCAGCTCTGGGAAATGGATATGTTTTTGGGAAGTCTGATTTCAGCAGTTGAAAACAGAGGAAAGCCTACCCTTATAATCGCTTATGGCGACCATCTTCCAAACATAGGTCTCGACAGTGAAAACCTCACTTCAAACGATGCTTATTCCACCGAGTATGTTACATGGAACAATTTTGGTCTTGAAAAGCTTCCCAACGAGGAACTTAAAACGTATCAGTTCTCAAGCAAGATTATGGAAATGCTTGGCTTTAATGATGGTAATCTCACAAAGCTTCATCAGCTTAAGCGCTCGGGCAATACCGAAATGACAGAAGAAGAATATCAGGATAACATTCTCTATTTTGCCTACGATATGCTTTATGGCGAGAATTATATGTTTGGCGGAGAAAAGCCATTTATTAAAACAGATATGCGAATGGGAACAATCCCGATTGAAATAAGCACAATCAAGTATATGGGAGATTCTCTTTACGTTCACGGCACAGGCTTCACTGAAAAGAGTAAGATTTTCGTTAACGGAGAAAAATGCTCTTCTGTAATGCTTAGCCAATACAGTCTGATGGCAACGGGAGTAACCATAGAAGAAGGCGACGAAATCACCGTGGGACAGTCTTCAAGCAAGCGAGAAGTCCTCGGCTATTCTGACCCGATTGTGTATAATGAAAACGAACATTATATGGAGCTTTTGGAAGCAGAATAAAAAGAAAAAGAGGATGTGAAAAACTAAGTTTTTCACATCCTCTTTTACAATGATAATATCCATGAAAATCACATCGTAAAAAACAAAAAAGCAATTGCAAAACGCAATCGCTTTTTTTGTTGGATAATAACGTTTATTTTGATAGAAATTTTCTTAGGGGGTTCATCAACCTCCAAGGGGTGTCATTTTTAGGTTAGGGGGTGCATTTTGAAGTACGGTGAAAACATGTAATTATTCTAACATAATATTTGCCATGCCTACTTTACCAATATTATATCCTTTTTTCGAAGATACCATTTCGATTTTTAATTGAAGAGCATAATTCAAAGAAACAGAATATTCTTTAGGATAAATGTCGCTACTAATGTCAATGGTTTTAACTAATTTTCCATCGGTGTAAATGCGAATTTCTGCATCATCTGTTAATTTATTATCAATCGCACCCGCAACAAATGACATTTTATTATATTTTGCATTCAAATTATAATATGCAACATTAGAATTGTTATTAAAATCTGTCGACGCAGAACCATAAAATCCGTTTGTATACTTTTTTCCACCCATCAAAAATGATTCCCCATTTGAGGTTGTACATTCTTTATAGTTATATTTGTCGTATTCATACGCAGGACATGCGTTTGTAAGATAGCTTGTTTGTTTTGGTTCTCCACCTATATAAACAGTCGCAGTTGAGCCATCCCAACTAACTTCTTTTCCAAGTGCCTGACCTATTGCTCGAACTGGTAAATAAGTTGTACCGTTGTATATAAAGGGTTCAACAATTGTCCCGTTTGCATCCTTAGGTGTTATTTTTATTCCATCTACATAAATTTTAATATTCTTGTATAATGCTTGAATTGTTGTCGAGCCTGTTTTTGCAAGCACTACTCCGGTTAACAAAAAGCAAACCAAACAACCAATAATAAATCCTTGAAATCTTTTTAACATTTAAATTCCTCCATTCAAATTAAAATTACGCATTTCAAATCAAAATGAATGAAAGAGCACCCCAATCTCACAATCATAAATACAAAAAATGCGCCTACCGAAGCAGACGCACAAAAAACGCAAACTCCGATAGTCGCCAAACTAAATTTATACAGCATGAGATATATCTACATACAATCATAAATGGAATTTGCATTTTTATCAAATTCAAAAACGATTGTATGCAGGAATAAGCATATTTATCCCAAAAGAAAAATATACCTCAAAACTGTATAACATATTAAATTTAGTTTGGCACAATTATAATACCACATTTTTCATAATTTATCAAGATACTTTCAAAAAAATAGCAAAACACAAAAAAAGAAAACCGCCACTTTTGTGACGGTAAATGTTAATTGTTTGATTTTTCGGCATTTTGTTTTTGCTGTGTTTATGGATGAGATGAGGATTTTACGAATTGTTCCGCATTCGCTGTATATTTCTTTTGCCGTATCTCTGTCTAACAGTTCAGATTTGACGAAAAGTTCTAACCAATACTCTGTTTCGTAGCACTCTTTCAAAGCAATCTGTAATTTTGAAATAAAATCATTTTTACTATGAGCATAATTAGCTTCATGAATGTTTGCACCTATTGACGTTCCACTACGTTCAAGCTGATTGGTAAGGGAATAATGTCCTTTAATGTTATCACATAATTTTATTATTTTTACAGAAAACTCAACTGATAAATTTCGCAATTTTGATTCAGCCATATCACATCAACTCCTCGAAATATTATAGCACTAAAATTACAATTTGTCTATACGTGAAATATCAACTTCGTTGATGTGAAATAATTTCCTGCGGAAATTGTGAAATAGAAAACGAAGGTTTTCTGTGAAATGAAATACGCCTTTAACATTTGTGAAGCAAATATTTCACAGCGAAGCTATTTCACATTGCAAAGCAATATTTCACACGCCAAAAGGCGTATTTCGTTGAAAAAACCGCCAATCTTGTATCAAGATTGACGGTTTTTTCTGTACGAGCGTGACGGTTTTACTGTCACCGCTATTTTTGCCAGTATTTATGCGGTTTTGAAAGGTTTTACCCTTATCAGTACCAAAGCATAATTTATGTCTTTTTGTTTGTTTTATTGTATCATATTTTTAATTTTTTTACAAGTATTTTTATAAAATTTCTTCTGTTTTACATGTTGACGGTGTAGGCATAATCTCCCGAGCAGATTCGCATTTCTTTTTTGGATACGATTTCAATTCTGTCGAACAGCATTCTGATATTGTCGTTTGCGAGTCTGTCAATTTCTTCAGGCATCTCATCGATGGTCTTGAAGATGGTTTTCAGTTTTTCGTGGTCGGCAGATTCTATTTGTCTCCGTTTTTCGTATGCATCATTTTCGTGGCGAAGCCTTAACTGCTCATCTCGGATTTCCGAGAAGATTTTGTCCATTTCCTCAATGCTGATTTCGCCGTCTAAGTTTTTGGTGAGAGTTTGACTCAATCTTTCGTTAAGCTCATTCATCCTTGCAGTATTTTCATTCATCTTATTTTGCATATTGTCACCCATGACCTCTGCGATAGCCCCTTTTAATATTTCCTTTGCATATACCATATCCGTTATCATAGAGTTTGCAGCTTCGGTTACTGCGGAGATTAGGAATTCTTCCTTTATGCTCGGCGAGTGTTTACATTTTTTAGTGCCGTGCTCGAGCCTGCTCATACATCTCCAGACATATTCCTTTTGCTTATCTCTTGTTACCCACATTGTTCGGCGGTATTTGGTTCCGCATTCTCCGCATACGATTATGTTGTTGAAGGGGTACTTGCCGCTGTATTTGCCATAGTCGTTTTTATTCTCGTTCTTTTTAATACAGCTTCTTCGTCTGAGTTCAATCTGTACGGCATCGAACACCTCTCGGTCTATGATGGCAATATGATGATCTTTTATATAGAATTTTGGTAGTTCGCCTGTATTTTTCCTTGTCTTTTTGCTGATGGGATCGACTACATATGTTTTTTGTGTCAGTACATCTCCTGCATATTTTTCGTTTACAAGAATTCTTTTCACGGCTTCAGTTTTCCATACAGTTTTTCCTGATGGAGATGGTATTTTTTCTTCTATAAGGGAGTCGGCAATTTCTCTCATACTGAGTCCTCTCTGGAATCTTGCAAATATGACTTTTACCGCAGCTGCCTGTTCGGGGACTATGTATATGTTTTTTTCACCGTCCTGTCCGTATCCATATACTCGGTTGAAGTTAAAGCAAGCTTGTCCCTGACTGTATCTGGCGCGTTTTCCCATTTTTACATTCAGGCTTTGGCTTTCGCTTTCCTGCTGTGCAAAGGTACTGTACATTGACAACAGAAATTCGCTTGACACTTCAAGGGTGTTGAGGTTTTCTTTTTCAAATATTATGCCAATGCCCATGAGTTTTAGCTTTCTTGCATATTCCAAGGTTACCGCTGTATTTCTTGAGAATCGGGATATTGATTTTGTGATTATTAAATCAATTTTGCCTTGTTCGCACATTTTCATCATCCTGCGGAACGCCGGTCTTTTTTCAGCAGAGGTTCCTGTAATACCATCGTCACCGAATATCTCTACTAAATCCCATTCATCCTTAGCTTCAATCATTGATGTGTAATGCTCAACCTGATTTTCGAAGCTATCATGCTGTTCTTCTTCAGCAGTACTAACTCGGCAATATGCTCCAACACTCAATTTCTTTCTTCCCATTTTTGGTTCATACATTTTTTTAGTTGCCGGAATTAATGTAACATTAGGTGCTGACATTTTCATCCCTCTCTTTCTAAAATTTTATCGTTTATCAGTTTTATCTTTAAGCCCTTTTCTCCGCCTATATAGAATTTTGATATTATTTTCTCCATCAGCGGAAGAGGGGCTTTTTCACTTATTCCGTACTTGCAAAGCTCCTGCTTAATTTTTTCGGTGACCTTGCTCATATCGGTTTTGGTATAGCTTTTGAATTTTAGTTTTGCAAGTCTGTATATATCCTTTAGGATTTCATCCTTTTCGGTGTTGTCATTTATGGTCTTGATATATATTTCATTGGTAAGCTCATCAATGTTTTCATCATTTCGGCTTTGATTTTTAACCTCTGCATCTGCAAGTTCGATATTATCTATAAGGCGGTTTACAATTCCGTTTATATATTCATACAAGATATCTTCGTGAATTGATTTCGTCGGGCATATCGGATTAGAGCATTTGTAAGCCGTATATGTACCCTTGTCGTGACCTTGCCTTTGTCTTTTGATAGAAAATCCGCATTTAGGGCATTGGGCGTGAGTTCGTATAAATTTGTCATAATCCATTTTGTCGCTGTCTGCCTTTATATTCTTGGAGAGCCTTACACGGTTTGCCTTGTGATACTGCTTTTCGTCTATGATAGGCGGATATTCATCTGTGCCTGTATATTTTTCATTTTCTATCATCCGCTTAACCATATTTTTATTCCATTTTGCAGAATCCTTGTTGTAGTAAATCCCTGACATTTCAAATCTGTCGGCTATCGTCTTATAGGATTTGCCTGCTATGTATAATTCAAAGGCAGATTTCACAAGTAACGCTTCCTGATTTACAATAACGATTTCGGCATTTTGTATTTCGTAGCCGAAGGGTATGTATCTGTTAGCCATTTTTAAAGCACCTCCTGTTTTTCAATCTCAAGCTCAATTTCGTTCTTCAGCACAAAGGTGATTTCATTGTCTGTTATGTATACTTTCTGTATGTGCCTTTTGAAGCCTTCGGTATCGAAGGTGCAGATGGAATCACTTTTTTCAAGCTCCTTTACAAGTCCTTTTGTGTCAGTAACTATTTTGCTGTACCGATTCTCATGTAGGATTTTATTTTTCCTTGCCTTTAGTTCCATCATTCTGCGGTCGCATTCATTTAATTCCTGCATATAAAATGACGGATCGGCAAGGTTGTTATCCTTGAGCCTGTTTATCATCATAACCCTTTCGGACACCTGTGCTATCTGTATGTTAAGTTCGGTGATGGCATCCTTTTCAGACTGATTGTTTTTCATTGCCTCAATCTGATTGATAAAGGGGATGAGGATGTGCTTGTAGTTTGCTTTCAGTCTGTTGTACATAAGGATGTATGCCTTTTTGATAAGCTCTTCGGTTACGGGCTGGGCATTACATTTTTCTATACTTACATCGTGAGTTCTGCAGGTCCAGACTCCGTCACCCTTATGCTTGTATGGTGTACCGCAGTTTTTGCAGTATATCATTTTAGTAAATATTCCGGCATCTCCATAAGTTTTGTGAGTAAATTTTTTCTGCCTTTTTTCAAGGAGAGCTTTTGCCATATCGAAAATCTCGGCGGATACTATCGGCTCATTTACATTATGCAGATAATACATATCAAGCTCGCCTGTATTTTTGATTTTCTTAAACGGGAAACCGTCTGTGTATGATTTCTGCAAAAGAGCATCACCCTTGTATCGTACATTGCTTATGATGTAGCTGATAGCAGAGGGAGACCATTTTTCTTTTCCGTTTTTATTGGGTATTTTTAATTCCGTAAGCATTTTTGCAATTTCAGTAGTGCCTTTTCCTGCAATATACTCTGTGAATATTTTTCTAACTACTTCGGCCTGTTCTTCGTTGATTATAAGTTGTTTATCTTTGTAACTGTAGCCATAAGGAGCATTTACCTGAATGTAGGTTCCGTTTCGCATTTTGTTTCTTGTGCCGATTCTTACATTCAGTGCAATGGACTGTGATTCTTCCTGTGCAAGTGCCGAACTAACCTTTATTGCGGCTGCATCTGTCGGGGTAGAGGTGTTGAGACCGCCATCTTCAAATTTCACTGCCACTCCAAGCTTGTTAAGCTTTTCTACGGCTCTTATACAGTCAACGGTATTTCTTGCAAATCTTGATATGGATTTTACAACGATAAGATCGAGCTTGCCGTCCTCTGCATCCTGAATCATTCGGTTGAAGTCATCACGCTTGTCCTGTCTGGTGCCGGTGATGCCTTCGTCTGCATATATATCTACGAATTCCCATTCGTGATTGGATGTGATATATTTTGTGTAGTACCGAACCTGGTTGTGGAAGGAGTCTTCCTGCTCAAGAGAGTTGGAACTCACTCTGGCATAGGCACCGACACGAAGTCTTTGTTTTTCAGTTTTTCTTAAATCGCTTTGTATTACAATAACTTCTGACATAACCTTGACTCCTTTCTGAGATTTTTCAACACAAACAATACCATAGAAGGTTTAATATATCCAGACAAATATTACACAAAAGCACCGGGCATTACGCTGAATTTTCATATACAGTCTTGTTGATTCCGCCGCAAGCTTTTTCAAGCAGGATTTCATGCTCACCTTTGGTGATAAGCTTTAGATTTACAAGATGCAGAAGCATCCTTTCGGTCATTACTCTTTCAATTCTTTCGTTTGTCTTTTTCATAATCAATTCCTCGCTTTTTCTAAATTTTAAAATGTATCTTCATCTAATCGTCTTTTTTTAGATGTTTCTACCACCCATTTTTGAAAAAATATTTTGCCCCTCACTAATATATAAGGCTGACTTTTTTGGGATTTCACCAAAAAAATTTTTATGTTTTTAAAAAGTCCCCTCATAAGTCAGGACAAAAAGCAGCGATTTCTGAACCCCCTGAGTAAAATTTTTACGAAATTGTAATATTTGTCCCTTCACCCATTGCGAAAATTTTGGCCGATTAGGGGGTAGCTTTCTGAAAATTTTACGAAGTTTTAATAAAACCCCTTCACTAATTATCCGTAAAAAGCACTTTCTACAAGTCATTTTTGAAAAAAACTTCTCACTATACGGAAAAAAACATACATTTCCACAAATACTTTTCAAAAAATTTTCTCCCTCACTCTTATATACAGCTGAATTTTTATGCGATTTTTAAACCGGAGTTTCAAAAAAAATTCCTTTCACTCTTATATTAAGGAGCAATTTTTTTGATTTTTACAACCATAAATTTTTAGTCCCTTCATAAGTTAGGACAAAAATCGGCAAAAACTTAACCCCCTGAGTGAAAAAAATTTTGCCCTTAATGAAAACTCCCTTCACCCAATACGAAAAATCAGCCCTTTTTTAACCCCCATTAGAGTAACTTTTTATACCCCTTCACTTAATCGTAAGAAAATGCTGATTTCTACAGGCTTTTTTATAAAATGAATTTGGAGTTATCATTATCAAAAAATATCTATTTTCTAAAATCATTATATTTAGGAATTGACAGTTTGACAATAGTTTTATATAATAATTATTGGAGTTATGTTAATTGTCTAAAAATCAAGGAGATTTAGATTTTCCAAAATTGGGAGGATAAATCGTGAAGAAAATTTTTGATTATTCGGAATATGATGCTTCGGGAAATGAACTGGTACGTATAAAAAGACGCGGAAACAAATTTATTAAATACGACTATTTTGATAACACTGTCCGTGTTTCTAACGAGAAAAAGGCGATGGCTATATATGTGGACAGCACCAAGGAAGATTACTTTATGGAGTATTTTATAGAGCAAAGCAACAAGCAGCATGGAATAGAACCTTTTGTACTTAGCGAAGCCGGGAAAAAAGAAGAGGAAGAATACATAAACGAGAGCAAAGCAGAAAATGAAAAGTATCTTGAATTGTATAAGGAAAAGTTCTACATAGATTTTAATTCCAGAAGATATCATTTGAATCCGTATACAAAAAATGGTGAACAACCCAATATATTAAATAATTTTCTCTGTGGCTGTACTGTTCACTTGCGCTGCGGAGAAGGTATTCTTGATTTTATTTATGCCGATTTCGAAAAATCCTATGAAGAAGTTTCCGGAAAAGCATATGTAGTTGAATTGCTGAAAGAAGCCGGTAGAATAAATCGTGGAGAAAGTTCTGATGATGCAGAACCCGAACCACGCAAGCAAAAGGTTTTGAATAAGGTTGATGAAATTGTTGAAATTTATCATAGATATGTTGGTACAATTATAAGTGCAAAAGATTTATGCAACACTTCGTTATATTCGGCAATATGTCCGCCAGTTTTTTTGCAGGAGCAAGAGGAATATACTGCGGTCAAGGAATATTATCATTACCTTACAGGACTTCAAAAAGAATATCTGGAAATGATAGAGTTTTGCTATGACGAGGACTTCTATCCGGAGGCACTGGGAGAAATGTATCCTCACGAACGATTCCATTTATATTTGTATCTTCATGACAAGGCACCGACCTTTGAGAGAAAAGAAAGATTTTCTCCCGATTCAGACCTTATTGTCGGTGATAAAATGCCATATGGTTCATCAGAAGACGAGATTGACAAAAGAATACAAAAATTCAAGAAGAAAAAAGAGGCATTTTATAAGCTTGCAGAGGATTATAATATGACTCCCGAAAAGGTGCATAATATAGCTGTACTTCCTGATTTTATTACAACACAGTATTGTGCAAAATCCATTGAGGATTTACTTGAGCTTGAATTCACAAAAATGCTTGAAATGGATATTCGATTCCGTAAATGTAAGCGATGCGGTAAGTATTTCCTTATGAAAGGCAATTATGATACAGTATATTGCGATAGAGTGGAAGAGGGTAAAACACAGTCCTGCCAGAAGCTCGCAGCATTGGAAAATTATAAATTAAAGAATGCCAATAATGAGGCGAAAAAAGTGTATGACAAATACTATAAGCGCTATCATGCAAGGGTGAATGTACGGCAAATAAAGGAACAGGAATTCAACCAATGGAGATATAAAGCCATTACTATGCGTGATGATTGCAATGACGGCAAAATCTCCCTTCAGGAATACATTGACTGGAACGAGGCATACTTCCCGAACAGAGCAAAGAAAAAATAAATACAAAGGGCATTGTTTTTGCAAAATGCATTGACAATGCCTTTTATTTTGCATAAAAAAGCAGATAGGGTGTATAGTTACCCTACCTGCATGAGTTTTGTGCCACACAGGGTTTTTTAAGCCCTTATATTGTGGTGATGTTTTTGATTTATTCCATTGTGCCGACCATTTTATTTATATCGCCATCTGAGTCTACAATGATGGTTTGTGTTTTGCTCGGAGACACATATCCGAAGCCTTCGATGTAGGCTTTATTTTTTTCTTCTATAATTTCATTCCGTATTTTTGTTTCTTCATCGGTGAGGTAGCAGGTGTCCTTGTTCATGATTTCGTCATTTGGATTTATAGGTTCTTCCGGATTCTTTTCCCATTTCGCATAAAGTACATCAGGCTTTGTGAATTTGAATGTTGTTACCTGATTCTGCTTTGTTCTAGGATCGGTGAACCATCCTGCGAATGTGTAACCGTATTTTGTTGGTACATAACTCTTTAGGCTGATGCTCTCGCCATATTTTTTTGTTATTGGTCTGATAAAGCTTCCACAGTCCGATGCGAATTGCAAGGTTACATTTCCCAAGAATTCAATTTCGCTATCGTATATGAGTTGATTTCGTCTCATCTGCCAGGGTGCCGCCGATGCCGTTTGTGTCAGCAGTATGGTTACTGCCATTGCCGTACATAATACTTTTTTCTTCATAAAATTCTTCCTCTCTGATATTTGTATTTACCTTTCGGCAACACAAACATACCACACAAGAGATGGAAAGTCTACGAAGTTTTTTTCAAAGTCCTTTTCTTTGGTTAAGGTGTATCATATTTTGATACTTTCTTTGGTGTTATTTTAACTGTATAACAAAATTATAGTCAAAGGTATAATGTCATATGTATTTCTGATAAATGGTACACCAATTGAGGTTGAAAACACCAAGAATAAATTTGCTAATACCCCAACAACAAATTTAAGAATAAAGCTGATTGTTACCATACTTATCAGCATACTATCATTCTTTTTCATATAAACAACCATAAAACAAACCATAACTGCATTTAAGACTAAAATTAAAGCAGGGATATACCAACCGCAGACACTTGAAAGCCACGCAAGCGAGCAACCTTTCATCATTGGTTGAATGCGATGTATATTAACACCTGAAAAATCGCCGTTAACAGATGCTTGTAGCATGGATATTCTATGAGAAATCCAGTTCAAAAAATCTCCGTCTGCATCAACACCTGTTTTGCTATAACTCATACTTTCAATAATTGTTGTAATTCGTTCCTGATTACATACCCAAAAAGATATTACTATACCGACTATTGCTACAAGGCAAATAATATCCCATTTGTCCGGCTTGATTTTCTTAACTTTTATGTTGTATAACAAAAAAGCCACAACCGATATGACATACATATGCGATTCCGCTATTACATCCGCAGAAATATAGTTGTATTTAAAAACTATTTCTTCCAGAAGCCATATAAGTCCCACTACGGCTATGTTATAACTCACACAATCAAGCATAAAAGGCTTTAACCTAATTTTTTCTCCGAGTTTGATATGTTTAGCAATAGCATAACACAGTAGCGGCCACAAGCTGATTACAAGCATCTCTGTATTGTATTTAATACTCTTGTCTACAATTTCAGGTATGATAAATACTCCCAATATTGATATAATTCCAATCATCGAAAGCGACACCCATTTCTTACGTGAGAGCAGAAGTTTTGAAATCAAAGTAACAGGAATTGAAAAAAGGGCAATGATTCCTGCTTGAGTAATATATTCTATACCACTTAAATATTCACCGCCATATATAAACAAACAATATGTATAAAACGCAATAAGCAAAATGGCTGCTGTGCCAATAACAATTTTAAGTTTATTTTGTATGTTCATCGTAACAACCTTCTTCATTAACAGTTTCGCTGATATATCTTCTGTAATGAGTTGCAATACGACCAATTTGTCTATAAAAATCATACGATGAATATGTACCCATAAGAATATTACTCACACTTTTTTTGTTTATTTCCTTTTGACAAAAAGAAAGAGAGAAAATAATTTGTGAATATGTCATAAACGCAATAATCGGCAAAGCATAGGTGACATCGGTTTCAGGATATTCACGCCTGGATACAATATATCTTTTGAAAAAATTATGTTCCTTTATGTATTCCTTTGCAACTTCCTCAATGAAGAAAATAAGCTCTCCGGCAAGTATTCGTATTTCTACTTGACGCATATTAATTCCAAGCATTGCATTAGCTTCTTTAAGTATTATTTCCGTATTCGCTTTAGCTCTCATAAATGCAGAATCTCCATCAAGCCACATTTCGCCGGGTTGGTATTCATCGGCAGCTTTTGAAGCATATTCTATAACTACATTATACAATTTTTCTATTGTTATATCAGATGCCATCAATCCTGCTAATGGCTTGATGTTATCTTTTAATTTACTATATGGAACAAGCATAAATTCACCGCCTCTTTTTTCTGTTTATTGCTTTTTTCAAAGCTCTGTTGTTGATATATTTCAAATATCTCAACCGAAGCTTGCCTACCTTTATTCCAAAAGCATAAAGTTGCTCCTTATATACTAATAAATTGGGATGATAATGGGGATTGGTCCATATTTCCTTGTCAGATTTGCCGTAATATCTCATTATAGCTGCAGCCATAGCTGTACTTCTTGATTCACCACTATCGCAGCATACATAAATCCGCCCGAAATCATTTTGTTTTTCTAAAAACTCTTTCACATCCATACCTTCACGGTAATCAAAGGAAAAGGCTTTGTATTTCATCTCTGTATCAAAAACTCCGATCTTATGAAAAGCATCAAGCAATTTCAGATTAGGATGGCAAACATCGTCCATGGAAAGCAGAATGGCTATTGTTTTTCTGTCAGGCAAGTTTTCATCAAGTTCAAGATAAAGTCTTTTTATCGAGCATATATGTATTTCCTTTGTTTGAGATAATTTCATTTTCATGCTCTCCCTTGAAGCATTGTAAGATTAGAAATAAACTCTTCCTTTGTAAGCACGGTTTCTGCTTTATCTTCAACACCGATACTATGATCTAATATATATTCTTTTGAATCCTCAATATCCTTCTTAAAGGATGAATCGCATGCATAAACAGATTGGTATAATCTTTTTAAAAGTTCTTCGTACTCAACACTTTCTCTTGGATATTCAGCGCCATTCCAATGTAGTACCTGCTCTGTTTTCCAATCAAAATCAGCACCTGCATTTTTTGCATCTATACCCGAGAGCATACAAATACGCTTTTGCTCCGTTGTATCTTTGCATTTGAAGCTTTGCAGAACCCCTTCAATTGACCGACACTCCACACCGTCAAAAACAAATTCCCGCTCTGTAAAATTAGACAACCTACCTGCAAATCCAAATCTCTTGCTATGGATATCCACTTTCTCCTTACCAATTATCAATCCCAACAATACAAAAATCGCTATATATCCGCAGGTTGCATCTGAAAGAATAGGAATAGGTGCGAATAACCCATCAAGCACAATTCCGAAATTAGTCAGCATAGAAACAATAAATCTTACAAGCAGGATTGACGCAGTTGCATAAGCAATCGGTGTTGCGTCTGTCAAAACATTTTTAAAGCATTTCCTGCACACAAAGAATATAAAGGCAGCCAATGCAACAAAAGCAACTACTCCTGCGACAACGCCAAATAATCCGAATATCCAAAGAAGTTTATAGTATGCAACATCTCCACCAATTAAAAATGGCTCTACAGCTGCTCCAAACCATTTGGTTCCCGTATATGTAAATCTTGCGACAAATGCCATATAACTGCTGTCATAGAACAAATTGGTAAGTTCTGTAATACCCATTAATGTAATGTTTATTGTGCGAAGAATCAGAACTACATATAATACAATATTAAATATCTGAACAGATTTTTTGCTGATAAGTTTATTTTTTCTTGCTGAAATGAGCATTAATCCGACCATTACAAATAGTATCAAAGTCAGATAATTTTGCTCAAGAGCAATCAAAAATATAAAACCTGATATCCAAAATATGAGTGTATGTATGATTGACTTGGTACAATACTTGTAAAAATATGTTGCAAATCCTACAAATGCAAGCGTATTGGTTAATGAAGCAAGTTCTATACTGTAATTAAAAACATTTATATATCCACCGCCTTCATAAAGGGCGGAAATTAAAATTCCAACAGGTATAAAAACCCAACCGTATTTCAGCACAAAACCTCTGCCGTATTTGTACGCAAGAGCAAATGCACCTGTGCTTATCGCAAGACGAAGAATCCCCCTGATAAAGGATGCAACTAATTCACTTATGTTACCACTATAAAAGAATTTGAAGTTAATTGCAGCAGTAAAGCTGATGGAAAGCAAAACCAGGATAATAGCACTTATCACAATCCCTTTGTTTTTCTTGATTAATTCACACCTCATAGTTTGTTGTTCCTTTCTTTAGGTTGTAATTTCTTATTTTCAATGGCCCTCTTTGCATTTTCGTACTGTTCTTCAAATGTTTCTGTGCAAGCATATTGTCTATCGTGGAATGAATATGAATGAATCATTTTAACGCCGGGAAGCTCATTAAAAAGTTCATCTAAAAACCACCAGTCATATTCTTCAGACATACCATATCCATCTTCATCAGGATCTTCGGTATTGCACCACGAACAAAACTGCACAAGATTGGGTTCAAAAAAATGATACATTTCATAAGTCCTTTTTTCACTGAAAAAACCAAAGCCTAAAGCCTTTAGCATAGCTCCACGGTAGCAATGTTCATTATCATGAACCATTTTTTTATAAGTCTTGTATAATTTACTTGGAAGAATGGGCATAGGAAGCTTTTTATTCGGATGTTCCAAAAACCACTTATCCACCCAAAGCCCTGCATCTTCATTGCCATATAAATAAGCAGTATAATACCAATAATTTGAAGCAAACTGACAGAATTCACAGTTGTCCCAACTTTCATAGTAGCGTCCAAGCTCCATCATTGCATCAGTATCACCGGTAGCACAGCTTTTTGTTAATTGTACAAATTTTTCGTCTGTCCAAAAATCTATGTTCGGTAAAGCGACTTCCTTGCGAATATCTATAACGCCCTTTCCAAAAGGTATTAAATTTTCATCGAATTGAATTTCCAGGCTCGGCGTAAAGGAATTCTCCGTCCCCAAATTGGTAATTTTGTCTTTAAAAGCAAATATGTCCATCAGATTATTGATGTTTATCAGATATAAGCGATTGTTAATATCCTCTTTCGGGTAAAACTTTTGCAGTTCCGCTGCCTTTTGCTCTATAAGTCCTATGTTTTGTACAAAATAGTCGTTACTTGCGTAAATAACAAAAATAGCCTTTTTTACTAAATCTTTATGTTTCCAAAACATATTCATAAATTTGCCTGATAATGGTGAACTGTCGTATGCGAAAACAAGCAAATCTGTCTCTAATGATGCTAAGAATTGATTATCCCAGGGTGGCAAAAATTTATGAGTCATCATAATTTGATTGAATTTTGAGTTCGAAACTTCCTCTACATCAAAAGAACCATTTAACATTTTTTTGAATTCGCTACTTCTCTCAGGATCGCAAATCGCATTTATTAATTTTAAACGCATATTTTTTCTGCAATGATTCGCACAATTTATACTTTTGCTTGCATTTTCCTGTTGCTCACATTCTTCCGATACGCCATTCGTTTCTTTGTTGATTGTATCAGCATCATACTTATCTATAGTCAGGCTGATCAGTTCCGGTTCAAAGGAGGAATGAATCTCATCCGGACCGTCTATAGTATAGCGGTAGAGCACGTGTACCTTACCATTTTCGATAACGGCAAATTCCACACTGTACTCTTTTTCTCCGTTCTCTACAATAAATGCTGCATTTTCCTCTGCATATTCCTTTGGAAGTAATCCAAATTCCTCTGCGATTTCTTGTATTTGTTGCGAAACACATGTCCTGTCAACCTTTAGTACAAGTGATTTCTTTTCCTCTCCCAACCAGCCAAACGCCGGGGATCTGTATACTGCACTGCCGACAGGCGTCAGACGACTGCTTTCAACAAAACTATTTGAAATATCCGTGGCAAATGCTATGTATATATCATCAGACCGAAAGGCATTGAGATCCACTCGTACAAAACTCTTCCACGCACCGCGTCTGGCACAACAAGGGAGCAGGGGTATCCCCTCAGGTGAAAAGAGATACTTAAAGCTTTGGTATTTTGGATCTTCAAGATTCCTTCGGGTTATAAGCGTATAACCAAGTCTTGTCTGTTGACTCTCTGTACCGCCTTTAAGTCTTGAGTACAATTCAAACTGCTCTAAGGTACATGAGTCCACTGCTTGCACAAACCTTTCCAACAGTTTTTCATATTCATCGTCAGAAAGGTATAGCGACTCTGTCGGATCATATATACAAATCACCTGGCGTGCAGATGGCATTCCTTTCTCATCTGCCTTTTTCAGATACATAAGTCCTCTTTCAACGTCGCTTTCACAACCTTTACCTTCGCAAAGCATAGCCCCCGCAGCAAAACATCCGTCGGGATGGTCTTGTTCTGCCGCTTTTATGTACCATTCAAGTGCTGTTTTTAGATCCGGTTCCTGTTTTTTTGTTAAGTTATATGGCATTAAAGGGCTTCCTTTTAACACATGCTCTAAAAAATCATAGGTTTCTTTCATCCTGAAATTCTTAACGGCATATAGATTGCCGATTGCAACCATAGCATCACCGTTACCCAAGGCAGCCGCATGCTGATATAGTTCAAAAGCAGCCTCAAGGTTGTTATTTTCTTCTTCTGTCTTTGCCTGATTCAAAAGCCTTTGTTGTTGACCCCGTTTTTTTATCGCTTCATGCCAGTCCATGTTATCTCCCTTTCTTTTTTATCTGCATTTTAGTCGGATTTTATATTTTCTCACATCTCTGTCTATCTGCTTTTCCCAATATTCCTCTCGAATTCTTTCGTTTTCTTTTGGATTTCCATTCTGTTTCTTCATGAAAAATTCATCATACCATATACTGCTATATTCTGATTCAGCACCATAGCCATCCGAGTCAGCTGAATCATAATAACTGAGATATGAAAACTGATATTCGTTTCCATAACGTTCGAGATAACAATCGTTCTCTCCTGGCGGAATATCACTAAATCCACCATCACATAAAAAATTACTTCCACGAAAGTTCACAGTAGAACATACTCCTAAATAAAAATCATATGGAATCGATGCTTTTCTCTTATAACAGCCACAATTTTCTATATGTTTGATTGCTTTTTCGTTACCGTACATCGCCGCTCTTACAAGCCACATCATATAGTAACCAATCCTATTGTTTTCAGGCTCAAATTTTTCCCATTTTTCATAATTCATAGCTTCTCTTAACTTGTTTTCTGTTGTGTCACAAGGATTCATCTCATAGTTTTTTATAAGCTGTTGTTCTTCTTCATTGCACAGATTATAAAAAAACTGCGCCATATCATACATTGCAACAATGTCACCTAATTTGCATAACTCGGCTAAGTTTTTATAGTCATTTCTTTCTCTGTAATGATTCGCCCAAATTACACCTATGTTTGCATTTTCTTGTTGCTCACATTCTTCCAATTCATTATGACCGCTTTCACATTCAACTTTTATCTCTTCTAATTTGGAAATTGATATTTTTTCTGTATTTAAATTTACTTTTTTGTCATTCCGCGAATTGATTCGTTTAATTAATTTTTCCAAAGCTATTGCAATCATAAAACCTATAAATATACAAACAGCTGCTATAATTACACCGGTTATTCCACCTAGAATCCATCCGAATTCAGAAATAGCTGCAATGGCAATTCCAAAACCCAAAACCCAAAATATAGAAAAAAGCATCCAACGTATTACTCTCAGGAAAAGGATTAGCAAAGATTTTATATGATTTTTTATTTTATCTCGATTCATACGTACCTCCGTCTGCATTTTTAACAATTTTTCAGTAATTATAAATCACAAAATCATCATCGTCCCGGTTCAGCCAGATACGTTCTGCTTCGCTGAGCCATTTGCTGTCCGGAAACAGCTTTGCATAATTTCGCAGATGATTTATTATATTCATATCATGTGTACCCTTAACTTTTGCCTTTTCTTGTTCAATAAGGGTACGAATCTGGTCTGGCGGAATCATTGTACCATCGCTTAGCAATCCGCATTTTGGATAATTTTTATATTTGGGCGTATAAAGCTCATCGGGAGTTTTGCCCCAATCCACTTCCACAAGCTTTTTCTCGACAACCGGTATTTTTTTCATTCTTTGAAGATATGATACATTTCCAAGTGATTCTCCTTGTCCATTCTTTATAGCCAGAGATTTCTCTGCTGACACACCTTTTATTTGCTTTGTATGGTGAAAATACAATCGGTTTCCGTTCTGAACTGCCGTTTTAAGTCTTTTTACATCATCCATCGGAAATATAACCAAGGTTTTTACCGGAACACCCTCTGCTGCGAAAGCCGCTGCTTTATGATGTCCATCTATCAACAAAGCAACACCGCCATTGAGATAAAGTGCAACAGCACGTGGAAACTTTTCATCTTCTTTTATACGCTCTCGATAATAATTTACCCTTTAAATATCCAACAGGGAGGCACGCTGCGAAGGAGCTAAAAACATTGGCGCATCAAACTGCTCATCCCAACCGCCAACAAACATATGACGGAAATGCAACTCACTTCTGTAACAATTATATTTAGGAATATCCCCAAAATAGTCAGGAGCACAATTGCCGGACTCGTGACGAACGGGAAATAAATCAAAATCTGCCACCATATATTCGCCCGATTTCAAAAGACCTATGATTGGTGCAATGTTTTGTGCTGCACTCTTCATTCCGCCATATTCTGCATTTATTTTATCCCTGACAGCAAGACAATTCTTCTGATTAATCAATCCATCGCCGTATCCGGCACTAAGGAGAGTTGCACAACTGCCACAATCGGGAATGTGAGTCTTTACAAGCGGTACGCCATCCAAATACAAGTCATAGTGTTCACGGCGAAGCCTACCTCCGTAATCCCTGCACACCAACTTATCCATTCCATTTTTCAGGCGTACAAGTGCCGCTTCACGGCAAAAATATACTCTTGAATGTATATCAGCAAGATAATCTATATGAGGTTTTATTGTATCTTTTCTTGTAATATTACAACTCATATCACTTAATCCTCTCCGTCCATTACCTCTTCATCGACAACAGGCTTGCTCGCCTTGAAATTATATACCGGTGTTAAAACATCCAAAACGTCTGCAGTCGGCTCTATGGCACTCAAAATTTCTTCAATGCGGCGATATGCCATAGGGGATTCGTCCAAGGTCGATTCTCCTACCGAGGTAGTAAAAATACCCTCCATTTCTTTGCGGTACTCCTCCATAGTAAACTGTTCTCTCACGTCAGAGCGTTTCATAATTCTTCCTGAACCGTGAGGTGCAGTATAATTCCATTCTTCATTTCCCTTGCCAACGCAAAGTAAACTGCCATCCTTCATATTGATAGGAACTAAGAGTCTTTCATCCTTTTGTGCAGAAACAGCACCTTTGCGCAGGACACCTGCTGCTACATCAATGTAATTATGAATTGTTGTAAAACTATCATCTACCGTAAGATCAAGAGTATCAACAATAACTTCTCCCATGTTTATACGGCTCTTTGACGCATACTCCACAGCAATATTCATATCATGTAAATATCTTTTTAGGTTTTCACCCGACAAAAAGCAATCAGCAGGATGTATATTAGACTTAATATCCGATACTTTGATTTTCTTTTTATGAGCTTGTTCGCTATCAATTCCGTGTTGCTCAAAAAATGCTTGCACCTGATGATACTGTGCAACATCACGTCCCAATCTTCTGCTACCCGAATGTATAATCAAATAAAGCGAGTCGTCAATACCGCGCCCAATCTCTATAAAATGGTTGCCTCCGCCCAAAGTACCAAATGATTTTAAAACTATTTCATGCCTTAAAAAATCACAGCAATGCAAATCGTCAAGCGGAACTGATTTTACTCCCGGCACACTGCGGTCATAAATTTTTGCACCTGAAGGGATTTTTTCACGAAAACATTCATCAAGCTTCCAAAAATCAATAGATTTATCTGCAAGCTTAAAAACTTGCATTCCACAGCCGATGTCACCACCTACAAAAGCAGGATTTATATATTCACCTATTGTCATGGAAGTTCCGACGGTACAACCTTCCGCTGCATGCATATCAGGCATCATAGCAATTTTGCTACTTGCTAATTCCTCCATATTGCACATCCTGAGAACCTGTGCGTAAGATGCACTGTCTGCTGAAGTTGCATATATTTTCGCTTTATTATATTTTCCTATAATTTCAAACATAGTGCACCTCCTCATATTGTTATTACTGTAAAATTGCTTTTTCAAGCATTTCCTCAATCCAATCCTTTTTAGCAAGGGAATCTATCCATTCTTCTGGAATTCCTTTTTCACCGCCGATGCCGTAATAAATACCTGCAAGACCACCTGCAACAGCAGCTACCGTATCAGTGTCATTACCAAGTTCAATTGCAGCTACTATGCAATCCTTATATGATTCTGTATTCATAAGACACCATACAGCCGCTTCAAATGTATCTACAACATATCCGCTGCTACTAATTCTTTTTCTTTCAAATTCCTTGATAACAGGAATATTTTCACACTCATCTACACAACAAGTCAATTTTTTCACAGCATCTTCCTTAGACATACCATTCATCAGATTTTCTGCAAGCTGAACATACAGTCTGCAACTCATCAACGAAATTTCGTGGGAGTGTGTAAGTGAGGAAAGATTCAGTATATCATCAATTTTATGCTCGACAAAAGCAATAGGCAGTATTCTCATAAGAGAGCCATTGCCGTTATCTTTGAAACCTTTTCCACCACAAGAAATAGGCTTACGACCTTCGTCAAATCTTACAATTGCATTCAATGTAGTATGACCTATATCAAAACACTTGCCATAAGGTGAATAGTCACCATTATGCATCCAACCGCTAAATCTGGTCATTAAATCATCATAATCAAAAATTTCTGTATTCAAAAAACTATCTATTGTTGCAAGTGCCATAGATGAGTCATCTGACCACGTTCCCGGCGGTTGGTTATGTGTACCAAAACCTGCCATGCTTTCCATTTTAAAACTATCTCGTTCTTTAAATTCATAAGGTACTCCCAAAGCATCACCAACAATAAGTCCGTACATGGCAGCCTTAAAAAACTCTTTATTTATAAATTTCAATTTTATCACTTCTTTCTTTTGCAGAAAAACATCATCATAAAATTATTTTCTACTCTTATAGTCCTTATCTATATCGTCTTTCCAATTATCAGTTATACCACTGCCTTTTCTTACGGCAGTGAACATTTTGCCGACTGCCATAAAGTTAGTTGCAGTACCAACTTTGTCAGCGTGATAATTCGCTGCACGACTTGCGTCTATGCCCATTGTGCTTGCAACGGAAATAGCATCAATATTAGCACCCATAAACACAAACTCCCAACCAAACTCATTTTCCTGTTTTTCTACCATTGACTTGATTGTGGAGAGGTTGTATTCCTTGCTTGCGTTTTCCATTCCATCGGTAATGATAACTACAACGGTTTTCGCCGGAACTGCACTGTCAACCATAGTTTTGTGTCTTGCTGAAACCTGATTGATTGTTTTACCGATTGCATCAAGAAGTGCTGTCATACCTCTTGCAAAATATTCCTTATTTGTAAGTTCAGGAACCTTCTTTATATCAGTATTCTCAAAGAGAATGTCATACTCATCATCAAACAATACTGTTGTAACGGCAGCTTCACCTTCTTCGCCTCGCTGCTTATCAATCATACTGTTATAGCCACCGATTGTATCAGATACCAAGTTCTGCATTGAACCGCTTCTGTCCATTATAAAAATCATTTCAGTTAAATTCTTATTCATCTTTATTCGCCTTTCTGTATTCAAAAACTTTTTCCATAAATACTTTTACATATTCCTCGCACACATCACCGTAATCGTGATGCTCATCCTTCAGCCAGCTCCCGATAATAACACCATCGGCAAACTGCAACTTTTCACAAACATTATCCGCTGTAACACCTGCACCGACAATGAGAGGGAAGTCCTCTAATACTGTTCTGAATTCCGAAAGCTTTTCCGTAGGGCAGTCTTTACCGGTCCCTTCACCTGTTGTTACAACTGCATCACAACGCATCTTCGCAAATTCTGCATCCTCTTCAAGTGTTCTGCCGCTTCTGATAGGCTGATACTTAAAGCGTAGTCCGCCGAGAACCTGAAAGCTTCTATCCTTCATAAGTCCAATCAGTTCATTGGCATAAACAGAATCCTTTTCGGATTCCAGATGTCCGCAAACCGAATCAATTTGTATAAAATCGGCATTGTATTTTGCCGCAAGCTCAAATGCTTTTCTATAATCACCGAGGATATTAACACCGTAATACTTATCCGGCATATTTTTATGTAAATAACTAAGTGCCTGTATGCAGTTTTCAACATCGCCAAAATAGTTTTCTACCAAAACAGCATCTACACCGTTTTTATAATAAATCTCTGTTTCTTTAATCATTCTTTCCATTATTTCTTCATCAGAATTGCCTTTCAGATGAAGCATTGCAATAATGGGTTTTGTTTTAAAATCTAACATTTTATCATCTCCAAATATATTTCTATTACACGATCAATCCAAACAAACTTAAAATCCTTCAGATACTAATGACATAACTTCATCAATATTATTTTTATCATTCAAATACTTTACAATTTCATCTACACCACCTGTGCAAAGTGGTTGTTTTGACCGGATATTTCCATCCTCATCGCATCCGTATATTGAGTATATTCCATAGTTGGCTATGTCAGCAACAAATTTTATATTATAATCGCCACAACTATATACCATTTCAAAAATGTCAGGTTCATCAGAAAATCCCTTTGCAGCTCTCAACATAAATTCATAAATCTGCTTTCTTTTCTGATTCGTTATATTTTCTGTAACATCAACCGATGTTTGCGAAACAATTATATCCCTCAGATTTTCGCAACCAAAGAAAGCAAACTTTTCTATTCGTTCTAATTTGTCGGAAAATATAACATTTTCCAATGCTCTGCAATTTACAAATACGTCTGATTCTATACTTCTGACACATCCTTTATCTCCCGAACCAATTATTACATTTTTCAAATTGATACAATTTTCAAACATTCCTTTGCTGACTGCAGATATGTTACACGATAAAACAATGTTCTCTAATCCGATACAATCCTTAAAAGCTCCCTCGCCAAATTCTGAAATATTTTTTGAACAGACAACATTCTGCAGTTCTCTGCAACAGGAAAAAGCTTCTTTACCGATAGTCTCAACTCTTTGGGGAATAACAAGAGTTGCTAAAGAACTGCATCCCCAAAAGGCTCTTTCTCCAATTTCCGTTACCGTTTTAGGTATGTCAATTTCCTGCAATGATTTACAATTTTCAAAAACACGATTATGTATCTTTTCTATTTTACTTTCAAACACAAAGGCATGATCAATCACATGCTTCTTAAATACAATTCTTTTTAGGTTTTCACAACCAGAAAAAGCACCTTCGTCTATTTCTGTAACCGAACACGGTATTTCTATGTATTGTAGTCCTTTGCAGTCTGCGAAGGCTTCTTTGCTGATTCTTTTGACATTATTCGGTATATCTATCTCTTTTACCCAAGAGTGTATAAAAGCTCTGTCACCAATTTCTTCGAGAGAGGAGGGAAGAATAACCTCGGTTACATTTTTACATTCAGAAAATGCATATTCTCCGATTTTTGTAATAGTATTATCAACAATTACTGTACCGGGAGATTTTAGTTTCATATTGAATTTTTTTAATACGCCGTTTTCTATATTGCGCATTTTCTTTCATCACCTTTTATTAATCATATGAAATTTGCTATTATGCTAATTCGACTAAAAATCCAATAAATTTTTGCATGTCCAATGTTTTCGCCTTTCTAAAAGCCTCTAAGGCTTCTTCCACGGAGTCGTGTTGCTCCCATTTTAAATATTCTCTATTGATTATATAATGACCTATCGAAATATACATTGCACCTAATAATAACTTTACTTTGAATGCATCTGCCGGCGCTGCTGCTCTATATATTTCTTTTGCCTTGTTTCCAACCCACTTTAATGCAGCTTGGGTTCCTTTTTTTACGGTATTGTTCAAGGTCACATCGCTACTTTTATCTCCAAACACAATACTGTATTCGATTGAAAGTTCAATTAATTTTTCAAGAAAATCCGCAACATCATCTTTAGGTATTTGCTGCAAATATTTATAGTTATGGTTCTCGGCAACAAATGTATTATCATAAAAATTATTTTTTGGCATTGCCTTGCCAAGAGCATCTTCGCCCATCATTATTTTTTTAATTAAATCAATTCTTTTACTTCTCGGCAACATAGGGGTAAGGTAAATTGGAATTATTTTTACCCCAAGGGCAGAAGCAACAGTGTCATCTTCTAAGGAATCATTAACGACAATATTTTTCAAAGTATTCAATGTAATAAAGTTTTTCATTCTTAATTCCAATTCAGCAATCTGACCTTCTATTTCTTCAATGCTAACGTCCTTCATTGTAGTTGAAAAACTCGTTTTAAACATAGACCCAGCAAGTAATCCAGCCCCTGCAACAACACTTCCGATAATTCCACCCTTAACTCCGCCTATTTTTTTCCATAATGCTGTTGCTATAACTCCTCCTGCCAAACTTATAGGCGCGGAAAAAGCATTCAAATATTCCTTAGGTGGATTATGTAATTCTTTGATGTAATATTTTCTAAAATCCAGTTCATCTGAATTAATCTCACTTAAAATATTAGTACTCATAATATATGCTCCCAACTATTATAGTTTTGGACTATTGTATTTTTCGCTTCCTGATTGTGTTCTTGATATAACATCAAAACCCGTAATCTCTACATCTGGTTTACTGGTGTTAAAGCTTTGAAATACTGTTATACTTTTTGGCTCGGTTTCATTAGGTTTTAGCGTAATATACAAGTTTATCACCCTATTGAATAAATACAACATTGCAATTCTTATTTTTATTTCAGATGAAGCTTTTTTTGCAGCAAGATTGTAATTAATGAAATCACCGCTTCTTAATGTGCCGAGAAATTCATCATCAATATAAATATCTGCAGGTTGACTACCCATCATTTGTTTTTTTAGTTTTATGATAACAGGAATGTCATTAGTATTTTCTGCTGATGATATAATCTCATCGGTGGTTACGCTCTCCCCGCAGTTATTACAGAACTTAGCATCGCCGGGCAAAACTTGTCCGCATTTTTTACAAGTAAATTCTTCTTGTAATATTTCCTTACCACATTCCAAACAAAATTTTGAGTTTTCGGGGATTTCCTTTCCGCAATTAAAACACTTCATAATTATCGTTCCTTTCTGTTTATCCATTCCATTTATCTTTAAGCCACTTTCCAAGGCGTTTAGCTCCCTCTGTAATTGCATCGCCTGCATCACTTGCAATATCAACAATAGTAACTTTTGCATCATCTGCAAATTCAGAAACCTTTCTTTCCATATTTTTAAATTCCGGAGATGATATTACTTTTGTAGACAAATCTACCACTTTACGTCCAATCTCATCCGCCTTTTCCGAAACTTCCATTTTCGCAATTTGATATTTGGTATATATCGTTCCTGTTATATCAAGAGCCTTTTCTCCGACAAATTTAGCTCCGTCAACAGCTGCGTCCTTTATATCAGTAGCGCATTCTCTAATTTGAACATTATATTTAGGATTGACCATCATTTTAACTATTTCAGCAGTATCATTTATAGGTATAGCTGCATGATGTAGATCATTTCCGCTAAAAGCGGAACTGATTACCGTTCCAAGTTTTTTCCATTCTCCTTTCTTAAATTCATCCATTTCCAACACTTGTGAAACCGCAAGCGCAAAACGATATGTAAACACTATATTTTCAAAAGAACTTATTCCCATTGCAGCTAAAGTGCCTGCACCGGGGATTAAATGAAAAAATTTAACGGCTGCTTTGCAACCTATGTAGTATGCTGCTGAACCAAGTAAAATAGTTTCACAAATTTTTATTGCTTGATTTTTGTCAATAGGTAATCCGCGATTTGATGCTAATGTATAAAATAATCCGCCCCAAACGCTTCCTAATGCCGTAACATCTGCAATTGTGCTAAATGCTCCAATTGGTCCCGCAAAGCCAGCTTCGCACAACCAAAATACCACATCTTCTTTATCGGATTCTCTAAGTTCTTTTTTTGGCGGAAGTTCACAAACTAAACTCATAATATATCACACACTCTCTTTTGTAATCTCAATATCGTCTATTTCAATTATAAATCCTTTTTCTTTCAAGCTATTCTGTCCCCACTCAACTATCTTTTCTTTATAGTGGTTGACCAAATAGACTACGATTTCGTCCTTCCTTTCCTGTGAAAGACCAGACAACATTTTAATTGGTAAATCCCCGGGTAGTTTTAAAATGTTTGCAATAAATTTCAATCCATTACTATCGCTTGATTCTGCACTTTCTTTCAGAATAGGTATTGCCGCCCTGATTAAGCTGTCATAATTCAAGTCCTTGACTTTAATCTTCAGTTCCATGTTTACCCTCCGTATTTAAACTGTTGACTACAATGTAGCCTGTTTTCTTTGCCTTGAACCATATGTCTGCATACGAATTTTCTTTGCAGAAAATCATTATTGTCCTGTTTGAAATATAACCATTTTTGCTTTTATTTGGTATCTTTAGCAATACACCGCTTCCGCTAAAGGCAGATGTTTCTATATGTTTTATGCTATCAGGAATAAAAATCCTTTTCAGATTTTCACATCCGGCAAAAGCTTCATTCCCTATATAAATAACACCATCGTTTATAATTACTTCGGATATTTGATTATTATTTTTGAATAATCCGTCTTTAACTGCATAACAATCCTTTACAATGATTTTATTATTCATACTTCAAACGCCTTCAATGCTTCGTTTATTTTATCTGTAAAAGCTTCTTCCGTGTTATTGGCAACAGAGAACATAATTTTTTTATATGCATTATAATCAGGCTTGGTAAATTTAAAAATATCCTTCTGCGGAAATACGTTTCTGATAAGAGCTATTGTCTTACTCAAAGTTTCTGTATTTGTAATGTCATTTTCCAAGCTTGAACAGATGGAAAACAAAATTCCAAGCCTCCATGTTAATGCCTTTGCACAAATAGCATTAAAATAAATTCCCGCAATTGGAATTTGTCCCGCTGCTTTGTCAAATACAAGGTCAAAAATTAGTTCACTTGTTATCTTTTTCAGCATTGGAACCAAAACCTCTTTTGACAAAGGTTCTCTGTCATACAGGAGCCTGATTTTATCAAGCATCGGCGCATAATGTGTAAATATGGTTGCACCATCAACGATAATTGTCACCGGAAAACCAAAACATCCGCTTAAACCCTGCAAAACAATATTGCTGTTCGCAGTACTGTTAATGATATTATACGATTGTAATGTTAAATCTTTAGTGTTTGTCATTGTAAATAAAACCACCTTTTTGTTAAGATGGTTTTATTTTAACATAGTTCAATTTTGAAAACAGCACTTTTGAAAAGACAAATCATCAGAAATGCTATCTGTTTGCCATTTTTTGTCTGTCCCTTATAATATGTTTGGCTCTAAGCCAAGAAAGTTTGCAAATTGATCTGCCTCTTCTATGTTATTGAATAAATACGAAAAACCTCCACCGTTTTTTAAATCATAACAGAATAAACCTTGATAATATGGGGGTTGAACTATATATTCAATTTTCTTTATTTCGTTTTTTAATTCCTCCAAAGTAAATTCGAAGCAGCATAAATAATCATCTTTGCCAGCGCGATATGCATCGATAGAATTCTCATCCATAATCGCTTTGGCTATTTTTCCTATTTTGCTGAACAATCCAAACCCCACATTTATATTGTCTGCAAAAAACAGGCGAAAAGTCGTTCCGTTTTCAAATCTGTCTTGAAGAACTAATGTTCCGACAAACTCTCTTCCGATACCTTTGCTTAAAAATTCACCGTCTTGGATTATAAAATCAATTTTTCTGCCTTTACAATTCTGACTTGTTATCTTGTACGACATTCTATCACCTCAAATTTCTTTTATAGTTTAATCTTGTTTGTACATTCTAACAACCTTCTCGTATTCACCTGAATTATACCAGTCATTTATCTGCTTTAATCTCAAAATAGACCAGGGGTGAGAAGCATACGCCGTATAGTTGATATATAAAAGCTTACCGATGATACCCGATGCATCCGTTTCAAAATCCTCGGCTTGTTTCATAACCTTGTCAACAGAAAAATCAATATCAGGAATATTATCGGAATGCCCTAACATCTTCATTGTTTCAGTATTTGCCACATTTATGTCGGCAGCGGCAATAAGCCCCGCTCTGTCTGCCGTATATTCCGAATTCCTGTGCCATTCCATAAGGGCATACTGAAGTGCGACAGATGCCGCCTGTGCAACTCCGCCAAGACTTCCAAGAATCGAATTCAAAGACCTCGCCATATTATGATAAAGAAGGTGACCACTTTTGATATGGCCTATTTCATGTCCGATTACATTCAGCAATTCCCCATCTGAATAATTTGCTATAACCGAAGAGCGTAGAACTATAAACGGTTTATCTACACCTGTTGCATAAGCATTATAGTCATAGCCCATTTCACTGAACAATGGATATTCTTCCTTAATACCTAATCTTGCCAAGGCTAATTTATACAGACCATATACTCTCGGATTTGTTTTTTCGGTAATCCTATAACAGCTTCCAACAACTTCTGCATATGTATCCACCTGAATTTTTGCATCGAGAACTTTAGCCATTACAATATCCAAAAGCGGTAGTTTCTTTAATGCCATCATTGCAATTTTTTCTCCGGGATGTTGATAATCTTCCGGCTTTATACCATATAAAGAATCGTATGTCATCATTATCTTACACTCCCTTCCAAAACATCATGATATTCACCACTGTTATACCAGTTGTAAAGCTCCATATATCTTGAAGCCAGCCATTGATTGCGTGAAAATACAGTATTAAATTTCTGATACAACCCTTCTGCACCAGTTCGTCCAAAAAACTCCCTCGATTGCTCTAAATATGTATTATCCGGCTTATCCAGTTGTAAGGTTTCCAACACGTCCTTTGAAACCTCACCAAAAAGAATATGCTTTGCAGCCATCTCAAAGCTTTCTGATGAAAGAAGAATTGCACGGTCATATGTATAGGCTCTGTTTCTGTACCAATCGTTTATTGCCACATCAAGTGCTACATCAACTCCAAATGGAATTGCACCTTTAACAAATTTTAAAACCTCATCCAAGAATTTTATAGTACCGTGCTTTGCCTCTATTCCGGAATATTCTGAAACAATAACATTCCATAACATTTCATCACTTATCTGTTCCAAAAATGAAGATGAAAAAATAATATGCGGCTTTTTTATTCCATTCAATGTTACCTTCATATTATAATCCCTCTCAATAAAAACCTCGGGAATATAATTCACGTCAAACATTTCTGCTGCTTCCGACATCATTTCAAAAATTTTAGAAGACATTTCTTTTGTAACCTTCATTTTTGAGGAATCATTTATTAAGCTATAGGCTTTTTCAATTGAATTGGACGAAATAAATTCAATCAATTTTTCAAATCCAGGAACTTTTGTTACAGCATCTACGGCTCTTTTGTCAAAAGGATGCTGAAAATCATTGATATTTAACTTTTTATTTTTGGTATTATATTTCATTATTATCAGCCTCCTTTAATCTAAGTATTTATCAAGAATATCCCCATAGTTTCCTTGTGCATTCCACAAGAATAATTCGGATATTCTGTCATTTGCCCAGCCGGTAGAGTTGCTTAGTGTTTGAACAGTTTTTCCAACTTTAGCAAGACTACCGTCAAATTTGCAATCTTCAATATAATCATGAACCTTAACTGTCTTTGTTTCTTTTAAGGGCATTCCAGCTTTACACATCAAAAATCTTACCGCAGTTTGAAAATTCTGGCATGCAAGCATACCACCTCTGTCAGCTGTAAGTTCTGATTTTCTCAGCCAATTTGAAAGTGCAAGCTTCATAGCATCAGATACAAACGGAATTGAATCTGTTGCCAACAGCATAATTTTAGCCGCAATAAAGAATTTTAAATAACCTGATTTCAGTCTTGTGACAGCTCTGCCTATTGCAAAGTAAAGCATATTATCATCAAAATTATTTACAACAAAATCAGGTATTATAAGAACAGGCTTGTCCACACCACTTGGTTCAACATCTATTCCAAAACTTCTGTATGTATAAATCTCCGGCGTATGTTCATAATCCAATATCTCACATACTTTTTTTACTATTCGAAATAATTTAGGATCATTTTGTTCAGTAATTCTTACGCAATTTCCCAATGTAATCATACGAATGTAAATCTCATTGCTTTTTTCTTCTATACTTGACATAAGCTTGTCTATTGCCTGAATTTTCATCAGGCTGTTCACAGCTGCCAAATCTTCAGGATGGGCAAAATCATTTACAGATAAGCCTCGTAATTCGTTTGGCATATTACATGTCCTCCTTCGTTAGAATATCCATTTTAATATATGTATAACCAGAACGGCTAAAACCGTTCCGATTACACCTTTTAAAATACCTTTTATGGTAAGTGTTTTTTGTTCGTCTTTCAGAGCAGTATTCTCTTTTACTAAACTGGAAATTCTTTTCTTTAATTTATTTATCTCTGTTTCCAAACAATTTCGTTCTGCACAGATATTATTTATGTCCTGTTTTAATTTTTTGATTTCCTTGTCTTTTTCATCTGAAAGCTTGCTCTCATCTGCTTTGGCTTTTATTTTTTCTTCGTTAGCAGGTATGTTTTCATGAACCACAACCTTATCTTTCTTTTCAACAGGCGGAGCAGGAGGGGGAGTTATCGAATCATCCTTCTTGCTTGCTTCATCGCTAAATTCAACCGTACTGCCGTCTGTAAGAATTTCTGCGTCCTGTAAAGACAATTTATACAAAACAGATTCATTAAAATCATATCCGGCTTGTTTTACAAAATAAGACCAGGTTGATTCTGTAATTACAAAGCTTAACTCCTTGCTATTGCAACTCATTATATCATCATAAAACTTAACTGCTTTGTGGCTACTTGATTTAATGCTTATATTTGTCTTGTTAAGCTTATCTACAAATAAATTTAATTTATCAAATTCGATTGTAAATCCATCATCCTGTAATGTTATCATATCTGCAATTTGCTTGTAAAACATATTTTCATTAAACATTACATACATTGCGATTTTATTGATTGTTTCATCGTCAGTGGAGTTTTCGCCAACAAACGCAACATTCGTATATATCCTTCGACCTTGCTCATCAAAGTTTTCAGACTGCGACTGACGTGTATGAAAATATTTTCTTCCGTCAAAATTTCCGAGAGTCATAAAGCTTCCGCTGCTGTTGAATAATTTATATCCTATAGCTGTCATATCTTTTTCAGAAACGCTTTTCATTTCTTTTTTGATATAGTCAGCTTGTTTTAATGTATATCCGACATACGGACTTGAACAGTAAAAAAATACTGAAACCATTTAGCTACCTCCTAAAAAAATATTTTTTTGATAAGGACACCTGCTCCAACTACAGCAAGGGTCCCTATAGCGATTTTACACGCTAATTCTATTGTATGTTTATTTTCTTCTATAAATTCACCTATTGGATCATCGTGAGTTGTTGTATATTGCTTTTCATCTTTTGGTGATGGGTCTGCTTTTATTCTGACGTTTTCTTGTGTAGCTAACATCTCTTTATTGTGTCTGACTAATCCTTTGAAAATATCTGCATTAAATACATAATGCTTTTCAATATTTTCAAAAAATGGATTTTGCTTGTTGAAATAACTCAAAGTAGTTTCCGGTACAAGAAACAACAGTCCATTAATTTGGTCATTAGTCATATCTAATATCGACTTCTTGAATTTAGATATATATGGATTATCACTTCCATAAAATTCAATCTTATCAATGGATATCTGACTTGCACTCAATATATATTCGTCAACACGGTCAAAATTCAAATTATATGAAAATGAACTGTCAGGAGTTGCTATAAACCAGCTTTTTAAATTTTTCTCAAATGAGCTAAAAGCAAGCAAAATGTTGGTAACGATTTTTTGAAATTGCTCCTTTGATTTTCCGTCTGCTTCGATTCCTAAGTTTATATACCATTCTCTTCCTTCGGAATCAGAAATGTTTAATCCTCTATAAACAAGATAATTTATATTCCCGTTTTGTGATTTTCCTATAGCGC
The DNA here is from genome assembly GCA_017505525.1 of Clostridia bacterium. GTDB lineage: Bacteria > Bacillota > Clostridia > UMGS1883 > UMGS1883 > UMGS1883. The sequence continues at coordinate 65,112 of JAFVPB010000005.1, forward strand.
AAGTACAACCGCTATTTGTCAATAATCCACTTGTATCTGCATACTTGGAATAATCCTTATTGTCAGTAGTTAGCTTTGATGAGCCAACCATATATTGAGAAGCTTGAAAACCAACATATGAATTTTGATAAGAGTTATAAAAAACTAAATTAATCAATTTCGTTTCCTCCTTTAAAATTGGTTTTGAACTATTTCATATCCATCTCCGTTAGTCTTAATATGTTCTTTTGCTGTTATTGCGCTTTCAATCAGTGCCTTATCCTTAAATACATCCTCCCACATTTCCAATAGCCATTTAAATTCACCCAAAATAATAGCAAGAGGTGTAAATACGATTGTAAGTATTCCATCTATAATTCTGTCTGAGAAGGATTTTTCTTGTTCTACCACTTTAGTCATTTTCCCAATTTTCAAAATAAAGTTCAAAAGATATAATACAGGCTGCTCACAATGTTTGGGAGAAAATACCGGAGCTTTATCATAAAGCTTGTAGTATGTCATTTTAGGTCTGAAAGCCAATGCAGGAACATTTGCATTATTTATTGTTTCAACTTCACCTTCACTATCTCTCAAAAAGTCATGAAAGACAACTCCGCCCAATGTTAAAATCGGGGTTATGGCTACTGTATATAAATCTTTTTTGGGAGGTGTACCGAAATCATCAAACAACAGCTTATATTGCTTTTTGATTTCTTTATTAACTTCGTCCATTCTGCCTTCGTGATAGTATTTCTCGCATTTAATCGGTACAAATAATATCATTCTTGGAATGTCTTTTTCACCTTTTATATTTTTCAGGAAATTATATACCTGCTGAGTGATATTAAAAGCATTATTAAAGTCACCGTATTCTTCCATAAGGTGAGGAGTATCTATTGCAATGATTATGATTTGACTTTTTGATACCTCGTTGTCAATTTCATCTTTTTTCTCTTGTGTCATCAGCCACTCACCTGGAATATCTTTGAATGAAATCGTATGAGAATCTTTGGAGCCTTCAGCGGTCATCGTAAACTCATATGTATAATCTGCGTTAGTTTGCACTTCATCAATTGCAAACGGCTCTCCGGAAGCACCATATTTATCAAAAATGTTTTTTAAATTATCTTTTTTACTTTTTAAAAGTTCTTCAGTATCTGTTGTTGCCTTTAATTTTATTTTGTTTGCACTTGTTTTGTTGACCGTTTCAAAGCTATCTATCATTGATGCTAAAATACTTGATTTGCCCGTTCTTCTTGAGCCGAACATCAATATATTAAAATTTGCCATTTATTTCACCTCGATTCCCAAAGGGTTTTGTATAATTTCAAAACCCATTTCAGGATTTGTTTCTATGAGTTTTTCAAGGGTTTCTTTACAATCAATTAAATCCGCCAGTTTTGCTGCATTTGTAAATGTTTCTTTAAACCAACGTGATATTTTGCCTTGCTGCAATTTGTTTCTCTCTGCCATTTTTATTAAGTAATTCAAAGTAAAGAATAAAGGCTGTTCGCAATATTTTGGGTTGTACTTTCTTAAAGACAAGTCCTCAACATAACTGTATATTCCGGCATATCCATTATCATTAAATTTCATAAATTCAGCTCCGCCGATTGTAAGAATAGGTACAATTCCTACAGTACAAAGTTCCTTGATTTCATCATTTGCCAAAAAGCTCAACAATTCAGAATATCCGTTTTTTAAGGTTTGGCTGACAATATTCATTTTATTTCTGTAGTAATATTTTTCGCATTTTAACGGCACGAAAAGAACCATTCTTTCCTGCTTTGACTTCTGGAAAGCATTTTTAAAGAAACGTGTTATTTCCGGCACTCTGTTAAATTCTGAATGATACTTTCCGACTTTTGTTGCTTCATCTATAGATTCGACCATATGAGGTGTATCTATGGTTATTATAATAATTTGGCTCATATCAACCATTTTTTGCAATTCATCTTGCTTGTCAGCAGAGAAAAGCCATTCGCCGGGGAAATCCATAAAATTAAGTGTATATCCTGAATCACGATTATTAACATTAACCTCATAGGTGTATGTATCAGGCGTAACGCTTGGATTGACATCAGCCGTAAACATCATATTTTTCATATACCTTTGAGTAAAATAATGTTCCAACTCATTTTTCTTAAGTGTCAGATTTACGCCTCCATCCTTACAGGAAACACTTAGATTGGGTATTGTAGCCAATAATTCGTTGCAGCACTGATCCATCGCTGCCAAAACGCTTGTTTTTCCGGCACGTCTGCCGCCCATCATAAGTACATTTATATCTGCCATTACATTATCCTCCTCGTATTATACTTTGCCTCTGCCAAAGCATGTTTCATATCCATCCATATTGTCCATCTTTTTGTATGAAAACTTCTGTATTTCAATCAACATTTCATTGATTTTCGGGGTTAATGCCCACATTTTCTTTAGCTTTCCAATCCAACCGGACGATTCTTTTTCATCCTTCATTTTCAAATACTGCTTACTGATAAATGATAATAAGTAATACAGAGGCTGCTCGCAATATTCCGGTGAATATGTTGCTCCTGCTTTTAAATATTTATAATTCACCTTTTTAGGAATTACAATTCCACTGTTTACTTCAATTTCATCAATTATGCCATTACTTTCTGGAAAACCATCAAAAACGATCTCGCCAACTGTCAGAATAGGTGTAATCGCACAGGCAAATTTTCCATTCAACCCATTAGTGTTATTTTTATCTTTCAGGAAAGCAAGCAATTCTGAATATGTTTCCTTTATTTTCTCTTTAACAGCATCAATCTCGCCGTTGTGATAATACTTTTCACATTTAAGGGGAACTAACATTATCAGCTTTTCTGAGCTTTCTGAATTTAATGTTTCCTTAAAAAAGTTGGTAATAACAGTAGTGTAGTTTTTGCCTTCGTTATATTTACCGTCACATTCCATAAGGTGAGGTGTATCAATCGCAACCAGAATGGCATTTGATTCCTCGATATACTGTTTTACTGTATCAGGTTCAAGTCTCACATACTCGCCTGGGTAGTCCTTAATTTCAAGTCCCATATTGATTTTTTCTGTGTTCATTCCAAAATCAAATTCAAATGTACTTACTGTGCTGTCTCCGGCAATTCCCGATTGAACTTCATCATTGATATTGTTACCCTCAAAAAACATTTTCTTTAAATCATCTGTTTTTCTATGTAAAATACTGTCTGTGCCGCTATCTGCCACAATATGTAATCTCGTATCATTTATAGCAGTATTCATATTGTTATACATCGAGGTTAATACGCTTGTCTTTCCAACACCTCTTGCACCAAGCATTGTAATTTTCATAATAGGTTTTTCAGGCATTTCTTCACCTATTACAGTCTTTTTTATTTTATCAAAAAAGCCCATTTTTCATCCTCCTACATAGCAAAAGTTTCACTTTTACTGTTAAATTCTAATAATTTCTTCAATAATTCTGACCACTCTTCAAACGATGCAGCTTCAATTGCCATATTCTTATAGTCTTCTGCCCATATAATAGGGTAGTTCTCCATAAACAGTCGATTCCATTCATATTTAACACTTTCTGAATATACAACCTTGTCGCTGAATTCTTTTATAATGGCAAAGAATGCACGATGAGGTTTTCTAAATAAATCAGTAAGCTTGTCAGACAATTCATCACTAACATCAATCAGCTTACGTTCGATCCAAAAACCGATGTTATTAACGGTATCAACATCTGTTGCACCCAATAACTGCGGAATATCTGTAAGTTCCGGATCTATCGCATCAAGGCACGCTCTGACTTCATAGGTCAGGAATCCTTTTACAGAAAAATCAAAGTTATAAACATTTTTAAATGCCGGATAAAGGTTTTTATATGTTTCTTCGTCTAAAACATTTTCAGCAAACTGCTTCAGCCACTCATACTGTTGCTCACCGGAAGGATTCAAAACTCTGCCCAATTTGCAGCCTTCATCAGAAATTAAAATATTTGCAATAGAGTTCTTTGTCATATCAACAAGCTCTTTTAATGAACCGTCAACCTCTGAGAATCTTTGTGTGATTTCGGTTCTTATTTTATTGCAGTAGTTCATATATACTGTCTGAGGCTGAGAACAAGCCAATTCCTCACGCAAGGTTTCAGTACTTGGGACAAAGGTTCCGTCTTGTAATGATTCTATAATTCCGGTAACTCTATTTTTCAATATATCGCAGGAAACATCACGTTTTTCTTTTTCTTTACCAGACAAAGATTTTAACTGTGCAGTAAGTCTGTTAAACATCTTATCAATTTCCATTACCATTTGCGGTTGAGCATTAGCAGAATTTCCTAATTTAGAAGTCATTAATTTTTTTGCGGAGGAGCAGAAGCTGCTATATTCTTTTTGAACATCTGTTAATGCAGATTTTAAATCCTCAAGGTATAAGTTATCAATTTCATCCAAGTTGGACATTAAGGTATTCAACAGAGGAATAAGGAACTCTTCACGAACCTGTTCTTGATTTGCTACGTCAACTATTTTTCTGATTTCACCTGACCAACTGTTTACATCCAATGTTTTTAAAGCCTGCTGGCAAAACTCTATAGGATTTGGAGTTTTAGGATGGTTTGGTGCATGATTTATCAGCCAGAACAGCCACTTATCAAGATTTTTTCCAGTGCAGCTCTTTTCGATTTTACTGTAAATATCACTGATTTTTGCAGGAACACCGCCGCCTGCTCCGTCAAGAGGGAAGAGTACAAATACAACGGCATCGCTCTTGTCATTAACAACTCTTATCAGCTCATCCTCTATACCTATTGCATTATCTTCAAAACCAACCGTATCAACAAGAGTAATTTTTCCTGCCTCCTGATAATCGAAGGTACAGGATATTTTACAAGTGTCTACTGCTAAATACTTATAGAACGAAACTTTTCCTTCGCCATCTTTTTTTCCATTATTTTGAGCCACATATTCCTGTATCTCTTTTTCGTCATATAATACCAAGCTTTGTTGTTTAACCAAAGAAGCCCATTCTTCATAGTGTTCAACAAACTTTGCAAGATAAGGCACAAGATTGTTTTCAGCACGTCCGTGTACTTTTCTGTTGTTAACTTCATTTAAATCAAGATCTCTTATCTGGTAAATGTTTCTGATGACAATTCTGTTTTCTTCATCAGGAATAATTCTGTCTAAATAAGTCTGAACAATAGCTATTATCTGTTCTTCTGTTTTAAATGTGAATTCTGCCTCCAACTTAACACCGGGCTTATTCTCTATAATTGAAACTGCACCTGTACAGTCTGTTTCTGCAAAAGCAGGAATGACATAATTAGATAAATTACTTATAGATTTCAAAAATTCACTCTTGCCAACTCTTGCTTTACCGATAACGGCAATATTAATACTTTCTCTGTTAAATCTTTTGCATACTTTTTCGCATTCATCCATAGCAACTTTTATTCTTTTTTTACACTCTGCTGTAGATAATACATTGAGTTTAATAGCCATTTCAGGGTTTCTGTCTGCTATGACTTTATATTTTCCGTCTATTACATTCCCCTCAGCATCTACAACTTCACTTTTGAAGTATTCAAACTCATCAAGTAAAGTAAGCATCTGCTGCAATTCTTCTTTTTTTCTTTCAATAATCGGCAGCTTGCCATTTCTCTTTGCAATAATTTGTTCTACTAAATCACTTATTTTCATTTAATCATCCAACCCTTCTTTTATATCATTTATTCCTTCGTCAAAATACATATCCTTTGAATCCTGAATTATGTTGCCTATTTTGTTGTCCCTGTCAAGTCCTCCATACGGTCCGCATAATACCTTGTAAGTAAGCCTCAAAGCTGTATATCCGGTCCCAAGAGCGCACTTCCCAATTCCTTTTAAAATTTTATCGGCTTTAGCCACAACAATCCCTCCGCTATTTTTATCATATTAATAAGTTTATAAATCCCATTATAAATCCAAGGACTGCTCCCAGATATACAATGGCTTTTAATTCCTTGCTCATAATGCCGAATATCATATCTTCAAGCTGCATCACATCAAATGAGTCGATTTTTTCTTCAACAATTTTAGCAATGTTTATTCCGTTTAAAATCTGTGCCAAATTGTTTTTAATGATTTTTTCATATGTGTTAATTATAAAATCAATAAGCACGGGGATTTTCTCTTCATATTTCAGTATGATGTCGCATACCTTTTCTTCTTTTAGTTTTAAAACCTCCGTTTCAATCAGGTTTTGCACTATTTCTTCAGAATTATCAAAAATTGCCTTATTAATCAATTCACCAACACTTTTGGCTATAGAATCCGTAAGCGTTTCATCAAAAAGATTGCTGACAAGACCAAAGGTGAGTGTATGCATTTTATCATTTATTTTATGCAGCACATGTTTTGAAATGTTTTCTCCAAAATGTAAATCTGTAAGCTTGCTGTGTATCAAGGAAGCAACATCACATTTTATATCATCAATTATTCTCTCGACTACTTCTTCAGGGGCAAAACGCAGCATTGTTGCTTCCAATGTGTCTTCATTTTGCTTATTATTTTCAACGAGGCTTTCAAGGCTTGTCCTGATTTTTAACAGCATTTTTTCTGATGTAAATACTTCTACCAAAGTATCGGAATTAAGTAATTGTGTACTTATGACATTCCCGATAGATTTTGCCACTCTGTGTTTTTCTTTAGGAATAAGCCCCGGAGTAAACGGCAACTGCCATTTTCCTATGTACATAGCTTTTCTTGGATGAAAAAGCATTTTTATGGCAATGTCATTCGTTATATATCCAATGACTCCACCTACAAGCGGTGGAATAAACATTTGAAAATCCATTTCATCAACTCCAGATTAAAAATTCTACATGATACCATTTTACTAAATACAACTAATTATTTTGTCACTTTTGAAAAGACATTTCTTACTTAATAGAAAATAGTGCTTTTTCATCAAACTCAACTAAATACTCATCAACTGTAACTGTCTGATATATATGGTGTTCTATACAATACTTTAGAATCATATCGAATCGCTTATGACAATTAAAATCAAATCCTGCAGCACCCAACAAATCTTCAGCATCACCTAACTCAAGTTCAAGGCCTATAATTAATTTAAAAACAGTCTTTTTATCAGGTTGTTGTTCACTTGCTATGGATGCAATTCTTGAAAAAACCCGACGATCAAGATCAATCTTATTGTATAATTTTGAAGGCTGTTCCTCATAGCCTTGTTTTTTCATGAATTCCAAAAGTAATTTTTGAAAGCTTTTATTTTCATCCATTTGCTGTTTTATCCACGAAAGAAGTTTGTCTTTATCGGTTTTATCTTCTTTTGGCTCTGATGGTGAATGGTTGCTTGATGGAATATGTGCAGCCCCCATCATCGAAGCAAACATAGATGCTCCAATGTCCGTAAAAATGTTTTTTAAATTGTTATCAGTTAGAAAATCAAGAACCTGTTCACCTAATCCTATGTTTTCTTTGTAATTATCTGCTAAGTATTGTTTTATTTTTGCAATTTCTTCGCTATTCATATGTATTTCCTTTCAAAACATTAGTCTATGATGTTCTGGCTATCCATTTATCATTTTTAATATACTGTTTGTCTCCATATCAAACTTTTCCCAACTATCCCACATTACACAATCCACAAAAACCGAAATAAACAAATTTACAAACGGGAAGAGCTTATCGAAGCTCATGTCTAATTTTTCTGCCAATGTCTCTGTGTATCTTTTATACCCATAGTCTAATTTGTCCGAAAACTCACGAACACTTTCTCCATACTGCGGACTTGTAGCAATTTGAAATATAAGTCTGAATTGCTTTTTATTCTCTTGTGCGAGTGCCTTTATACCTTCGCATAGTTTTACCAAATCATCCGTATGCTCAAAAGCAAAATCAAATATTATTTTTACATACTCATCAAGGCCCCATTCAACAGCATCAAGTACTATTTCATCCTTATCCTCAAACCAGTAATAAATACTGCTTGCAGCCATTCCTGTTGCTTCCGAAAAATCTTTTATTGTAATTGCTTCAATTCCCTTTTCGGTTAAACACTCAAAGCATTTACTTAAAACAACGTCTTTTTTTATTTCTCTTTCTGCCGGATTTCTCATGTGTTATGCCTCCAAATCGAATACTTATTCTGCATTATGGAATATTCACTCCATAGTTGGATAAAAAAATATAACCGACTACTTTTAGCAGTGACAACATAATTTGTATTATGTTGTATGTATCGTAATCAAGATATAAATATACAAATTTATTATATCATTTTTTTCTACATTCGTCAATGATTTACGACTATTTTCTTGATTTTCGGCACAACACCTAAAAGACATCTTCAATATGCATGTTAATGGCACAAACAACGCTTATTTTTATTCTCTGTGTGTCTTTGTTTGGCCATAGCAAATTGTCCTAATTCAGTACATTTATAATTTCTTTTTTCTTTTTCACGGCGTAGTCATAAGCAATGGCGGTGCCGCTTTTAGGTTGGTAATCGAATAAATCTCGTTTGCTGTTTCTTCGTCTTGGTGGAAGATAATTTTCATCGTAATAAACTACGCAGAATTTGCTATTATTAATCATTTCCTGATTCCTTTCTACATAGGAAGCTCTGCCGGCGTTTTCCATATGTTCAGGGAAGTATGTACCTTCGTAATGATTCAGCAGACTTTCTTCATACCAGTCGGGAATATATTGGAATGCTGACCTTACATATATCCGTTTGATATGGGGATGTTTCTCTCTCATTTCGGTGACGGTCTTATGGCATAAGTCATCGAATTGACTTTTGCTCCCAAAGAGGAAGGTGTCCACTTTTTCATTTACAATTAAATTTTCTATAATTTCATACAGCCTATTTTTCAATTCTTCCGTTTCATCAATCTTTCTGTGACCGAAGAAACAGCAAGTTTTTTCTTTGTCTATATCTGCCATAATAAAGCAAAAAGCCTCCTTTCCTACATAATCGACATTATGTAGCGAATTGAGTTCAAAATACATAAAAATTATAGCACAAAAAGTGCAAATGGTCAATGATTTTGAAGCAGATAGTTACAATATCACCGACAATTCATACAAAATGCACATTTTCAGACATAGAAAATCGACCAATGAAAAAATAAAGCAACATTGGTCTGAAACTCTTTCGATTTTACGACTCCCGAAACAGATTTAACTAAAACAAATACAATTTCAAAAGCCTTCTTTCCCACATAATGTCGATTATGTGGCTATTTTTATGTTCGCATACATACAAGCCCCATGCGTTCTATTTGTCTGCGATGGGTATCGCCTGTTTCGATTGTATATACCCTTGTGGTGTTGATGCTACTATGACCGAGGATATCGGCAAGTCTTACGATGTCCTTTTGCAATGAATAATAAGTTTTTGCGAATAGGTGGCGAAGATTATGTGGGAATACCTTTTCTTTAGGGACACCTGCAATTTCGCACAAGTCTTTCATACATTTCCATATCGTGTGTCTGTCTAACGGCTTTCCGTTTCGGGTTATGAATATGCATCCTGATTTTATGCCTTGCTCCTGCATATATTTCTTCAGCACTTGGCATAAAGCTTTGTTTAAAAATATCATTCTTATTTTGCCTTTTAATTTCACTTGTGCCTGTCCTGATTTCACGGCTTCGGCGGTGATGTAGGGTAATTCTGACACACGGATTCCAGTGGAACAAATCGTCTGCATTACAAGATATATTCTTTCATTCCTTTTATCCTTTGCAGCCTTGAGCAATTTTTCATATTCCACTTTGGTAAGCTCTTTTTCACTTTGGCAGAATATTCTCCGTTGTATTTTTAAATTCTTTACCTTAAGCTCATGCCATTCATTGTAACTAAAGAATCCGTTGAGCGAAGCGAGGATAGAGTTTACCGATGCCGGAGCATAATTTTCTACAAGCTCTGCCTTATATTCAAGAACAAGTTCTTTTGTCAATTCTCTACCTGCGAGCCATTTGCAGAATGCCATAATATCCCGAATATATTTTTCTATGGTAGCCGTAGTTTTTTCCTCGTTTATTAAGTGTGTTTTATACTGTTTAATTTGGTCTGATAATATTTTCATATTGACAACTCCTTCCGATTCATATTATATCACCATAAGGTGGATTCTATTTGTTTACAGTGATATAAATTCCGTTGCCAATGATTTTGAATTTTACATTAATACCTCCTTTTCAAGCACAAAGCATACCACACAAGTTTTGATAAGTCTACGAAGGAAACAAAAGCCCTCCGCAGAATATTTCCGCAGAGGGCTTGAGCTATGTATTAAGTTTTATTTTTCATCGTCAGCATCTTCGGCGATGCCTTCAATTAAATTTGTAACAACAGTATTAAGTTCAGTTGCATTCTTTGATGTTATGGCGGATTTTCCGGTTCGTTTTTCAAGGGCATCTCTTGCAACTTTTGCAACCTCGCCGCCGGACTGCGCGACCTTTAGATTTTCTGCAAACCCTTGTGGGTTTTCTTCTTGTGCAATGTCCTTTGTTGCTGTTTCGGCAAACATATTGAGTATCAGCTCGGTGGTACTCATATTATCCCTTAAGTTTTCTTTTGTAAGTCCTTTGAAATTTTTGTATTTTCTTGTTGTCATTCCTGACCACGCTTTTGTGATTTCATCTGTAAGGATAGCGTATTCTTTACCTTTTTCAACGCCACGTTGTTGCCATTCAGCAGTCAGTTCATTACGAACTCTAATAGATAATATTCTTTGATGAATCCAGTCCTCTTCATAACCCTTTTTGAGATATGTTTCGAGTGCTCTGTCAATAGCAAGTTCAGGATCAATAGTTTCATCAATACGCTCTTTGCCGACCTCTGCAAGCCACATTTTGAAAGGCTCTGCTTTGGGCGAGGGAATTGACTGAATAATACGAAAAATTCCGGCTATATCAGCAACAGTAGTTTTGTATTTTTTCCCGTCAGCAGCAGTTAATTCAGTTAGGGTACAAATTGTACCCCACCTTGAATTAAGTTCCTCATCACGGCTTCGCATCTTCTTTATGTACTGCTTTACATTTTTGCTGCCAGTTAAGACTTCTACAACATCGCTGACAGAAAAATAATATTCTTCGGTTTCTTCATTCCATGCAGTTCTGATTTTTTTATCTTCAAATATTTGTATCTTATCGTTATTATCCATAACTAAACCTCCGATAACTTCTTGTATATATTTTAACACAAATTTTTACAAATTACAATATTTTAGAGAATAAAACCTCAATCAAAGGACCATTCATCATCGTCTTTTTTATCATCTTTTATGAATGGATATTCGATTGCTCCGTTGATTTTTTTCACTTCCTCAATGCAGCTATAATGGAGTGTATCCGCATCACGCAAATCTATTTCAAGTTCTTTTACCAATAACCAAAATATTTTTGCAACTTCAACCGATATTTTGAACATTAATCGTGCATTTCTTTTCTCAAATCTTTTCATCATACCTGCCAGACTGTCTTTGAGATTTTGGTTGATATAGTCTTCATTATTTTTGTTATGTAAGTATGAATTATAGAACTTAACTGCCTGCGCAACATAATCACTTCGGCTTTTACAATTTGATGTAATTACATTCGCATCACACTCTTTTAAATCCTTTTCTTCAATCCAAAAGCTTATGTGTTTTTTTGCCATAATTTTATTCCTCCTCGTATAGTTCTGCGAGCTTTTTATCTCTCACCGATGACGGAAATGTAATCGCTCCATTGAGATGTTTTGCTTCTTTAATACATTTTTCATGCAGCTCATCAAAGTCATCAAAATCAAGTTCGAGGTGGTCAAATAATATTCTGCATATTTTTGCAGATTCAACTATCAACTTGAACATCTGTCTGCCGATTCTGTTTTCCAAACTGTACATCATTTTTTCCATTCTTGGAAGAACATTTTTCTCAACATATTCAGTTGCTTTCTTATTTGCAAATTGTGAATATGCTTCAAGTGCAGCTTCTATATATTCACTGCGGCTTTTCATTCCAAGCTCCTTTTGATGCTCTTCACAATTTTTTAATAGGGTTTCATCAACCCACATACTGATGTGTTTTTTATCATATCTTGTTTTGCTCATTAAAATTCTCCTTTCCTGTGTCACACCTCTGCGGTCACCATTAAAAACCGCTTACTTACGGGTTGTTTTCAGTCAATGTCACCAATTCCTCACAAAACTGTCGTTTAAAGCACCACCCCGAACGGCACTGCCGGTCGGTGTTTACCGCACTGGGGCATCGAAAATGCACCAGTGCTTTTTCCTGCTTTAATTTATTTTTTCTACTTTTCATTCAAATCGGTGCCATTTCAGTTTGATGGTTTTATCATTTTCATAGTGCTATATTTGTTATTTGTTCATTTCCTACGGGACTTCTGTCGAGAGCAACGGTTATTTCTTTCAGGTTGGATATTTTCTTCATTTATTATTTCTTTTCCAATATCCACGGCACTTCTGTTGCAACCGACGCTCAAAATCGATTTTTAGGTGTTAACTGCCTTGCTCGGCTTTGGATATGAGAGGCTAACTTTTCAGGGTGGTGTAACTGCCTTACCTTGAATTGTTTTGTCTCTAAACCCCGCCTTGAGCCTTGGTCAATCGTATGTATCGCTTTTATGCCGATATATCTGCCGTATTTGAGAGGTGTATTTTTTCAGGAGGGGTAAACCCTTTACCGAATATGTTTTGTTTTCAAACACGGATATATCTATTGGATAGTTTCACTCAGAATCGATTTTAAGGGGTTAATTCTCTTTAAATTCTTAGAGAATTCTCGACCTGAAATCTTTCGGTAGTGTTAAGACCTTACCCCGAAACTTTTTGTCTCAAATTTCTTTAAATTCTATTGTTTTTTGCTCCAAATTAAAAATTCCTTTTCTTTGATTACTGTATAATAAATTTTAATACGGGGGGAGCAATCAATTCTGAAAACATAATTTGAATTACGGTGGCTCTTTAGGATGCTTTTTATCATATTTTTCAAGTTCTTTTTGAGCTTTATCTATGGCAGCCTTTTCTGCATTTTCTCTTAACTGTTTTTCAAAATTATATTCAAGAGCATCTCTTATAGGTCTGATTTTATACTTTAAATTACCATTCCGTTTCTTGCCGTTTTTCAAAATAACTTCAGTCGGCTCTGTGGATATAAGACATTTTTCTTTAAGCTCTGCAACATATTTTGCCACCGTATTTTTGCTTTTTATTTTAAGGGCTTTCCCGATGGTTTTGTAGCTTGGGTAGCACTCATA
>JAFVPB010000063.1 GCA_017505525.1 Clostridia bacterium
ATAAGACCAAACATTGGCGCATAGTTCCAGATTATGAAGCACAGCAGTGCAGGAATACAAAGCATGAAAAGCGAACTCTGTTCCTGGAATTTACCCATACTGAACTTCTTTTTTGTTTTAGTTTTTGCGTTGTCCATTTTTCGATTCTCCTTGCCTAATAGCGCCTATTCTTTATGATTCCTGTTTATCTAATATAAGTTTTAAGGTTACAATCTCATAGTTTGAAACATCTACCAAAGCAGCGTTATCACAAACGGAAATCTCTTCTATATTATTTTCAAGCATATCGCAAAGAAAGGCTTTTTTAACATTAAATCCGAATGCTATTTCCGCTTTTGTTCTTCTGTCGAAATACTCATACAGACGAACAATAATATCATCGCTATCTTCTGCTTTTTTCACAGTATCGATCAAAATATTTTCGTTTTTGCAGGAAATAAGTGAGTAATTATCGGGAAGACTGCCATCTTGTGCTGCCATTGTTTTTGCCATAAGCGGTTTGTTAAACAGCTGTGCAACCTTAGCAGTTTGTGCCTCTTTAAAGCTGCCTGCGTGAGGATAAACAGCATATTTAAAAGTATGAACGCCTTTATCAGCGTTTTCATAAGGATATGTTGCGCATTTGAGCAAAGACAATTTCAACGTGCTTCCCTCAGCACTATGACCATATTTGCAATCATTTATAAGACTCATACCATAGCTTCCGTCAAAAATATCTGCCCACTTATGGGCACATACTTCAAATCTGGCTTTATCCCACGTGGTATTCTCGTGTGTTGGTCGTGAAATATTACCAAACTGAATGTCATACACAGCTTCATTTGCGTGAACATCCACAGGGAAAGATGCTTTCAATAGCTGATGTTCCTCGTGCCAGTCAATCGTTGTATCAAAATCAATTCTTCCGATATTTTCATACAAAAATATAGTTTGTACAATCTGAGAATTCAAATAATTTCTTGTGATTTTCAATCCTGTTCTTGCCCCTTCAGAAATTATCTTTGTTTCATCAACATTATTGATCGGCCACATTTTTTGTTTGTAATAATGGTTGATTTCCCACGCATCACATTCATAGGGATAATCTTCAAATACCTGCAACTCATTAAACAATCCGCCCGGTTTTACAACCTCGCGATGATTCACTTTATCATAAAGCGAGATTATCTGACAAGCATCGTCAAGCGTTATCAAATAGAAATCATTTTCCATAGTTTTATTTGTAACTTTAACACTATTTTTGTTAGCAGCGGGAGTTACAACCCGGTATCCCATACCTGGAATATCTTCAACATAAACTTTTTCTCCATCTATGTCAACAACATCACTCGAGTTAAATGCGTTAGGATTATATACAAAAACACCACCGTTTGTTTTCACATTAACAGAGAGGTTTTCTATCTTTTCATTTATTTTTTCTTGTCCAGAACTCATCAGTTCTGTAAAATCATGGTCTGTACGTTCATACACACTCTCAATTGATGACCCCGGCAACACGTCGTGGAACTGATGAAGAAGCATCGTTTTCCACGCTTTGTTTATATAAGCTTGCTCATACGTGTTGTTTAACAGAACGCTATCTAAAACAGAGAGTGTTTCCAATGCCTGATACATAAATTCACATTTTCTATTCTGCTTTTTTATTTTGGCAATAGATGTATATGTACCTCTATGCTTTTCAAAGTATAGTTCTCCCACCCATTTTGGATGACGCTTCAATTTTTTTGCATTTTCGCAAAAGCTATTATATGTTCTGCTGATAAAATTATCCAGAGTATCAATTTGGGTTTTTGGAAATCCCGGTAAGCCGTAAGAAAGCCTGCGTTGATTTTCAAGCATTTCTTTAGTTGGTCCACCGCCGCCATCTCCCCAACCATACGACAACATAACATCGCTACAATAAGCCTTTTGCTGAAATCTGCGCCACGTTCCCAGAATATATGAGGGTTTTATCTGACCATTGTATGCAGTAAGGGTTACACCTTCGCCATCTTTCGTAGCTTGTTGAGCCGTCAGGAAATATGTAAAGATTTCTGTGCCGTCAATACCTTCCCACATAAAAATATCATAAGGCATTCTATTGAAATCATTCCAGCTTAATTTTGAAGTAACAAAGCTTTTAATTCCACACTTTTTCATTATTTGCGGAAGAGCAGCACTATATCCGAAAACATCAGGAAGCCATAGGCATTTACAATCAACGCCAAATTCCTCTTTCATAAAGCGCTTACCAAACATCAACTGGCGAACTAAACTTTCTCCGCTGGTTAAATTGGTATCTGCTTCAACCCACATACCGCCTTCCGCTTCCCAGCGACCTTCCTTTACTCGCTTTTTTAGTTCCTCATACTTTTCGGGAGCGTGTTCTTTCATATATTCATAAAGTTGCGGTTGAGATTGCATAAATTTGAATTCGGGATACGCATCCATTAAACTGAGTACACTTGAAAAGCTTCGTTGTACTTTCTCGGCAGTTTGTTCTAAAACCCAAAGCCATGCCACGTCTATATGTGTTTGACCAACACAGCTTACAATACTGCTTGACTTACCACAAATGCCATTGTAAAAGTTTTCGGCAAGATAATTTATCGCCTTATCAATACCATCATAAAACTCTTTGCTGTAAGGAGAACGAAAGTCGATATATGAAGCTGCTATTTCTAGTTCCTTTAAAATAGCAATTCTGTTTTCGTCTGTATCAGCAAGACACATTGCCGCTTCAAATGGAACACTTAAATCATAATATAACTGTTCTACTTTTTCGTCTATCAAACAAAGCTGGGCTCCAAAGGTAATAAAAGTTGTTGTCCATCCGGTATACAGATGAATATATATTTCGTTTTCCTTATCAAATTCAAGAGGAAGCTCATCGTGATACGAATCAAGACCTTGTACCATTTTCCCGTTCACAAAAGTTATAGCTTGTGGGTTATATGGTACTATATCGGTAAGCTTCAGGCAAAGCTGTTTTCCGTTCTGTGAAGGCTGTGCTTCTATTTTTTTATAAAACCAATAATGCGTTTCTTCGCTGATAACTCCATTTTGAAATTTTTCCAAGGTGCTTGGGTTCGGAAGAACATTTGAGGTTTTGTATCCGGTTTCTCTATATAAAAAGTCATCAATTTTATATAAAGGACTAACCCTGAGTGTTTTTAACGCATCGCAGGTCATTTGAATTTTTTTGTCAATTAAATACATTCTTGGTTTCTCCTTATATCGTGTTTTTCGCTTTTATTCAAAACAGAAACATTTGTCTGGCATCCGGCGTTATAAGATCCTGTATATTTATAACGCCGGAGTTATAGCCTGTGTTATCGATAAACAACAAATCTTCCGCGGCTGTTACTGCCTCTGTTGTAAATCTTATCTCCTTCGCTGAGTTCTTCCAGAGAAGCCCCTGCTAAAGTGTCGTTCGCGCGGTCATACAAGATAGCACCTTCAAATTCATACGAATATAATTCTTCGCCCACTCTTACTGCTATGAAATTATTTTCAAAATCAATACTGTGGACGGTACCATACATTTCCTCTTCACCGCCTGCAGGATCATAAATGCTCTCAACCCATTCTTCAAAACTGCTATCTATTAAAACGCTGACATTAATGCTGTTGTCCCCCATATAGGTATGAAGTAAAACATCTCCGCGCTTTAATGTGGATGCAATAGCTTCAGATTCTTCACTTAAAATATATTCCATATTATTGCAAGTACCTGAGCTGTCTAACATTAAAGTTTTAACAGCGGTAACATAGTTACCTTCGCTATCCAGTTTCTTAATAACCTTATCTACAACCATTCTATAGAAGCTTT
This sequence comes from Clostridia bacterium, assembly GCA_017505525.1. Taxonomy (GTDB): domain Bacteria; phylum Bacillota; class Clostridia; order UMGS1883; family UMGS1883; genus UMGS1883. Next base: position 3,812 of record JAFVPB010000063.1, read on the forward strand.
CTGCACTACCGCCGCCGGTATGGTTTTCGATAATAGCACCTGCTCTGAAATAATCGTCGGCAGAATAAATTTTTACTTTAGCATTGGTTTCACTGGGAAGTGAAGAAACCTTTATTGCCGCATATTTATTCTCTGCATCTAAATTATTCGGAACGGAAAAAACAACTGTAGACTGGTTCATAAGTTTATATCTCGAACCTTCAAGAGTTGCTAAATTGGTGTTTACAGTCCAGTCTAGTTCTCCTTCCCATGTTCCATTATAACGTAATCTCGAACTGTTTCCTGAAGCAATTTCTGCATCAGTGTCAACAATAGTATCCAAAAATACAATTTCGTCGTCGGAATTCAACTTATACTGAACGAGATTGTCAAAAACACCCTCCTCCGAATAGTCAGTGCTTCTTAAAGAATTATATACATCCTTATAGCTCTTTTTAGCGGCACCGTCAAATTCCAGTAATTTAGCCAGGGAATAAATCTCCCATGATCCTCCTTCTGTGAACACCTTAATCTGTACTTTTTCCACATCTCCAAAGGTTTCGTTACCCTGAACACCGCGCAGAATACCATATTCCAGATTTTTTCTCTCTGTAAAGTCAACAATTCTGTTATCATAAGTCACATAAAATTTTCCCTGTGCTCCAACTGTAAGCGGTGAAACAGAAGAATCATTTTCCCTTGCTTTATAATAACCTTCAGAAACCTTATAGGTATTATTTCCAATAGTTACCTCTTCACTATCAAGTTCAGAAACAGACCCGTTTCTGATAATATTATCCGATACAACAATTTTGTAAATCGTTCCCGCTTTATTTGCGCAAACGCTGATAACATCTCCACCCTTAATCTCTTTGAGACCTATTGGCTTTCCGTTTTTAATATATGTAACCCGTTTATCTTTGACGCCTTCTACGTACAAATCAAGCTTATTGCTTCCATTAAAGGACATTCCATGTTTCAAAGTAATAAACCCATTGATTGCCGACACGCTGGCAACACCAAAGCTCTGATATTCGTTGATAATGATAGCATCTAAGCCATCCTTCAAATTACAAATAGTTAATTCCCCTTCGGAATTTAAAATGTCTTCTGTTAAAACATAGTCATCTGCGATGTCATTATTGTAAACAATTCTTTTAACATTCTTAATTGATTGCTTGTGATTCCCATTTTCATCACTATAATAAATAACATTATTTCTTATTTCGCTAATGCTTACAAGCGGAATGGTTATTGTTTCGTTACGCTGATTATAATCAAGATAAATGATGGTATATTCATCTCCGTCAGTTACCGCATAACCGAAAACCTGTTGTCCCAAAAGGTTCGTATCATCGATATTTCCTTTTAAATATGCCACTTTATCGATATAAATATATTTTTCATCAGGCATTACTGTTGAATAAAGATCCACCCCGCCTGCTGCCGTAACAACGCCTTCAATTTTCACAGCACTATGAACATTCCACAAAAGAGTGAAATCGCTGTTAACACTGTATGCCATATCCGCACCATACTGCGAAGGCTCCATTGTTCCGATCGTCAACGCATTATAAATAAGTTTTGCCAGTTCCCCTCTGGTAATATTTTTTTGAGCGCTGTAGTTTAAATTCTTTATCAACCCTGTATCGATTGCAACCTTGTAATAGCTTGTTTTTTCGCAAACAACACCATATCCCAATCCGTCAAGAATTCCCTTGATTGCCTGCTCTTGTGTAACAAGGCTTGTATCTGCACTGTCATACATGTCTTTAAAATAGCCATCTTCTCTGCCAAGCATTAAAACAGAAACAATATAGGCATATTCGTTATATGGTACAAATCCCATTGAATCAAATGTACCGTCTTCCGAAAGCGACATGAGATTCAAACCTACAACTGTACCAATCTCCACGGGGAATTGTGATACTTCTACCATTGGTTTTATGTTGTTATTAAAAGCACTGTCGCCACCCATTGGTGCTTTATCTTTTTCTGTAACATCATACTTATAAACCTTATCGATATAATCAAGTTCAGGCATAATCTGATTTCTCATACCGGTTTCAGCGTCTGTTGTTTCCGCAAAAGCTGTGTAAGGCATCAGAAGACATAATATCAGCCAGAATAATATGCATCGTTTTCTTATTTGTTTCATATACTCCTCCTATTCCTAATTAAGAGAATCAAGAATTCTCTTAATTATTACAGCTGTTTGCGCGCGTGTTACCATGCCTTTAGGCATAAACTCTGTTTCACTTACACCTATAAGCAAGCCTGAGTTAACTGCTGCCCTGATATAAGGCACCGCCCAACTTGCCATATTTGTTTTATCAGTATATTTATCAATATTTTCCAAGCTGCCTTCCTCATTATATGCTTTAGCAGCCAAAGTAACTATCTTACATATTTCTTCCCTTGAAACATTCCTGTTGGGATAGAAATTTTCATCCTTACTGATAATTCCTGCATCAACTGCGCTCTGCAGCATTTTGGCATAATAATCTCCCGAATTTACATCGGTAAACTCATTCTGATAGCTACTCTCGGTAAGGCCTGCAGCTTTTGCTACATAATAAATGAATTCCGCACGTGTTACTAATCTGTCCATTTGGAAATTACCTTCTTGAGGATATTCCATAATTCCCTTTTTAACTACGATATCAATTGCATCCTGTGCCCAATGCCTTGGTTTGTCAACCGGTTTAACACTAACCACAGGTTCGGCTGATGGACCTGGAAGAATACCTCCTGCACTGCCACCGCTTCCTCCTATGGATGCTCCGCCTTTTTCAAGTTGAATGCTTTTCTCAACGCTAGAACCGGTTGCAGGTTGAAGCGTTGCTACAGGAGTAATGCGAACACTTAAAGTTGTTCCTTTGGCTTTTGTAGAGTCAAATTGTGCCTGTGTTGAAACTACCTTACCGTCCATTATCCATTCATATTTCGATTTACCCTCTGCAACACCGCAAGGATGTACATAATCATATTCTGCATAATATAGCGGAGATCCCGATGAAACTTTTTTGATTTTTAAATTTTCTATAGTTGGGGCAGCAGCTGCCAGAACAGGCTCGCTATAAGCTATTACTCCACTTTCCATAAGGTTCTTCGGAGTTACACAGAATTTCACATAATGGTCCTTCATGCTCTCAGTTATGATAAGCTTATCACTTGTAGCATTATCAATATCTGTATATTCTCCGTTTTCGCTGCTTGAAATCATCCATTTAACGGATGTGCCAGCTTCCTTATCACCATTGATATCAAAATATGTATAACTTCCTTTCAGTTCCTGACCTATAGCTCTGACACCTGAAACTTTATCCACTGTTGCAGTCGGCACAGTAGGAGCACATATATAGTTACTCAAAACCTCTTTACCACTAACGCCACCCTGAGTTTTAGGAACAACCCCAAACTTGATAAAGCCTTTCATATAGTCTTCTTTAATGGTAAGAGTTTTCTCGTTTGCTCCCTCAATTTTGTTATATGGTCCATCTGCACTTTCTGAATAGTACCACTGATATTCGCTTTCGCCTTCAGGCTCATTATTAACCTGATAATAGGTATATTCGCCTGTTATCACATCATCAACGGCTAAAACACCCTCCAGTTCAGCATTTAATATGCGTGGTGTTGTTTCATTATGTGCAATTAAATCAAATCTAAATCGCTTAACGAACTCAGCCTGTTTTGCACCGGGATAAAGCGGAGTACAAATGGCTTTTATGTCTATTTTTCCTTCTGTTGCAGCATTTGTTATAATAAGCTTATTGCCCTCAATTATTACGCCGGGATAGTCCCATTCCAATTCCCAGGTAATCTTATAGTTTTCCAGCTTAGCACCTACCTCTTCGGCAGAATAAAATCCTGCCGTTGTGCCCAACTGGTTATATGGAACGGCTGTCAGATACATATAATTATCCGCTTCATTGCTCTTTGGAATGTTCATCTCATTCTTTCCATTATACTGTAAATCACTAATTAAAAGCTCGCCAAGATAAAGATTATCTATGTATGTGTCGGGAAGAACACTCCAGTTTGTTAAATAAAGGGTTGCTCCCTCTGGTTGTATTGGATATCTGGTTGCCGAATAGTTTGTCCACTTATCCGAATGAATAGTCATCTTGCTTTGTTCAACAACATTTAAAAACGGTGCCTGAGCCGAATCATCAACGCCCAGCAAACCATTCATCTGATGACTACCCTCTTTAGCCTTAGCCATAAATGAGAAGAGATAGGTTTTTCCCGAGGTCATTTTTGGATAATATGTAAAATCAGAATAAGTTGTGCTGCTAAGAAGTACTGAATTGTTTCCTTCATAAACATTTTCTGAATCTTCATTATTAATACTTACGGCTTCTTCATTAAATATCCAACCTGTTAATCCATTCTCAAAGCCACCGTTAGCAAACAGATTATCAACAGTTATATTATCTTTTCCCGTGTAGATAAATTCAATGGTATAAACCTTAGCATTTGCATTATTTTCAGAAACAACCAAAATTTCTGCCGAAGATGCAAAATCAGCAACCTGTGTTATAGTAACATTTGCCACACCGCTTTTTGCCGTTGCTGAAACTATGGGATAGTCCATTCCCTCAACATAAGGAATTTCAACGGTATAAGTCGTTCTGTCGCTACGGAAGTTCTCAATCGGCGAGCCGTCAATCAAAATTTCTTCCAGTTCTGCATTGCCGTCTTTTGATGGGTCAACAAAATAGAAAACAGTGTCGCTTTCTTCTGCTCCTCCACCATCTTTTGCATTTCTTGGTATTACGCAAAACATAATATATTTATTCGCCATTGCATATGTAACTTCAAGTTCATTCGTAACTGCTCCGGGAATATCGGTATACGGTCCTTCTTCAGTATCGGAAATCTTCCACTGGAAGCTTGTACCGTTTTCCTTATCGTCATTAGCATCGTAGTAGGTATATTCGCCCGTCAATATATTTCCCGCTGCTACAATACCATCAATTGAAACATCCTGTGCTTCGGGTGCCATCTGTTCCAAAATATTTAATGTAAAAGTTTTCTCAAAGCTCGTCTGATTTTCGCTTGGAATTCCGGGATACGTTAATACTGCGGTTGCCTTAACATTAATTTGACCAACATTAGCATCATCGCTTACAGTAATGGCAGAGCCATCTAACGAAACGCCTTCATATTCTTCTTCAAGTTCCCATGAAATTGAATATGTTGCATCAGCACCCGTTTCTTCCGCTGTATAAAGACCGCCCTTTGTACCTAACTGATTATACGGCTCAGCATCAAGAACAACAGTTTCTGTTTGCCCTTCCCCAGGGGTTGTTATATTCAAGGTATCTCCTGTATATTGAAGACGTTTTATCTGCAGCTCTCCCAAATAAATATTATCAATATAAATCGGATTGTCTATTGCAAGCCAACTTAGCATATAAAGTTCGGCTGCAACATTACTACTGGGGGCAAATGTATAGAAAAGATTTGTCCAGCTATCTGAAGTAAGGGTTGCTGAGGATTTTTCAAGCGTGTTTATAAACGGTACCCTATGCCCTGCATCCTCACTCGTTAAATCAGAAAGTGCCAGAAGAACATTCTGTTCTGCATCAGCCGCTTTACCCATATAGGAAACAATATATGGCTTTCCCGCGGAAGCATTAACAAACTGTTTTAAATCAGTGTGGTTAGCTCCCACATTCATATATGCAGAATTACTACCTGCATATATATTATCAGAATTTTCTGAGTATATTGTTGTATTTGTAGATTCGGGCCAACCATCAAGACCATCTTCAAAGCCGCCATTTGTAATCAGACTGTCCCCAAGTGCGTCTATTTCAATTTCCACAACGTCAAGCGTGAATATTTTTGTAAAGCTTGTCTGGTTTTCCTCGCTTACCCCGGGGTATGTGAGTGTTGCAGTAGCCTCAACCTGAATTTCACTAACATCCACACTATCTGTTACTGTTACTGTGGAACCGTTTAAAGAAACGCCATCATAATTTTCTGCCAGAGCCCACGAAACTGTGTATGTTGCATCGCTTCCTGTTTCAGCTGCTGTGTAGAGGCCGCCTTTCGTTCCTAACTGATTGTAAGCCTCGGCATTAAGTGTCGTCTGCACTGAATAGCCACTCTCTTTGGGAGCTGAAACTTCCATATCGCCTTTAAATTTAAGGTCGCCGATTAAAAGCTCGCCCACAAAAACATTATCCACATAAATCGGGTTAGTAATACCTGCCCAACTGGTTGTATAGAGTTCTGCATCATCAACATCTTCGCCTGGCACAAAGGTATAGAAAACCTCTTTCCATTCACTGTTCGTAAGAGTTACGGGAACAGGCTCTAACGAAGTTGCTCTGAACGGAACCTTATGCACTCCATCTGAATCAAGCGGACTCAGGTTTAATATAACGCTCTGCTCTGCATCTGCTGCCTTACCCATATAAGAAACTATACAGGGCTTTCCCGCAGGAACATCGACAAACTGTTTTATGTCGGTGTGGTTTGCACCTGCGCTTAAATAAGCAGAACTATTTCCTTCATATATATTATCTGCATTTTCGGAATATATGGTTCTGTTGCCTGAATCTCCCCATACGAGTGTTCCTTCTTCAAAACCACCGTTTATAATTAAGTTTCCGTTATCAACATCTGTTGCTAAAGACACCACTGGAACAAGTGAAACAAGCATCGTTAGCGAAACGAGTATTGAAGAAAACCTTTTAAAGATTTTATTCATATTGTATCCTCCCATATGAATATTTCTGTTGTCGTTTTTCTTTCAGCACTGTACCAAAAATGAGAAGGAAGCCTTTCCTCCTCATTTTGGTACAAAGTCTAAAATTAATTCAATCTTACTTAGTTATAGTGTAAACCTCAGGAGTTTTCATCGGTTTTAACGCATTATCCCATGCAAATACTTTAAGGGTGTAGTTACCTGCAGCAAGTTCGCTTGGTAAAACTAAGCCTGCCGACATTGATGCCTTTGCGCCAACAGCAATATTTTCTCTGTCTGTTGCTGCTACAACAAGCTTTTCACTTGAATCATACAAAGCTGCAAGAAGCATAAAGTCTTTGCCATTAGTGCCGTTATTTGTGAAATCAGAAGTTACGGCAATTGTGCTGCCCTCTGTTAAAGTTAAAGCTGATGCTGCTCCACCGTTAAACAAGTATTCGCTTACAGAAAGTGTAGGAATAAGCTTAATTGCAAATGTTTCTTTATACTGTGTATAGTTTGCTTCATCAACGCCGGGGTAAGTGAGTGTTGCTGTTGCTTCCACCTGTACCTCGCTAACAGTTGCATTACTGCTGACAGTTAATACAGAGCCGTTTAAAGAAACTCCATCATAGTTTTCTGCTAATTTCCATTCAACAGAATATGTTGCATTTTCGCCTGTTTCTTCGGCTGTGTAAAGACCGCCTGTTGTGCCTAACTGGTTCTTGGCAATAGCATCTAATGTAAGTGTAGTATTTCCACTTTCAGGAACTGCAACAGATGTATTGCCACTATATTCAAGATCGTCAATGAAAAGCTCGCCAAGATAAAAATTATCTACATAGATAGGATTCGTAATACCACTCCAGCTGATTGCATACAATTCAGTTTTAAAGGTAGACGCGGGAACAAACGTGTAGAACACCTCTTCCCATTTATCAGATGTCAAATTCACAGAAGTGGATTCCAATGCTGTAAACTGCCCATCGCAGTCAGCCATTGTCAACATAGTTTGCTGGTTAGCAGCCTTAGCTTTACCCATATAAGAAACAATATAAGGCTTTCCTGCAGAAACATCGGGTTTCTGTTTTACATCCCAGTGGGATGCTCCCTCTATTAAGTAAGCAGAATTACTGCCACTATAAACATTATCGCTATTTTCAGAACATATAGTTCTGTAATCTGAATCGTCCCATACGGATGTTCCTTCTTCAAAGCCACCATTTGCAAACAGGTTTCCTGGCGTTGCCACATTGATAGTGATTATTTCTCTGTAGCTTGTACGATTTGCTTCGGGAACTCCGGGATAAGCGAGAGTTGCCGTTGCCTTTACTTTAATCTGTCCTGCTTTTGTACCGGGTGCAAGAATAAGATTCTCTCCGCTGATTGATGCTCCTTCATAAGCTTCTGCAAGTTCCCACGCAACAGAATATGTTGCATTTTCGCCTGTGTAAAGACCGCCTGTTGTGCCAAGCTGGTTATATGCCTCAACCGTCAGCGGAACTGTAACATCAGCACCGCCTTTTCCCTGTGCACTAATCCAGTCTTTTCCTGTATACTTAAGATCGTCGATGAAAAGCTCGCCAACATAAACATCGTCTATGTAAATCGGATTTGCAAAAGGTCCCCATGTAGGAGTTGTAATATATAACTCAGGATTTAAGTTCGTAGTAGGAACAAATGTGTAGAACGCATTTGTCCATTCACTTGACGTTAAGGTTACAGAGTCAGGTTCATTAAACAAGTTATCACAATCGGCCAAAGCCAATATAGCTTGCTGATCCAGCTTTTCTGCTTTACCCATATAGGAAACAATATAGGGCTTTTCTGCGGAAACAGGGATTGCTACTTTTAAATCATTAAAACCTGCTCCATTTAAATATGCAGATTTGCTTCCGCTTCTAACATTTTCAGCATTTGTGTTTATGGTTACTTTCTCTGTAGCATTAACCCAACCTGTCTTATCATCTTCAAAACTGCCGTTTGTTACCAGATTAGTAATTTCATTAGTTACCACATCAAGTGTAAATGTTTCTCTATATTGCGTTCTATTTTCTACAGGCACTCCGGGATAAGTTAAAGTAGCTGTTGCTTCCACTTTAATCTGGCTTACATTAGCGCTTCCGCCAATCGTCAGTGTAGAACCATTTAAAGAAACGTCATCGTAATCTTCTGCAAGTGCCCATGAAACAGTATAAGTTGCATCACTGCCTGTTTCTGCAGCAGTGTAAAGTCCGCCTTTTGTGCCTAACTGATTTTTAGCGGTTGCACTTAAAGTATTTGATACTGCGCTGTGGCCCGGTCTTGGTGCGTTAACAGTAGTGCCATCAAGCTCAAGGTCGCCGATTAAAAGCTCGCCAAGATAGACATTATCTATATAAACAGGATTTTCAATACCATTAGTAGCGAAGGAAATCATATAGAGTTCTGCATTATCAACATCACTTGTAGGTGCAAAAGTATAAAATACTTCTTTCCATTCGCTATTGTTTAAAGTTACGGGAATAGGTTCTAATGCAGTTGCACGGAATGGAACACTGTGTGTTCCATTTTCATCCAGACCGCCTCCCACATTTAAAATAGCATTAAGTTCACCGGCTGATGTTTTACCCATATAAGAAACAATATAGGGTTTTCCTGCAGCAATATCAGGATATGCCTTTAAATCAGTATGGTTCGAACCTTTCTTTAAGAGAACAGAATTATTGCCACTGTAAACATTCGCAGGATTTTCGTTATAAAGTTCTCTGCTTGCAGATGTCAGCCATGATTCACCGCCATTTTCAAAACCGCCGTCTGAAATTAAATTGCCGTCTTCGATATCCGCTGCTAAAGCTGCCGGCATAATGGTTAGCGCCATCATAAGTGCAACGAATAATGAAATAGTTTTCTTAAACTTTTTAAACATTTAAAATTCCTCCCTAAATATATAAATTAATTTTGTTTATTAATAAATATCCAGTTGGTCAAACAGATAGGTGATAATATCATCATCTGAATTTTTCTCTTCGTCAAACAATTGTGGATTATCGCTTACGGCAATTAAACCAATATCGTTCCAGTAAACGCTTTTATCCAGAAGGTTTGCCACCTCACGCAGAGGAACTAAGGTTCTGCCGTTTTCAATCACAGCGGCATTGGTCATAGTATGTGCTTCGCCATTAACCAAAGCCTGTGTTGAATCAATTGTTAATTCTAATTTCCTTGTAGATGTGGAAACAGAAACCTTTCTTGTTGTCGCATCATATCCAACCTCTGCCCCAAGGCCTTCTGCTATAAAACGAAGGGGCACGTATGTATAATCGCCTATCAGTTTTGGTGCAACATTATGATTGTTTTCATCCACATAGGTTTCTTTGCCGTCTTTAAAGCTCTTGGGACTATCTAAAACCAAAACAACGGCTTCTTTAACGCGTTTCTTTGCCCTTTCATAGTTAGTGCCCATTCTTGTAAAGGGCGGTGCCACAAAGTCGGGAAGCTTTTTAAACACGATAGAATCTTCTCTTAACAGATAATTCTTGTTTTCAAAATCGTAAAATCCGGGGTCTTCCTCGGTTACAAAGTTTTTACCGCGCTTAAGTGTGTTTTCCGATTCTTTATGCATATGTCCTTCCGAAGTTCCTTTAACAACAACGTTATTACCGTAATAATCGTTCATCGGATATCTCCAGTTCGACCCATTACGCATTGCAACAAGCAACGGAAAACGTTCTTTCCACTCATCTGTTTGATATATCGGGTCGCGCATTTGTTCTTCCCATTGCTCTACGCCACTGGTATAAGCCATTGTTGCCGTTCCGAAATAAGCTATTGAGTTAATTGCGATGTTGTTATATACAATACAATCCCAACCGCCGTTAACCCAGAATGCACGTTCCACATTTTCAACAATATTGCCTGCCATTGTTACCTCGCTCTGTGCACCGTCAAGATACACAGCACCGTTACCATAACGAAGGCCATCACTCGTTGCAATATCGTGAAGATAATTATACTTAATTTCAAGGCCTCTGCCGCCTACCCAAGTCTGTCCGCCATAGATTGCCCCGGCATCGTCAGAATGGTTTACAACATCATAAATATTGTTGTAGTGAATTTTATTATCAGCACCGCCAAACTGAATAGCCAGATGGTCTGCACCGTGAATTTCATTATAAGCTGCATAGTCGTTAACGCTATACATCGAAATTGCACCGTTGTAGGTTTTGGTGATTCTTGCAAAGTTTTCAAAATGGTTATTGATAACCTTGTTATATGTATCAACTAAATTAGGTAAATCACCATTTAAAACTACGCCGCCGTTCACATCGTGGATATACGAATTTTTAACTGTGTTGTATCCGCCATTATTAAATATAATGGCATCCTCACCTGTGTAAGAAATTTCCAAATCAGAAAATACATTATGGTAAGAATCTGTTGCCGAAATCGCCTGTGCTCTGGTTGTGTTAATGTTTAAATATTTAAACTCAAGGTAGCTTGCACCCTGAAGAGTTATAAGCGGTTCCTGAACGTAAGACATACGAACCGTTCTGCCTTCCATTTCTTCAGGCGGATAAAGATAGAAATCACCTGTTGATACTTCAAGATAATATTCGCCCGGCACATCGATTTCTTCTAATAAGTTATAGAAGTATACCTCTCTGTCCTTTTCAATACCATATCGCGCACTCCATAAAGAAGTGATTACGCCCGTCTTTTTATCATAGGTAACGGGAACAGAAGCATCTGCCCATTCATAGCGGAAGAAACCATATAAAACAGGTTGTGTTGCCTGTTCATAAAGAGCCATTCTTTCACCGCTGATTTTCGCCTTAAAAGGTGTGCCCGGTGCAACAGGTCCTTTCACATAGGCATAGTCGCCATCTACGTCCCAGCCATAGTCTAAAACCTCTTCCACCTTAAGGAAGCCTTCATTGGGATATCTTGCAACAGACAAAGGAATTTCGTCTAAATAAAATTCAGGTGCCTGGCAAGTTGGCTTTTCATACCCTTCGGGGAATTCAAATTCTTTAAAATAGTAAGCATAGTTACCATAGAGGTAAATGCCTCCAAAATCACTGAATCCCAGCTCTTTAAGATTAATCGTCATAATCTTGTCGGCAGCAGCGGGGTCAATAATTCTTTTCTTTGTTGCAGCACTGATTGGTTTGAACTTCGAACCATCTATACTTACGCCACCAACAAACGATGCTGTTTCCCCGGGATAAGAGCGATAAACAATCGGTGCTGTTTCTGCTCCGGAGTCTTGCTCGGTGAAAACAGTTCCTTTGTTGTTGGGATATTCCCCTTCCCTGAAATAAACAACAAACCCTTTCTGCGGAGCAACTCCCTGCGCCCTTAGTTCTCTGATTTTATCTCTGGCACCTGCCATTGTTGCCAGCGGAGCATCAATTGTTCCCTCTGCACTGTCGGTTCCGTCAAGCGCAACATAGAGAAAATATCGCTCTCCCTCTGCTGCATTAACACTTGTGCAGTTAAATGTTCCGCTGACGAATATCAAAGCCAGACACAAAACAAAAAACTTTTTTCCCACTGATAAAATCAGCTCAGGAATTCTCTTTGGATTTTTTTGTAGCATACCATTATACGCCTCCTTATTTATTTTCACTGTTTTTAACTCTATATTTAATCTTTCAAAATCACATACACTGCATGATGATCTGAAAGATAGATACCGTTATAACTATCTTCCCATGTTCCGTTGCTGATAAATCTATCAGCTAATTTATTTGTTAAATAAATATAATCCCACTTGATTTTTGTTATCCCATTATCGTGGAAAGTATATGGAATATTAATCGTCATCTCTTTAATGCCTTCAAAGGCATCACACAAGCGCTTTGCTTCTTCATCAGGCTCGGCATTAAAATCACCTGTAATCACAAATTCGTGCGGTTCTTCTCTTTGGTATTTTTCTATAGTATCCAGAACACATTTCATTCCGGCTACTTTCGCCTCATCATATTCGTGATCAAGATGAAGGTTAAACACCCTTATTATCTCTCCCGTTTTCTTGTATTTTATCTTTGCTACATTGCAAATTCTCGGGCACTCGCTCTGTTTTTCATATCTCGACCCCGGAACTCTTGGCGTATCACTAAGCCAGAAGCTATCGAAGCTTAAAACATCACATGTCTCTTTTCTGGTAGCAATATATAATCCTTCTCCATCATAATTTTCACATCTGCCATGCCCTGTGAAATTATAATCGGGAAATAATTTTACCATCATTTCCAAAATATTTTCCGTTACCTCCTGAAAACCAATTATATCAGGCTGTTCGGTTTTAATTCTTTCATATACGATTCCCGCACGATGCAAAAATCCATTAATGTCCTGTTCCCAGGCACAACGAATATTAAAACTCACTATTTTCATATCTAAACCTCGCTTTTTACCGTTTGTTTCATTATAGCATCTATGATTTTTTGCCACAACGACTCAAATCATGGAAGTTATTCTATATTTTCCCGTTAATTTAAAACTTTAAAAATCTGCGAAAGTTCTTCAAGATAAAAATCCGCCATACTCTCTTTGCATTCATGCACGGCGATTGTTGTAAAGCCTGCGTCTTTGCCGCCTTGTATGTCTGCTTTTGGGTTATCTCCTATCACATACCCTGTTTCAGGATTTCCTGCTAATTCCTTTGCATAATCAAAGAACTCTTTCCTTGGTTTTTCATATCCAATATGAGAAGAAACAATAAACCCACTGAAAAACTGTGCTATACCCAACCTTTTCAGATTTTCTGTGATTTCAGGATAATTGTTTGTAACAAGGTAATTCTTATATCCCAAGTTCACACACTGCTTTAGTGTTTCAGCAGTATCATCATAAAGAGAGTAATTTGAAACATCAGTTAAAACTTCCCTGAAGCAATTACAAACTCTATCAGCATCAGCTTTTCCAATATTTTTCCCTTCACAAAAGAGGCTGATTTTTTCAAAGAAAGTTTCCCACCATTTTTCACCTGTTTTATTCGGATATATTACCTGAGGATTTTTCCATGAATACGTGCCTTCCAAAAATTGAGCTGTTTCATTATGATCAACCAAATAACCAATTTCCTCAAGCGCTGTATCCAGTGCTGTAAAAAACGATTTATTAGGATATGAAAGCGTACCATCAAAATCCCAGAACAAAGCTTTATTCATATACTTCTTTCTCCTCTACAAAGGCATATTAGTCTACATTACACTATAATTATACAAACCTTTGCTTTTCGCGTCTTCTCTTGACAAGACTTTTTCTTTATGTTATTGTGATATTTAATGAAAGGAGAATGTCTTATGAATTATAAAGTTCTTCAGGAAAAACACCACATTGACAGCGAAACAGGATTTTTATGCAGATATGTACGAAGTAACACCGAGCGTTTTATCCCACACAGCCACAATTACTATGAAATTTTTATCATTATAAAGGGAACTGCATATCATATAGTAAACTCAAAAAAGCATATCCTGAAAGAAGGGCATCTTCTTTTCATCAGGGATTACGACATTCATGATTACCTGAGTATAAACGGAGAATATTTTGAATTCATAAATCTTGCCATATCTAAAAAACTGCTCTTCTCTGCTCTTGAATATCTTGGTAATGATTTTAAAATTAACGAGCTTATAGATCCCCCTTTTCCTCCTATTGTTGCATTATCCCAAAAAGAAAAGGAAAAACTGTTTTTTCTCCTTACTGATATTGACCCGATAAAAAACAAAAGCGCTTCTACTCTCAAAGTTAAAACGCTTATTATAGATCTTTTAACAAAGTATTTTATTAATTTTCAAAACGAATCCAGTAATATCCCCGAGTGGCTTGAGATAGTGTATGAAAAAATGAAAAAGCCTTCAAATTTCATTGAAGGCGCACAGAAAATGGTTGAACTTTCAGGCAAAACAAGGGAACATCTCACCCGTTCACTGAAAAAATACTATAACACCACTCCCATCAGGCTGGTTAATGATTTACGGCTCGACTACTGCGCAAACCTTCTTGTAAAAAGCAATCTGCCCATCATCGATATAAGTATGAGTTGCGGTTTTGATAATCTTTCCTGGTTTTATAAAGTTTTTCAGGAAAAATATAATATGACACCATTAGAATACCGCAAAGAATTTGAAGTTATAAAAAATCCTACCATTGAGCACTGAGATAATTTTTATTCCTCAAAAAATTTTTAAAAAAATTATAAGGCCTTGGGATTATTTAACCCCAAGGCTTTTTTCTATCTCAACACATTAATCCATATTGCTTCATCCTCATTGTATGTTGCAGACTCTGCAGGAATTAACGTACCACAACCTTTACATATGATGAAATCCTCGTACTAGCAGCTTTCGCATAAATAACCGTCCTTGTTTTCATAACCCTCCTCTCTCTTAATTTCTTCGCCACAATTGTAGCATTTTACTTTGGTAATCATAATGATAACATCACCATTTTCCATTTCACAAAAGAAATCTGTTGTATATTCTTCTGAATTAAGTTGCACGTTACACTGAAATTCTTTTACCTCCTCGTTTTCTTCAAGCATATCAGCATAGGCATATTGCAATGCATCATAAGTTCTGCATATACCCTTACATTTTGACAATACTCTTTTTTCACATCTTCCTTTGTAGTTCTTCTTCCTC
>JAFVPB010000064.1 GCA_017505525.1 Clostridia bacterium
AAAACTCGGATGAGGTGGCAATATATAAATTATAGAGCTTAATAAACACCTCATCAGTCTCGCCTTGCTCGACAGCTTCCCCTCAAGGGGAAGCCTGCAAAAAATAACCCATTTATGGGTAGCAAGTAAAAAATGCATGGTTGGCAGGCCAACCCCAAAACGCACTTGTGCGTTGCCAGTAGCATTAGGGCTATGCCCGAAAAGGAAAAACCACCCGCTATGCGGGTGGATAATTATTTGACAAAAAAAGAGTTTTGATATACAATGTCTAGTAATTGTTGGTGAGGAGGATATATATATATGAAAAAAAGAGTATCACTTGTTTTGTGTATGATTATTGTTTTTACACAGATATTTGCTTCTTCAGTATATGCAGAGGAAAGCAAGGAGGCACTAATACTTGAAGAACAACCAAGTATTAGTGCCGAAAGTCAACCAAGCATAGTAATTACGCCAAACAGCGAAAAAGCCTATATAGACGGAGTGGAAACAACACTTACAAAACCGCTTGTTGTAATGGGTAAAACATATGTTGATTTATACAGTATCGCACCGCTTTTAGGAGCTTCTCTTTCCTGGGTTGAGGAAAACGGAAACTTCAAGGCTGAATATAATGGAAAGAGCCTTGAATTTTCACTTATACATAAGTGGGACGAGATAAATAATGCGAGCAAGTATTTTGTGAAAGACGGATTTGTTTATGTTTCACTCAGAGAACTTTGCGATTTTACGGAAAATAAAATAAATTTTGACAACTGGGTTATAAGCATTTCAAAAACAGGTGAAAAAGGAGCACATCAGATAGGCTGGATCAATTCTTCAAAAAGCGATGAATATATATACCAGACTTATGCATATGCACCTGAGCATGTTGTATATCCTTATCAGGCATACAGCCACGAGTTTGTTGTAAATGATGCAACTCGCCTCAGTAAAATGTATCCCGATCTTATCAAAATCGGAAGCATTGGTAAATCGGTAGAGGACAGAGATCTGGTGCTTATAGAATTCGGCAAGGGAGATAAAAAGATTTTCATTTGCGGAGCACACCACGCCAGAGAATATATTTCATCAACATACCTTATGTATGCAATCGATCAGTATGCCTATGCTTATAAAACAACAGGCTACTGGGGAGAATACAATGTGAGGGATATTCTTGATAAGGTTACATTCTGTATTGTTCCTATGGTTAATCCCGATGGAGTAAATCTTGTGCAGAACGGTATTTATGCCACAAAGAATCCCGAATACGTTGCATCGATGTCGATAAACGAAGCAACAAAGCACGGCTACAGGTCGTGGAAAGCAAATATAAACGGTGTGGATGTTAACTGGAACTACGATAAGGATTGGGTTAAGAGCAGAAAGGGCAAGCCGAGAGGGTCAATTGGCTTTGACGGAGATGCTCCCAATACTGAACCCGAAACACAGGCTGTTTCAGCGTATGTAGACAGTTTTCCGTTTGAAGCATTTATTTCTTATCACACCCAGGGTCAGCTTCTTTACTGGGCAGAGGATAAAAATAACCCCACATATATTGGGGAGCTCGTAAAGAAAGATACTAAGTTTTCTATTACATATGAAAAGGATTACGGCGTTGGAGGATCTTTCTTCGACTATGTATACAGAAAATATAAAAAGCCCACACTTACAGTTGAGCTTTGTAAGTATGTTGGAAATTATCCATATCCGGATACTGATTTCGACAAGGTTTGGGCACCTGCGAAAAATATAATGCTTATTGCAGCA
This sequence comes from Clostridia bacterium, assembly GCA_017505525.1. Lineage (GTDB taxonomy): Bacteria > Bacillota > Clostridia > UMGS1883 > UMGS1883 > UMGS1883. The sequence goes on from JAFVPB010000064.1 coordinate 1,753, forward strand.
AACGCAATAATCTATAGATAGGGATGTTAAAAAGGACCAAGCTTGTCTGTTCTGAAGATTTTTACCTATCCCCATAAAATAAAATGGATATAAAAACGAAATAGCTTTTCGTTTTTATATCCATTTGCTATTAATCTATTGCCTGAATAAATGTTATATCCTCAATATTAATTCCTCTTGATGCTACGCACGTTTCTTCAAACGGCACGTTTTCAAAATGTGCAGCACCAGGGTCGTTAAAAATAATTGAATAATCATTAAATCCTATTGCCACCATTGTGTGGGGGTATGATGCATAACGTACCATCACTCCCTCGGGATGAAGAGTAAGTGCCTGACGAAGTGCCGCAATGGTAATTTGAGGGTCTTTATTCGGGTTTTGTATATACGTGCCACCCGAAACACCGTCGCGACCACCGTAGTAAATACTGTCTTCAGGAAGCGCCGATACGAATTTTACTCCGAATGCCGAGGCAATCTCGCTGTGATAGCAGTATGCTCCATTTGATGTTTTAGTTTCATTTACACGTGCAACATCATTTGGCGTTATGCGCTGACCTTTGAGATTGGATATAAGCATTGCATACGAGCAAACCCAGCAATATCCGCTTCCCGAATTGGGAAGAGCAAATTCGGCCTGACTTTGATAATAAAATACATGACTTTGAGTCTGCGGGGGATTGTAGGAAACAACGGGAGCATATGTTGAAAGCTCTACCATTTTAGTGCTTGCGTTGTAATTAATATAATAACCAAATATTTCAGCGAAAGCACGCACGGGAACTAAAAAGGAATTATTATCGTATATGCCCGGGCCACTAAGCGGATGATAGGTGTATTCCTGCGAGGCGTTTCCCGTTAAATCTGCAACTGTAGCGTAAGGTTCGTTTGGAACTATACACATCATTTTCTGAGAATTTCCAACTGTTGCGCTTGCAGGATAATAATAGCTTTTAAATGAAAGTCCAAAAGCTTCGGAAAGAGCCTTTGCATCGGCATATGTAACGCCATTAATGGTTGTTACGCGAAAATTTTCTGTGGCAATATTTCCGTTTACTAACATATTGGAACTTGCGTGTGCACAAGTACATATATTCATTAAAAAAATAATAATCAGAACTAAGCTTAATTTTTTCACGCACATCCTCCTTTCCCGAATATATACATATTATACAATATATAGAATAACTTGTCAATTTAGTACGCTTGACAAACAAATAAAAAAATGTTAGTCTTAGTCATTAGAGAAAGAGAGATGCTTTTTATGAGATTACAAAAATATATTGCCGATTGCGGTATTGCCTCACGAAGAGGGGCGGAAAAGATAATAGAAAGCGGAAGAGTTTGCGTGAATGGCGAGCTTGTTGACTATATGGGATGCGAAATAAATCCCGAAAGTGATATTGTTGAGCTTGACGGAGAAGTAATTAATCCTGAAACAAAAAAATATTATATAATGCTTAACAAACCTAAAAATTATGTTACAACAGTTAAGGACGACCTTGGTAGACCTACTGTTATGGAACTTGTGCGCGATATAAATGCGCGTATTTACCCTGTGGGTAGGCTTGATTTTGATACGACGGGGCTTTTGATTTTAACAAACGATGGCGAATTTGCAAATATGATTACTCACCCCGCGCACGAAATAAACAAGGTTTATATAGCGAGGGTTGATAAACCGCTTGACGAAGAACAGCTTACCCTTTTGCGCACGGGCGTTGAAATCGACGGTGCAAAAACAGCTCCCGCAAAAGCAGAAAATGTGAAAAATCCAAAACGCGGACTGGAAGTTAAAATAACAATTCATGAAGGGAAAAACCGTCAGGTAAGAAAAATGCTTGAAAGTGTGGGCTCTGAGGTGTATTCTCTTAAACGAATTTCAGTTGGTTCACTTACGCTTGGAAATCTTCCCGAGGGTAAATGGAGAAAAATATCTGAAGCTGAAATCAACAAACTGCGTGGAAGGAAGGGCAAAAAATGATACGTGTTACAATAACTGATAATATGGATATAATTAAATCTGTCTTTAGTGAGGCGGAGGAAAATTCGCGTATGGCTATTGCCTGTGAAAATGAAAAAAATACAGGATATTTTCTTTTTTATAAAGACGGCGAGCTGAAAAGCTATATCGATAACGATAATATATTCGAGCTTCTGGTACGCAGTGCTCTCAATCATCTTGATTTAAACGGTGTGAAAGAGGGATACTCTGAAAATTCTGAAATGGAAGGAAAGCTTTTACTTCTCGGCTTTAAAAAAGACGGAGAAAAAGTTAAGGTAGATATAGGAGAATTTTTTAAACCCTGTTCATGTTGTAAATAGAGGATGAAAGAAGATGTTTAAAATTTTTAAACATCTTCTTTTTGTATAACGAAAACCACGCGATAGTCGCGTGGTTCAAAAAAGGTTAACCGATGAGCAGATAACGAAGTACAATATATTCCAAAAAGCAAATTATTATTGTAATATTGCAGTATAGCACAAATAATTTGTTGGAAAGCCTTCCCCTCAAGGGGAAGGTGGGTTTTGCGAAGCAAAACTCGGATGAGGTGGCAATATATAAATTATAGAGCTTAAT
>JAFVPB010000065.1 GCA_017505525.1 Clostridia bacterium
AAAACCCATTACCGCAAAAAAATTTCCTGCTAAATGGCAATATTACGTATGGATTGCGGTATTGCTCTCAATGATTATACCTACATACAAGCTGATACCCCCAAAAGAAGCTCAAAAGCTCCCGCTGCTCCCTCAAAATGAAATTGTGCAGCCGGAAGCTGTGCAAGATTTAGAGGAAGCTCCGAGAACGGTTATAATCGAGGAAACACCCATTGAGTACAGAGAGGTAAACATCACACCGAACTATCGTATTAAGCTGCTTGATTTATTGGCTTATGTATGGTTTGCCGGAATGTGCTTTTATCTGATTGTTGTTATCAGTAGCTATATAATTTATCTCATACGGAAACACAAAAAAGCTATACGAATAACGGAAAATGCTGTGCTGAATGAGGTTAAAAAGGAATTGAAGATAAAACGGCATATCAAAATCAGAATGTCGCCGGATATACAATCGCCCATGCTTGTAGGTGTTCTGTTCCCGGTTATCTATATTCCCTGCAGGGAAATCCCGGACGAAAATATGCGAATGGTATTCCTGCACGAACTGACTCATTACAAGAGAAAAGATTTGATTATAAAGTGGCTTTCTCTCTTTGTAAACGCTGTGCATTGGTTTAACCCTCTTGCATATCTACTCTGTGCGAACGTCAGCGAGGCCTGCGAGGTTTCCTGTGATATGGCAGTTACAAAAAATATGTCCGATACAGAACAAAAAATCTATATGAAAACAATTCTTGATTTAGTTGAATAGGAGGCGAAATTTATATGCTGGAAAACCTATACACGACAAAAATGAGTATGGATAAGAAAAAACTGCAGAACAGATTTTCAAAAATCCGTTCCAAAAACGGACGAATTTCTAAATTTATGGCATTAGCAATGTCTGTTGTTATTGCAGTTACAATGTTGTGTGCAACTGTCGTTATGGCCGCCTTTGATAGCTTTGAGAGATACGAGGCAAAAATATTCTACAACAATGAAGCTATGGAGTTTAATAATAAACCTTTCTTTTATGATAGGACTGTTTATTTGCCGCTTCGAGAGCTTTTTGATAATTTAGGCCTCACTGATATAAGCGAAATTAAATGGAATAACGGAAATATACAAATAACAATCGACGGACACCAAAGCAATTATGAAATAAATATAGGACAAAACAAAATAGTATATGACAATTTCTGGAACAATACCCAAAGTGATGTTTTGACACCTACCTCACCTGTGTTAATGAATGGAATTACATATATTCCGTTTGAGTATGTAGAATGGATAATTAACAGATATAACTATAACTATGATGTAAGTTTCACCTTTGGTAATATAGACAGCAAGACTCCATATCTCGGAAATGCTGAAATGAAAACATATTCTTATCTTTGTGATTTACAATATCAGGTTGACAACGGGCATTTCCCTTGGCGATTAGATGCACAACAAGTGATAAAATCATTCTTTGCTAACCAAGGAAAGGAAAATGGTAATATAACTGCATTTGCAGGAGACGGTGTAAAATGCAGTGCAACTTATGCTATTGATAAAACATCATATATTGTTGAACTATTCAAGCCAATACAAACTGATGAACACGGTATATGGATTGTAAAAGAATATTATAAAGCGGACACCAAATAGACAAGGAGGCGAAATTTATATGTTTGAAAACCTATACACGACAAAAATGAGTACGGATAAGAAAAAGCTGCAGAACAGATTTTCAAAAATTCGTTCCAAAAACGGACGAATTTCTAAACTTATGGCTCTTATTATCTTTGCCGTAATTCTTCTTGTTATGACTTGTGTATCAATCATTATCGCCGCTAATATAAAAAGTGATGAATATACTATGACGGAAAATGAGTTTTCCGATTATATCAATCGTCCTATCGGCGCAGTAATGGCAGATATAAACTATGCTGATGAAAATAAAATAGTATTCCATTATGCAGAAGGCTTTTTCATTGACAATCTTCAGACCGAAGAAATTGATTATGCGATAAACCTCGAAAAGCTGGATATTGCATACAATCAGCAAGGCAGCAGCGTACTTGAAATCAAAGTTGATAAAGGCGGAAAATATGCGTATCTTTCAACCGTAGGTCCCGCTGATGAAATCAATGATTATGAAAAATATATTGTTAATCTTGAAAATGGCGAGGTAAAAAAAGGTGCTATGCCGGAGAACGCGGAACTATTTACAGGGATAGCAGATACTTTTACAACAGTACAAAATCCTATTGGTTGGTATAGCAACAACTGTATTGTAAGCAACGATAAAATATATTATCTGACATCTGAAATAGGAGCAGTAAATGGTATGCAGCTTATAACAGTTAATAAGGCTGACGGAGAAATTGAACATAAATATATTTTTGGCGATAACTATGTTTCGGTTGCTTCCCAAATTACTGAATACACTCCTGATGATATAAAGGATATTGCAGATGCGGAGCTTGTTGTAGGTGGTACTAAATATCCTCTGGCAGTTACAAATGCACATACAGAAATCGAAAAAGCCTTTTCGACAGCCGAAAAAATCAAAATGGGCGGAACTGCTTGCCCCTTTGGCGCAGAACTTATATTCACAAGAAAAGACGGACAAAAGGGCTATGTAACTATCGCAACGGACTCTTGTGCAGTTTTCAAAAGTGGTGATACATATTATGATTACGGCGAAGATAATTCAATGTTATTGGGATATTTCGGACTTGATGAAAATACTGTTATTGACTTGACAACT
>JAFVPB010000066.1 GCA_017505525.1 Clostridia bacterium
CTGTGTTTTCAGGGACTTTCTTAACTTTTAATTTTTTTGATAAAAATTATATTGTTAACGGTTCGTCGAGGACGCCGAACCCTACAAATTTATAAAATTATAATTTTGTTTGTGGTTGACCGACTTTTTCGACGGTCTGAGGAAGAGTATATCAATATACTCTTCCTTTTTGTTTCTTTTTCTGCTATAATATATTTAATATAAAAAACGGAGAGCAAAATTATGTCGAGAATTAAGGATATGACAACGGGGAGCATCACAAAGCATATTTTAACTTTTGCGTTCCCTTTAATAGTTTCAAGTATAGGTCAACAACTTTATATGATAGCCGATACATCAATCGTAGGCCTGGGCGTAGGATTAAAGGCACTTGCCGCAGTAGGAGCAACCGATTGGATTTACTGGCTTATTTTATTTACTATTATTGGATTTACTCAAGGGTTTTCCACGTTTACGGCGCGATATTTCGGCGAGAAAAACTATGAAAAAGTGAATAAGTCGATTGCTATGTCGGCATTGCTTAGCTTGTTTGTGGGGATTGTGGTAACTGTATTAGGGCTTTTGTGTGCAAAACCGCTTTTAAGCTTTATGAATACCCCACCTGATATTCTGAGGAATGCAACTCTTTATATTACTACGATGATATCTGGAACACTTATTATCACGGCTTATAATATGGCTGCATCAATTCTTCGGGCATTTGGCGACGGAAAATCTCCGCTTATAGCGATGGTTATAGCGGCAATTTTAAATGTTTTGCTCGATTTGATTTTTGTTTTGTTGTTTAAATGGGGGATATTCGGCGCTGCGATAGCTTCTGTTATATCTCAGGGAGTTTCGTTTGTTTATTGCTATATACAAATAAGAAAGATTGAAGTTGTAAGGCTTACGAAGGAAAGCTTTGCGATTGATTTTAAGGAAACCCGCGAGATGTTTAAATTTGGAGTTCCGATAGCTTTTCAGCATATTATAATTAATATAAGCGGAATAATACTGCAATCGACAATTAACCTTCAGGGAAGTATTTTTATTGCAGGCTACACTGCCACAAATAAACTTTACGGGCTTCTGGAATGCTCGGCAGCAGCCATAGGAATCACTCTTACAACGTTTGTTGCACAAAACTATGGCGCAAACAATTTAAAAAGAGTTAGAAAAGGCGTTTTAATAAGCGGCATTTTTTCCGTGTTTATGGCAACATTTATTGCCATTATAATGATTCTTTTCGGGAAATATTTTTTAATGCTTTTTATAAAAGCACAGGAAAATGGGGCGCAGGAAGCACTAAGAGTTGCACACCGATATTTAATAATTATGACGTCGAGTCTTATAGTGCTTTATCTGATATATATCTACAGAAACACGCTTCAGGCTATGCAGATTTCTGTTTGGTCGATGTTTTCGGGCTTTACAGAATGCCTTGTGAGAATATTTATGGCGAAAAAAATGATTCATATTATAGGCATCGATGCAATATTTTTATCGGAACCGCTTGCATGGGCAGCGGCACTTGCAGGTATTTATATTCCTTATCTTTTTTATAAAAGAAAACTGCTGCATTGATTATGGAGATTGTTATGAAAAACATTCCTTTTCACGAAAATATACCTTTTAAGCAAAAAGAACTTTCAGTGAAAATAGAAGTCTATTCTACTGAAAATTCTTTTAAACCGCACTGGCACGAACATATTGAGCTTTTATATATTCTTGAGGGAGAGGGCACGGCTATATGTGACGAGAGTTCCTTTTCTATAAAAGAGGGCGACCTTATCGTTGTTAATTCCACTCAAATTCATACGATTAGTCCAAAAGGAAGGCTTAAATTTTGTTGCGTGCTTATCTATTCGTGGTTTTTTTCTGATGTTGAGTTTGATATTACAACCAGCATAAGCTCGCTTGTGAGGGATGATGGTTTTGTGAAAGAAACTATAGAAAAGCTGATGCTCCAGAAGAAAACAAAAACACCCTATAGAGATATGCTTATAAAAAGCTATACTTATGAGCTTGTTGCTCATCTTTTAAAAAATTATACTGAGCAGCAAAATATAAATGCAAAAAGTAATAAAACTGCTGATATTGTGCGCTATTATATAAATAAACACTATAGCGAAAAAATAACTACAGAAAAACTGGCATCGCTTTGTGCTATGAATGAAAGCTACTTTTGCAGATTTTTTAAAAAGAATTTCAATAAAACTCCGATTGAGTATTTAAATGAATTCCGCATTGAAAAGGCGTGCGAGCTGCTTAGCCTTACAACACAGAGCGTAACAGAGGTTGCTTTTTCAGTAGGGTATGAGGATATTCACTATTTTTCAAGAATGTTTAAAAAAATAAAGAATTGCTCCCCGAGTGAGTATAGGGAGAAGAGTGTGTAGCTAAATTTTGCAACAAGTTGCAAAGCTAAATTATTGATCCGCAATAGCTAAATTGTTTTTCAAAACAGCTAAATTAAATTCGCCGTTAGCTGACCGCAAGCGAATTTAGTTAAAAAAGAGACATTATTCAAAATGAATAATGTCTCTTTTTCTGGCGCTCCCGACGCGATTCGAACGCGTGGCCTTTCGCTTAGGAGGCGAACGCTCTATCCTGCTGAGCTACGGAAGCATATTAATTTACCGCCCTTAAAAAAGGGCGGTAAACTATTTTTTACTGATTTGCAGCTTTTTTAACTACCTGTACACCCTTGTAGTATCCGCAATGCTTGCATACTACATGAGATTTGATAAGTTCGCCACAGTTTGAGCATTTAACCATGCCCGGAACTTCAAGCTTCCAGTTAGCTCTTCTTTTATCTCTTCTTGCCTTAGAAGTTCTTCTCTTTGGAACTGCCATTTTCTACACCTCTTTTTGTAAATTTCTAAAGATGGCGAATCGAGGGTCGTAAACCCTTGTATCGCAATTGCATTCATTTTCATTAAGATTTGTTCCGCAAACCGGGCACAAACCTTTGCACTCTTCACTGCACAGGAATTTAAGCGGGATATTTCCGAAAATACATGCCTCCACAGCGCCCGTAATATCGAGCGTGTTGCCTGAAAGAACAAGACATTCAGGGTCGGCATCGGAAAAATCGTTTTCAACGCTTTCGAAAAGCTCGGCTGAAAGACTTTGCGATATTTCTTTTCCGCAGCGTGAGCACTGCGTTAGAAATTCGCCCGTTATAACAGCTGAAATTTCGATGGTACCACCGATATTAACGATGGTTCCTGTAACAAGAGCGGGGGAAGTGAAAGTGATTTTACTTCCCATAAAATCGAACTCCCCGGGATTTACACTTCCCGAAATGTTCATAGAAGCACCTTCATTTTTAAGAATAGATGCTATATTTACCTTCATAAAAAACACCTAACCTTTTCAAAACCTTTACAGGCGCTTATATATTATACTATCGATTTTAGCAAAAGTCAACAATTATTTTACCAATAATTCTGTTTCAAGAGCTATCATCATTTCTTCATCTGTAGGAATAACAAGAGTTTTAACTGTAGCATCGCTTGCTGATACGTCGATTGCTTTGCCGCGAAGCTTGTTCTTTTCGCTGTCGATCTTAATTCCGAGGAACTCAAGACCGTTAATGATATCTGCACGTGTCTGACTGTCGTTTTCACCTACACCTGCTGTGAATACGATAGCATCAACGCCGCCCATAGCTGCAGCATAGCTTCCGATATATTTCTTGATACCGTAAGAGAACATCTTAAGAGCTGCATTTGCACGCTTGTTGCCCTCTTCTGCTGCACTTGAAAGGTCGCGGAAATCGCTTGATACACCACTTACACCGAAAACGCCGCTTTCCTTGTTAAGAACTTTGTTTATACCTTCGATATCGAGGTTTTCTTTTTCCATAAGGAATGTAACGATAGCAGGATCGATATCACCGCTTCTTGTACCCATAAGAATACCTGCAAGAGGTGTAAGTCCCATTGTTGTATCGATAACCTTACCATTTTTAACAGCTGTTACGCTTGAACCGTTTCCAAGGTGGCAGGTAACAATCTTAAGGTCTTTAATATCCTTGCCAAGCATCTCGGCAGCCTTGCCTGAAACATAGTTGTGGCTTGTGCCGTGGAAACCGTAACGGCGGATTTTATATTTTTCATAGTATTTATAAGGAATACCGTAGAGATATGCTTCCTCGGGCATTGTCTGATGGAAAGCAGTATCAAATACGCCAACCTGCTTAACTCCGGGCATAACCTTTTCGCAAGCTTCAATACCGATTATGTTTGCAGGGTTGTGAAGGGGAGCAAGCTCGATACAATCGCGAAGAGCTTTTTTAACTTCTTCATCGATAATAACGCTTCCGCTGAAGCTTTCGCCGCCGTGAACAACGCGGTGGCCAACTGCACCGATTTCAGCCATTGAACCGATAACGCCGTGGTTTTTATCAACAAGAGCATCAATAACAAGCTTGATTGCATCAGCGTGGCTAGGCATCGGGCTTTCGATAACAACCTTGTCGCATCCTGCGGGTGTGTGGTTAAGACGGCTTCCTTCGATTCCTATTCTTTCGCAAAGACCTTTTGCAAGAACTTTTTTCTCGTCCATATCGATAAGCTGATATTTAAGAGATGAGCTTCCTGCGTTGATAACAAGAATTTTCATAATATATCCTCTTTCTTATAATATATTTTATTTTTACCAGATATGTAATAATTATTTCGCAGCCTGTGCCTGTACGCAAGTGATTGCAACAACACCAACGATATCATCAGCACTGCAACCTCTTGAAAGGTCGTTAATAGGCATTGCAATACCCTGAGTTACAGGACCGTAAGCTTCTGCCTTAGCAAGACGCTGAACAAGCTTGTAACCGATATTACCTGCATCAAGGTCGGGGAATACAAGAACGTTTGCCTTACCTGCAACGCTGCTGTCGGGAGCTTTTGAGCATCCAACAGAAGGAACGATTGCAGCATCGAGCTGAAGCTCGCCGTCTACCTTTAAGTTGGGGTTGGCTTCCTTACAGATTCTTGTAGCTTCAACAACCTTATCAACATCGGCGTGCTTCGCGCTGCCCTTTGTTGAGTGTGAAAGCATAGCAACTATTGCTTCTTCCTGTACTAAAAGTTCGAATGATTCTGCTGAACAAGCTGCGATTGTAGCAAGCTTTTCAGGATCAGGATTCTGCTCAAGACCGCTATCGGCAAAGATAAATGTGCCGTTTGCACCATATTCACAATCGGGAACAACCATAAGGAAAAATGCAGAAACAAGCTTTACGCCAGGCTTTGTTTTGATAATCTGAAGACTGGGGCGAAGTGTGTTTGCTGTTGAGTGGCAAGCACCTGAAACAACACCGTCAGCGTCGCCTGCTTTAACCATAAGGCAAGCATAGTACATATAATCGCCAAGTGCAGTTTCACGAGCCTGTTCATATGTAAGGCCTTTGCTTTTTCTGAGCTCTACAAAAAGGTTAAGATACTCTTCTGTTTTTTCATAAGTGAAGGGGTTGATGATTGTAGCACCTGAAATATCAAGTCCCTTGCTGTTTTCGTTAACTTCTTCGGGTGTGCCGATGATGATGATATTTGCAATATCTTCCTTAAGGATTGTTTCGGCAGCTTCGAATGTTCTTCTGTCCATTGATTCGGGGAGAACAATAGTTTTTTTGTCGGCTTTTGCTCTCGCTTTTACAGAATCTAAAAATTTACTCATATTTTCTTCCTCCAAGTGTTTATTTTTCTAAATATATAGTATATAATAGATTTAAGAATATTTCAATATCTTTCACGAAAAAAAGAGGCGATTTTATGAAAATAGGCTCGATAATTGCAGAATTTAACCCAATTCACGAGGGACACAAGCTTTTAATTGAAAAAGTGAGCAAGGGAAACGACTGCACAGTTGTTGTTATGAGCGGTAATTTTGTTCAAAGGGGAGAGTGTGCCATTTTTGAAAAATCGGAAAGGGCACGCGCCGCAATAGAAAACGGAGCCGACCTTGTGATTGAGCTTCCGCTTTTATATGCACTCTCTTCGGCAGAGGGATTTGCACGCGGTGCAATATCAATTTTAGATGGCGCAGGCTGTGTTGATGAGGTGTGGTTCGGCTCGGAATGTGGCGATATTGAAAAAATTAAAGAGGTTGCACATCTTTTAAACGAGGAAAGCGATAGCTTTAAGGAAAGAATTAATGAGTTACTTAAAGATGGATATTCTTTCCCCAAAGCAAGAATGGAAGCACTTAAAAAGGAAAGTGCAAATGCAGATATTCTTAATGACCCGAATAATATACTGGCGGTTGAATATGTTCGTGCGCTTGAACGGATTAATTCTTCAATAAAGCCTGTTACAATTAAACGTGAGGGCAGCGGCTATAATGAAAAGGAAATAACAAACGAAATCCCATCGGCAACGGCAGTAAGAGAGAAAATAAAAAAAGGTAAAGAAGTAAATCTTCTTTATCCGTATAAATCAAAGCCTCTTTTTATGAGCGATTTTGATTTGATTGCATCATCCCGCCTTAAAACAATTTCAAAGGAAAGCCTTTTAAATATTCCCGATTGCAACGAAGAAATTGCAGTAAGGCTTAAAGAGGCTTCTAAATTTAATACTGTGGAAGAAATAATTAAAAACGCACTCTGCAAAAGATACACCGAAAGCAGACTGAGAAGAATTATATTCAATATGATTATCGAAAATAATTTCAGGGAATTTAAAGAGCCTACATATATCCGCCCGATAGCGTTCAATTCGCGCGGAACTGAAGTTTTAAAGAAAATAAAAAGCACCGCCAGTCTGATAGTTTCAGACCGCGGTGCCGAGCTTAAAAACGATGAAATATTTAATCTTGAATGCCGCGGAAGTGATGTTTGTGCACTTCTTCGCGGAGAATTAAGCGGAAAAGAGTTTTTATTTACTTGCCTTAGCTAATGAATCGGTGCAGATTTTAACCGCAGTGCAGATATAGTAAATAATAACAGCGAGCAGAATTATCGGCACTAAAAGCTTTTTAAGAGCCATATTCTTGACAAAATGCAAGCCAAGGATTAAAATAGCAAGCAATATTGCAAGTATAGTGTAGCGGTCGATTGAGTTGAAAATATAAGAAAAATAAAAAATCTGGTTGGAATTGAATTTTGAATTCTTTATTTTCTCAAAATCCCCGCTTGTGTATTTTACGGCTTTGGCACCGATGGAATTGTATTTTGCTTTCTTTTCAAGAAGCTCTATTGCATAAGCGCGTATACGCTCTTCGTTTTCTTTGAAATAGTCGTTGAAAAGAATGCGGTAGTTTTTTTTGTTTGATTTTGAAATAAGTATTTTTATCTCGTCACCTTTAATCCATAAATGGCTTTCACTTGCTTTAATCTTTACTTTATAAATAGTTTCTCCGCTTTTTGCCCGAAGTGTGGCGGCGTGGTCGGGAACTCTGTTTGTATTTATTATAGCGGCTGTGATTGTTTCTCCGTCGGAAACATCAATGCGCCCTCTTTTGGGAATTCTGTTTGTAACAAAATTAAACCATAAAAGTGAAATAAAAAGAATAATAACTAAGTAGGTCATAAAAAATCCTCCAGAATATTTTTTGAAACGGAGCAAAACAATGAAAAACAAAAGAACATTAGCACATATTTTAGCATTATTTACTTCCGTTGTGTGGGGAACAACATTTGTTTCCACGCGAATACTTATCACAAACGGGCTTTCTCCCCACGGAATTATGTTTGTACGATTTATAATCGGTTACATTATGCTTTGTATTTTATCAAAAGGGCGAATAAAAGTCAAATCGCTGAAAGAAGAATTTTTATTTGCGCTTGCAGGTCTTTGCGGGATGACGCTTTATCAGCTTTTTGAAAACGTTGCCCTTTCGTATACACAGGCTTCAAACGTCAGCGTGCTTATATCGATAGCACCGCTTATTACGGGAATACTTGCATCGCGCTTTTCGGGCGAAAAGCTTACAAATTCGTTTTTGCTCGGTTTTATAATTTCTATCAGCGGAATATTTATAATCGGGCTTAACGATAGCTTCGTTCTTAAAATAAGCCCGAAAGGGGATTTGCTTGCAATTCTCGGCGCCGTAGTGTGGGGATTCTATAGTATTATCACAAAAGCACTCGGCTCACGTGGCTATAATATAATAAGTGTAACACGCCGTATATTTTTCTATGGAATGACGATAACTGCGCTTGTAATGCCCGCGTTAGGCTTCGACGTTACCCTTTCGTATTTTACCACGCCGAAATTTTTATTTAACCTTATGTATCTTGGATTAATTGCTTCGGCAATTTGCTTTGTAACGTGGAATTATGCTATAAAAATACTCGGAGCCACAAAAAGCAGTGTGTATATATACTTGAATCCGCTTATTACAATGCTCTTTTCCGTAGTGTTTTTAAGTGAGCACATTACAACGTATATGGTTATCGGTACGGTTTTAATCGTAACGGGGCTATTAATATCAGAGATGCGTGATAAGCGAGCCAAAAAGCTTTCCTGATTTCTTTTCGGTTATTGTAACTTTGCAGACAGTGCCACAGAGTGCACTGTCTGCTTTTGTATATACTCTTAAATAATTTTTGGTAAGCCCCTCGATGTAGTTTTCGCTTGTTTGTTCAAACAGAACTTCGGCTTCCTTTCCGATGAAGGAGCGCTCGTAAGCGTCGCCGATTTCTTGTTCAAGCTTGCCTAAAATTTTAGCCCTCTCTTCACGGAGAGAAAGCGGGAGCTGAGGCATAAGGGCTGCGGCAGTGCCGCTTCTTTCAGAATAAGGGAAGACGTGCACCTTTAAAAAGTTTGCCTTTTTAACAAATTCTAAGGTTTCATTGAATTCTTCTTCCGTTTCTTCGGGGAAACCGCAGATAATATCGGTTGTTATAGAAGCATCGGGCATAGCCTTTCTTATCTTATTAAGCACCTCCATATATTCATCGGGGGTGTATTTTCTGTTCATTCTTTTAAGTACCGTTTTGCTACCGCTTTGAAGCGAAATATGAAAATGGCGGCAGATTTTTTCGTTTTCTGAAAGAAATTTTATAAAATCATCTGTAAAAGCGCGCGGGTCGATACTGCTTAAGCGTATACGCGTAATCCCCGAAACATCACTTACATTTTTAATCACATCGGAAAGAGAAGTATCGCAGTTTAAATCTTTTCCGTAGGAAGCAACGCTTATCCCCGTTAAAACAACCTCGCAAAAGCCTTTTTCAGAAAGAGATTTTGCTTCTTTTATAATGTTTTCCATTTTTCTCGAGCGTACAGGTCCGCGGGCATAGGGGATGATGCAGTAGGAACAGAAATTGTTGCATCCGTCCTGAATTTTTATATATGCGCGTGTGCGCTCAATTTCGCCCTCGGCTTCAAGCTCTTCATAATATTTCTCTTTTAAAATATCGCGAAGTATATCCACGTTTTCGCCTTTGCGAACGGCATCAACCATATCGGCAATTTTATGGCGGTCGCTTGTTCCGATAACTAAATCAACCTCGCTCATTTTCTTTATTTCTTCCTGCCTTGTCTGGGCATAGCATCCTGTGGCTACAACTATTGCATCGGGATTAAGCTTCTTTGCGCGGCGAAGCATTTTGCGGCTTTTCCTGTCGCCAATGTTGGTAACAGAGCACGTGTTTACAACATACACGTCGCAGATTTCATCGAAAGAGCCAATTGAGTAACCCTTATCGCGGAAAATTTTAGCGTAGCAATCTGATTCGTATTGATTTACCTTGCAGCCAAGTGAACAAAAAGCAACTTTCATTATATCAGTCCTCTGTTTTTCATTTCATTAGCCTTTAATAGTGCAACGCACGTTTTGGCATCGTTTATTTCTCCTGATAAAACTTTGTCAACCAGTTTTTCAAGAGGCTCAGCTTCAAGCTCAATAAATTCATCTTCATCAGGATTTTTTGTGCCTTTATAAAGATTGCGCGCAAGATAAAGATGAATTATCTCGGTGCAAAAACCGGGGGTGGGATATATTTTGCCAAGTGAGATATATTCCTTTGCGCAAAGGCCTGTTTCTTCTTCAAGCTCGCGCTTTCCGCACTCAAGCGGGTCTTCCCCTTTTATAAGCTTACCTGCAGGAAGCTCGTAAAGAAGTGATGTAAACGGATGGCGGTATTGCCATTCCATAATTACGTTTCCATTTTCGTCGAGAGGAAGAATACACACTCCGCCGGGATGCTCAACTATTTCGCGCGTTGCGCTGTTGCCCGATGGTGTTGTTACTGTGTCGACTCGAAGCTTTATTACTTCTCCGTCGAATATTTTCTTTTGTGAGAGTGTTGTTTCGTTTAAATCCATTTGTCTACTCCAAATCTATTAAAGTTTCAAGCTTGGGATTAATTCCAAGCATTTCTTTTAATTTAAAATAATCTTTTTTTGCCGTTTCCTGATTTTTACCGTCTTTAAACGCTCGTATAAGCAAATTCTTCGGTGTTTCAACAGGGGAAATATATTCCTGGGCAACCACACTGTAGCCTTTTGCTTCAAGTAGCAGGCAACGGATAGAATCTGTAAGTAAATCTGCCTGACGTGCCTTGAATATCCCGTGCTTTAAAAGGGGAGAAAAAGGCTCGTATGAATATTGGCTGAGAAGCTCCTTGTGGCAGCAAGGAACGGCAAAAATTGCCTTTGCACCCGAATTAATTCCCGCTGCTATTGCAAGGTCGGTTGCAGTGTCGCACGCGTGGAGGCTGATAACTATATCGGGGTTTTTCTCTAATACAAAATCGTTAAGGTCGGCTCTTATAAAAGTCATATTAGAATATCCAAGATTTTGTGCACTGCGTTTTGAAGCGTCGATTACAGTTTGTGCATAATCAACGCCCGTAACGTGGCAATCCTTTTTCAGTACATCGCGAAGATAGTAGTTAAGAGCAAACGAAAGATAGCTCTTTCCGCAGGCACAATCAAGCACTTCTATTTTTCCGTTAAGGCGCGATAAATAGTCGGCACAAAGCTCAACAAAATGGTCGATTTGATTGTATTTTCTTATCATATCGTTTTTGATTTTTCCGTTTTGCCCCATAATGCCTATTTCTTTAAGCAAATCATTTGCTTTTGGTGGTGCAATTAAATACTCTCTTGTGCCAACAGTGGCGGTAGCAGATTCTGTGGACACCGCGCTATCCTCGTATTTCAGCGTAACGTTTTTATTGTCGGCAAGGATAATTGCATTTGTGCCTCTTTCGCGGTATATCATACGCATCGAATCGTACTCTTGTGCCAAAGAAGAAATATCCTTCCAGTTAAAGATGTTTTTTGCCCCGCCATAGGTTATATAAAGAGTTTCTTCCTCTTTTTTTACTTTTGCGGGGAAATCTTTTGTGCCTGATTTAAAGGTTATTTCAATTTCCTTAAAATATTCACCGTTTCCGTAACGCGATTTAAGCATTTCAATATAAAAATTTAATTTGTTGAGTGATGAAGAATTCATAATAACTCCTTAGGTTTCATTCGATAATATCATTAGTTTACTACATTATAAGCTTTTTTTCAAATTTTTTTTAAACTATTTACAAAAAAGTGTAGATTTTTTTTGTGAAATAGTTTATAATAGAAAAAATATAATGGGGGTATGTATATGAAAAACGAAATATTATCTCTGCTTGAACAAGACAGCCGTCTTACTGCGGAAAAAATAGCGATTATGTTAAATGCAGAAAAAGGACAGGTGGAAAAAATCATAAAAGAGCTTGAAGAAGAAAATATAATTCTCGGATATAAAACTCTTGTTAACTGGGAAAATACAAACAGGGAAACAACTGTTGCCCATATTGAACTTAAAATCACGCCTCAGCGTGGTGGCGGTTTTGATACTATTGCAGAAAGAATCTACCGTTTTCCACAGGTTAAATCAGTAACGCTTATGTCGGGCACTTACGATTTGCTGGTAACGGTTGAGGGAAAAAGCCTTAAGGATGTTGCAATGTTTGTATCGCAAAGGCTTGCACCTATGGAAACTGTTGTTTCAACAAGCACACATTTCGAGCTTAAAACATACAAGAAAGACGGAATAATCTTTACTGAAAAAGAAGTAGATAACCGAGAGGTAATAAGTATATGATGAACTATCAGGAACTTATTTCTCCGCACATACAAGCCATCGCACCATCGGGAATCCGTAAATTTTTTGATATAGCGGCAGAAATGAAGGATGCAATATCTCTTGGCGTGGGCGAGCCCGATTTTGTAACGCCGTGGGTTGTGCGCGAGGCAGGTATATACTCGCTTGAAAAAGGGCACACACATTATACTGCAAACCGTGGTATAAGCGAGTTGCGCGAAGAAATTTCAATTTACTTAAAAAGAAAATACAATCTTACATACGATGCAAAAGAAGAAATTCTTGTAACGGTTGGCGGAAGCGAGGCTATTGATTTACTTATAAGAGCAATAATTTCGCACGGGGACGAGGTTTTAATTCCCGAGCCAAGCTTTGTTTGCTACAAACCCTGCACACTTATGGCAGGCGGAACTCCCGTTACAATAACAACAGAGGAAAAAGATAATTTCAAGCTTACACCAGAAAAGCTGCTTGAAAAGATAACTGATAAATCAAAGCTTCTGGTGCTTCCTTTCCCCAATAACCCCACAGGGGCAGTAATGGAAAGGGAAGACCTTGAAAAGATTGCCAAAATTGTAAAAGAGCACGATTTATTTGTTTTGTCAGACGAAATCTACAGCGAGCTTAACTACAGTGGCGAGCACGTTTCCTTTGCATCGCTTGACGGGATGAGTGAAAGAACTGTTACTGTAAATGGTTTCAGTAAGGCTTTTGCTATGACAGGTTGGCGCCTTGGATACGCTTGCGGACCAAAAGAGGTTATCGCTGCAATGACGAAAATTCATCAGTACGGCATTATGAGTGCTCCCACAACGAGCCAGTTCGCTGCAGTTGAGGCACTTCGCTCGTGCGATGACGACGTGGAGTATATGGTTAACGAATACAACCACCGCCGCCGTATTCTGGTGGACGGATTCAGAAAAATGGGTCTTCCGTGCTTCGAGCCGCTTGGCGCGTTTTACGTTTTCCCAAATATTACGCCCACAGGCTTTACAAGCGAGGAATTTGCAACAAATCTTCTGTATGAAAAGAAAGTTGCAGTTGTTCCGGGAACGGCATTTGGCGAGTGCGGCGAAGGCTTTGTAAGGTGTAGCTACGCCTACAGTGTTAAGAGCATTGAAACGGCTCTTGAAAGAATCGGCGAATTTGTAGCAGAGCATACTAAAAAATAAATAAAAAAGCGCTTAATGTATTGAAAAATGGCGTAAAATATTATATAATAAATAAAATTTACTAACGGAGGAAGAACTATGGCTTTTTATTACAATGAACCATCACACACATTCAGTGAATATTTGCTTATACCGGGATATACCGGCAAGGATTGCATTCCGGCTAATGTCAGCTTGAAAACACCCCTTGTTAAATTCAAAAAAGGCGAAGAAAGTGCAATTACGCTTAATATACCTATGGTATCTGCTATAATGCAGTCTGTATCAAACGATACAATGGCAATAGCACTTGCTAAAGAAGGTGGTATATCGTTTATTTACGGCTCTCAGTCGATTGAAGACGAGGCGGCAATGGTTGCGCGCGTTAAAAACTACAAGGCAGGTTTTGTTGTAAGCGATAGCAATCTTCGTCCCGACAATACTTTAAGAGATGTGCTTGACCTTTTTGAAAAAACAGGCCACAACACAATGGCAGTAACGGAAGACGGAACGGCACACGGCGTTCTTTTAGGTGTGGTTACAAGCCGCGACTACAGAGTGAGCAGAATGAGTGAAGATGTTAAGGTTAAAGAATTTATGACGCCTTTTGAAAGCCTCATCACAGCTCCCGAAAATACAACTCTTAAAGAAGCTAACGATATTATCTGGGAAAACAAGCTTAATTCTCTTCCAATAGTTAACGATAAGAAAGAGCTTAAGTATTTCGTATTCAGAAAAGACTATTCTTCACACAAGAGTAATCAGCGTGAAGTGCTCGATAGCCAGAAAAGATACGTTGTTGGTGCAGGTATCAACACTCTCGACTATGAAAAGAGAGTTCCCGCACTTGTAGAAGCAGGTGCCGATGTTTTATGTATCGACTCTTCTGAGGGCTACACAGCATGGCAGGCACAGACTATTGAATTTATCCGCAACAAATACGGCGACAGTGTTAAGGTTGGTGCAGGTAACGTTGTAGACCGCGACGGCTTCCTTTTCCTCGCAAAAGCAGGTGCCGATTTCATTAAAATTGGTATTGGCGGCGGTTCAATCTGTATAACACGTGAGCAGAAGGGTATCGGCCGTGGTCAGGCAACAGCAGTAATCGAGGTTGCAGCGGCTCGTGATGAATACTATAAGGAAACAGGTATTTATATTCCTCTTTGCTCTGACGGTGGTATTGTTCACGATTATCATATGACTCTTGCCCTTGCAATGGGTGCAGATTTCCTTATGCTCGGCAGATACTTTGCACGTTTCGATGAAAGCCCCACAACAAAGCTCAACATTAACGGAACATACGTTAAGGAATACTGGGGAGAAGGTTCTAACCGTGCACGTAACTGGCAGCGTTACGACCTTGGCGGTAAAACAAAGCTTTCATTTGAAGAGGGCGTAGATTCATACGTTGTTTATGCAGGTTCTCTTCACGATAACGTTGAAAAGAGCCTTTATAAAGTTTCTTCAACAATGTGTAACTGCGGTGTGCTTACAATTCCTGAACTTCAGGAAAAGGCAAAGATAACTCTTGTATCGTCTACAAGTATTATCGAGGGCGGTTATCACGATGTTATGCTTAAAACAAGCAACAGGAAGGACTGATAAAGTTGTATAAAAGCGATATTGAAATAGCTCAGTCGGTTGAAATGAAGCCTATAACTGAAATTGCAGAATTAGCAGGCGTAAGTGCAGACTATCTTGAGCATTATGGAAAATATAAAGCTAAAATCGACCTTTCGCTTCTTAATGAAACAGAAAGGAAAGACGGCAAGCTTGTTTTGGTAACGGCGATTACCCCCACCCCCGCGGGCGAGGGTAAAACCACCACCACAATCGGCCTTGCCGACGGACTTAAAAAAATCGGCAAAAATGTTTCTGTTGCACTTCGCGAGCCATCTTTGGGCCCTGTTTTCGGTGTTAAAGGCGGTGCGGCAGGCGGCGGATACGCTCAGGTTGTGCCGATGGAGGATATTAATCTTCATTTCACAGGTGATTTCCACGCAATAGGTGCCGCAAACAATCTTCTTGCGGCTATGCTTGATAACCATATTTATCAGGGTAATGCCCTTAATATCGACCCAAGGCGTATAACATGGAAGCGTTGCGTTGATATGAACGACCGTCAGTTAAGATTTGTAACCGACGGACTTGGAGGAAGAGTTAACGGTGTTCCGCGTGAAGATGGCTACGATATAACAGTTGCATCCGAAATTATGGCGGTGCTTTGCCTTTCTTCTTCAATCACAGATTTAAAAGAACGTCTTTCAAAAATCATTGTGGGCTACACCTACGACGAAAAGCCCGTTACTGCGGGCGAGCTTAATGCTCACGGCGCGATGACGGCTCTTTTAAAGGATGCAATCAAGCCAAACCTTGTGCAAACACTTGAGGGAACTCCTGCATTTGTTCATGGTGGACCGTTTGCAAATATTGCGCACGGCTGTAACAGTGTGATTGCAACAAAAATGGCAATGAAATTTTCCGATTATGCCATAACTGAAGCAGGCTTCGGTGCAGACCTTGGAGCTGAAAAGTTCCTTGATATCAAGTGCCGTTGTGCTGATTTGAAACCCTCGGCAGTGGTTGTGGTTGCAACAGTGCGTGCTCTTAAAATGCATGGCGGTGTGCCTAAAACAGAGCTTGGAGAAGAAAATTTAGAAGCACTTGTTAAGGGCGTTCCGAATTTAATCAGGCATGTTTCAAATATTAAAAATGTTTATAAGCTTCCATCTGTGGTTGCAATAAATAAGTTCCCAACCGATACTGAAAGGGAAGTAGAGTTAATTATTGAAGAGTGCAAAAAGATTGGCATAAACGTTGTTCTTTCCGATGTGTGGGCAAAAGGCGGCGACGGCGGAGTTGACCTTGCAAAAGAGGTTGTTCGTCTTTGTGAAGAAGAAAACGATTTCACATTCAGCTATGAAAGCGATTTAACTATCAATGAAAAGATAGAAGCAATAGTTAAAAAGGTTTACGGCGGCGACGGAATAAAGGTTGAAGCCAAGGCGCAAAAGGAAATTGATAAGCTTACGGCTCTTGGCTTTGGAAATCTTCCCGTTTGTATGGCAAAAACGCAGTATAGCTTTTCAGATGACCCCACAAAGCTTGGAGCACCCGAAAACTTTACTGTTACAGTGCGTAATGTTAAGGTTTCTGCAGGTGCAGGCTTTATAGTTGTTTTAACGGGCGAGATTATGACGATGCCCGGTCTTCCGAAAGTTCCCGCGGCAGAGAAAATCGATGTTGACGAGAACGGAAAGATAAGCGGATTGTTTTAATTAAAAAGAGGGTGTGTAAAAAATTACACACCCTCTCGTTAAGAAAACAATATAATTTTATAATATTTAAGTGAGTTCGAAACCATCCTCACTTCAGATTTTAAATCTGTAAATCAAAACTAAGGAGAATTTAATATGAAAACAAAAAACGTTACTTATGCTGCTTTAATTGCGGCAATTTATGTGGTGCTTACGTATGCGGCAAATCTTTTTGGCCTTGCAAGCGGAGCAATCCAGGTAAGAATATCAGAGGCGCTCTGCGTTCTTCCTGCATTTACCCCTGCAGCAATTCCCGGGCTTTTTATAGGCTGCTTTGTTAGCAATCTTCTAACGGGATGCGCTCTTTGGGATGTGGTGTTTGGAAGCGTTGCAACGCTTCTTGGTGCATTGGGCACTTATTACTTTGGAAAGAGTAAATATCTTGCCCCAATATTTCCGATAGCGGCAAACACAGTGATAGTTCCGTTTGTGCTTAAATATGTGTATATGCTGAACGATTCGGTGTGGTATTTGGTGCTTACAGTGTTTATAGGAGAGGTTATTTCTTGCGGAATACTGGGAGCAATCCTCTACAACATAGTGAAAAAAAGCAACGTGATAAAGTGAAAAAATACCGTAGCTTATGCTACGGTATTTTTTACTTTAAGTTAAGTTGACCTAAACTTGCCTTTTTAAGATAGTCGTTAATAAATCCATCGAGGTTACCATCCATAACCGAGCCGATGTTGCCAACTTCAAAATTGGTTCTGTGGTCTTTTACCATGGTGTAGGGATGGAAAACATACGAACGAATCTGGCTGCCCCATGCAATTTCCTTTTGAACACCCTTGATATCTTCTATTTTTTCTTTCTGTTCAGCTTCGGCAAGCTCCATAAGCTTTGCTTTAAGCATCTTCATGGCAGTATCCTTGTTCTGGAACTGGCTGCGCTCGTTCTGGCACGCAACAACAACGCCTGTGGGAATATGTGTGATGCGTATAGCCGAGCTTGTTTTGTTAACGTGCTGACCGCCCGCACCGCTTGCACGGTAGGTATCAATTCGAAGATCGTCGGGGTTGATGTTGATTTCAATTTCATCATCAAGGTCGGGCATAACTTCAACGGAAGCAAACGAAGTATGACGGCGACCTGCTGCATCAAACGGAGATATTCTTACCAGGCGGTGAATACCTTTCTCGCTCTTTGCAAAACCGTAGGCATTAAGTCCCTCGATTAAAAGTGTGCCTCCCTTAAGGCCAGCTTCGTCGCCATCAAGAATATCAAGCGTTGAAACCTTGTAACCACGGCGTTCGCCCCACATCTGATACATTCTGAAAAGCATCTGGCACCAGTCCTGTGCTTCTGTTCCGCCTGCACCTGCGTGAAGCGTGATAATTGCATTACTCTTGTCATAAGGACCTGAAAGCAGAGTTTCAAGCTTCATATTTTCAATTTTTTCAGAAAGCGCCTCAAAACCACTCTGTATTTCTTCAAGCACAGATTCGTCATCTTCTGCTATTGCAAGGTCTACAAGAGTTGAAAGGTCCTCCCAGTCGGTTTTAAGGGAATTAAAGTTAGTAACTTTAATGTTTAATTCCTTGATTTTCTGAAGCACCTTCTGGCTGTTTTTAATATCGTTGTAAAAATCGGGGTCAAGAGTTTCCTTTTCGAGGTTTTTGATTGATTCAACGGTGCCTGTGATGTCGAGCGCCGTTTCAAGGTCTCCTATAGGTGTTTCCATTGCCGCCAAATCAAGGCGTATCTGTTCGTATTCAACTATCATTATATCAATCCTTTATTATTTATTCATACAACAGTTTTTATATTTCTTTCCGCTTCCGCATGGGCACGGATCATTTCTGCCAACCTTTTCTTCGGTGCGCCTTTCGGGACGCTTGGCTTCAGAATCGTCGCCGTGTGAAGCAGTAGTTGGTGTTGCAACCATTTTTCTTTCAATCTGTGCCTGAGGTTTAACGTGGAATAAATATTTAACCGTGTCTTCCCTGATAGAAGCAATCATTTCCTCAAACATATCAAAACCAAGGAATTTATATTCCTGAACAGGGTCGTGCTGACCATAAGCACGGAGGTTTATACCGCTCTTAAGCTGATCCATGTCGTCGATATGGTCCATCCAGCGGCTATCAACCGCCCGAAGCATAATCACGCGCTCAACCTCGCGCATATCACCTCCGAAAAGCTCTTCCTGTGCCTTATAGGCATCGTGTGCCTTTTCTATTAATTCCTCGCGCAAATCTTCTTTTGTAAGTGTGTTGAAATCGCGCGATGCAATATCGATTTCGCCCTTAGAGAAAAACATATTTTCAAGGTAATCGGTAAGTGCTAAAATGTCCCAATCGTCGGCATATTGTGCCTGGGCATAGGTGGTAAGCGCATTATCGATAACCTCTTCGATCATCTGATTGATTGAATCGCGCAAGTCTTCTCCGTCGAGCACCTTTCTGCGCTCTTTGTATATAACGTTACGCTGCTGATTCATTACATCGTCGTATTGAAGCACATATTTTCTTATGCCATAGTTCTTACCTTCAACTTTTTTCTGCGAGCTTTCGATAACGCTTGTTAAAAGAGTTTGTTCAATAGGTTCGTCTTCGGGAAGACGAAGAGTTTCAACCATTCTTTCTATTCTTTCTCCGCCAAAAAGTCTCATCAAATCGTCATCAAGCGAGATAAAGAATCTTGATCGTCCGGGGTCGCCTTGTCTGCCGCTTCGTCCACGGAGCTGATTATCAATTCTGCGTGATTCGTGGCGCTCTGTTCCTATTATATAAAGTCCGCCAAGGGCACGAACCTCGTCAGCCTCGGCTGAAATTTTTTCCTTGTGCTTTTTATAAAGCTCGCTGTATTTTTCGCGTGCTTCTAAAATTTCTTCATTATCGGTTTGTGCAAAGCCTGTTGCTTCGGAAATAAGCTCGTCTGAGTAGCCAAGATGCTCCATATCGGTTTTTGCAAGAAATTCCGCATTACCGCCAAGCATAATATCGGTACCTCTGCCCGCCATGTTCGTAGCGATTGTAACGGCACCTTTTTTACCTGCCTGTGCAACTATCAGTGCTTCTTTATCGTGATGCTTTGCGTTGAGCACCTGATGCTTTATTCCACGCGCCTTTAAAACGGCACTTAATTCTTCCGATTTATCAATTGTGATTGTACCCACAAGAATAGGCTGACCTGTTTTGTGAACACGCTCGATTTCATCGGCAATTGCCTTTATCTTACCGCGGTGGTTTTTATAAACCTGGTCGTTTTCGTCTTTTCTTAAAAGAGGCATATTTGTTGGAATTTCTATAACGTCGAGCGCATAAATTCCGCGGAATTCCTCTTCCTCTGTTTTAGCAGTACCCGTCATACCGCTGAGCTTTTTATAAAGGCGGAAATAATTCTGGAAAGTGATTGTTGCAAGGGTTTTATTCTCGCGCTCAACCTTAACGTTTTCCTTGGCTTCTATTGCCTGATGAAGACCATCACTGTAGCGGCGGCCTATCATTTTTCTGCCTGTGAATTCGTCAACGATTATAACCTCGCCGTTTTCAACAACATAGTTCACATCGCGGTGCATTGTGCCATAAGCACGAATTGCCTGATTGATGTGGTGCGAAAGCGTCATATTCTCGGGGTCTGAAAGGTTTTCAATATTAAATGCACTTTCAGCTTTTTTAATGCCGCGCTCTGTGAGTGTAACCGTTTTTGCCTTTTCATCAATAATGTAGTCGGCATTTTCTACATCGGTTTCCTCTTTATCGTTTAATTCCTTGAATTTAACAGGTGTAAGACCTTTAACAAAGTGATTTACAATGCTGTAGAGCTGGGTTGATTCTTCGCCCGCGCCGCTTATGATAAGGGGAGTACGTGCTTCGTCGATTAAGATAGAGTCGACCTCGTCCACGATCGCAAATGCATGGCCGCGCTGTACCATGTTTTCCTTATATATAACCATATTATCACGAAGATAATCGAAGCCGAATTCGTTGTTTGTGCCGTAGGTTATATCGGCGCTATAGGCTTTCTGCTTGTCATCAGGAGCCATCTGGCTTACTATAAGGCCAACGCTCAGCCCTAAGAACTGATAGAGCTTACCCATCCATTCACTGTCGCGGCGTGCAAGGTAATCATTAACCGTTACAATGTGCACACCGTTTCCTGTCAGGGCATTAAGATAAGCGGGGAGGGTTGCAACAAGAGTTTTACCTTCACCTGTTTTCATTTCGGCAATTCTGCCCTGATGAAGCACAATGCCGCCTATTATCTGAACGGGGAAGTGGCGCATTTCAAGAACTCGCCACGAAGCCTCGCGTACAACGGCAAAAGCCTCGGGTAAAATATCGTCAAGCGTTTCTCCGTTTTTAAGTCTTTCTTTAAACTCAGGAGTTTTTGCTTTAAGCTCACTGTCGGAAAGCTTTTTTATATCATCTTCAAGAGCCAAAACTCTATCGGCTATGGTCTGTATTTTTTTCAGCTCGCGCTGAGAATATGTTCCAAATATTTTTTCAAATATACCGGCCATATCTATTCCTCCTATAAATATTTCAATCTATCATATCATTTTATGGCGTTTATGTCAATAAAAGAGGGAGAAACTTAACCAATTCTTAACAACAAATTTTGTCGGAATAAAGAAAAAACAGGCTGCTTTACGCAACCTGTTTAAATTATTTGTCCATATTGAACTTCTTTCTGAACTTTTCAACACGACCGCCTGTATCAACAAGCTTCTGCTTTCCTGTGTAGAAAGGATGGCACTTAGAACAAATTTCAACGAATACGTTTTCCTTTGTAGAGCCTGTTTCAATCACATTACCGCATGCACATTTGATAACTGTCTGTTTGTAATCAGGATGTATTCCTTCTCTCACGAAATTCACCTCTTTCCGAAAATATAGGTATATAAATATAATTAACATCAATTTCAGCAAGAGCTATTATAACACATAAAAATAACAATTGCAACACTTTTTTTAATATTCACGAAAATTATTTTAATATTTTTGTGCTTCTTTCTAAAATTCCGTTCATATACGATATCAAAATACCGTAATTAATGAAAGGAACGCCCTCTGCTATAGCTTTTTCTTTTCGGCTAAGCACCTCTTTTTCGTTAAGCATACATCCTCCACAGTGAATTACAACGCTGTAGCGAGAAAGGTCGTGGGGGAAATCGCTTCCCGAACAAAGCTCGATATTGATATTCTTTTTAGTGTGTTTTTTCAGCCACGTGGGAATTTTAACGCTTCCTATATCTCCGCACTGGCGGTGGTGGGTACATCCCTCGGCTATTAAAACGGTGGAATTATCCTCAAGGTTTTCAATAGCGCTTACGGCTTTTAGTGATTCCTCAAGAAACCCTTTATAGCGCGCCATTAAAATAGAAAAAGAGGTAAGAGGGATAGATTCGGGCACGATTTTTGAAACGTAGTTAAACACCTGGCTGTCGCATATTACAAGCGCGCACTTTCCCGATATTGCTTCAAGAGTTTTACTAAGCTCTGTTTCCTTTGTTACAATAGCGATGGCATTTGCGTCGAGGACCTCACGCAGAGTCATCTGTTGGGGAAGAATAATTCTGCCCTTTGGTGCAGCCTCGTCAATCGGCGTAACTAAAACCACAATATCGCCCTCGTCTATTAGGTCGCGCACAATATAGCTTTCTTTTTTTGTTATCACTTGTGATATTTTTCCAAGCATTTCTTTAAGTGCATTAACGTTTTCAAGCGTTATTGCGCTTACACATATTTCATTATCGCCGCAATTCACTTTTTTCAAATCGCACTTGTTATAAGCTATAATATAAGGAATATTTTTTTCTTTAAACTTCTCTATAAGCTCTCTGTCGTAACTGTTAAGCCCAATTGTGGCATCTGAAACAAGCACCGCAATATGCGTTTTGTTTAAAATTTCGCGTGTTTTTTCAATGCGCATTTCGCCTAAAATACCCTCGTCGTCAATTCCCGCAGTATCGATAATAGCAACGGGGCCGATTGGCAAAAGCTCCATCGATTTTAAAACAGGGTCTGTTGTAGTGCCGAGTGTGGGGGAAACAACAGAAAGGTTTTGCCCTGTAACGGCATTTACAAGGCTTGATTTTCCCGCATTACGGCAACCGAAAAAAGCAATGTGAATTCTTTCTGATAATGGGGTGGAACTAAGCATAAATTTCCCTCCGGTTAAAATCTGAAATCGCGCCTGTTTGAATTTTTAATACACTCGATATTTTCCTCGGCAATATTTCTCACTTTATCTTTCGGGATTTTGGTAAGCTCGCGCTTTATCATATCAAAACCTATTTTGCGCGTGTCTTCCGAAGCATAGTCAATTAAAAATTCAGTAAGCGTCATAAGAGCATTCGGGTGGCAGCAGTTCTGAATCTGCCCTGTTTTACAAAGGCTCATAAATCTGTCGCCCGTTCTGCCCTCGCGATAACAAGCGGTGCAGAAAGACGGGATAAAGTCCATCTCCATAAGCCAACGAACAACTTCGTCGAGTGTGCGTTGATCGGAAACGTCAAACTGCTCGGAATCGTGAGGGCGTTCCTCTTCGGTGTAGCCGCCAACAGATGTGCGTGATGCACCGCTGATTTGAGATATACCTGCACGAAGTGCCCTTGCACGCACCTCCTGAGATTCGCGTGTGGAGATAATCATACCTGTGTAGGGAACGGCAAGGCGAATGCAGGCAATAATTTTAATAAATAAGTCGTCAGAAATACCATTGTCAAACTTCGAGGGGTCGATATCATCGGCTTTTTTTAGGCGCGGCACGCTGATTGTGTGAGGACCAACACCGTGAACTGCTTCAAGATGCTCGGCGTGCATTAAAAGCCCCGCAAATTCATACTTGTAAAGCTCCAAACCGAAAAGAACACCAAGACCAACATCGTCAATTCCGCCCTCCATAGCGCGGTCCATAGCCTCTGTATGGTAAGCATAATCGTGCTTGGGACCTGTGGGATGAAGCTTTAAGTAGCTGTCCTTATGGTATGTTTCCTGGAAGAGGATATATGTGCCGATGCCTGCTTCCTTAAGCTTACGGTAGTTTTCAACGGTTGTTGCCGCAATATTCACGTTAACTCTGCGTATGGTGCCGTTTTTATGCTTTATACTGTAGATTGTTTTTATAGAATCAAGGATGTATTCAATGGGGTTATTCACAGGGTCTTCGCCTGCTTCGATTGCAAGGCGCTTGTGCCCCATATCCTGAAGAGCAATAACCTCGTTTTTAATTTCTTCCTGAGTAAGCTTTTTGCGTGTGATATGCTTATTCTGATGGTGGTACGGGCAATAAACGCATCCGTTTACACAGTAATTTGAAAGATAGAGAGGCGCAAACATAACTATTCTGTTCCCATAGAAAGCAAGCTTGATTTCCTCTGCAATCTTGAATATTTCTTCCACCTTTTCAGGAATTTCGCACGCAAGAAGCACCGATGCCTCGCGATGTGTAAGTCCCTCGCAATGCCATCCGTTGCCCTCTTTTTTCGGGCGTGCCTTTTCAAGCAGGCTATCGATTAATTCAATATTGTTTTTGTTTTCTTCAGCATAACGAAGCGTTTCAAGAATTTCAGCATCATTTATAAATTCTTCTGCTTTAAGTGATTTTGGGTTATACATTATTTAACATCTCCTCTGTTTACTACAATTTTATATCCTATTGATTCTATTTTCTTTTTTAATTCACGAAGGCCCTGTGCCGATTCACAGCCTGTGTGGAGCTTGTTGTTATATAATTCGTAAAGGGAGCGCGTGCTCTCGGGCGAAAGATTTGGCATAATTACGTTTGCACCCGATAAGATTCCTCTTTCGCGCCCCGATTCTTCAATCGAGCCAAGCGCCGTTGTAGATGGCAGCAGAATATTTGGCTTTATAAGGCGCACTATCGAAAGCAAAAAGCACGTTAAATCCGCCGAGCCTGAGGGAAAATCCTTAAACTGTGTATCTTTGTGGGGAATAAACGGCCCTATACCACACATATCGGGCTGAAACGTTTCTATAAATTTTAAATCCTTTGCTATTGTTTCACTTGTCTGATAAGGTGAACCTACCATAATTCCGCATCCCACCTGAAAACCGATTTTTTTAAGGTTTTCAAGGCACTCTATTCTGTTTGATAAAAGCATTTCCTTCGGGTGGAGCTTTCGGTAGTGCTCGTTATCTATTGTTTCGTGGCGAAGCAGATATCTGTCTGCCCCGGCGTCATACAGCCGTTTATAGCTCTCAAACGAGCGCTCGCCCACAGAAAGCGTTACGGCACATCGCGGAAATTCTTTTTTTATGGAGGAAACAATATCGCACAAAGCATCGTCGTTAAAGCGATAATCCTCGCCACCCTGAAGCACAAATGTGCGGAAACCAAGCTTGTAGCCAACGCGCGCACATTCTAAAATTTCTTCTTTTGAAAGACGGTAGCGCGTGCACTGCGTGTTGCTTTTCCTTATGCCGCAATAGTAGCAATCGTTTTTGCAGTGGTTTGATATTTCGATAAGTCCGCGGATGAAAACAGTGTTTGAATAGTGCTTCTTCCTTGCTTCAACTGCTTTTTCACGCGCATAATCGGAAGCTTCCTTGTGGTTTTCAATTAAAAACAAATATTCATTTAATTCTAGGCTGTGCATTTCGCTAAGCCTGTCGATCAGTTTTCTGTAATCCATAATTAACACCTAAAAAAACACACCTTTCCCTGATAGCTGAAAGATGTGTGATATTATCCGTAGCTTTTGCCGCAACACAGTTTTGGCATCAGGAGGAATAGTCTATTATATTATATATTTATTTTATCATATAAAAAAAACTAAGTCAATGAAAATAATTTGGTTATAGTGTAAATGCCCGAATGAAAAATTGACAAAAAACGCCACAGAAGATATAATTGATTTTGTGATAATGTTTTTTAGCTTGATATGAGGCGAGCATATAAAGATTGTTGAATTATTAGATATTTAAAAAATTAGTCTTAACTTGATACGAACTATAAATAAACTTAATTAGAAAAATAAAAGGAGAATTGAAATGAAAAAAGGAATTTACATTGACTTAATGGAACGTGTAATGTCTGCATATACCGATGAGCGTATTACGAAATACACCGAAAACGTAATAAAAAACGGACTTGAGGAACATGGGTACCCTCGACTTACAGCGAATCTTGGAATTTTAATTGCTCACGGCAGGAAAACAAAGTATAAAGACGAGTTTCGCAAAATGATGGATTTGTGTTGCAGAGAAATTCCCACTGCTTTGGGCAGAAATGGGTGTAGAGTGGGTAATGATTTTTCTGTAAAAGAGCTTGTCTTTTGCTTGCTTGAAATTGAAAAAGCAGGCATTTTTGATAAATCAGTTACAGATGGCTGGCGAAATGAATTAGCAAAAATAAATCCATACGAAACATATTCTGTTATTGCATCTGTGCCACCTGAACGCATCAATAACTGGGCGGCTTTTGGAGCTGTCAGTGAACAGGTGAGAAAATATGCCGGCATAGGTGACGAAAGTTCGTTTATTGAAAATCAGATTAAATCTCAGCTTTTCTCATTTGATGAAAATGGAATGTACCGCGATCCTAATGAACCGATGGTATACGATACTGTAACCCGTTTGCAACTAGCGTTAACGCTTTATTTTGGATTTGATGGCGAGAGCAAAGAAAAACTTGAAAAAGAATTGCTCAAATCTGCTGATATGACGCTTAATATGCAGTCAGTGACAGGAGAAATTCCTTTTGGTGGTCGCAGTGCTCAGTTTTTACATAATGAGGCGCATTTTGCGGCGCTTTGTGAATTCTATGCAGACCTTTTTGGGAAATGTGGCGATTTAAATAAAGCAGGTCAGTTTAAAAGTGCGGCAAGAATTGCACTTGAAAGTATTACTTACTGGCTAAAAATGAAGAAAATTTATCATGTGAAAAATTACTACGATAATGACAGTATGTATGGATGTGAAGAATATTCATATTTTGATAAATATATGGTAACTGCAAGTTCTATGCTTTATGCAGGATATATTATGGCAGATGACAATGTTGATGAAGTGGATTGTCCGGCAATATCTGAAAACGCCATCTGTGAAACGAGTGAATATTTTCACAAGGTGATGTGCAGATATAAGGATTATTTCGTTGAGTTTGAAACAATGGCAGACCATCATTATGATGCGAGTGGAATTGGCAGAATACATAAAAGGGGTGTACCTTCGGCAATTTGCCTGTCAGTACCATTCAGTGAACACCCCAACTATGAGATTGATATAGAAAATCCGTCACATTTTTCTGTTTGTACCGGGATAAAAACGGGGGACGGATATGCTTATACTTTTGATGCGTCGACCAAGTATAAGCTTGTTGAAAAGATGGTTAAAGATGAATGTGTTCAGGTGAAATTTGAATGTGAAACATGTGACGGAGCCAAGGTTTTTCAGACATGTATTCTTTCAGATGACGGTGTTGAAGTTCGTGCATCAGGAAACGGCGATGTGAGAATTTTGTTTGTGTTATTTGATTATGATGGAGAACAAGAAACAAAAATTTCTGTATCTGAAAAAAGTGCCATTGTGTCATATAAAGGAAGCCGATGTGTTTATTCTACAAATGGCGTTATAACAGATATGAATCGGATGTACGCAAATCGAAATGGACACTACAGAGCTATGGCAGCGAATGGTAAAGATAGTGTTTCTTTGAAAATAGAGATGTTTTAAAATGGAGATATGTTTTTGACGTTGATTGGCACAGGCTATCACCAAAAGAAGTTGCATCTAAACCTTATGCCTCGCAATATGGATATGT
The DNA here is from genome assembly GCA_017505525.1 of Clostridia bacterium. Taxonomy (GTDB): domain Bacteria; phylum Bacillota; class Clostridia; order UMGS1883; family UMGS1883; genus UMGS1883. The sequence goes on from JAFVPB010000066.1 coordinate 27,218, forward strand.
CGAATAATGTAGAAAAAAGGAGTAGTTAAAAAATGAATGTTTTATCAATAGGAAATAGTTTTTCACAGGATGCTCAGAGATATTTACACAGGATTGCAAAGGCTGACAGTTTTACTCTCAATACATTTAATCTCTATATAGGAGGGTGTCCTCTTTCACTTCACTATAGAAATATGATAAATGAGGAAAGAGCATATATGCTTGAAATGAATGGAGAAAGCACAGGATTTAAGGTGTCATTAAAGGAGGCACTTTTAAATCGTGATTGGGATGTTGTAACAATTCAACAAGTCAGCTCTAAATCACCTTACTATGAAACTTATCAACCATATCTTGATAAAATAGCTGAGTATGTAAGATTATGTGTGCCTAAAGCAAAGATTGCAATTCATCAGACCTGGGCGTATGAACAAGACTCTCATCGTCTAAATGTTGAAATGGGGTATAGCAATCATAGCAATATGTTTAAAGATATAGAGGTATCATATGAAAAAGCGGCTGGAGAAATCAATGCAGATTTAGTTATACCATCAGGAAAAATTTTTCAAAGACTTATAGACTCAGGAATAGAGAAAGTACATAGAGATACATACCATGCAAGTTTAGGTCTTGGCAGATATGCACTTGGGTTGCTTTGGTATAAAATGCTGACGGGAAATGATGTTATAAACAATACATTTTCTGATTTTGATGAAGAAGTTCCACAAACAGAAATTAAGATAGCAAAAAAATGTGTTGAAGAAATCTGCGGTATTTAAAACACATATTTTTTATCCTTAACTTGTCACGAACCTGCAGTCAAGAAACTTGGCATCTAAACCTTATGTGTCGCAATTGCGTTGCATAGCAGCGCAGCGATATAAATTCCTGACGGAATTTGCGATATATCCTTGCGGATGCGATATACCTAAAGGTGCGATATGTCCCTTCGGGACGAGATTAAGGAATTTATATTATATCGCAACGGAGCAAAGCGGAGTTATATCGCATTTGAACAGAGTGAAAATATATCGCACGAACAGAGTGAGTATATCGCCAAAATAAGCTGCATCTAAACCTTATGTGTCGCAATAGTAAGGCGCTATGATGTGAATCTTCTGTGGAGTTTGCGATATGTCGCTTACGCAACAAGAATAAAAATAAAGGTAGGATATAATGAATAACACAATAGAAAAATTTTTAAAAGAAAGATTGGTCTCAGATGTGGGATTTGCCCTTTGCACCGATTCACCGTTTGAGGGGCTTTGTAATGCGGTGTCGATGGTTTTTAAACTATCCGATGCCGTTATCGACCAGATAGACACATCCCCAACTCACACGTATTTTCAGCACTACAGAACTATGAATGCCTATATCGATTCTGTATCGCTTCAGCTTGTGATGATGCTTGAAAAAGAGGGCTACAGGGCAGCGGCAGTGCCGGCAAGCCAGTCGGTGGGAGAATATGTGGGGATTTTTCCACATAAAAAAGCCGCAATAAGAGCAGGGCTTGGCGCGATTGGAAAAAGCGCTCTCTTTCTTTCCAATATATACGGACCGAGAGTGAGGCTTGGTACGGTGTTTACAAATGCTCCGCTTGAAACTGTGTGCGAAAAGCAGAAGGATTTGTGCGGAGATTGTGATATCTGCGCGAAAAATTGCGGTGCTATGGCAATACGTAACGTGAATTATAAAGATGGTATGGAGCGCGAAGAAATTTTTGATGCCCATGCCTGCAGTGAGTATATGAAGAATAAATTTAAAAATATAGGCCGTGGTGCAGTGTGTGGAGTTTGTATGCGAGTTTGCCCAAAAGGGTTGACAAGAGGAAAATAAAGATATATAATACACTGTGTATGTGAATATAAAGGCATTGACGAAGACAGTAGCAACCTACAAAACGGAAAGCGAATCGGGGGAGGTGTGAGCCCGAGCCTTAGTAGTATTTTGTGAATATCACTTCCGAGCTGCATAGCTGAAAGCCACGCGCGATTAAGCTGTGACGGGGATTTCCTCCGTTAATGGAAAGCATATGATGGTATGCTAATTAGGTGGTGCGATATACTTCGTCCTATTAGTAGGGCGAAGTTTTTATTTTATTAATCATATAGGGATTGTCCCATATGCTTAGTTAGGAGGCAGATTATGTATAACAAGGTTGATACAAATCTAAATTTTGTAGAAAGAGAAAAGAAAATCGGAAAATTCTGGCGCGAGAACAATATTTTCGAAAAAAGTATTGAAAACCGCAACGGGTGTGAGCATTATTCGTTTTACGATGGCCCGCCAACGGCTAACGGAAAGCCTCATATAGGGCACGTTTTAACTCGTGTTATAAAGGATATGATTCCCCGTTACCGCACAATGAAAGGGTATAAGGTAACTCGTAAGGCAGGCTGGGATACTCACGGTCTTCCCGTTGAGCTTGAGGTTGAAAAGCTTTTAGGTCTTGATGGAAAAGAGCAGATTGAAGAATACGGTCTTGAGCCATTCATTAAAAAGTGTAAGGAAAGCGTTTGGAAATACAAGGGAATGTGGGAAGATTTCTCGCAGACTGTTGGTTTCTGGGCTGATATGGACGATCCTTATGTTACTTACGATAACAACTTTATCGAATCTGAATGGTGGGCACTTAAAAAGATTTGGGAAAAAGGTCTTTTATACAAAGGCTATAAAATTGTTCCCTACTGCCCAAGATGCGGAACACCTCTTTCAAGCCACGAGGTTGCTCAGGGCTACAAATCGGTTAAGGAGCGCTCTGCAGTTGTAAGATTCAAGGTTGTGGGTGAGGACAGCTATTTCCTTGCATGGACAACAACTCCATGGACACTTCCATCAAACACAGCTCTTTGCGTAAATCCTGATGAAACCTATGCAAAGGTAAAGGCAAACGATGGCTATACTTATTATATGGCAGAGGCACTTTTAGATAAGGTGCTTGGCAGCCTTGCAAACGAAGACGCTCCTGCATATACTGTGCTTGAAACATACAAGGGCACAGAGCTTGAGGGAAAAGAGTACGAGCCGTTGTTCGATTGCGTGAAGCCTATTTGCGAAAGCCAGGGCAAAAAAGCGCATTTTGTAACTTGCGATTCGTATGTAACAATGTCTGACGGTACAGGTATTGTTCATATTGCTCCTGCATTTGGTGAAGACGATGCCAATGTTGGAAGAAAATACGACCTTCCGTTTATTCAGCTTGTAGACGGAAACGGTAATATGACAGAGGAAACTCCTTTTGCAGGACTCTTTGTAAAGGATGCCGACCCCAAGGTGCTTGTAGACCTTGATTCGAGAGGACTTCTTTTCGATGCTCCAAAATTCGAGCACGATTATCCTTTCTGCTGGAGATGTGATACTCCTCTTATCTACTACGCACGCGAATCGTGGTTTATTAAGATGACGGCAGTGCGTGAAGACCTTATCAGAAACAACAACACAATCAACTGGATTCCCGAAAGCATCGGCACAGGCAGATTCGGCGACTGGCTGAAAAACGTTCAGGACTGGGGCGTAAGCCGCGACCGTTACTGGGGAACACCGCTTAATATCTGGGTGTGCGAATGCGGACATCTTCATTCAATCGGCTCGATTGCAGAGCTTAAGGAAATGTCTGATAACTGCCCCGATGAGATTGAGCTTCACCGCCCATACATCGATGCAGTTACAATCAAGTGCCCCAAGTGCGGCGGAGAAATGCACAGAACAAAAGAAGTTATCGACTGCTGGTTCGATTCAGGTGCAATGCCTTTTGCACAGTGGCATTATCCTTTTGAAAACGAAGATATATTCAAAGAAACTTTCCCCGCTAACTTTATCAGCGAGGCAGTTGACCAGACGCGCGGATGGTTCTATTCGCTTCTTGCAATATCAACTCTTATATTCAACGAAGCTCCTTATAAAAACGTTATAGTTCTTGGCCACGTTCAGGACGAAAACGGACAGAAAATGTCGAAATCAAAGGGTAACGCAGTTGACCCGTTCGATGCTCTGGCAGAGCACGGCGCAGATGCTATCAGATGGTATTTCTATATCAACAGTGCTCCGTGGCTTCCAAACAGATTCCACAGCGGTGCCGTTTCAGAAGGTCAGCGTAAGTTTATGGGAACGCTTTGGAACACATACGCATTCTTTGTTCTCTATGCAAACATAGATGGATTTGATGCAACAAAGTATACTCTTGATTACGATAAGCTTCCCGTAATGGATAAATGGCTTATATCCAAGCTCAACAGTATTATAAAAACTGTTGACGAAAATCTTAATGACTACAAGATTACAGAAAGTGCACGTGCACTTATGCAGTTTACTGACGAACTCAGCAACTGGTATGTTCGCCGCAGCCGTGAACGTTTCTGGGGCAAGGAAATGACTCAGGATAAGATAAACGCTTATATGACGCTCTACACCGCCCTTGTTACAATTGCAAAGGTTTCAGCACCTATGATTCCGTTTATGACAGAGGAAATCTACAGAAACCTTGTTTGCTCAATCGATAAAGATGCTCCTATCAGTGTTCATCTTTGCGACTACCCTGTTTGCGACGAATCAAAGATAGATGCTCAGCTTGAAAAGGATATGGAAAAAGTTCTTGATATCGTTGTGCTCGGCAGAGCTGCAAGAAACGCTTCAGCAATCAAGAACCGCCAGCCTATCGGCAAGATGTTTGTAAAAGCAGACGGAGAGCTTAACGAGTTCTTCAAGAATATTATTGCAGACGAGCTTAACGTTAAAGAGGTTGAATTTACCGATGATGTTAAGGAATGCACAACCTATAGCTTCAAGCCTCAGCTTAAAACTGTTGGACCAAAATACGGCAAGGTGCTTGGAGATATCCGCACATACCTTGCAGAAATCGACGGAAACGAAGCTATGGATACTCTTAACAAAGAGGGCAAAATTACGTTTGTGGCAAAGGATACCACAGTTGAGCTTACAAAAGAAGACCTTCTTATCGAGGCTGCTCAGGTCGAGGGCTTTGCATCGGAAAGCGATTTTGGTATCACAGTTGTTCTTGATACACGCCTTTCTGACGAGCTTATTGAAGAGGGATTTGTTCGTGAAATAATAAGCAAGCTCCAGACAATGCGTAAGGATTCGGGCTTCGAGGTTATGGATAATATCAGCGTTTATGTAAGCGGAAACGATAAGATTAAGGATATTATCTTAAAGAATGCCGAAGAAATTAAAACAGATGTTTTAGCCGTTGAGATTTATGCGGACAGTGAATGCGATAATTCCAAGGAATGGAATATTAACGGAGAAAAGGTAGCACTCGGCGTTGTAAAAATGTGAGTTTGGGATGTTAAAATTGCCCAGACCGTAAAAAGGCTTCTCCTTGAGGAGAAGCTGTCACGTAGTGACTGATGAGGTGTAGGTTGCAAAGCAACCGTTAGAAATTCTAATCCTTTTGTATACCACCTCATCCGTCAGCTATCTCTGACACCTTCCCCTCAAGGGGAATGCCTAGAGAAATAGGTTTTTTAAGAAAAAATGCACTGATTAGAAATTTTGTTTCTAATCAGTGCATTTATGTTTGATTTTATATGTTGTAGGGGACGGCGTCCCCGACGTCCCGTTTTTTGGCTTTTTATCATATTTGATTACTCTATCGTTCCGCCGCCTACAACAATATCTCCGTCGTAAAGAACAACGGATTGCCCTTTGGTAATTGCGCGCTGTGGCTCGTCGAATTCTATAGATAGTGTATCGGTGTCTGTTTGAACAGCGGTTGCCCACTCGGGTTTCTGGCGATACCTTATTTTAGCCTTAACTCTAATAGGTGTTTCTATCGTTTCCTGCGATATAAGATTTATCTTTGAAGCGGTAAGCGTTTTAGAAAAAAGCTCGCTATGAACTCCTAAAACAACGTTGTTATTTTCGCAGTCCACTTTTGTTACGTACATCGGCTGGGGGAGTGCAAGGCCAAGACCTTTCCTTTGCCCTATGGTATAGCGGATAATTCCCCTGTGCGTACCAAGTATATTTCCCGAGGTATCGATAAAATTACCCTCGGGGTATTTTTTATTTGCGTAGGATTCTATAAACTCGGCATATTTGCCATCGGGAATAAAGCAAATATCCTGGCTGTCTTTTTTATTTGCGTTTTCAAAGCCCTGCGAAAGTGCAATTTCGCGCACCTCGGGCTTTGTCATAGCTCCAAGCGGAAAAATAGTATGGGAAAGCTGATTTTGCGTTAAAGAATAGAGCACATAGCTCTGGTCTTTTTCTTCGTCGACCGCTTTTTTTAAAAGGTATCTCCCGCTTTCTTCGTCGCGGTCAATTCTTGCATAATGCCCCGTTACAATATAGTCGCATCCGTTTTCCTCGGCAAAGGAAAAGAGCCTTGTGAATTTAAGGTGGCGGTTGCATTCGATGCAAGGGTTAGGCGTTGCACCGTTTTCGTAGGAAGAAACAAAGTTATCAATTACTTTTTCTTTGAAATCATCAGAAAAGTTTAAAAGATGGTGCTCCATCCCAAGCGAATTTGCAAGATTTTTTGCAATATCAATATCGTTTGTGGAACAACAGGAATTTTCCTCGGAAAGGGAAATATCCCCATTTGAAAAAAGCTTCATCGTAACGGCGATGCAATCGTATCCGTTTTGTTTCATTAAATATGCGCTTACGCCCGAATCAACCCCGCCCGACATAGCTATAAGTGCCTTGTTATTCATAGTTTTCCCCCTTTCCACTATGTAATTTTACAACAGAACGAAAAAACTGTCAACAGGGTTTGGGGATGAGTTTAAAAATCGTGGCGGAAACCTGTGTCGATATTGTATTTATCAAGAATGCGGATAATTTCATCTGCGTTTATATCAATGTGTTTTATGTGCGAGTTTATTGCGTCTGATATTGCCAGTGCAAATAATTCAAGTTTTACATTCATAACAACACCTCTTTTAAAACATATTACCATATAAAATTTAAATTTACAATAGATATTTCTAATATATTATAAAATCTAAATTTAAAATATAATATATGTAATATGTGATATGAGGGTGGTTAGTATGGCATTTACACCAAGAGAAACAAAGAAAAAAGTTAAAGCGGGATATAAAACACTTTATATAAAGGATGAATTAGCTGAAAAGATTAATTCTCTTGCCCAAAAACACGAAACAAGCTTTAATAATATAGTGATAAGTATATTAGAAGATTTCTTTAAAGAAAACGAGGAGTAATGTGAAATGTGTTATTATCCACGTTTGAAGGATTTGCGCGAAGATAGCGATTTAACGCAGAAGCAAGTGGCAGAAATTTTATTGATTACTCAACAACAGTATTCACTATATGAAAAAGGATACAGAGATATCCCATCCGATTATTTGATAACTCTTGCAAATCTCTATAAAACATCAGTTGATTATATTCTGGGTAGAACAGATAACTCAAATCCTGTGGAATGATAGACAAGACAGTAAAACGCGCGCTGAATTCAGTGCGCGTTTTTTTGATTATAGCTAAATTTTGCACTGTTGTGCAAAGCGAAATTATTGCTTCGCAATAGCTAAATTGTTTTCAAAACAGCTAAATTAAATTCGCCATAAGTGTGCACAGCGCATTTAGCTGCCCCAGGCAATTTAGCTGAGCTTACTCAATTTAGTTCGCCTTAAGGCGAATTTAGCTAAAAAAGAAACGACCACCCACTAAAGTGGATAATCGTTTCTTTGGCGGAGAGAGAGGGACAGCGCTACAATGTATCGCCCTTGCTTGACGACCGCACGCAAGCGTGCAGTACCCGTCTGCGCACCAACTTCGCTAAAAACGATTATCAATCGTTTTTTTAACGCTCGTTGCCCCCACGGGGTTCGAATCCCTCTCTTTTTTTTACACAAAAAAGAAACGACCATTCACTAAAGTGGATAATCGTTTCTTTGGCGGAGAGAGAGGGATTCGAACCCTCGAACGGGTATTAGCCGTTACACGATTTCCAGTCGTGCGCCTTAGACCAGCTCAGCCATCTCTCCGAATTGCTCACTCAATTATTATACAATAATAAATATGAAAAAGCAAGATTTTTTTATCTAATTATTGACATATATTTTTGATGTGATAAAATCTTTTTAAAGGTGATGAAAAAATGAGTGAAGCATTTATAAGAACAGAAGCAATGCTTGGAAAAGAAGCAATAGAAAAACTTAAAAATTCAAGGGTTGCAGTATTCGGTATCGGCGGTGTGGGAGGCTACGCCTGCGAGGCGCTTGCACGAAGCGGTGTTGGTACAATCGACCTTATCGATAACGATGTTGTTTCCGTAACAAATATAAACAGGCAGATTATAGCAACCACCAAAACGGTGGGAGAGTATAAAGTGGATGTTATGGCGCAAAGGATAAATGAAATTAATCCCGATGCCAAAGTTAACGCACACAAGCTTTTTTATATGACCGAAACAAAGGATGCGATTGATTTAAGCCTTTACGATTATATACTTGATGCAATTGATACCGTTACGGGAAAAATTGAACTGATAAAAAATGCTTCAGCACTTGGAGTAAAAATTATAAGCTCGATGGGAACGGGAAACAAGCTTGATGCCACCAAATTTGAGGTGGCAGATATTTATAAAACCTCTGTTTGCCCGCTTGCAAAGGTGATGAGGCGGGAATTAAAAAATCTTGGCATTAAAAAGCTTAAGGTTGTTTATTCAAAGGAAGAAGCACAAAAATGCGTTGCCGATGAAAACGAGGGGCGCCATGCCCCCGCAAGCAACAGCTTTGTACCTCCCGTTGCAGGCTTTATTTTAGCAGGAGAAGTAATAAAGGATTTGATAAAATAAAAACAAATAAAGGCTGAACAAGCTACTGTTCGGCCTTTATTTGTTTTTAATGATATATAGATATTATATTTTCAGATATATTTTCTTTCCAATCAACAGTAAAGCCTAGACCTTCTGCGGCATATCTTATGGGAATGTATGTTCGTCCTATACTATCGTCTATAAAAGAAGGTACATCCATTTGATATTTAACTCCATTTATGAAATATTCGCTTTTTCCAATGGGAAATTCAATTGTAATTCCGTTATACTCTCCTATTGCTGTTTTGTTTGTGCTATCCCATAAAACCGTAGCTCCCATACTTTCAAGACATTCTCTAAAAGGATACATAGAACGGTTGTTAACAATTTGAATTTTCGCAGTTAGTTCTAATTTAGTATTATTTATCATTACATTTGTTGGCTTTTGACAAAAAGAAGTGATAAAAGGTTTTGTGGGAACATAACTGTCTTCTCCATAAGCAGCATATAGAGTACCATCATTTTTTAAAAATAGATATCTATCATCATCTGTTCCGGGTCCAGAATCATAAACAATGATATCCTTTACATTTTCTGTAACATAATTTCCTTTTTTCCAAGCATTTTTATTAACATAAACTTTATTATCAGTTTTAAGTACAAAATAATCATTTTTTCCAATTATTTTCTCAACGTTTTCTGTTTTATATGATTGATTGCTGGTAAAATCTATCGCATAGTGCTCTGAATGGTAAAGGATATTATCATTAGTGAGGGCATAAATATTTTTTCCAAATCTATAAACATCTTTTATGTTATCTGCACTTTTTTTAAATTCAGAAATAGATGTTCCCACATAATATTCTCCGTTTTTATTAACAAATTCGATGCCATAGCCTGAGGTATGAGTGCTTTCAAAAACAACCTTGTTCATGTTTTCTATATTTGTTCCAATACGGTTTGGGACTTCATTTTTTTTGCAAAAATACAAATCACCATTGTTTCTTAAAATAAGTAAGTCTCCATTTGCTATCTTAATATCTCTAACATTGGACAGGATTTCATTTTTTGTGTTGCCTGAAAAGTCAGTGCTATATAATACATCGTTTGTTGTAATCGCATATAATAAGTTATTGCAGTAATAACAATCTCTAACGTCCTTCATAATTTCGGAGTTTATTTCTCCGGAATAAGAATTCTTTCCTTTCAACACATTATTATTATCTATATAGATATAATCGAATTTAGAAATTGGGAAAAATTTTTTTACATTTTTTTCGGTTGCAATATTTTCTATCTTACAAGTTGTATGTTTATTAAAATAAGATTTTTCCTTTATTTCTAATGTTGCAATGTCTCCATTTTGATATAAAATTACTCCCGAAGGATAAAACTCAGCTACATTATCTACGGAAAGTATTATGTTTTCAGAATCAATGGAATTAGAGAAAATTAGAGAGCCATTTTCTCTCAGAACAGCAATTAAATCTTCCTTTAATATCCAAGAGTCTTTTATAGGCAGATTTGCGGCATTTGCTGATGCATTTGGGGTTAGTATGCAAAGTGTAAAAAAGAGAATCAGTGCCCTACGTAATTTTTTCATTTTAATAATACCTCCTAAAACTATATTAATGCACCTATATAGGTGATTAATATTATAAAATAAACCTATAATAAAGTCAAGAAATTTGTTCTTAAATAAGTGCAAAGGATTGATTTAGTGAATAAAACAATAGAAAAAGTGGTTGGAAATTATATAAGAAAAATCAGAGAGTTATCAGGAATGACGCAAGAAACGCTCTCCTATAAATTGCAATTGGCAGGATGCGACATAACTCGCAGTGCAGTAGCAAAGATAGAAGTTGGTCAAAGGCATTTATATCCTGATGAAATTATCCTTATAAAAGAAATATTGTGTACAGATTTTGATTCAATATTTTATGGGTTAAAGTAATATGAATTTACCAAAACGAAAATGAACAAGCTTTCAAGAATATGATTATTACAATTTTAGAAAAGGAACGGATAAATTCGTTTCCTACGATATACCAAATGTTGTTGGGAAATTCAAATCAGGTGGAAACAGGATTGTTTCTATAATAGCGAAACGGAGCAGTGAATTTCACTGCTCCGTTTACTGTCCTTAAGAGTACATCTCTTATGCACTGATTTTTATTTTACGCTTATATTTGCGCTTCTGTTGTCATTATTCCACAGGTAATCAAAGTTTTTAGCGAACTCGTCAACATCGATAAAGCAATATCCGTTTATGGAATACACTGTTTTAAATTCTATGTTGCCGCTTTCTTTTTGAAGCACCACTTTAGGAGTTGATTGTGTGTACAGTTTATAGAGGGGATTTCCCGGAACCTTGTTTTCTTCTAAAACGAGGGGGGTAGCTTCTTTTTGATTGTTATACGAAAGATAAACTGTATTATCCTCGGGAGTATAAATTAAATCGAAGCCGTAATCCTGCAGGTCTTCTGCTCTTAGAAGCAACGACTTGTTTTTTCCAAGGAAATAATAACAGGGGATTTCGTTTTCATTGATATATGTGCGGATATCGGTTGAAAAAATATTTGTATTAAAATATTCTGCCTGGGTAAAACCTGTGTTAAGGCCCTCTTTTGCATCACTGTAGCGCGTATTGTTGCTTGAAGAGCCAAGAGTTACAGAAATTATTCGCGTATCGTTTTTTAATGCTGTTGCAACAAGACATTTTCCTGCAAGCGTGGTTGTGCCTGTTTTGAAACCGTCGGCACCCTCGTAAAACTGCTTTTCCGAAAGCAAAAGGTTCGTATTTTTATAAACCTTTCCGTTAAGTGTTACTTCCTTAAGAGAAGTATAATTTAAAATATCGGGATATTTCTGAATAAACAATCTTACGAGCTGAGCTACAGAACGAGCCGTTACCCTGTTGTAATCAGAAAGCCCGGAAGCATCGGTAAAATAGAAGGAAAGACCAAGTTCAGTTGATTTTTCATTCATTAAAAGCGCAAAAGCTTCTTCGCTTCCGCTGATAAATTCGGCAAACATAGTGCAAACGGCACAAGCCGAAGGAAGACACATTGCCTTTATCATATCGTCAATAGTATATGTATTTCCTGCCGTGAGAGGAATGTTAGAGGCATCGCCAGCCCTTGAAAGCTTTTGAACATTGGCAGAAGCTGTAACAAGGGTATCCTTGGTTATTTCTCCGCTTTCAAGCTTTTCAAAAAGAATATAAAGCGTCATAATCTTTGTAAGGCTGGCGGGAGCATAAGATGTATCTGCATTCTTTTCAGCATAAACATCTCCCGATTCAAGCTCAACTACACACACGCCCTTTGCACTATATGAAAGAGCTGAAAACCCGCAGGAAAAGATTATAGTAACTACCAATAAAAACGAAATTAAATTTTTCTTCATATTAATCACTCTCACAATACGTAAAAGAATATACAGAAAAAGTGCATCAGGCTTGCAAGGTCAACAAAAATATGGAAAAGAGAATGAATATACCGTTTCTTCGGCCCAAGCATATAAAGCACAGAGCCAACTGTGTAAAGAATACCACCGCTTATTAAATATGCAGCGCCTTTAGCACCTAATGCTGCATAGGTAAGATCCCAGAAACCAACAATGCACCAGCCCATTGCAAGGTAGCATACCATGCCAAGCACCTTGAAACGATTATGGTCAATAGCAGTAAAGGTTGCAGCAATGAACGTTACTGCCCAGATGATTCCAAAAAGCGTCCATCCGGCAGCGGTGTTTTGCCCGCGAACACTGCAAAGAGCAAAAGGAGTATATGTGCCTGCTATCATAAAATAAATAGTGCAATGGTCAATTACCTGCAGCACTTTTTTGGCGGTTTCATTTTTTAGACCGTGATAAACACTCGACATTGTGAAAAGCGTGATAACTGTAAAAGCATATATCACTGAAGAGACAATACCTATTGGATTATTGTGAACTGCAGCCATCGCAACACACATCACAAGGTAAATAATCCCCAAACCTCCTCCAACTATGTGAGTAACCATATTGAAAATTTCTTCTCCGCGGGTGTAATCAGGGAGAACTCTGTCTTTTAACGGGGTACGTTTTATCATTTTATTCTCCTTTAATTAAATCGCTCATAGAATACATGCCGCGTTTTTTACCATACATAAATATTGCGGCACTAAGAGCGCCTGAAGCAAAAATTTCTCTGCTTGTTGCAGTGTGCTTGATTTCGATGATTTCATCACACCCTGCAAATAAAATATCGTGTTCGCCGACAATTGTGCCTCCGCGAACTGCGTGAATACCAATTTCATTTTTGCTGCGTTTTTTTCTTGAACTGTGGCGGTCGTATATATATTCTGCCGGTTCTTCTAAAGTTTCATTAATTGCATCTGCAATAGCAAGAGCCGTGCCGCTTGGGGCATCAAGCTTCTGGTTGTGGTGTTTTTCAATTATCTCTATATCAAAGCCATTGAGCACCTGTGTGGCTTTTTTTGCAAGCTCTATAATTAAATTTACACCAAGCGACATATTTGCACTGAAGAAAATCGGGATTTTCTTACTTGCAATCTCAAGGCAGTTTTTTTTCTCTTCCGTAAGGCCTGTTGTTGCAATAACGGCAGGCTTTTCATATTTTGTGGCATAGCAAAGAGTGCCTAAAAGAGAATTGTGATGCGAGAAATCGATGATTACATCAATTTCTTCTGTTACATCGTCGAAAGATTCGTAAACGGGATAGTCAAAATTTTTCTGTGTGTTAATATCTATTCCGCAAACTATCTCTACCTTATCGGAGTCTGCAGCCATACGGCTTATAACCTGTCCCATTCTGCCGTTTGCGCCTACAAGAGCAATTTTTATCATAAGAAACACCTGTCCTTTAAGAAATATTGGGGATGTAAAAAAGATTTTTTACATCCCCGAAAATTTATATTAAACCGAATTCTTTCATAGCATTCTTCAAGATTTCGCGGTTAGAGTCTGCCATCTCGCAAAGAGGAAGACGGGGGATACCAGCATCGAAACCAAGAATATTCATAGCCTCTTTAACGGGAATTGGGTTAACCTCGCAGAAAAGAGCATTGATAAGCTTAAGAGCTTTCGTCTGCATTGCTGCAGCTGCGGGATAATTTCCGTTTAATGCAAAGCTTAACATCTGGTGGGTTTCGTTAGGTGCAATATTTGCAAGAACTGAAATAGCACCCTTTCCTCCTATAGACATTATAGGTACGTTTATTTCATCGCAACCCGAATAGATATCGATTCTGTCGCCACAATCGCGCATAACCTCAACAACCTGAGCCATATTGCCAGAGGCTTCTTTAACTGCGGCAATGTTTGGATGGTCTGCAAGTACGCTAAGTGTTTTTGGTAAAACATTTACGCCTGTTCTTCCAGGAACATTGTAAACAATTATCGGTATTGAAACGCTGTCTGCAATTGCACTGTAGTGCTTTATAAGACCTGTTTGTGTTGCTTTGTTGTAGTATGGAGTAACAAGAAGCAAGCTATCAGCTCCGCGATTCTCTGCTTCTTTTGCAAGGTTTATACCGTGGCGTGTATCGTTTGACCCTGCCCCTGCAATAACGGGAACTCTTCCGTTTACTCTTTTTACAACGTATTCAATCACATCAAGGTGCTCTTTATCGTCCATTGTTGAAGCTTCGCCCGTTGTGCCGCAAACACAGATTGCATCTGTGTTATTGTCGATTAAGAAATCAACTATTTTATCAAGAGAATTCCAATCGGGATTACCGCTTTTATCAAAAGGGGTAATCATTGCACAGCAAGAACCTGTAAAAATAGATTTAGTTCTCATTAAATACTACCTCCAAATCAGTCGTTCATATATTCAATAAGCTTCTGTGCTATCTGCACTGCGTTTGCAGCAGCGCCCTTACGAATATTATCTGCAACAACCCAAAGGTTTACACCATTTTCAACACTGAAATCACGGCGGATTCTTCCAACATATGTGTCGTTCGAACCTGTAGCTGTGATTGCCATGGGGTAAACATTGTTTTCGGGATCGTCCTGAACAACTACGCCGGGAGCATTTTTAAGTACTTCGACAAGCTCTTTCAAATCAAATGAATTGTGGAATTCAAGGTTTATTGATTCGCTATGGCTGTTAAATACAGGCACACGAACTGTTGTTGCAGTGATTGCAATATCATCTCTGCCAAGAATCTTACGTGTTTCGTTAACCATCTTCATTTCCTCTTTGGTGTAGCCGTTGTCAAGGAAAGAATCGATGTGGGGAAGACAGTTGTTTGCAATAGGATGAGGGAATTTCTGAGGAGCTTCGCCCTTAAGACCGTTTTCAAGGTCGCTCCAACCACCCATACCTGCACCAGATACTGCCTGATAAGTAGAATAAACTATACGTTTGATTTTATATTTATCGTCAAGCGGCTTTAATGCAACCATTGCCTGTATTGTAGAACAGTTGGGGTTTGCAATAATTCCCTTGTTTTTCTTGATGTCTTCGGGGTTAACTTCGGGCACAACAAGGGGAACATTTTCATCCATTCTCCATGCGCTTGAATTATCTACTACAATACAACCCTTTGAAGCTGCTATAGGAGCAAATTTTTCGCTTGTTGAACCACCTGCGCTGAAAAGTGCAATATCGATTCCGCGGTCGAAAGAGGTTTCAGTAAGCTCTTCAATAACATGCTCTTCTCCCATAAAATTTATTTTCTGACCGGCGCTGCGTTTTGATGCAAACAAGTAGTATTTATCTACAGGAAGCTTTTCTTCTTCAAGAACCTTAAGGAAAGTTCTTCCAACCATTCCTGTTGCACCAACAACTGCTACACTGATTTTTTTCATAATATTTCATTCCTCTCAAAAAATATACATTTTTAAAATATGAAGTAAATCTAAAAAAAGTTCCTAAGTATTATACCACCATAAAGTTCCTGTGTCAATTTTTTTCGGTTAAAACGTTAAAAAAATAAAGGATTTTGTGTATTTGTGTCGAAAAATAATAGAGAAAGGATTGTGGAAATTATGAAAAATCGGATTTTGGCAGTGTTTATAACGGCTTTGATCCTTGTTGGATTGGGTGCTGGTGTTTGTGCTGCAGAATATAGAGAGTTTCTTCAGGTAGGTATAAAATACGGCTCAAATGCACCCGGCGAGATGACCTTTTCTTCTGATGGGGGGATTGTGGTTTATAATGCAGTAACGGGAGAGGTGCTCTATAGTGCCGCAGCGAACGAAAGTGTTAATATTGTTTCTGATGTTTCTGCTTACTACAGCGCTGATAAATTTTATGCACAGGGGTTGGAAAAAATATCAGTTCAGCCCCAAAACGGACAAACAATCAGCTGCGGAGGAACAAAATATCGGGGATACATACTTCTTGAAAAAGAAAAAAACGGATTAATGACGGTTTTAAATGTTGTTAATACTGAAGATTATATTGCAAGCGTACTCGGTAAGGAAATGAGCTATTCATGGCCACAGGAGGCATTGAAGGCGCAGGCGGTATGTGCCCGAAATTTTGCGGTATGCCGTGGCAATTCGCACAAGGGATATAATTTTGATGTTTGCAGTACAACGCATTGTCAGGTTTACGCAGGAATAGCCGGAGAACACGAAAATACAAGAAAAGCAACAGAGGCAACAAAAGGCGTTCTGGCAACGTATGGAGGAAAGGTGGTACCGCTTTACTTCTATGCTACAAGCGGTGGTAAAACTGAAGACGTGAAAAACGTGTGGGGTTCAGTTCATGGCTATCTTAAAGCCGTTGACGATCCGTATGAAAACCCTGAAAAAGCATCGAGGTATAAATGGAGTGTAACGCTTACAAAAGAGGAAATAGAAGCAAAGCTTTCAAAAGCAGGGGCAAAAATAGGCAATCTTCAGAATATAACTCTCGACGAGATTACACCATCGGGCAGAGTTGCCAAAATGACATTTGTGGGAGATAGCAACTCCTACAGCGTAAAGCTTGAAAAGTGCAGAACAATTCTTGGGCTCTACAGCCAGAAATTTACTATTGAATCAAATGAAAGTCAAAGTGCGGCAAGCTTATATACCACAATCGGCGATATGTCGGGTCCGTTTTATATAACAAATGGTGCACAAAATTTTTTGGCAGAAACCTTTAGCGTGATTGATGGCAACGGAAATATAGCGCAGATTAATATGAAAAGCACACCTATTCCTGCCGATACTTATATTATAAACGGAGGAGGTTACGGCCACGGCGTAGGAATGAGTCAGTGGGGTGCCCGTGGTATGGCTGAAAACGGATTTAACTATACAGATATTTTAAAACATTATTTCACAGGAATAGAATTGGAGTAAAGAATGAACACAGAAGAATTTGACTATTATTTGCCTGAGGAACTGATTGCGCAGCATCCCCTTGAAGACAGAACTGCTTCAAGGCTTCTGGTGCTTGATAAGGAAAGCGGAGAATATAAAGACGATTGCTTTAAAAATATTTTGTTGCACCTTAAAGAAGGAGATTGCCTTGTGCTTAACGATACGCGCGTTATTCCCGCAAGGCTTTACGGCAACAAAAAGGAAACGGGCGGATTTATTGAATTTCTGCTTTTGCACCGCTACAACATCGATGAATGGGAGGTTGCACTGAAACCGGGAAGAAAAGCAAAAATCGGTGCTGAATTTGAATTCGGCGGTGGAAAGCTTTTGGCAGAGGTTATCGATGTTTTGGAAGGCGGCAACAGAAGAGTAAGGTTTAAGTATGACGGAGTTTTTGAGGAAATTCTTGATGAGCTTGGCGAAATGCCGCTTCCGCACTATATTAAGGAAAAGCTTGTGGATAAAGAGCGGTACCAGACTGTTTATTCAAAGCACGAGGGAAGTGCGGCTGCACCTACGGCGGGGCTTCACTTTACAAAAGAGCTTCTTGAAGAAATTGAGAAGATGGGAGTTAAGCTTGCATTTGTAACGCTTCACGTGGGGCTTGGAACGTTCCGTCCCGTAAAGGTAGAGGATGTTACAAAACACAAGATGCATTCCGAGTATTACAGTATCAATGAAGAAACGGCAAAAATAATAAATGATACAAAGGCACAGGGCAAAAGGGTAATCTGCGTGGGAACCACAAGTTGCAGAACTATTGAAAGTGCAACGGAAAACGGAGTGCTGATGGCAAAAAGCGGCGAAACCGATATTTTTATGTACCCGGGATATGAATTTAAAATTACCGATGCACTTATAACGAATTTCCATCTGCCCAAATCTACTCTTGTGATGCTTGTAAGCGCACTTGCGGGAAAAGATAATGTGCTTAATGCCTATGCACACGCAGTGGAGGAGAAATACAGATTTTTCAGCTTCGGAGATGCAATGTTTATCCGATGAATCTATCATCGAATAAACAAGTAAAAAGAGAAAAGTAAAGAGAGAAGAGAAAAGGTTAAGCAAGGCACTTAAAAATGTTTTTAAATGCCTTGCTTTTTTATTGTAAATATATTGATTTTTAGGAGTGAAAAGTATATAATAAGATGTAATACTAAAATGGGAAAGTGGGTGATGGCGTGAAAAGAAAAAAAAGCAAAAATGAAATTAAAAAAGAGGTTTTACCCTCAGAGCTTCTTTTAAGGCTTGGAATAGAAAAAGAAGATGTGCTTTTCTGGGTGAAAAATGATATGACGTCATCATCTTTTTTGGGAGAAAGCTATCTCATAGCACATAAAAAAGGTGTTTACTCGATTATTCCTGATGGAGATGTAATTTTTAAGGAATATTCATTGATTGATGATATATTTGCAGAAACCTATGTTTCATCGGGTAGCATAATGATTAGCGAAAATAAAGAAGCAGCTCCGTTTGCCTCGTTCTCGCTTGCCACGGCAAAAAAGGCAGAAGAATTCATATCTTTTGTAAGAAAAACAGTTAAAAACACAGAAGAAATGCAAAAGCGTCCCGACTATGTAGGCGAAAAAGATGAATTTATAAATAAAGGCAGAAAAAAGCTGTTTTTAAGAGTGCTTTCTTATGTCCCACGCTATAAGGCAGAGCTTTTCACAGTTATTGCAATAATTATCCTGTCGAGTCTTGTAAACGTTGTAAAACCGTATCTTACGGGAAGAATTTTATACGACGAGGTTTTAACCGAGGGCGGTATGTTCTACGGAAAAATTTTCCCGTTTGTGCTTGTATTTATAGGTGTTAACGCACTCACAGTTGTTTTCGGAATAGTGCAGGGGCGTGTGGGAGCAGGAATATCGGGAAAGATAATATACGATATAAAAACAGAAGTATTTGAATCGATGCAAAAGCTTGGGATGAGCTTTTTTACCTCAAAGCGTACGGGAAATCTGCTTAACAGAATAAACAGTGATGCTCTTGATATTCAGTATTTCTTAAACGATGGACTTCCCAATTTCATAATTAATTTTCTTACTATTGCGATTGTGGGATTGGTGCTTTTTATAACAAATCCACTTCTTTCAATAGCAGTTTTAATACCTGTACCGCTTATTGCATTTATAATAAAAAGCTCGGCAAGAAAATTCAAAAAACTTAAGTGGCATACGTGGAGAAGAAGCTCGAATATGAACTCTGCTATTAACGATACTCTTTTGGGAATAAGGGTGGTTAAGGCATTCGGGCGCGAAGAACACGAAACAAGGAAATTTAAAGAGATAAGCAATGCCCTTTACGAGAACAGAGTGCGTGAGGGTATTGCTTCTGCAAAGGTTTTTCCGCTTCTTAGCTGGATTATGACGGCGGGCGGTCTTATGGTATGGGGCCTTGGAGGTTCGCAGGTGATTTCGGACAAGCTCACGTTCGGCGAACTTATGAGCTTTGTTGGATACCTTGAGCTTTTATATAATCCCGTAAACTTTATGGTAAAAACTTTCGACTGGTGGACAAACTGTATGAACAGTGCACAGCGTATTTTCGAAGTTACTGACCGCGAGCGTGATATTAAAGAAAGCGAAAATCCCATTGAAATTAAGAAAATGCGCGGGGAAATCGAATTAAAAAACGTTACTTTTTCATACGAGCCAAACAGAAATGTTCTTAAAAATGTTTCGCTTAAAATACATAGCGGAGAAATGCTTGGCTTAGTCGGCCACAGCGGTGCCGGAAAAAGTACTATAACAAATATAATCACCCGCCTTTACGATGTGCCCGATGGCGAGGTTCTGATTGACGGCATAAACGTTAAAAAAATAAAAAGTGAAAGCCTGCATTCAAATATTGCAATGGTACTTCAGGAAACATTTTTATTCTCGGGTACTATAAAAGAAAATATTGCATACGGAAGGCCAGATGCGAAATTTGAAGAAATTATAGATGCGGCTAAAAAGGCAAATGCACACGGATTTATAACAGCACTTCCCGACGGATACGATACGCAGATTGGTAAAAACGGGATCGACCTTTCGGGCGGAGAAAAGCAGAGAATAAGCATAGCACGTGCAATTTTAATGGACCCTGCAATTTTAATTCTCGACGAGGCAACATCTTCGCTTGATACTCAAACGGAAAAGCAAATTCAACAGGCTATTGAAGAATTAATCAAGGGAAGAACAACGATTGCCATAGCACACCGCCTTTCAACCCTCAGAAATGCCAATCGCCTGGCAGTGGTTGAAGATGGAAAGATTGTTGAATGCGGAACTCACAAAGAGCTTATGGATATTGAAAACGGCATCTATAAATCAATGGTTGAAAAGCAAATTCATGCTTTAGATTATACGGAGGTGGAGAAGTGAACGAATTGAACTATTTGTCCCCCGAAAACGG
Source organism: Clostridia bacterium (assembly GCA_017505525.1). Classification (GTDB taxonomy): domain Bacteria; phylum Bacillota; class Clostridia; order UMGS1883; family UMGS1883; genus UMGS1883. The sequence continues at coordinate 47,676 of JAFVPB010000066.1, forward strand.
AGAGTTTTACGAGCTTGAAACTGGCCTTATAGCATATCGCGATAACAAAAAGGATTATGGCAGAGTGGCAGTTTTAAGAATGTTCCCTCTTGAATACAAGGACGAGTTCCTCTCCGTAAGAACAGAAAACTACGAAAGAAGAGATAAAAACAACGAAATCGGTATAATACGAAAACTTTCAGCGTTTAATGCTCTGCAACAGGAGATTGTTTTGCGCGAACTTGAAAAAAGATATTTTGTTCCAGAAATAACAAAGGTTGAAAGCATAGAGGAAGAGTTTGCAAACTCTATATGGAAAGTGGAAACAACTGCGGGAAAAGCAGAGTTTACAGTGAACGATATGGGATCGAACCTTTTGAACTTAGGTAATAACAAAATTATGCTTACAGATGTGTTTGGCAACAGATATATAATTCCCGATATAACGAAGATAAACGATAAAGCTGTTAAAGTAATTGAAATCTGGATCTGACAGGAGGAACGAAAATGCCCGAAGCAACGGCTAAAACTGAATACAGTGATGCTTTAAGCCGTGCGCTCGGCAAAGAAGAAATTCTTTTCTCGTCCCCGTACGACTTAAATGCACAGGGAAAATACGTAAACGGAATTTTTGCTGTAACCAAAGAGAGTGTTTGTGCTCTGGAGGAAGGCAGAGTTGTACTTATTTTAAAAATAAACTCACTGAAAAAGGTTTGCTGCGGAGAATACGTTGGAAACGCAATACTTGAAGCCTTTACGGAAGATACAAGAAGGCTTTTAGTACGTTTTTCGATGTGCCACATTGAAAAGTTCAGCGCAGCGGCAGAATTGATTAACGATATTATTGAAAAGGCTGAAGTAAAAAAATACAATAATGTTCACAGTGATGAAAAGTGCTGCCCCAAGTGCGGAAGACCTTTCCTTCGGGGAACAACGGTATGTCGCCACTGCAGTGATAAATTTATGATGATAAAGCGCATATGGGCTCTTTCAAAAAGTTGCAGACCACTTTATATAGCATTGCTTGTTTTGTTCTGGATAACGAGTATAGTTACAGTTGTTACTCCAATGCTTAACAAGCATCTTGTAAACGATGTGCTTGTTTCAAAAACACCCACTATAGGAAGACTTTTAATAATTGTTTTGCTGATGGTTTTATTAAGTGTTATTACAACTGTGATTAATGTTGTACGCGATATTATTTCGTCAAAGGCGAGCAACCTTTTAGTGCGTGATTTAAGAAATGATATTTATTCAAAACTGCAAAAAATGTCTCTTGGCTTTATTGAAGAAAAAAAGGCGGGAGATCTTATGCAGCGTATCAACAATGATACTCAGCGCATACAGTCGTTTGTTCAGGATATTGCAATAATGGCAGTGAACGAATTGTTTTTATTCCTTGCAATAGCAATTATAACATTTACAATCAACTACAAAATGGCCCTTTTAATATTTGTTCCTATGCCTGTATCTCTTTATTTTGTAAATATAATAAGAAAAAGCATAAGAAGGCGCTATGGCAGGCAGTGGCGTAAGATGGATGTTTTAACAAACAGAATAACCGATGTTTTAAACGGTATTAAGGTGGTAAAGGTTTTTGGCAGGGAAGACGACGAGATAGACCGTTTCCGTGATACTGCCGCATCAGTGAGGGATTTAACGTGTAAAAACGAAAAATATGTATACACTGTGTTTCCGCTCATTCGCTTTTTAATGAGTTTTGGTAGTTTCTTGGTTCTTTTATATGGCGGATTCAGTGTTATCAACAAGAGTATGTCGCTTGGCGAACTTGTGCAGTTCTCAACTTACGGAAGCTATTTATACGCAAAGCTCGAGTGGTTCAGTAATTTGCCCCGCCACTTTATGATGGCTACAATAAGCTCGCAGAGAGTGTTTGAGCTTCTTGATAAGGCAGACGAAGAAATTAAAGAAAAAGAAGAAAAGGCGCACGATATCAGCGGTAAATTTGATTTTAATAATGTAACCTTTGGATATAAAAGCTACAGAAAGGTTTTGAAAAATATAACAAGCAGTGTGGAAAAAGGTGAAATGATTGGTCTTGTCGGCCACAGCGGCGCTGGGAAAAGCACTATGATAAATCTTGTTATGCGCCTTTATAATCCCGATAAGGGAAAAATACTGCTCGATGGAATTAACCTTTTAGAGTATGATGAAAATAAGTATAAAGCATCCTTGGGCGTTGTGCTTCAGGAAAGCTATTTGTTTAGCGGAACAATTCTTAGTAATATAAAATACGCTTCTCCTGATGCAACACTTGAAGACTGCATTATTGCGGCGAAAAAAGCTAATGCCCACGATTTTATAATGAAACTTCCCGATGGTTATAATACTTATGTGGGAGAAAAAGGCCACAAGCTTTCGGGCGGAGAACGCCAGAGAATTTCAATTGCAAGGGCGATTGCCGCTAATCCTAAAATTATAGTTTTCGACGAGGCAACTGCCTCTGTTGATACGGAAACAGAAATAAAAATCCAACAGGCACTTAAAAATGTTACTGAGGGTAAAACGGTTTTTGCAATAGCGCACCGCCTTTCTACCCTTAAAAATGCCGACAGGCTTATTGTTATAGATGATGGAAAAATTGCCGAAGAGGGGACACATAGCGAGCTTATGAAGAAAAATGGTATATATGCTTCGCTTCTTAAGGCACAACAGGAAATGATAACCATTGAAAAAGAGAAGAAAGAAGAGGGAGAATAATGGGAAATTTAAAAATTATTACAGACAGCGGCAGCGATATTAAAAGAGAAACTGCAGAAAAACTGGGGATAAGAATTGTTCCCATCAGCTATACATTTGACGGGGAAACATATTATCGCGACGGAATAGATTTAAGTATTAAAGAATTTTACGAAAAGCTTCGTGAAAATGAAAATGTTCCAAAAACATCGCAGGTAACTCCAATTCAGTTTGAAGAGGTGTTTAATGAAGAATACGATAACGGAAACGATAATCTTATTGTGGTTACAATATCTTCAACGGGAAGCGGAATGTATCAGAATGCGGTACTCACCGCGCAGGAGATTATGGACGAGCGTGGCGGAGAAATTACGGTGCTTGATTCACAGGGCTATAGCAGTATGTATGGTGCTCCCGTAATTCATGCAGCAAAAATGCTTAACGAGGGAAAAGATAAGGAAGAAATCGTTTCTTATCTTAAGGATGCGTTTACAACTATGCAGCAATATTTTGTTGTTGGAGAATTAGAGCACCTTAAAAAGGGCGGAAGAATAAATGCTGCAACGCTTGTTATTGCAAATATGCTTGATATTAAGCCGGTGCTTGGTGTAGAGGGCGGAGTTGTAGTTCAGAAGGATAAGCTTCGCGGAAGCAAGCGAGTGTGGAAAAAGCTTGTAGGTAAAGCAATCGACAATGGGGCAGACCTTAACGGACATACCGTAATGATACCCAATACTGTGCAGCTCGAAAAGGCAGAGGAACTCAAAAATGAAATTCTGGAAAGCTTTCCGGAGGCAAAAACAGTTTTTTATGATGTTGGCGCAGTAATCGGATGCCACGGCGGTCCCGACCTTGTTGGCTTTGTGTATTCTGATAAGTATAGTTTGGAAGATTTTGAGGTTTGATTTTATGTGGATAGCAGATAGTTGGAAAGACTACGAATGTATTGATACTGCAAGCGGAGAAAAGCTTGAACGTTGGGGAGATATATTCCTTGCAAGACCCGACCCACAGGTTATATGGGACGAAAAAACAGTGCCCGCACAGTGGAACAGAGCTTTTGCCCGCTACCACCGTTCTTCAAGCGGCGGCGGAAAATGGGAATATAAAAAAGAAGTGCCCGAGCAGTGGCAGATAAAATATAAAGAGCTTACGTTCAACATCAAGCCGATGGGATTCAAGCACACAGGCCTTTTTCCCGAACAGGCAGTGAACTGGGATTATATGATGGAAAAAATTCGCGCTCGCAAAGGTGCAAAGGTGCTTAACCTTTTTGCCTATACGGGCGGAGCAACTGTGGCTTGCGCTAAAGCGGGCGCAAGCGTAGCTCATGTTGATGCATCAAAGGGAATGGTGCAGTGGGCAAAAGAAAATGCCCGTTCAAGCGGACTTCAGGATGCTCCCATCAGATATCTTGTAGACGATTGCATGAAATTTGTCGAGCGTGAAATAAGGCGCGGTAATACATACGATGCAATCATTATGGACCCCCCGTCCTATGGAAGAGGACCGGGCGGAGAGGTTTGGAAAATTGAAGATTCAATCTGCACCTTTGTGCGTAGATGCGCTCTTTTGTTAAGTGATGATCCTTTATTCTTTATAATTAATTCTTATACAACGGGTCTTTCTCCAACGGTTTTAACTAATCTTATGAAGCTTAGCTTGCCCGAGGGAAAGGTGGAAGCAAGCGAAATAGGGCTTCCGATCACATCTTCGGAAATGATTCTTCCGTGCGGAGCAACAGGAAGATGGGAGAAAAAGTAATCGAGGGAATTTTATGAGCATAGTTGAGATTCGCGACCTTTCTTTTTCCTACAGAAAAGATGGGGAAGAAAAGGTTGTGCTTGATAAACTGAATATAGATATAGAAGATGAAAGCTTTGTTGCCGTTATAGGTCAGAACGGAAGCGGAAAAAGCACCTTTGCAAAGCATCTTAATGCAATACTTCTGCCTATGGGTGGAAGAGTGGTTGTTTGCGGAATAAATACAAAAAACGAGAAAGAGCTTTTTGCCTTAAGGAAAAATGCAGGAATGGTTTTTCAGAATCCCGATAATCAGATAGTGGCAACCACGGTGGAAGAAGATGTTGCTTTTGGTCTTGAAAATCTTGGTATAGAGTATGAAGAAATGCACAAAAGAGTGAAAGAAGCTTTAATTGCAGTTAATATGTACGATTTGCGTAAGCGTGCACCGCACCTTTTATCAGGCGGACAGAAACAGCGCGTTGCAATCGCAGGAATTCTGGCAATGGAGCCCAGGTGCATAATTTTCGACGAGCCTACCGCAATGCTCGACCCTGTGGGCAGGCGCGAGGTTATGGATACAATCATACGCCTTAACAAGGAAAAGCATATAACCGTTATTATGATTACTCATCATATGGACGAGGTTGTATGCGCTTCAAGAGTTATAGTGCTGAACAAAGGTAAGATTGAAATGGATGCTTCGCCAAGAGAAGTTTTTAAAAACGTGGAAAAGCTTAAGGAACTAGGGCTTGATGCACCTCAATCAGTACTTCTTTTGCATGCGCTTAAAGATGCAGGCTTCGATGTGGAAGCAAATGCGCTAACACCCGAGGAGTGTGCCGAAGAAATTCTTGCCTGCCTTAAAAAGCGGGAGGTGCAAAAATGAGCAATATAATAGAGGTTAAAAACCTTTCTTATTCTTATTCAGCCGATAATCTCGCAAAAGATACTGCACTTGTAAATGTAAGCTTTGGCTTTGAACAAGGCGAGTTTATTGGAATTGCGGGGCACACAGGCAGCGGAAAATCAACGGTTGCGCAAATTCTCGCAGGTCTTCTTACTCCAAGTGAAGGAAGAATTTTTATTGATGGTGAGGAAATCGAAGATTATAAAGAGGCTTGCCGTGCTTTAAGGCGTCGCGTAGGGATTGTTTTTCAATATCCCGAGCACCAGCTTTTTGAAGAAACAGTTTATAAAGATATAGCTTTTGGTCCTAAAAATAAAGGGCTAAGCGAAGAAGAAATCGACAGGTGCGTGAGGAAGAGCGCACTTTTGGCAGGTGTTGGTGAGGAGTTATTTGAGGCATCGCCTTTTGAACTTTCGGGAGGGCAGAAAAGGAGAGTTGCAATAGCGGGGGTGCTTGCAACAGAACCCAAAGTGCTTATTCTTGACGAACCTGCCGCAGGACTCGATCCAAAAAGCAAGCACAGGCTTTTAAAAGAGCTTCATAAAATACAAAAAGAAGAAAACACCACAATAATTCTTATTTCTCACAGTATGGAAGATTTGAGTGAGCATGCACAGAGAATTATTGTGCTTAACCACGGCGTGAAATTTAAAGATGCATCGCCTAAGGAAATATTTTCATCGCAAAAAGCACTAAAAGAATGCGGACTTGAAATACCTGAAATAGCACAGGTGGTTTCGCTTTTAAACAGTGGCGGAATGAATATCGGAAGCGACATTTTCACTTTGAAAGAGGCTTATGATACCATCACACAGAAATTGGGGGTGGGAAAATGATACGTGATATTACAATCGGTCAATACTACAGCACAGATTCTGTAATTCACAGAATGGACCCACGAACAAAGATTTTATGGGCAATTTTCTATATGGTAATACTTTTTGTGATAGATTCGGCAGCGATGTATTTTGCCGTTCTTGTTTTTACCTTTGTAATGGTATATTCATCGCACGTTCCATTTAAGTTTATGCTCAGGGGACTAAAGCCAATAATGATAATAGTTGTTATCACAGCGCTTTTAAATCTTTTTACTACTCAGGGTGAAACAGTGCTTTTCACAGTCGGAAAGCTTAATGTAACTTTAGAAGGTTTGGTGCTTTCTGTTAAAATGGCACTCAGAATTGTTCTTTTAATTGTAGGCACATCACTTTTAACGCTTACCACATCGCCTACAGTTCTTTCAGGCGGACTTGAGGTGCTTTTATCACCCCTAAAAAAGATGGGTGTGCCAATATCGGTTTTCGTAATGATGATAAGTATAGCGCTTAGGTTTATCCCAACGCTCCTAGAGGAAACCGATAAGATTATAAAGGCCCAAACCTCGCGTGGGGCAGATTTTGAAAATGGGAATATCTTAAAGCGTGTAAAGGCAATGGTGCCCATTTTAATTCCGCTTTTTGTAAGCTCGTTCCGCCGTGCTGATGAGTTGGCAACGGCTATGGAGTGCCGTTGTTATAATTGCGATGGAGAAAGAACAAGCTACAGAAGATACCGTTTTACTAAAAATGATTTATATGCACTGATTGCTCTGATAGTTTTATGCGCAGTGCTCATTGTTATAAAGGTTGTGCAGTAATGAATTATAAATTAACCATGGCGTATGACGGAACTGAATATCACGGGTGGCAGCGGCAAAAAAACGGCATAACCGTTCAGGAAGTTATGGAGAATGCGCTTTTTAGAATGTTTGGAAAGCAAACAGATGTTACGGGATGCTCGCGAACTGATGCAGGTGTTCACGCAAAAGAGTATGTGTGCTCTTTTAAAGGTGAAACCACAATTCCTACAGATAAAATCCCAACTGTTTTAAACACCTTACTTCCTGATGATATAAGAGCATATAAGTGCTGTGAGGTTCCCGATGACTTTAATGCGCGTTTTTGCACACTAAAAAAGGCATATGAATATAAAATTCTCAATGCTCCTGTATGTGATCCCAATTTAAGAAGAAATGTGTGGCACTATCCAATAAAGCTCGATTTTGAGGAAATGAAAAAAGCCGCACGAATTCTCGAGGGAAAGCACGATTTTGCGGCATTTTGTGCCGCGGGAAGCATGGTAAAAAGTACTGTGAGAAATCTTATGGAGCTTAGCTTAAAAAAAGAGGGAAATATAATAACAATCAGGGCAGAGGGCGACGGATTTTTGTATAATATGGTGCGTATTCTTGCAGGAACGCTTGTTTACGTGGGAAATGGAAAGCTCACAAAGGAAAACGTTAAAGAATATTTAGAAAAAAAAGACAGGCGACTTATGGGAATAACAGCTCCCCCTCAGGGACTTATGCTTGTGGAGGTTACATATGGGAAAGATTAAAGTGATTTTAAAAAACGTAGTTGCAATATTAGTCCTTATTGCATTAATTGCAATTATTTTCTATCAGAACCGCGACAGGGATTTTCTTAAGTTTGGAAAATCAGAATCAGAAAAGGCTGAAGAAGAGTTTGGAAGTGCTGAAAATATCACTGACGGCGTTTCAGGGAGAGTGATTGCAAAGGTGGGAGACAAAGTTATAAGCATCACATCAAATACCCTTGAATTAACGGAAAAGGACGGAAAAAAAGAAACGGAAAGCATTGCAGTATCAAATCCTGTAGTGCATTCCGATGGAGAATATTTCCTTTGTTACGGAGATGAAGGGAAAGAAATAACAGTTAAAAAAGGGCAGAAAGAATATTATAAAATCACAACAGAAAACAGGATTATCCGAGCAAAGGTAAACAGAAACGGATACTCTTTTGTTGCCACTGAAAAAGAGGGCTACAGCAGTGAACTTACTGTGTATAACCGTGTGGGAGAGGCAATATTTAAGTGGAACCTCAGCGAAAGTGAATTCCTCGATGGAGATATAAACAGCGATAACAATAAAATTGTTTTCACCTCCGTTGATGCGAAAGAAAACATTATGCAGGGAAAGCTTTCACTTATAGACATAACAAATGCCCAAGTGGAAAAAGAAGAAGTTTTTGAATCGGAAATCTTTTATGTTGTAGATTTCTACAGAAGCGGAACATATACGGCACTTGGAAGTAACAAGTTGGTTTATTTTAACTCTAACGGATCAAAGAAATGGGAATACAACTACGAAGGAAGAAATCTTCTTAAAGCTGATCTTACAGAACCGGATAATATGGTACTTGCTTTTTCGGCAGCGGGAAGCGGAGTAAAGGGGAATTCTACAGAAGTTGAGGTTATAAACCGTTTGGGCAGCGTTATTGCAAAACGCAATATAAATTCAATTTTAGATGATATAGCAGTAAACAAAAACAAGATAGCCCTTGCTTTCGGGAAAAAACTTTATATAACAAACGAAAGACTAAAGAATAAAGAAACTCTTGAAGCTGACTCAAGCATAAAGAAAGTGGAATTTTTTGCAGATGATAATCATCTGTTTGTATTAGGAAATTCAAATGTTCAGATTATATCTTAACAAAATACTTTGGGAGGTCTTTTTGTGGCAGATATCATAGTAATTTTAATTGTCGGCCTTACTGCCTATGTAGGCTCTAAACGCGGATTGATGCGCTCGCTTGTAGGGTTTGCATCTACCTTTGCTTCTTTGATACTGGGTGTGATTTTGTATCATCCTGTTTCAAAATGGTTAGCAGGTTCGCAATTTGGAGAAAACATAAGTGAGGCGGTAAATAAATATTTTGAAAGTAATCCGCCAATGGGAGAGCAGGAAGGAATTTTTTCGATGCTTATGGGAAGCGAAGCTGTAAGCGAAGGAGCAGCAAGAATTGCAACTATGCTTTTTATAAGTGCGATAAGCTTTCTTTTGGTGGCAATATCATCGAAGCTTATTATTAAAATAGCCATTGTTATGTTGAATGTGGGAACAAAGCTTCCCGTTATCAAACAGGCTAATGCCTTGCTTGGAGCATTGGTAGGGGCACTAAGCGGAATTGTTATATCTTATGTGTGCATCGGTGTTGTGGCGGCGTTTGAACCAAGCGGTGCGGCACCCGGTCTTTGCGAAATGATTAAGAACTCAAATATAGCATACCTGTTTTATTATGATAATGGGATAACAGGCATAATGGCTGCATTTATAAAATAAGAAATGGACAAGAAACAGATGTTTAAAGGCGTAAAAGCTTTGAACATCTGTTTTTTTGAGAAAAAGTATATTTGTGGAATAGTTAACATCATTTGTGAATATATTCATTTTGTAAGGAGGATGAACTATGGAAATTAATATTAAGAACGACAGCCTTTCCGTATGCAGTGCAGTATGCCGAATTAAAAATGATTTTTCTACAGAATGCGATGTGATTGTTCCCGATTCAAAACCCGATATATTAAAGGTGCTTCAGCTTAGTGCAAGAGTTAAGGTTACTAATTGCGAAACCCAGAACGACAGGGTTATAGTTTCAGGCATAGTAAAGCTAAACATTCTTTATCTTGCAGATGATGAGGAAAAAAGCGTAAAAGCAATTGATACTTCGTGCGTTTTTTCAAACCTTTTCCAAAACAGTGCAATTGTGGAAAATATGCTTACAATTGCCGACATTGATGTGGGAAACCTAAGCTATAATATAGCAAACTGCAGAAAACTTACCGTTAAAGCGGTGCTCACCGGCAAGGTTAAGGTTTACTCTTCAAAAGATGTGGAATTTGTATCAGATATTGAGGGCGCATGCGTTAAAAAGAAAAAACTTTCCTCAACAATTATAGCATCTCACGGAGAAAGTAATGCAAACATACAAGACAGCTTCGAGCTTTCGCAGAGTAAACTAAATATAAAGGAAATACTTAAAACGGAATCAAAAATTACCGACAGCGATATTAAGATAATTGATGATAAAGCAATAGTAAAAGGAAATATTTCCGTTACAACTTTATATGTTTCAGAAAACGGTATCGATTTTATGGAAAGCGAGCTCCCGTTTGCAAACGTTTTTGATGTTTCAGGTTTAAGAGCGGATATGAGCACCGATTACACCGCGAAAATTGAAGATCTTCAGGTTGTAGCTTGTGAGGATTCTGAAGGAAATCTTCGAATTATCGATATTAATGCCGAACTTCATTTCAGAGTTTTAGGATTTGTAACAATCGCTAAGGAATGTATAACCGATGCCTACATACCGCGTGGAGCTTTAGAATGTAAAACAAGCACTATTGAGGTTTCGGGGGTGGAAAAAACACTTGTAAATCAGGTGAATCTTAAGGAAGTTATAAACCTTCCCGAAACCCATTCTCCAATCGATACAGTATACAGAGTTGTTGCACGTCCGTTTATAGAAAGCTGCGAGGCAGAGGGAGATAAAATAAAAATAAGCGGATACAGTGAAATTTATATTCTTTATTTAAGTAAAGACGAGGAATCACCCATATATAGCTACAAGGAAAACATTGATTTTTCAGTGCTTGGCGACATAATGGATTGTTCGCTGATTCCCAATGCCGAGTGCACCGTAAAAACACTCAGCTATACTCTTGGTGGTGATAAAAGCGTTGAAATACGCACAAGTCTTGAAATTAAAACAGAATGTGTTCGTTACAGCGAAACCGAAATTGTACTTGATGCAAAAGAAACAGAGTATACACCTGTAAAAAGGCCTTCTATTATAGTTTCATATGCAAACGACCAGAGAGGTTTGTGGCATATAGCGAAGGAACATAATATTTCAGGTGAAGAAATATTAATGGCAAACGGTATGGAATCGGAAGAAGAAATAACTGAAGGAAAGGCATTGATTATACCTAAATAAAATTAAAAGGGGTGTTTAAACACCCCTTTTTTTGTATAACGAAAACCACGCGATAGTCGCGTGGTTCAAAAAAGGTTAACCGATGAGCAGATAACGAAGTACAAGATATTCCAAAAAGCAAATTATTATTGTAATATTGCAGTATAGCACAAATAATTTGTTGGAAA
>JAFVPB010000067.1 GCA_017505525.1 Clostridia bacterium
AAAAAATAACCCATTTATGGGTAGCAAGTAAAAAATGCATGGCTGGCAGGCCAACCCAAAAACGCACTTGTGCGTTGCCAGTAGCATTAGGGCTATGCCCGAAAAGGAAAAACCACCCGCTATGCGGGTGGATAATTATTCTGATATTTAAAACATTCTCATTTATATTTTCCTATTGAAACGTGATATGAAAGCGGTTATAATAAAAGAGAGGTGTTTTATATGTCGCTTAAGATAATAAAAGGCAGAGCAGGAAGCGGAAAAAGTACATATATGTTAAATGATATGGAGCATTCTGAAAATGCTTTGTATATAGTTCCCGAGCAGTTTTCCTATACTGCTGAAAAAAGAATAATTGAAAAATTCGGAATAAGTGGGATTGGTTGTCCGCAGGTGCTCAGTTTTAAGAGACTTTGCGATATTGTTTTTTCGCGTTACGGTGCCCCCGAGTTTATTACGGGAAATGCATCTTTTGAAATGATTGTAAGCTACTGTGCCAATTCAATCAAGACCGATAAACTTCAGCTTTTTGGCGGTCTTGTGAAAAAGAGCGAGTTTGCTTCAACTGCTTCCACACTTATAACAACATTTAAAAAGTATAGAGTAACACCTGAAAAGCTTTCTTATGCCATAGAAAATACCGAAGATACTTTGCTTCAGAAAAAGCTTTTGGATTCGCTGGAGGTGTATAAAACATACACATCTCAGCTTAAAAGTGTGGGAGAGTGTGATATTCACGATTCACTTTTAATTCTTTCGCAAATTATTCTGGAAGATGATGTAGACTATTTTAACGGAAAAACAGTGTATATAGATCAGTTTGCCGATTTCGATCCAAGTGAAACGGAGTGCATTAAAAGTATAATGAAAAGGGCCGACAGGGTGTGTGTTGCCCTTTGTCTGGATGAGGATGATAATTTTTCTCAGGTAAGAAGAACGTATAACAAACTTTACGAAATTGCCCACGAAGCAGGAATAAGTGTTGAAGCAGAGGAAACCATTGAGGGTGCTATGATTGGTGCGGGGGCAATGCTCAGGCATCTTGAAAAATTTTATTTTAGTGATATTGATGCTAAATTCAGCGGAACCGATGGGAGAATATCTGTGTTTTGTGCCCGAGACCTAAACAGTGAGGTACATTTTGTTGCTAAAAAGATAGTTAAGCTTGTGCGTGAAAACAATTATCGGTATAGAGATATATCCGTTGTAAGCCGAGATGCCGAGACATATAAAAATATAGTCGAGAGGGTATTTTCCACGTATGGAATTCCTGTGTTTATAGACAGAAAGATTACTCTTTCAGACCACTGTGTAACTCTTTTTATAAAAAGCGTTTTAAATATTATGCTTCAGGGATTTACATATGAGAATGTTTTCAGTTATGTAAAAAGTCCGTTTTCGCCTGTTTCGTTGGAAGACAGTGATAATCTTGAAAACTATGCCCTGGCATGCGGGATAAGACCGTATTCGTGGAAAAGTCCGTTTTATCTGAAACCGGGGATCTATTCGCCCGAAAACAATTCAGGCAGAGAAAGAGTAACAGATGAAGATCTGGCTTACCTTAATTCTTTGCGTGAAAAAGTGTATAATCCATTGGAAAAACTTAAAAACAGACTTGAAAAAAATATATCTGTAACAGATATTTGCAAAGTGCTTTTTGAATTCTTCGAAGAAACCGCCCTTGCAGAAAAAATAGAGAATTATACTGAAATTCTGGAGAATAATGGCGAAAACCTGTGTGCAATGCAAACAAAGCAGGTTTATAATATATTGATTGACCTGTTTTCAGATTTTTGCGATGTTTTTAAAAACACAGAAATGTCGCTTTCAGAGTTTTCTGTTACTCTTGAAGCAGGACTTAAAGCAGTTGAGATAGGAACAATCCCATCATCTGCCGACTGTGTCAGCCTTGGAAGTATCGACAGAATAAAGGGGCACGGAGCAAAGTGTGTGTTCCTTGTTGGCGTAAATAACGGAGTTTTTCCTGCAGCTCCAACAAGCGACGGTCTGTTTAGTGAAAGCGATAAAGAAGAGCTCAGTAAATTTGGAATTGAAATGCCGCCGGGAGTGCTTCATAAAGCACAAAGTGAACAGATGCTTACTTATGATGCACTTACATGTGCAAGTGAAATACTTACAATATGCTATCCTGTTTCAAACGGAGAAAGTCCCTTAACTCCATCTGAAATTGTAAATAGAGTAATTAACTTGTTTGAAGATATTGAATGTACTGACGACATTCTGGAAACCAAAGATACACTTGATGATATAACCGTAAAGAGAGCCGTTTTTGAAAAGCTCTCCTTAGCTCTTGGTAATATGAAAAGAAAAGGAGAAAAGCTTTCTCCTTTAATGAGTGCGGCAGCAAATTATTTTAAAGATGATAAAGAGTATAGTGCACTTCTTAGTTATGCACTTAAAATGGCAGAATATAAAAACGAGGTATCACTGATAGATACAGAGCTTATAGAAAAAGCTGTTGGGAAAAATATGAAAACAAGTATTACCCGTCTTGAAACCTATAACAAATGCCCATTTTCATATTTTGCAAAATATATATTGAAGCTTGAACCGAGAAGAGTGCTAGAAATGAAAGTGTCTGACAGCGGATCCTTTCTGCACGATTTTTTAGATAGCTTCTCAAGCTTCATTAAAACCTCTTGCGATAAAGATGGAACTCCCCTTTCCTGGAGCAGTATAGATGCTCATTTTATCAGGCTCCATACACCGAGGATTTTAGCGGAGGTTCTAAAAAATGTTAATTCATCGGTGCTCGATATACCGCGTATAAAAGCTCTTTTCGATAGACTCTTAAGAGTTGCCGAACAAAGCGTCTTTGCCGTTAAACGCCATATAGAGGGCGGAAAATTTGTTCCGGTGGGCTACGAGATAAGCTTTGACGAAAACGGGGATTTCAAGCCGATTGAAATAAAGCTTCCCGATGGGAAAATGGTAACTCTCCGTGGTAGAATAGACAGAGCAGATGAATACAACGTAACTCTTCCAAATGGAGAAGAAGGAAAGTTTATAAGAATAGTAGACTATAAAAGCAGTGATAAACAAATTGTACTGTCGGACGTGTATAACGGTGTGCAACTTCAGCTTTTTGTTTATTTGTCAAACTTATGTGAGAACGGCTATAAACCTGCGGGAATTCTTTATTGTAACCTTACGGATGCTATTGTTGAAGTTTCTCCCGATACGGACGAAAAAGATATAATTAAAAAGCGTGAAGATGCCCGCAGAATGCGCGGAATAGTTATAGAAGAAGAAAATATGTTTGACAACATGGGCGGTAAATCTGTGATTGCTGCAGAAAAAACGGCAAGTATAAGTGATTTTAACCGAATGTTTAAGCATCTCAATAAAGTGATAGCAAAAACGTGCGAAGACATATACGATGGAAAATTCCCGATTAAATGTACTAAAGGAGCGTGCGACTGGTGTGATTATGCATCTTTATGCAGGTTTGATACGGCATTTTCGGGCTGCAGTGTTAACGAAAGTCATAAGCTTGACGATGAGGCTGTCTGGGAATTATTAAAGGAGGGAACCGCTGATGATTTGGACTGATGATCAAAAAAAAGCAATAGATGCACGACCTGCGCAAATTGTTGTCAGTGCGGCGGCAGGAAGCGGTAAAACCCAGGTTTTAAGCACAAGAATTGTTGAAAGAATTATAGATATTGAGAATCCCGTTTCAGTTGATAAATTCCTGATAGTTACTTTTACAAAAGCTGCGGCGGCAGAAATGCGGGAAAGAATCGGAAAAACGCTGAGAGGATATCTTCAAAAAGAAAAGGATAAAGACAGAAGAAAGTACATTTCAAATCAGATATCACTGCTTTCGGGAGCACAGATTTCTACCATTGATTCTTTCTGCTACAGTGTTGTACGTGAGTTTTTCTACGAGATGGATTTACCTTCAGATATAGCTCTTGGAGATAACAATGAAATGGCACTTCTGCGGCTTGAAGCACTTGAGGATACGATAAATGCACTTTACTGTGCTCTGGAAAAGAAAAAAGGCGGAGTGCTAAACGAAGAGAATCTTGAAAGTGCGAAATTATGTGAAGAATTTTTCAAAGAAGAACTATCTTCTGTTTTAAATGGATTTGACGAACTTACTCAAAGCTTTGCTTCAGACAAGGCAGATTCAGATTTTTATGCAAAGCAGGGTTCATACGACTATACCTCAATGATTTCAGAACTTCATAAAAAAGCACAATCGGCGGCATATCCTGATAGGTGGCTGGATAAAATAGCAGATTCCTATGATGAAGAAAAAACAAAGTATGAAGATACGGTTTTCTATAAATATCCGATGGAAGAGTTTTATGAAATTACAAAGGGAATAGAAAAAACTCTGAAAGAAACAATGGAGATTTCAATAGCGAACAACATAGGTTATGAAAACTGCCTTGAAAAAGATTTGCTGAATATAGAAAAAATAAGAACATTAACCACTTATGATGAAATATATAATTTCTTTGAAAATGAGGAGTTGTTTGGGAAATTATCGGGAAAAAAGCGCGACTGCGATATTTATATTTCAACGCAGATTAAAAAATGTCGCGAAAATATGAAATCCCTTGCCGAAAAAGAACTGCTGCCACTTTTTTCTGTTTCGCTTGATAGATGCAAACAAATCCGCAACGAAATGAAATTGCAGGTAAAAGCACTTTGTGCTTCAGCGAGGTTCCTGGATAAAATTTATTATGATAAAATGCTCAAGAGCAGACTTATTGACTTTGGAGCATGCGAACATCTTGCTCTTAAGATTATTTCTGCCGACGGAAAAAACCTTACAGAAGCAGGAGAGGCTATAAGAAAAAAATTCGACGAGGTTTATGTTGACGAAACACAGGATTCAAACGCAATGCAAGATCTTCTGTTTTCGCTTGTGGCAGGTGGAAGAAGCTTTATGGTAGGAGATGTTAAACAAAGCATCTACAGCTTCAGAAATGCCGACCCGTACATATTTATGGATAAATCAAAAGAATCGTCATTCAACGAAGAGAGCGAAAAACGAAAAATTTTTCTTTCAAAGAATTTCAGGTCTAGAAAATGTATTGTTGATGCGGTGAACGCTGTGTTTGACAATTTAATGACAGAAAGCATTTGCGGTATAGATTATAAAAGCGAGCACCGACTTGAATTTGGCGCCGATTTCATGAAAGAGGCTGATGAAAAAAATAACTGTTGTATTTATGTTGCAGAAAAAGGGGAGTGCATTGGTGGCTCATCTGTGGCTCAGGCGGAATTTATAGCAAAAAAAATCCGTAATATGATAGAAAGTAAAGAGCAAATCTGGGATAAAGAAACTGGAGAAATGCGTGATATCAGATTCAGCGATATCACCATTCTGATGCGTGCTACCAATAATCGCGCCACAATCTACGAAGAAGCACTTGCGGGCGCAGGAATTCCGTGCTATTTTGATGGTGGAGATGCACTTTTCGATACGGGTGAGGTTTCAAGAGTGATAGAAATTTTACGCCTTATTGATAATTCACAGTGTGATATTCCCCTTGCTTCCACACTTCGCAGTCCTATGTTTTTATTTAGTGAAACCGAGCTTTTGGAAATTAAGCATAGCGGAGCTAAAACTTTTTGCGATGCATTTTACGGAATTTGCTCAGGTAAATATCTGGTGAGAGATGAATTGAAAAATAAATGTGCTTCGTTTAAAAGAACTCTCGACAGATGGCGAAGTGCATCAGGATTTATCAGCATCTCACAGCTTTTGGAAAGAATATACAACGAAACAGATATCTATGCATCGTGTCTTTCCATGCCCGACGGGCAGATGAGGCAAGCTAACCTGAATATGCTTCTCGACGAGGCAGATGCATTTTCAAAAACAAGCTATAAAGGGCTGTTTAACTTCATAAACTTTATTGAAAAAGTAAAAAGAAGTTCGCTGGGAGCATCGGAAGCAAAACTTGTTTCCGAAAAAATGGATGTTGTAAGAATTACGAGTATCCATAAGTCCAAAGGTCTTGAATATGGTGTGGTATTTCTTGCTGAATGTGAAAAGAGCATCCATCCATCATTCACTCAGGCAGGCGGACTTGTTATAAACACCCGCGGATACCTGGCAATGAATGTTGTAAATACAACTTTAAGGTGCCGCTACAACTCTCCCATGAAATCTGTTCTTGCTTCTATAAAAAAGAAAGAGGAAACTGCAGAAGAAATGCGCCTTTTATATGTTGCACTTACAAGGGCAAGGGAAAAATTATTTGTTCTTGGAACGAGTAAAACTCTTGATGAATTTCAGGTAAGTACATTCAATTCATTCAGTGAAATTTCAAGTGCTATAGCGCGTTCGTGCAGCAATTATCTTTCTATGGTAGCATTGGGATGCGGCCGCATTGGGGAGAAATACTGGAAAAATGAAAAAATCGATATTTCTTTAAATGAAGAAGATGATACCACTGATATATCTGCCTCTATAGAAGAATTTATAAATGATAAAGAGGTAAATTCAAGGCTTGCGTATGAATATCCATATAAAAACGCAGTAAACATCCCCAATAAAACATCTGTTTCAAGCCTGAAAACCACAGATGTAACTCTTACAGGCGAAAACGGGGAAACTGTGATTGCGATAAATAAGGCAAGTGCTAAAGGAATTGTGCTTAAAAAGGCGAGCTTTGAAAAAAAGATAAATCAGGGAGCCTTCTACGGAACAGCACACCATAAAATGCTTCAAAATCTTAGCTTCAACGGCGAAAGCGTGAACGAACAAAAAGACAGTCTTTTAAAAAGAGGGGTTTTAACAAAGGACGAATACGATATAATATCCAATGAAAAAATAGAAGCATTTTTAAAAAGTACGATAGGCAAGGAACTAAAAGAAGCTGTAAAAGTATGGCGTGAGGAATCTTTCGTGATTTATGAAAATGCAAGTGTTCTGGGAAACGACTTCCCGGGGGAAGAAAAAATATGCGTTCAGGGTATTATAGATTGTTTTTATGAAAAAAGCGACGGAACAATTGTGCTTGTTGACTATAAAACAGACCGATATGAAACCCCCGACGAAGTAATTCAAAAATATAAAAATCAGATTTTATATTATGAAAAGGCATTGAAATTAAAATTTAAAGATAACGTAATAAAAAAATATCTTTACTTAATGCACAAAGATGATATAATAGAAATATGAAAATCAGATTAAACAAGGTGAAGAGGTACAAATATGGAAACAAAAAAAGTAAAAAGAAAAATTGATGACGATACTGTAGATCGTCTTGTAGAAAACAGAGTGCCAAAGAAAAGAACGCAGGTAAAGGCTAAAAAGAAAAAGAAAACAGCACTTTCAGTTCTTGTTGTTGCTTTAGCTGCAGTATTAATTTTTGTGGTATTCTTTGTCGCTTCATACATATTCTTTACTTCAGGTTCCTCTGAAAACGAAGTGGAAGAACCAAACGTTATTGAAAAGGTAGAGGAAAAAGAAGAAGAAAAAATACCTCAGCAGGAAGAAGAGGAAGAAGAACAGATAGATGGTGATTTGCTTCTTGAAAAGCCTTCGTCTCTTAATAAGGATGAGGATTCAGCCCTAGCAAATAAGGAAAAGAAGGAAAAAGAAGAAAAGCCAACTACTCAAAAACCACAGAAGAAGCCAGAGGATAAAAAAGAAAAAGAAACAGAGGAAAAGAAGCCACAGACTGAGGAAAAAAATGAAACAAAACCCGAGGAAAAACCCGAGAAAAAGCCTCAGGCAGAAACAAAACCTGAACAGAAACCTCAAACAGAAAGCAAACCGGAGCAAAAACCACAGCAACAGCCTGAGCCTAAGCCGCCTGTAGAAGAAAACAAGGTGGTAGAAAAAGCAGAGGAGTCGGAGGCTATTATAATAGAATAAATCGGAGGTTGATTGCATGAAGGAAAACGGAGCGGATAAACTCTTTTCAAGAATGATTGACCGTGAGTATGCTGAAATGGCAGATGTACCTGAAGATAAGATTTATGAAGAAATCGCCGATGAAGAAGCTTTGGTAGATGAAGAAAAAGATGAATTCTATTATGCCAACAGAATAGAAAAAGGTTACGGATTGATTTGAAAAGATGGAGATGTAAAATTTTTTACATCTCCATCTTTTTGTCAAGTAGGAACTTGGATTTTCCATCGCAGGGCTAATTCGCACCATAAAAAAGGTTCGTATGAAGGGACTTGAACCCCCACGGTAGAACCACCAGAACCTAAATCTTGATACACCTTGGTGAAGAAATAAAATTCTTCATCGGAGGTGTATTTTTTATGAAAATTTATACTGAAAACTTTACTATTCTGCTCAATAAACATATTACAAATAAAGAAATTGATACATACGAGTTTCGAGTAATGTGCTATCTCTTAATGCTGTCAGATAATGATGGAACTTGCTATCCGTCATATAAAACGATTGCAGATAGAATTGGCATAAGCGAAACGAAAGCTAAGGACTCAATAAAGAAACTTATTGACCTTGGACTTATCAAAAAAGAGAAGCGGAAAAATGCTGACGGAAGTGCGAGTTCAAATCTCTATGTGGTGTGTGAAAAAACTACTGTCAAGGTTGATGAGACCACCGAAGATACCACACCTTGTGTACAAGACGACCTACCCGATAGTGTGCAAGAAGAACAAGGTTGTGTGTCGGACGGCTGCAATAAATACTTAAATATAAATAATAATTATTTTATTAATAACCATCTATCATCAATAAAGGATGTGATGGAACAGGCAGAAACATATAGACTCGAAGGATTATCGAAAAATAATTATGAAACTGCAATCGAAATTATGTTTAATTCAAAATCAATTTCAGTTGGCGGTGAAATTATTCCTCGTGAAATTGTTCGTGAACGATTACAAAATATCAGCTATGAGCATATCGTCTATGTCGATAATAATATGCCGAGAAAAATGATTAATGGCAGAGTTGAAATTCAAGTCAGAAGGCCTGTTCCATATATTGTAACTGCACTATATAATGCATTGTGTTATACAGCAGATGAAATTGTAAGAATGGAATACGGAACCGGATAATCAACTACTATTCCAATATCCCTGAAAATTCTCGAGCGCGGGACTTTGAGAATTTTCCCAGACTTGGTCTGGGGCAAGCATAGCGTCCGGCTGTCCGTCTGCCGCATTGTGCCGCCCTGACGGCACGCTGTTCGGGCAGAAGCCCAGCCCCACTTCGCAACTCGCCCTCCGACTCGTATGTTAGGCGGTTGCTCAGTTTCCCCAAAACACAATTTGTGTTTTGGGGTACCCCGAAAAAAGGAGGTAATATAAATGGCAAAAAGAAAAAGAGATAAGACATTAACAATACGAGTTACTGAGAAAGAAAAACAATATATTCAAAAGCGTGCAGACAAAGCAGATCTAAGTGTTACAGATTATATGGTCAGACTTTCCAATGAGACACCCATCTATATTCCCGTCAACATGCAACCATTTTTATTAGAATTTAAACGTATCGGCAACAACATTAACCAGCTGACACAAAAGGTCAATGTAAAGGTGTTTCGCTCATATAATTTCGAAGAATTTATCAGTGTGATTAATAAATTAAATGATCGCATAGGAGAGATTGCGAGGCGAGATTAATGGCAACAGTAAATGTAATTCCTGAAGCAAAACAAAGTCCAAGTGCAATGGGTGGTCTCATCAATTATTGTCTGAGGAAAGAGAAAACGTTTGATGTGAATTCAGGCAGAAAATTAATCACCGGAATTAATTGTATTGGGGAAAATGCCTACGCAGAATTTATGACAACAAAAGCAGTTTATCATAAAGAAACCGGTATGAATTTCTATCATTTTTCTCAATCGTTTTCACCTGAAGAAAAAATCACACCTGAACAAGTACACGATGTTGGAATTGAGTTTGCTAAACGAGCTTGGCCTGGACATGAAGTTTTAGTTTGTACACATATGGACGAGCCTCATTTACATTCAAATTTTGTTGTTAATTCTGTAAGTTTTGAAGATGGTTCGAAGATACATTTCACTCCCAATTCCTTAAAGGTTTTAAGAGATATTAGTGATGAAGGATATGGTGGAATTTCAACCAAAGCTGTACGAACTGATATCGGAGCTTGCAACGAGCGATATGATAACCGACAATCAAGCAGACCTGATGAATCAGTTATTGCAGAAACTAGCAGATATGACCAACTATATACAGAGGAAGCACACGGAGATGGTGCAGGATGTGGAGAATGTTTTAAAACAGGATGGGAAGATGAGAGAGAATTTTATTTCAGAGTTCTCCTCGGAGATGAGAACCAACTTAGAAGCCTTGGAGGAAGCGACAGATATGCTGAAGAAACATCTGTTGAAGTTTCTGGCGATTACGATAGGAGCAGCAACATCCTTCTCGACGCTGGTGTCGGTACTCTTGCAGCTGTGGCTTCGCTGATGGACATCGACCAAGATGATGATCCTGAAGAGAAAAAAAGAAACTCGATGCCAAGGATGCAGGTTCAAACTTCGGGTTTGCATTAGGTGGCGCCATAGGACTTGTGGGTGCTCTTATAGCAAAGGGCAAAAAACAAGATGAGGACATAACTGAAACCACGACAGAAGAACCTGACGAAGCAGAAGAAATCGACATCGATACATACGAAGAAAACGAGGATTTAGATGAAGATGAAGGTTTTACAATGCAGATGTGAGGCAAGCGGACTTGTTCCGCTTGATCTCTCCTAAAAAACAATATTCGAAATTCGTAATTCGCCTTGACAATTTGTAGAAAACAGAATATAATGTATATAAAGTTGCCACAATGCAAAAATGTTTGAGGTGGAAATATGAATAAAACAATTAAAAATTATAATAAGATAGTCGAAGCTCTTTCTCCGCTTACAAAGCAAGCAGAGATGCTGCAAAAATCTATCGCACCAATGACTAAAATGGTTGAAGAGATTCAAAAACCACTTAAAGCCATTAGTAATAATACAAAGATAACCGAAAACCTTACCAAAGGATTGCAAAGCCTAATTCGTACAACGGAGCTTAATAATCTTGGTATATATTCAAAAGAAATAGGTGAACTTCTAAGTGCTGGTTATATTGAACGAGTTAAACAAGGTTACTATAGGCTTGTTGAGCATACAAAGAATGATAGTGAGGCAATGCTTATTAGTCAACTGTATCCTGATGGAATAATATGTATGACCTCTGCTCTATTCTACTATGGATACAACGACAGAACTCCGCTTACATGGGATATTGCAATAGACAGAAACGTTTCAAAGGCACGATTTAATATCGATTATCCATATGTAAAACCTTATTATATAGACAAAGCGCATCTTGAATATGGAGTTACTGAGGCTGACTATGAAGATTGTACTCTGAAAATCTTTGACAAAGATAGACTTATTTGTGAGTGCATCAAACACGAAAACAAAATGGAGAGAGAAACTTACAACAAGGCAATTATAAGCTATATAAACGATACTACTAAAAATATAACTAACCTTTTGGAATATGCCAAAAAACGCAATATTCACAAAAAAGTAAGAGATCGGATTGGAGTGTGGCTATAATGGATAAAGGCGCATCAGTTATTGCAAAACTTAAAAACAAAGCTAAAGAAACAGGTAAACCATTGCAGGTGCATTTGCAGTTGTTCTGCCAAGAGGAATTTTTGAGAAAACTCTCTATGTCTAAATATGCAGACAATCTTGTATTAAAAGGCGGACTTTTTATTTATACGCTTACAAACTTTGAGAGCAGAGCAACAATAGATGTTGATTTTCTTATGCGACAGCTTCCCAATAGCATTGAAGAAATAGAAAAAATAGTATTAGACATTTTATCTGTAGATACAGGAAATGATTTTATTGAACTTACGGCAAAGGCTTTTGAAACCATATCTCCCCAAAGAAAATATACTGGTGTTTCATTTCAAATAATCGGTAAAATTAAAAATACAAGAACACCATTTAGTGTTGATTTAGGTATTGGCGATATAATCGTACCTAAGGCCGAAAAGAGAGTTATCCCAGTTCAACTTGATGAATTTACAAAGCCGGAGATAAGTACATATTCTCTCGAAAGCACTATTGCTGAGAAATTTGATGCGATGCTGCAAAGGCTTGAAATGACAAGCAGAATGAAGGATTTTTATGATATATATTATCTTTCAAATATGTTTGATTTTGATGGACGAAAATTACAGGAAGCGATTTATGAAACTCTTCAAAACCGAGGCACGTCATATAGCAGAGACAGTCTTAACCAAATTTCTGAACTTGCAAACGATGCAGAAATGATTACAAAATGGAACTACTTCTTAAGGACTATCAAAATGGGCAACCTTAATTTTGGTGAAGTCATCGATGTAATGATTCACTTCTTATCCCCCGTATGGCAAGCAATCCTTGATGAAGATGAGCTTTTGAAAAAGTGGGATAAAGAAAAAAGAGAATGGGTTTAATAATATTAAAAGGAGACATAAAATGGCGAAAACAAAGGTTGAATATGATATTTTAATATCATGTTCCGGTGATGTATCCAAAGAATTAAAAACAATAGAAAACGCTGTAAAAAGATTTAATGATTCGGCTAAACACAAAACATTGGTCAAAGGATTCCTATAATCAGTCCGGCGGTAAAGCACAGGACCTTTTAAACAATCAATTAGTATATGATTGCGATGAGATATGCACCCCAAAAGTTAGATACTTTTGGAGGTGCATATTTTTATGAGCAAAAAGGACAAAAACAAAGAAAGTACTCACCAGAATTCAAAGCATCTGTTATAATGGATATGCGGGAACATCGATTATCGTATTGTGAAACGGTTAGAAAGTATGAATTAGACAGTACACAAAGCGGAACTTCAATAGGGCTTTTGCAAAGATGGGAGCGCATATTCTTAGAAGAAGGAGCCGAAGGTCTAATGAAAGAAAGACGAGGCAGAGCTTGCAAAGCAAGCGGAACGCGAAACGGTCGCCCACCTAAACTTGACAAGAAAGTTGAAGAGGATTTAATTGCAGAAAATCAGCATCTTAGAATGGAGATAGATTACTTAAAAAAACTGAGTGCCTTAGTTCTTGCGGAAGAGCGAAAGAACGGGAAAAGGCGTTAATTATCGCTGAACTAAGGTCTATTTATCCGCTTAAAGAGTTGCTTAAGTTGTCAGGTATTGCTAGAAGTACCTTTTATTATCATATCAAACGGAAAGATGTTGATAAATATCAAAGTGAAAAGCAGAAATCACAAAGATATTTAATGAAAACAAGGGCAGATATGGTTATCGTAGAATTACCGCATTGTTCCTCAATTGTAAAGTGAAATGCAATACTTGTTTGTTTGATTTATATTTTTGAGTATATAAATCATAATTACTAATGGGTATTGCATTTTGTTTTGCAAATAAGTGGTAAAAGAAAAAATAATCTCATCAAATCAAAAAACATTATACATATTTACAAAATCACTTTTTTTCTGTTATAATAAAAATGGAATTTAGTGAATTGTTATAACTTTGGAGATGTTGTTGTGACAACACTATGTGATATATTTGCTGTATATAGATAATGATTTTAATTAATATATTTTTATGGAATTTATACGGAGGAAAAAGTATGAAAAAGTTTTTTGGTTTTTACACAAAAACCCCATTAATTTTGAGGATTGCGATAGGCCTTGTTATAGGTATATGCCTTGGACTTTGGGTTCCTGAAGCAGGTTTTGTAACTGTTTTTGGTGATATTTTTGTCGGTGCACTTAAAGCAATCGCACCAATACTTGTATTTGTACTTGTAGTGGCATCTTTGGCAAGTGCGGGCAAGGGCATAGGAAACAGATTTAAATCTGTAATATTTTTCTATATGCTAAGTACTTTCCTTGCTGCAGTAATTGCAGTTGTTTTAAGTTTTATTTTCCGCACAACAATCCCTCTTGCTCAGGCTGTAGAGCAGACCGCTCCGACAGGACTTGGCGAAGTCTTCCGCACACTTATGGGAAATATGGTTATGAATCCTGTAAGTGCACTTATCAACGCAAACTATGTGGGAATTCTCACTTGGTCTATCATTCTTGGTCTTGCACTTCGAATTGTTGCCGGCGAAAAGACAAAAGAAGTACTTACTGATATTTCAAATGCTGTATCAAGGTCGGTAGCATGGGTAATCCAACTTGCCCCCTTTGGTATTATGGGGCTTGTATATAGTTCTGTAAGTGAATACGGCCTTGAAATTTTCACTGATTACGGAAAAGTTCTCGCAGTTCTTGTAGGATGTATGATTTTGATGGCACTTGTGATTGATCCCTTGATTGTTGCTTTGGCATTAAAGAAAAACCCATACCCTCTCGTATTTAAGTGTTTCAAGGAATCTGGTGTAACAGCATTCTTTACAAGAAGTTCTGCTGCAAATATTCCGGTAAATATGAACTTATGTGAAAAACTTGGACTCGACAAAGAATATTACAGTGTTTCCATTCCTCTTGGTGCTACTATTAATATGGATGGTGCTGCAATCACTATCACTGTTATGTCTCTTGCTGCAGCTTTTTCACAGGGTATAGAGGTAAATATTTTTCTTGCAATACTATTAAGTTTTGTGGCAACGCTGGGTGCTTGCGGTGCATCAGGTGTTGCAGGTGGCTCACTTCTTCTTATCCCGATGGCATGTTCGCTTCTTGGTGTAGGTCAGGATATTGCAATGCAGGTAGTCGGAGTAGGCTTTATAATCGGTGTTATTCAGGATTCGCTTGAAACTGCAATAAATTCATCAGGCGATGTAATCTTCTGTGCAACTGCAGAATTCCGCGAATGGCAGAAACAAGGCAAAGAACTTCCGTTCTAATGGAGCACTTAAATTAGACCTGTTTACCATGATGCTTAAAAGAAAAGCTTTAAGGTGAACTCAATGGGAAAGTAAGGTGAATGCGAAATGATTAAAATAGCAATCTGCGACGACCAAAAAGAATATTTGGATACTGCAAAAAATCTGATTACCCAGTACGGAGCAGAAAAGGATGTTCCTTTTGATATAACTGAATTTTCAAATCCGTCGGATTTGCTTGATGAAACTGTGGAATATGATATATATTTGCTTGATGTTTGTATGCCGGGCATCACGGGTATGAGTTTGGCAACAGAGCTTCGTGCAAAGCGCATTGAAAGTCCGATAGTGTTTTTAACTTCATATTCCGATTACGCGGTACAGGCGTTTGGTGTGAACGCAACACACTATATCGTAAAACCTTACACAAAAGAAGAATTCTTCAAAGGTGTAGATAAAGCACTTGCGGCTATTAACATCAATTCACCAAAAACCATAAAGCTAAAAATTGAGGGCGGATACAAAACCATTCTTGTTTACAATATTGTGTGGAGCGAATCGAACGACCATTATCAGATAATATCACTGTTAAATGGTGAAAAACTTTCTGTTAGAATTTCTGCAACCGAGCTTGCAGATAAACTCTCTCCTTTCGGATGCTTCTATCAATGCGGAAAAACATATATCATAAACCTTGATTATATTGATAAACTGTCGTCAAACTCTGCAGCATTGACAAGCGGCGATAATTTAGTTATTCCGAGGACTGCGTTCAAGGGCTTGCAGACTGCATATTTTGATTATTTCGGGAGGAGGTAAACGGATATGAGAGAGATAGGCGTTGTTGAAATTCTACTTTTGGTTTTATCTGTGCTTTCTCACGTTGGAATGTCGATTTTCCTTGCGAAGCCACGCTTTAACAGAGTTCTAACTGCACTTATATGGTTTGTATTCAGTATTGTGTTTTTAGGTTTGCCGGCACAGTATCCCCGTGAGAATTTCATTATCTCGCTTGTGCTTAACGGTGTTTTGTTCTTTTTCACAACGAAGGGGAAGCCGTCGGTAAAAGGCTTTCTGTTTTTAAGTTATGTATGTATATACACCTGCTTTTCCACAATGGCTACTTATGTGGGCGCAAGGCAAATACCACTTGCAGCTAAAATCACATTCGTAATTCTGACTATGGTTGTGCTTCAGCTTTTACTTTACTATCTTCTTTTGCCCAAGTTTAAGCGATTTAGTGCATATATAAATGGTGGATGGGCAAAATATTATGCCATTGTAATAGCTTTCTTTATTATGATTGCGGCACAGTCCTTATACTTACCGGATGAGCTTGCACTTTCAAATACACAGTTTATCTATTTTATGCTTACAGTTGTATCCTTCTTTGTGGTGTATGCTTCGCTATTTGCAAGTTTGCAGGATGCGGTCAATTATGAAAAAGAACGACGCAGACAGCTCCACTCTGAACTACTTATTTTGCAGGTGGAGGCACAGGAAAAGGAAATCGAATATGCAAGGCAGTTTAAGCATGATATGCATCATCAC
>JAFVPB010000068.1 GCA_017505525.1 Clostridia bacterium
TTCAGCTTGAAACAGAAGTTCCCACAGAATCAGTAAGATTTGCGATGGTAATAGTTGCAGCAGGCCCGATGCTTGTTGTGTTCCCGTTCTTCCAGAAGTATTTCACACGCGGACTTACAGTTGGCGCTGTTAAGGGTTAATTTGGAGAAAACTTATATATAGAAATTTCCTGAAAATAGGTGTAAAAAACATAGTTTTTTACACCTATTTTGCATTGCAGTGCAGATTGTCATTAATATACGTATGAAATGGGGTTTATAGTAACTCCATTCAGTTTTAGTTCAAAATGCAAATGCGATTCTTCTTTCGATTCTACAGAGGCAGATCTTCCCACAGTGCCAATAATCTGGCTCTTTTTCACGTTTTCTCCCTTTTTAACTTTTATGTTTTTATTAAGATTACTGTATACGCCAACCAAACTGTCAGAATGTGAAATTTCAACGGTGTAACCATAAAGCTTGTCCTTATAAACTTTTGTAACTGTACCTTCCCAGGCAGCTTTCACATCAGTTCCTATTTCGGCAGAGTAGTCTGTTCCAAGATGTGCACGCCAGTCTTTCATTGTTTCAGAGTAAACTGCTGCTTCGGAATATTCCTTTAACACAATTTTGCCGCAAGGATAGATAAGGCGATCGGGATCGGGCTTTTTAGTCTTTTCCATTGTTGCTTCCCGGGGATCTTTTGTTTCATCTAAAACCTTTGCTTTGGCAGAAACATCTTCCTCAATAATTGCCTGAGAAGCAAAACTGTTGGGGAATGGAATTGCCCCCTGATAAATGGTTGTAAGCTTTTGTTTGTCGTTATCTTTGAGTGCGGTAGCACGCCCTATAAAAAAGCTTATAAGAAAAACACAAATAGCTGCTATTACTAAAAATAATCCCTGCATTTTTTTCATATTAAACACCTCTTTACATAGTGTTGCCACATAAAGAGGGATTTAAACATAATCTATTTGTGTGCCGCTATAATAATGCTTTAAAATTTCTTTATAGTTATAACCGTTCTTTGCCATTTCATTTGCTCCATACTGACTCATTCCAACTCCGTGTCCGTAGCCTGCAACTTCAAATAGTATGTTTGAATTATTTTCTTTTATGGTAAAGGAAGTGCTTCTAAGAGAAAAAAGAGTGCGTATTTTCGTGCCGCTGAAATGTGCTCCGCCTATTATAACCGATTTAACTCTGCCACCTTCACTGTGAGTAATAGTGGAAATATCGGAAAAAGAATTAATCTTTGCATTTTTATTTTCATTTTCAATAACTGATTTAAACTCTTCAAACGAAATTTCTTTGCTTGAATAAAACCCCGGTGCTTTTTCATCGCCAACGCTTTCAACACTTACAAGATAGGGCAGATTTCCACCCCACACATCACTCACATTTTCAGTTTTTCCGCTTGATTGTGAGTGAAAAACGGCAAGGGCAACCTCTCCGTCATACTTAATAACCTCACCTTTTGTTTCTTCCACGCAGGAGGAAATTTTATTTTCATACATATCGGCATCCTTTCCCCAGCCTATTCTGGCTTCCTCGGGGGATTTATAGGCCTTACAATGATTGAAATCCGTGCAGACAGCGGCAGAGGGGTGGGCTTCGTTGGTGGACTGTGCGCGGTAGAGTGCATAGCTTCTTGCAGCAACTGCCTGTGCTTTTATGGCATCTCTTTCAAATGAAGCAGGCACCTCGGCACAAACTACTCCTTTTAAATACTCCTCAAGAGGGACCTCCCTCACGGCATTTTCCTTATGAAAATAAACGCTGATGGTTTCTTCGGCAGCAGGATTTTCTTTTGCTTGTTTTTTGTTTATAGCCGAGTTTATGTAGTACACACACAGTGGAAGCAAAAAGGCAGATATAATAAAAATTAAAACGGCTTTTAAGGCTTGTTTCATAAAAACACCTCCTAAAACATTATAATCCTTAATTGTCATCAATATTACTATACAAAACAGTTGAAAATCTTTTTGATATAGTGTAAAATAATATAATACACAGAAATATTAAGGAGGCGAAGTATATGGAATTTAAGCTTGTTTCAGATTATAAGCCAACGGGCGATCAGCCACAGGCTATCAAAAGCCTTGTAGAGGGCGTAAAAAAGGGAAACCGTGCACAAACGCTTATAGGTGTAACGGGAAGCGGTAAAACTTTCACAGTTGCAAATGCTATAGCTGAAATCAACAAGCCTACGCTTGTTCTTGCACATAATAAAATTCTTGCAGCACAGCTTTGTACAGAGCTTAAGGAATTTTTTCCCGAAAATGCAGTTGAATATTTTGTTTCCTATTACGACTATTATCAGCCTGAAGCATATATTCCCTCCAGCGATACTTATATAGAAAAAGATGCGCAAACTAACGAAGAAATTGATAAGCTTCGTCATAGTGCAACATCGGCACTGTTTGAAAGGCGCGATGTTATCGTGGTTGCTTCGGTAAGCTGTATTTACGGCCTTGGCGACCCGGAGGATTACAGAACACTTTGCCTTTCGCTTCGCCCCGGAATGCGAAAAGACCGCGATGAAGTTGTAAATAAGCTTATAGAAATGCAATTTGAACGAAACGATATAAACTTTATCCGCGGTAAATTCCGTGTTCACGGAGATGTTGTGGAAATCTTTCCTGTAAGCAGCTCGGAATGTGCGGTGAGGGTGGAATTTTTTGGCGACGAGATAGAGCGCATAAGTGAAATTGATGTTTTAACAGGCGAGATTTTAGGCGTGAGAAATCATATAGGCATTTTCCCTGCATCACATTATGTAACAACACCGGAAAAGCGAGAAGCGGCGATAAAATCAATTCAGGAAGAGCTTAAAGTAAGGCTTAAAGAGCTTCGTGATAACGAACGTCTTCTTGAAGCACAGCGCCTTGAAGAAAGAACTAATTATGATATTGAGATGATGCGTGAAATTGGATTTTGTACGGGAATTGAAAACTATTCACGCCATATAAGCGGAAGAAAACCGGGAAGTGCCCCATATACCCTGATGGATTACTTTCCTGAGGACTTTTTGCTTGTTGTTGATGAAAGCCACGTTACAATTCCACAGGTAAGGGCGATGTATGCGGGCGACAGAAGCCGTAAAACAAGCCTTATTGAATATGGCTTCCGCCTACCATCAGCGCTTGATAACAGACCTTTGAATTTTCAGGAATTTGAAGAAAGAATCAATCAGGTAATATACGTAAGCGCAACACCAGCGGAGTATGAAAAAGAAAGGTCGCAAAATACTGCAACTCAAATCTTAAGACCAACGGGACTTCTTGACCCGAGTATAAGTGTGAGGCCCATTGAAGGTCAGATTGACGACCTTATCGGCGAAATCTACACGCGCACCGAAAAAAATCAGCGTGTGCTTGTTACCACGCTTACAAAGAAAATGGCTGAGGATTTAACCGATTATCTGCGCACTATGGGAATAAAGGTAAAGTATATGCACTCGGAGGTTGAAACGCTTGAAAGAATGGAAATTGTTCGTGATTTGCGCCTTGGTGTGTTTGATGTGCTTGTTGGCATAAACCTTTTGCGTGAGGGACTTGATATGCCTGAGGTTTCGCTTGTTGCAATTCTGGATGCTGATAAAGAGGGCTTTCTCAGAAGTGAAACCTCGCTTATTCAGACAATCGGGCGTGCGGCACGGCACGTTGAGGGAAGCGTTATAATGTATGCCGACCGCGTTACCGATTCTATGAGAAACGCTATAGATGAAACGGAAAAAAGGAGAGCTATTCAGAAAAAATACAATGAAGAACATAATATAACTCCACGCGGTATAGTAAAAAATATCGGCGAGGTAATAGCAGCTACAAGAGAAGATGATGAAAAAGAAACGCAAAGCGTAAACACAGAAGCCGTAATAATTAAGCTTGAGGAAGAAATGAGAAAAGCGGCAGATGAACTCAGGTTTGAAGATGCCGCAAAAATACGCGACAGAATTAAACGTCTTAGAAACTTTTAGGAGAAAAGCTATGAAAAAAGATTCAATTATTATCAGGGGAGCAAAAGAAAATAATCTTAAGAATATAGATTTAGTTATTCCGCGAGATAAGCTTGTTGTTTTCACAGGACTTTCGGGAAGCGGAAAAACCTCTCTTGCATTCGACACAATCTATGCTGAAGGTCAGCGCAGATATGTTGAGTCGCTTTCTTCTTATGCAAGAATGTTTTTGGGGCAGATGGAAAAGCCTGATGTTGAATATATCGAGGGATTGAGCCCTGCTATTAGTATCGACCAGAAAACCACCAATAAAAACCCGCGCTCAACAGTGGGAACGGTTACGGAAATTTTTGATTATATCAGGCTTTTATATGCACGCGTGGGTATACCGCACTGCCCCAAGTGTGGCAAGGTAATCTCGAAGCAATCGCTCGACCAGATAGTGGATAAGGTGCTTTCGCTTCCCGAAGGCAGCAGGATTATGCTTCTTGCACCTATGGTCAGGGCGAAAAAAGGCGAGCATCAGAAAATTTTTGAAAGCGCAAGAAAAAGTGGGTACGTACGTGCTCGCGTAGATGGTTATATCTATGAGCTTAGCGAAACTATTGAGCTTGAAAAGCAAAAGAAGCATACAATTGAAATAGTTGTCGACAGACTTATAGTTCGTGAAGATATAAGGCGCCGCCTTGCAGATTCCATAGAAATTTCACTCCATTTGGGTGGAGGAATTATCACAATACTCAATGGGGAAGAAGAAATGACGTTCAGCCAGAATTATGCCTGCGACGATTGCGGAATAAGTATGGAAGAGCTTTCACCGAGAATGTTTTCATTTAACAATCCGCTTGGTGCCTGCCCTAAGTGCAGCGGCATAGGAGTTTTAAAGCAGGTGGATCCATCACTCGTGCTTGTAAGCGACGAACTTTCAATTTTAGAGGGAGCATTCTCTGTTAGCGGATGGCGTGCGGCAGATAAAGAAGAAAGCACCGCAAATGCCGTGTATAAGGCACTTAGTAAAAAATATAATTTTGATTTGAATACGCCTGTTAAAGACCTTCCCAAGGATGCTATAGATAAAATCCTTTACGGAACGGGCGACGAGCTGATAGAGGTTGAATTAAAGCGTGGAAACCGCATTGTGAATCATTCGATGCGCTTTGAGGGACTTGTGAATAATCTTCAGCGAAGATACGATGAAACCTCAAGCGAGTGGGCAAGATTTGACATAGAGAGACTTGTGCGTGAAATTCCCTGTGATGAATGTAAGGGAAAGAGACTCAGAAAAGAAAGTCTTGCCGTTACTGTGGACGGAAAAAATATAGACGAGGTATGTAACCTTTCAATAAGCAAAGCAGAAAAGTTTTTTGATGAGCTTAAATTCAATAAAACAGAAGCTATAATAGCCGACCAGATATTGCGCGAAATAAAGGCACGTGTTGGATTTCTGAATAATGTGGGGCTTGATTATCTCACACTTTCACGCTCGGCGGGAACTCTTTCGGGTGGAGAAGCGCAGCGCATACGCC
The DNA here is from genome assembly GCA_017505525.1 of Clostridia bacterium. Lineage (GTDB taxonomy): Bacteria > Bacillota > Clostridia > UMGS1883 > UMGS1883 > UMGS1883. The sequence continues at coordinate 5,463 of JAFVPB010000068.1, forward strand.
TTGCAACGCAGATTGGCTCGGGTCTTGTTGGAGTTCTTTATATACTTGACGAGCCGAGCATTGGTCTTCATCAACGCGACAACAATAAGCTTATTGCAGCACTAAAGTCTCTGCGAGACCTTGGGAACACTTTAATCGTTGTAGAACACGATGAAGATACAATGCGTGAGGCAGATTTCATTGTGGATGTAGGTCCAGGTGCAGGTATAAACGGGGGAGAAATTGTTGCAAGCGGAACATACGATGAAATTATAAATTCCCCCAATTCCATAACAGGCGATTACTTAAGTGGCAGAAAGAAAATCCCTGTTCCCGATGAAAGACGTGAAGGTACGGGAAAATCAATCAGAGTAGTTGGTGCAGCGGAAAACAATCTTAAAGGAATAGATGTTACGATTCCTCTTGGGAAATTTGTGTGCGTAACGGGCGTTTCAGGCTCGGGGAAAAGCTCTTTGGTAAATGAGGTTTTATATAAGCATCTTGCCTGCAAGCTAAATCACGCAAAGCTTATCCCCGGAAAACACAGGAGGCTTGATGGAATTGAAAATCTTGATAAGGTTATAAACATCGACCAGTCGCCAATAGGGCGTACGCCAAGATCGAACCCTGCAACTTATACGGGCGTTTTTAACGATATTCGTGAGCTTTTTGCGATGACTCCTGAGGCAAAGGCACGCGGATATAATGCGGGAAGATTCAGCTTCAATGTTCACGGCGGAAGATGTGAGGCATGCTCGGGCGATGGTATAATAAAGATAGAGATGCACTTTTTATCAGATGTGTATGTGCCTTGTGAGGTGTGCCACGGAAAGCGCTACAACCGTGAAACACTTGATGTTAAATATAAGGGCAAGAATATCTATGAGGTGCTTGAAATGACGATTGACGAAGCAGTACCGTTTTTCGATGCAATTCCCAAAATTAAAAACCGCCTCAAAACAATGCAGGAGGTAGGGCTTGGTTATATAAAACTCGGCCAGTCCTCAACCACTCTTTCAGGTGGCGAGGCACAGCGCGTTAAGCTTGCCACAGAACTGAGTAAGCGCCCAACGGGAAAAACTGTTTATATACTTGACGAACCTACAACGGGACTTCACAGTGCCGATGTTCACAGGCTTATTGATGTTTTAAACAGGCTTGTTGATGCGGGAAACAGTATAGTTGTTATCGAGCACAATCTCGATGTTATAAAAAGTGCCGATTATATAATTGACCTCGGCCCCGAGGGCGGAGAAAAGGGCGGAGAAATTGTGGCATTTGGAACTCCCGAAGAGGTGGCGGAAAATCCGAAATCTTATACAGGTCTGTTCCTTAAAAATATGCTTTAAGCATTTTTATCATCCCTTGCGAATATACATTTTGCAAGGGGTGTTTTTTATGGAAGAAAAACAATTATCAACAAAGAAACGAGAAAATCTTATAATTGAAAACAGAGAGCGCCTTACAGCAAGCGGGATATGCGATGTGGAGGCCTTTACAACAGAGAAAATAGTGCTTTTAACACAAAGCGGAACTTTAACGGTAACGGGAAAAAATATGCGAATTAAAAAGCTGAATTCGGAAAGTATGGATGCTATTATAGAGGGAAAAATTGACGGCAGTGTGTATACCGACGGAAAAATAGAAAGGGAAAGTTTTTTAAAGAGGGTGCTTAAATGACGGTTTCCTCATCTGTACAGCTCGATGTTTTTTTTGTTTGTATAGTTTTTGGAATAGCAAGCGGTGTAATTTTTGATTTAGAGCGCAGTATAAGAAAAATATACGGTGGAAAAAACATTGCTACTATAGCTGAAGATGTGGTGTTTGCCGTTGTTTGCATAACTGCACTTATTATCCTTTGCTATTTTTTTGACGAGGGAAGAATAAGGTACTATCATATTCTTGGAGCATGCTTTGGTGTGCTTTTTTATGCTCTTTTTTTGAGTGGTGCTGTTTTAAAGGGTTTTTGCTTTATTCATATGTTCTTTATTAAAGCTGTTTTATCTCCTCTTTTAAAACTGATAAGGTTTATTTTTTCTCCGTTTATACTTTTTTTCAAAAAAACAGCTTCAATTATAAAAAGAAGCTATAAAAAACTGAAAAAAATTTTAAGGGGCGTCAAGATAAAGAAAAAAAGAATAAAAAAAATAATGAAAATGTTATAAAAAAATCTTTACAAATGAACTCCTTTAAGTTATACTAAATTAAGGGGGTGAGAATTGTGCAAAAAGCTGCAAAGAAAACAACAGTTAAAGAAAAGAAAATGCAGAAAAATGATTTTATGCGTGTTGTTATTTGTTGTGTTGTGGTATGCGGCTTTATATACACAATGATATCCCAGCAAATCAGAATTTCGGCAATTCGCAACGAAACCGAGGCCTGCGAAAGAGAAATAGCAAAGCAAGAGCAAATTTATGCCGAGCTTAAAGAAAAAGCAAAAGATAATTCAACCGATGAATTTTACGAGGAAAAGGCTCGCGACGAGGGGTATGTGCGTAGCGATGAAACTGTATTTATAGTCGGAAACTAAGCTTAGTATATTTTAATATTTTTTTACACACTGAAAGGGGCAAAATACCTTTATGGCATTGGAAATTGGACAAATAGTAGAAGGAAAAGTTTCAGGAATAACGAATTTCGGCGCATTTATCGACCTTGCCGATGGCCAAACAGGACTTGTACATATTTCTGAAGTGGCTCATAACTACGTTAAAGATATTAACGAGCATCTCGCTTTGAATCAGGAGGTTAAGGTTAAAGTTCTTTCTCTTGATGAAAAAGGAAAGGTAAGCCTTTCAATCAAAAAGGCTCAGGAAGCACCCCGCCGCACTCGCACAGCACCTGTATTTTCAGGAAAACCTGCGGAAATTGATTGGTCTAATAATGAACAGAAGGATATGTCGTTTGAAGATATGATGGCAAACTTTAAGCAGTCGAGCGATGCAAGAATGCTTGATCTTAAAAGAAGCGTTGAATCTAAAAGAGGAAATAGAAGAAGCAAATAATGAAAAGGATGTAAAACTTTATGTTTTACATCCTTTTTTGTATAACGAAAACCACGCGATAGTCGCGTGGTTCAAAAAAGGTTAACCGATGAGCAGATAACGAAGTACAAGATATTCCAAAAAGCAAATTATTATTGTAATATTGCAGTATAGCACAAATAATTTGTTGGAA
>JAFVPB010000069.1 GCA_017505525.1 Clostridia bacterium
CTGTGTTTTCAGGGACTTTCTTAACTTTTAATTTTTTTGATAAAAATTATATTGTTAACGGTTCGTCGAGGACGCCGAACCCTACAAATTTATAAAATTATAATTTTGTTTGTGGTTGACCGACTTTTTCGACGGTCTGAGAGATGTTTGAATCAAACATCTCCTTTAAATATCAATATTAGTCTACCTTACCGCCTGCTGCAATAATCGCCATTTCTTCAGGTGTGTAATCACGCGCAAAAAGGTCAACACTGTAAACATCGGGTTTAACGTGGCGGTTAGCCTTTTCAAGATGAGATACCTCAACAATTTTATTAAAGTATTCAAGAACTTTATCGTTTCTGGTGTAGTTATTTCTATAGAGTTCGCCATCGATTACTGCGCGGAGATAAATCATCTGCCAACGCGGACCATTTTTAATTTTTTCGGGTAAAAGTGCATCTGCCTCTAATATAACCTTTTCAATTTCAGGAATCAATTCAGGCTGTGGATCGTTTGTAAATCCCTCGGGCAAATAATCTCCGCTCTTTGGAACATATCTGTGGCCTTTCTCAAATGTACGGTAGAAAGTATGCTCCATATCCATAATTGCCTGATGAACCTTATCAAGCATTTCACCTTCAAAGCCAAACTCGTAAGCAATATATTCACGAACAGTCTGTACTGCAGGCTGATTATCGCGGTAATGTCTTAAAACAATAACCTTATTAATATCTTCATAGTATCCTTCACTGTATGGCCAGCCACCCTCAAGCTTGTCTCCGTTCTTGTCCCAGAGATGCTGAAGAAGAGTTGGAAGAGGATTTGTGCCATATCCTCCCCACGGAATTGTTTCACACATACTGATTTCGGGAAATCCAATTATAGGACGAGGCATTCCTTGTTCAAAAGGATAGAGCTGATACTGTGGCTCAGCAGTAATATATCTTGCCTCTTTCATTCTTCCATCGTTAAGAGCTTTTTTCATTCCCTCGAATTCAACGTTTGTGCCTGTGAATGTGCCAAACTGCCATGTGCTGATAATAATTTCTGTTTTTGGCCAATATTCTCTGATTAATTCAGTAAGCGCTTCAACACATCTTAAATACCCGTTAGATCCCCACGGAGCACAATCCTTACAGCTGCAACCACCCTCATCGTATGGCCCTATTGTAACAAAATCAGGTTCTACAGCACGGAATGCTTCAATGTACTGACGACGGTACTCGAGAATTTTTTCCATACCACCGGGAATAGAGGGGCAAAGCTCAACATGATAATGGTCGTTAAGATTATATATGTAGCCGTCGTGTCCGCTTGTCCAGTCGGCACGAAGTTCCTCGGGGCTGTGGCGGAACGCCTCGTTTGAAAGAATACCCAAAACAATCTTTACACCTATTGATTTAGCATGAAGAAGAACTTTTGTGATTTTATCAACAAACCACTGTCCGTCTGCCATATCTTCAAAGTAGTACATATCAAACCACATTTTTATGGTATTCATACCCCACAGTGCAAGTTCTTCTACATAATCGCAGAGCTCTTCAACCGGGGCAATCTCGTAAAAGTTGTGGTTATGAGATGCAAAATACATTCCGCACAATTCTTTATGCGAATGGAAAGTATCGTTTTCAAGGTTAGGATTTCTTAAAACTCTGCCACAAACTTCTATAACGCCGTGATAGCTTCCCGATGTGATAACTCCATCTTCATATTTTGCATCGAATTCATCCATTGATTTATCAAGAACAAGAGTAAGATTCACTTCTCTTTTTGCTCTTTTTTCAACTACTCGAGCAATATTTGAAAGTATTTTATCATCGCTGTTATACTTTATCATAGTAATTTCCTCCAATATAATTTTTGTTCACATTTAGAATTTAACATAGTAGATTTCAAAAGTCAATACAATTATCTTTACATTCAGCAATTATTTTTACCTTATTACAGAAAGTGCAATTCCGCATATTATTACTAATGCACAAACAAGCTTTCTTGCAATGTTTTTCTCCTTATATAGCAGCTTCCCAAGCAGTATTGTTATCACAGCCGAGCTTTGCTTTAAAACAGTCATAATTGTAACTTTAGCAGCAGGATCCTGATTTGCAATAAAAAGAAGTCTGTCGCCAAAAACAAGTGAAAAGCTTAATAAATACACCCAGGGATTTGTAAACACTTTTTTTAACTCAAGTTTTTCTTTTTTAATCAGCATATATGAAAGATAGAACACCGATATAAGAAGCATAAACCAGAATTGAAGCGCCGATGATGTAATTTCTCCTGTCGACATTATGTATTTATCAAGAGTTCCTGATATTGCATTGAAAAAGCAACTTAAAAACACATAGATAATGTATTTATATTGATATTCTCCGTTTTCAATGTCTTTTTTCTGATTTGCAAAATAAAGTCCTGTTGCCACAAGGAATAAACTTATTGCACCTCTGAAAGTGAGGCTTTCATGCAGAAATACAATACCAAGCAAGGTGGAAAAAATCACTCGCGACATATCAACAATTCCGTATACACTCACAGGAATCTTTTTAATTCCCTTAAATGCAAAAATCCACCCTACAAATATGGAAAGAGATTTAACAACCACCCAAAAGAAAACATACGGCGGTATATCAGTTATCCCCTTTGCCGATGGAGCCGTCATTAAAAAGCCTATAAAAGTATGGCCAAATAAAACAGGTAAAACCGCACTGTTTTTTAGTGCCTCTTTTTTCATAGGCTCACGGGAGCCTTTAAGAATTCCGTATATAATAACAAAAACAATCCAAAGCTTCATTTTTTAATTTTTATACAACTTACTGTATAACCCTTTCAAATTAATTAATTCATCATGTGTGCCGTTTTCCACAATTCCTTCGTCTGTTAAAACAACAATATTATCAGAGTTTTTAACTGTGGTAAGGCGATGTGCTATAGTGAGCACAGTTCTTCCGCTCGAAAGCTTATCAAGAGATTCCTGAACAACCTTTTCGCTTTCGTTATCAAGTGCTGATGTTGCTTCGTCCAGAATAAGTATCGGGGGATTTTTCAGGAAGACTCGTGCAATTGCAATTCTCTGTTTCTGACCACCCGAAAGCTTTACTCCCCTTTCCCCAACATAAGTGTTGTATTTATCGGGAAGTGAATTAATAAATTCTTCAGCACCTGCAAGGCGTGCCGCTTCCACCACTTCTTCAAGCGAGCATCCGGGTTTACCGTAACTTATATTTTCAAAAATTGTTCCTGAGAATAAGTAAACATCCTGCTGAACAATACCAATGTTTTTTCGAAGCTGCTTTACCTTCATATCAAGAACATTTATGCCGTCAATTAATATTTCTCCGCTTTCAGGCGTGTAGAACCTTGGAATAAGGTTACAAACCGTTGTTTTTCCTCCGCCAGAGGGACCAACAAGTGCAACATTCTCGCCTGCATTGATTTTAAGGTTAAAATTATTTAAAACCGAATCTCTGCCCTCTCCATAACCAAAGCTTACATTTTTAAATTCAATATCGCCCTTAAGACTTTTTATATCTATAGCATCATCCTTGTCGGTAATCTGCGGCTTTGTTTCCATAATTTCTTCAAATCGCTCCACACCTGTTATGGCGCGTTCAAACTGTTCCATAAAGTTTATTATAGTTTTCACCGATGTTAAAAGAGTTGTAATGTATAAAAGATATGCAACAAGGTCGGCTGAATTAATTATTCCTTTAATCATAAATAATCCGCCTGCAACAACAACAGTTATATACATAAGTCCATCAAAAAATCTTGTTGTGCACTGAAATGCTGCCATATGAGTGTATGCCTCTTTTTTGATATCGAGAAACTTTCCGTTTCCCTTATCAAACTTTTCTTTTTCTATATCTTCGTTTGCAAAAGATTTTACCACTCTTATACCAAGAAGCGTATCTTCAATTTCGGAATTCAGCTCGCCAATCTGGTGCCTTTGCTCTTTAAAAGCCTTACGCATAGCTTTTCTGTGTTTAAGCGAACAAAAAACCATTATCGGGATTATTGCAAAAACAATAAGAGTAAGAAGCGGGCTTATAGTTGTTAAAATAATAAACGAAACAATTATTTTAAATCCTACTATAAAAATTTCTTCAGGAGCGTGATGTGCAAACTCCGTTATATCGAACAAATCCGATGTAATTCTCGACATTAATTGCCCGACCTTTGCATCCTGAAAGAACGAATAAGAAAGTGTTTGCAGGTGATTGAACAAATCGCTTCGCATATCCGTTTCAATTTTTGCGCCCATCACGTGGCCCGCATTTGCCATATAGTAGTTGGCTGCAGTATCGATTATTCTGAGCACAAGGTACCAGAAACCACAAATCAGAACTAACCTTACAGTTAATTCATCGGGTCTGTTCATTGCTATATCGGTTATATTCCGCACAATTAAAGGAAACACAAGCTCGCAAACAGTTGTCATTGATGCGCAAAACAAATCAAAGCACATCATACCCTTATATTTAACTAAATAAGAAATAAATCTTCCAACAAGAATTTTATTTTTCATATTAAACACCTTACCATAAAAATGGGATGTTTAGATTAAACATCCCATTTTATAATTATTTTATAATCTCGAACTGTTCGTCTTCCTTTAAATCCACAACTGTGCAATCGTTTGCATATGTGCATTCGGGAAGAATGATAAGTGCTGCAAGCTCATCCACATTTGCAGGAAGAGGAGCAAGATGCCATATAGCACTGTTCATCTTAACAATTGTGTGCTTAGGCACTAAGAATGCCTTTGCAAGGTCTGTTACAGGTGTGCCTGCCGATGCAGGTGCAACATGAAGAATCATATCGTCGTTAAGAGGCATTATCATTTCCCATGTGGTTGTATGATATTCCTGCTGAGTGATAATCATTTTTTCAGGTTTCTTAACAAGGATGGGAGAATAGCCCACTCTTGTGGGGCAATCTGCAACAAGTCTGTCGGGGAAGAACTTATGAAGTTCGCCGCAAAGAGCATATCCCTCAGGCTTATCATAGGTATAGAACTGACCAAATGGCGCGAAGCTTTCATGTGTAAGTGTTTCTACTTTAACTGTTTTCATTTTAAAAAACTCCTTTTATAATTAATCTTTATTTTTGCTGAATTTATTTAAAAGTGTTATCGCAATTACAATAATTAATGTAACTGCAAATATTCCAAGCATTCCCTTTCCCATTACTCCAAGGGAAAACATAAAATTATCTATTTTACTCATTATTATTCCTCCCTTTATCTAGCTATAAGATTAAGAATTAAACCGCCTGCAATAACCGATGCAATCTGCCCCGATACGTTAACTCCAATTGAATGCATAAGAAGGAAATTCTGATTATCCTCTGCAAGTCCCATCTTATGCACAACACGTGCCGACATCGGGAATGCCGAAATACCTGAAGCACCAATCATAGGATTAATCTTACTCTTGAGGAAAAGATTAAAGAATTTTGCAAGAAGCACACCGCCAACTGTATCAAACACAAATGCTACAAGGCCAAGTGCAAGAATCATTAAAGTCTGCGGAGTTAAGAAAGCTGCTGCCTGCATCTTTGTTGATACTGTGATACCTAAAAGAAGAGTTACAAGATTTGCAAGCTGATTTTGAGCACTTTCTGAAAGCGCATTCAACACGCCACATTCACGGATAAGGTTACCAAACATTAAGAAACCTATAAGAGCAACGCTCTTTGGAGAAACAATACCTGTGATAACAGTTATAACTATCGGGAAAAGAATTCGAACTGTTTTTGAAACGTTTTTCTGCTCGTAGGGCATACGGATAAGGCGTTCTTTTCTTGTTGTTATAAGCTTTATAATCGGAGGCTGAACAATAGGAACAAGTGCCATATATGAATATGCCGCAACGATTATTGCTCCAATATAATTTGAACCAAAATAGTTTGCCACGAATATTGATGTGGGACCGTCTGCCGCGCCGATAATTGCAATAGATGCCGCATCTTTAAGCTCGAAACCTAAAAGCGTTGCAACGCTTAATGTAAAGAAAATACCAAATTGTGCAGCAGCACCGAAAAGCATAAGTTTCGGATTTGATAAAAGCGGACCAAAATCTATCATTGCACCGATTCCTATAAATAAAAGAAGCGGAAACAATTCGTTTGCTATACCCGCATTAAAGAGAACGTCTATAACTCCCTCTTCGTGCCCCTGTGTAACTGCTCCCGAAAGAGGCAAGTTTACAAGAATTGCACCAAAGCCCATAGGCAAAAGAAGTGTTGGCTCCATATCTTTTTTAATAGCAAGATAAATAAGAAGGCCACCAATGCACCACATTACTATCTGTTGCCATTCAATGTTTAATAAATTTCCGAAAATCTCTGTCATACCATTCTTCCTTTCTTTGATATCCTGTTAATTATACCAAAATATATAATTTTAATCAAGTAAAATTATGGTTAATTTTAAGATAAATTACTCTAAAAAGTGCATCCCCTTTTGAGTTATCTGAAGTTTGAAAATATGTATGCACAAATACAAAAAGAAAGACAAAGCACTTCACTTTTCAAGTCTTGAAAGAAAGCCGCCGCGTGCTTCTTTCTATAGCGCGTCAACATCTTTTCTTATAGTAATTTCAATAAGATTTGAATTCTCATCAAAAGCCAACCATGCTGATACATCAGTAACAAAAATATTCCTGTATCCGCCTAACCATACCCTGATGTATTTGCTTCCTATTTCTTCACCACCACCCTCAGATGGTCTCCCGTCTTTACTCACTGTATATCCATTACTTTCACTAATAGAATCTATTTCCCAATATGTATTACTTTTAATCTTCTTTATAGTTTCATCCATACTGGTACCTATTGGTATTGTTTTTAAAACAGTTTTTCTGATTGTTTTTTCTGTTCTTCGCAAAGGATTAACAAATATAATTACTGATATTGTCAGTAAAACAATAAGAAGGATATGTAGAGCATAAAAGAATTTTTTCATATTGAATTCTCCTGATTAAAATATATTTTCTAAAGATATCGCAAATTCTGTTAGAAATTTATTTCGCTGAGTTTTATCTTCGATGAAATCATTATAGAATTAGCGAACGATTTAGATGCCTAGCTTTTTAGCTAAATTTTGCAACAAGTTGCAAAGCTAAATTATCTCACTTTGTTCGATAGCTAAATTGTTTCTTTGAAACAGCTAAATTAAATTCGCCTTATAGCTGACCGCAAGGTCAATTTAGCTACGAAGTAATTTAGCGTGCTTTAGCACATTTAGCTCGCCGCAAGGCGAATTTAGCTGAATAGATTTAACTCTGTTAAATCTATTCTACCATACTTACCATAAAAAAACAATAATTCTTTCCGCTCTTTCAGGCAACAAAAAATGCCCGATGATTCGGGCATTTTTTATTAGGCAAATTATTAATAACCAACCTTTTCCCAGCATTCGAATGGAGCTGCAAGCTCTTCGCTGATATAAACCTGTGTCTTCTTTGTCTGAAGCATTGAGCTTGGAAGATAAGGTGTGATTGGTCCGTGTGTGCAAAGACGGCTTGTCATTCTCTGCCATGAAGAGAATGTTCCGCATGTTGCAAGTGCATGAACTTCGATTCTTTCTTTTGCACGCATTACATCAAGAGGTCCGATTGTAGCAGCCTTAGGCGGTACGTTTGCGATATCACCAGACTGACCGAAAGTACCGTTAAGTGAGTTCTGCATAATTGTCATCGGATGAAGTGTAACGATCTGTGCAGGCTGATTTAACCATTCTTCAATATCGCCGCTGCCGATGAATTCAGGAATAGGATCAACGAAAGCCATATGACCTGCCCAACCTGGAGAAGTTGAAGCAATATCTGCACCTGTACCTTCTGTGATATCATCGATAATCTTTGAATAATCCTTGATGTTTGCATTAGTTGGGAAATGAACATTTTCCATAGGCATACGAAGGTTTTCATCGATCTGATAGTATAAGTACTTAATCATTGAATGAGCAAAACCTGCTTCGTATGTGATAGGAGCAATATTGCCTTCGTGGTCAGCCCATTCGTCTTCTGCTACTAAATGAACCTTAGAGCAGTCAACCTTAAAGTAGTTGATAAGCTGAGCAAGAGGAATATATGTATCAGGCTCGGGGTTACCAAGAATCATTGTGAATGATTTGCCTGCTTCTGATGCTGCCTTAAGGCGCTCGAAAAGTGTTGCAATAAGAACAGGATGGGGGTTCATCATAACCTTTACATCAAATTCCGGATGCCACCAAGCTTCTCTCTTTTCAAGGTCCTTACCGCTGAGGCTGCGAACATAATCGCAAACTTTCTTGTCCTTAAAAGGAACAAATTCTGCAGGTTCAAAATTGAACTTTGTAGCTGGATCTACGATAAAATCTTTCATCTTACTAATTCTCCTTTAATAATAGTTTTTTTAACATTAAAATGATGGTCGACCAAAATAATATCGGCATCATTTCCAACCTTAATCTGACCCTTGTCTGCCATATGAAGCAGCCTAGCAGGGTTAAGTGATGCATATTTAAACACATCGCAAAGTGATGCGCCTGTGTGCATCATCATATTCGAGCAGGCAACATCAAGCGTAAGCCTTGAACCTGCAATTTCTCCGCTGTGGTCGAAGTTAATATCAAAAGCTTCCTCACAGCCGGGAATTGGCGGACCGTCTGCTACAAAAGCATCGGAAATAAGAATTATTTTATCCTTACCTTTAATCTTTGTAACAAGACGAAGCATATACGGATGAACGTGAATTCCCATAAAGTCGCATATAAGTTCGGCATAAATGCCATCGTTGTAGTTTACTGTTTCATCAACGCAAACTCCGCGTACCTCGGGATAATTCTCAAGAGTACCTGTTGCATTTGTGTGATGCGTTCCCAAACTTAAACCATAAGGCATAAGCTCTTCAATTTTTTCGGGTGTTGCTTCACTGTGTGCAACACTGAAAACAATGCCGGGAATTTCTTTTTTAACATCTTTTACAAAGTCTACAACGCCCTCTCTTTCAGGGGCAACACACCAAACTCTTGCTGTGTTTTTAACTTTTTCAAGAATTTCACCGTATTCTTCTTTTTTAACATCGCCTTTCCAAACGTTGTGCTCACGGTCGCATCCAAACTTTGGATTAAGATACGGGCCTTCCATATAGTAACCTGCAAAATTGGGGAATTTTCCCTCTGCAGCCGCCTTATCAATCACACTGATGGCATCAAGATAGCCATCTTTTGTAAGATTGTAGTAAAGCGCAGGAAGCACGCTTGTTACACCGTGCGACAAAAGAATTTTTGAAGAAACCTCGGGGTCTTCATAGAAATAGCGGTCGCCATCTCCGTGAGTATGTATATCAATAAGGCCTGGGCCTGCATACATTCCCTCTCCATCAATTACTTCTGCACCGTCTGGAATTGAAATTTTTCTGCCAAACTCTGCTATTTTCCCATCTTCTATAAGAATTATTCCATCGGGAATATAGTGGTCGGGCATAACTATCGTAACATTTTTTATTGCTACCATATTATTCACTCCATACATTATATAGTAGGATACATAGTACCTTATTATAAGTATACCAAATTTATGGGATTTGTCAACAGATTAAACCTTGAATTTTACATTTTTTTGGTATTTTAGAAAAAAACATAAGAGGATGTAAAAAAGCTAAGTTTTTACATCCTCTTTTATCAGTTAATATTATTTGTAAAGTGGACCGTATGTCTGGCAAGCTCTGTAGTCTGCGCCTTCCTTATCCATACCAAATGCGTTCCAGCTTGATGGTCTGAAAATTTCATCTTCGGGAACATTGTGCATTGATACAGGAATTCTGAGCATAGAGCAAAGAGTAATTAAATCAGCACCGATATGTCCGTATGAAATTGAACCGTGGTTAGCACCCCAGTTATTCATAACTTCGTAAGCTGTTTTGAATGGGCTGCCGTCTTTGCCATCGCAACGAGGAGCAAACCATGTGCAAGGCCATGTTGGGTTTGTTCTTTCCATAAGTGCATCAGAAACTTCATCGGGAAGATTAACTGTCCAGCCTTCAGCGATCTGAAGAACGGGACCAAGACCTTTAACAAGGTTAAGTCTTGTCATTGTAACAGGCATTTCTGCTCTTGTAGTAAAGTGTGATGAATAACCGCCGCCACGGAAGTTATCATATCCTGCTTCGCACCAAACGGTTGCATCTGTCATCTTCTTGATATCGTCTTCAGTAACATCCCACCACTTTTTCATAACTGCATCGCCATTTTCGTCACGGCACTCGCCGCAAGCATCAAGGCAAGCTGCACCTGAATTAAGAAGATGGATAATACCACCGTTTTCCTTAGCTTTACCTTCAAGGTCGTAACCTGTAACTCTCTTTGTAGCTTCGGGCGACCAGTATGTTCTAACATCGGCAAATATCTGTGCTCTGTTTGTTAAAAGCTTACCAAAGAGCATTCCTATACCGTTGAGCACGTCGTTTTCTGTTGCAAGAATGATTGGCTCTTTCTTTCCTTCAAAGTCGAAAGAAGAGTTAAGCACTGCTTCGGGATAGTCGCAGTTTGGCCAATGGTCTGTCCACTGACGCTGACCCTGGAAACCTGCACAAATTGCATTATGACCAAGCTTTTCTTCGTCAAATCCATCAGGTAAATTGGGGTTACCCTTAATAAGGTCTTTAATTATAAGATACATCTTAACGATGAATTCCCACTGCTTTTCTTTTTCTTCTGCAGAGAATTTAACCATATCGGGGTTATCATCTCTACCCTCTTTGCAGTGCTGCTTTGTCCATGCAAGGCACTTTTCGTAATCTTCTTTATTGTAAATACCCTCTTCCATTCTGCGAAGAACTTCAACCTCGTCAACAGATTCAACGCGAAGTCCAAGGTAATCTTCCATAAACGCCTGATCCATTATAGAACCGCCGATACCCATACAAACAGAACCAATCTGAAGATATGATTTACCTCTCATAGAAGCAACCGCAATTGCAGCACGGCCGAATCTTAAAAGCTTCTCCTTAACGTCTTCAGGAATTTTTGTAACATCATCTCTGTCCTGTACTTCGTGGCCATAGATGCCAAATGCAGGAAGACCTTTCTGAGTGTGTGTGGCAAGAACTGATGCAAGATAAACTGCACCCGGTCTTTCAGTGCCGTTGAATCCCCAAACGCCCTTGATTGTTTTTGGGTCCATATCCATAGTTTCAGAGCCGTAGCACCAGCAAGGAGTAACGCTTAATGTAATATCAACGCCCTCTCTTCTGAACTTTTCTGCACAAGCTGCAGATTCAGGCACGCGGCCGATTGTTGAATCAGCAATCACAACCTGCACCTTTTCGCCATTTGAATAGCATAAATTTTCTTCAAAGAGTTTCTTAGCTGCAAGTGCCATTCCCATTGTTTGCTCTTCAAGGCTTTCTCTAAGTTTAAGAGCGCCGCCTCTACCGTCGATACACGGTCTTATACCAATTTTCGGATACATATTTTTCCCTCCATATATAAATATTTTTATATTTAATATAATTATATCGTTGATTTTATTAATTGTATTGTGTTATAATGACAAAAAGTATAAATATTTTAACTTTCGAGGTGAATTAAATGATTGATTCTTCCTTTCACGAGCTATCAGTGCGCGGAACGCCCGATTTCCCCCTTGAACCATATTTTCTCGACGAAAATCATCCAAGATACAATATGCAGTTTCACTGGCATAAAGAATATGAACTTATTAACATTTTAAAGGGCACCTTCACGATTATATTAAACGGCAATTCATATGAATTAAAAGAGGGCGAAAGCGTTTTTATTCCGGGTGGTATAATACACGGCGGAACGCCTAAAAACTGCCTTTACGAGGTTATTGTGTTTTTTCCGTCAATAATGTTTGCAACGCAAAAAAGCAGATTTATACTGGAATCACAAATTTTAAATCCCGTTTTCTTTAAAAGCAACAAAAATGCAGAAAATATATTTAACGCGCTTCGTTTTAAACCCGAGGGGTATGAATTAACTGTTATAGGTAATTTATATCTTCTTTCAGAAACCATGCTGAAATTAAAGGATAACAACAACATCGCACCTGATTTAAGAATTGAAAAGATAAAAAACGTGCTTTACTATATAGAAAAAAATTACACAGAAGGCATTTCTCTTTCCGACCTTGCAAAGGTTTCTTCAATGAACCCGAATTATTTCTGCCGTTTTTTCAAGCAACTCACAAAAGAAACTCCTATCGAGTACATAACAAGATACAGAATTGAAAAAGCGTGCGAAATGCTTGTTGGCGGGCATAGTGTTACCGATACGGCTTACCACTGCGGTTTTAACGATACAAGCTATTTTATAAATATATTTAAAAAGCATATGGGGTTATCTCCCAAGCAGTATCAGTTAGCTCATTAATCGGTAAAAACATTCCAAAAATCTACATTTAAAAATGGCTCCGTAGGGCGTGACGACCTCGGCACGCCGCTTTCCATAATTTTTCTTCATATATGAATCATTTTCTTGTACGGGACGTTAACGAACGGCCCGTTTTTTCTCTTGTTTTTTCAAACAGCAAAAAAGGGTAGTTCTATAGCGTGGTTTTCATCTCTTTCTACAAAGAACTCACGCAGCAGAACTACCCTATCCGCTTTTTTAGTAGGGCGTGACGACCTCGGCACGCCGTTTAATTATCATTATTTACTTTTGAGGACGTGCACTAATTATTCACAGAGAAAAAGTTGACAAAAAATGTACGTCCCCAATTGGCTCTTCTTATTTCCCGTCAATCAAAAAGTGTAAAAACAGGCACGTCCCTATTTACACTGTCCCTATTTACACTATTTACACGTCCTTATTTACACGCCATCTAACTATACAAGCAATAACCCAACTGAATGTTAAAATAGAAAACCCATACATAAAACCTAACTTAGTCAATCCTTTTGTCATACTACTAGGATTAAGTAAATCTACATTTGTAATTATTCCTCCAATTGTATAAGTAGTCAATATGAACAGAGCAAACAGAAACAATATATACAAGTAAAATTTAAGGAATGCTAACATACTCCTTGATAACAAACAATAATTTAATACAACCATATATATAGGTGTCAAAGTAATCAATCCTAAAACTACCACCAAAGCAAAAGGACTAGATGTGTACGAAGAACCAAAAAGCGGTTTCAAAGCAGCATAAACAATATAAACAAAAATAGGAATTAAATTTAACAGTACATGTTTTAAAGAAATTCTTTTCATTTTATCACTCCATTTTTACAGTAAATCTTATTTCTTATTTTCTCCATATGTTAATAACACAGGGGACGGTTCTCTGTAACACAGGGGACGGTTCTCTGTGTTGCTTGTTATCGTTAATAAAATGATAGCAAAAATTGTACGTCCCCAATTGGCTCAAATTTTCTGTCTCAGTTTTTAATAATCCTTACCATACCATTATCAGTAACAACAAAAATTCCTTGATGTGTTCCTTTAAAAAGCCTAATATTTTCATCTTTATGGCAAATCTCCGGTATTATTATTTCCGGTATAGACTTCACTCTTTTCTTATATATGTATCCATTTCCCCAGTGGTATAAAGCTCCACTCCTACTATAAGCTAGCATTACATTATTAACACCTATAGTCATCTTTTTTATATCTGTAAGACTTTGGTACATTTCTGCTTTTTGTTCTTCTTCGTTATAGATTTGCTCATTTTTTAAAAAAAGAATTTTTTCGTTCTGAGTGTGAATATATATTTCTCTTTCCCCTGCATACACACTTACGGCGTCATCAATTTTTGAGGTTAACGTTTCATATATTTGATTGTTAGGCATACAAGCAATTATATGAATATAGTTTTCTGTATTGAGAGCTGAAAGCTGGTATTGAGAAGAAGCTATATCTTTGATATTATTAAGTACCAAAAAAGACTTTTCGTCAATTTCATTGTTTTTATTAGTATAATTTATATCAGAATATACTTCTCCATCTTCAAACAAAACATTTGTAAAGTTATTTCCAGATGTTATTTTTAATATTTTTTTTGATTTAGAATTGACCTTGTCGGAAAAAACTTTTTTACACAGCTCATCAGTTCCTACAAATGAAAATCTATTTTGCTTATCAACCAAAGCCACACAATTTTTTTCAAAACTTGCTTGTGAGATATTTTCAAATTTTTTGGCAAACTTAATTTTTTCATCAATTAATTTCACAGAAAACAAGTCTCCATTATCATATAAAAAGTAAGAATCTTTGTTTTTTCCAGTTAATATTTCACTTGGCACATTGTTTAATTGAAATTCCTGTTTTTTCGCATTATTAAAGTCTATGAAAATATATGAAACAATAAAAATTCCTAAAAAGACACATATGAAAAAAACAAACTTTTTTGTCATTTTATTTTATTTTATATCCTCCATTTTCTTTTTTTACTATACTTCGTCCGACTTTGTCTTTTATTACAATAGTTCCAAGACAAGGGGACGGTTCTCTGTGTTGCTTGTTCTCGTTAATAAAATGATGCCAAAAAATGTACGTCCCCAAATGACTCAAATGACTCTTGTCTCATGTCTCCTTTTTGCCTACAAATACAAAGCAATCATCAACCAGTTCTTTAAATGTTGGATCAATTCTGATGAAAATCTGCTTTCCACATTGTAGTTTATAGTTATTTTCTTTCATGTATTTTGCTACTTTTTGACGCATAGGTGTGTCTATTTGATTTAATGCAGAATACTTTTCTGGTGGGTTTAACATCATTTTATAATCAAACACATCATTTTCTTCTACATAAATCTGGGAGTAATCTTTTGTATCTCTTACTCTCGTAGTAGACAGCTGATAAAAAACAACTAAAACATAAACTATAATTATACCTGTAACTATCATCATACAATTTTTTAAAAATTTCATTAACGCACACTCCTAATATATGATCTATTCGTAATTGTTGTATAAGTAACACAGGGGACGGTTCTCTGTGTTGCTTGTTATCGTTAATAAAATGATACCAAAAAATGTACGTCCCCAATTGGCTTATGTATTCTTCCCGCTATATCAGAAGACAGAGGGACGGTTTTATTGTATGTTCATTTCAAGACAGGAGAACCGTCCCCTTGTCTTTTCACCTAATTGCTTTTTTGTTTAAAATTAAACACTTCGTGTTTTTTATTATTATTTGATACTAAAAAACCATTATCAAATTTCCACGACTGATTAAATGTATATTCTCCTGCAACTAAAATCAAGTTGTTTTTATCCATATAATCAATCAATTTTACGAACTCCTGTTTATCCCACAAATCAAAAAAAGGTTTGTCTCTTTTTGTTTTTCCGTCAAACATTTGTTGCAAGTATTCAGCATCAACTGTTTCGCCTTCTGATATTGTAATTGTCAAATTCTTCCCAAAATACATCTCACGTAAGTTCTCCTTCTCATTATTGTTATTTTCACATCCGACAAGAACAAGCAAACATAAGAATAACAAACAAAATTTATTTAATTTCACAATATAATCATCTCCTTTGGATGCCTTATTATCTAATTTTTCCTGTATTAGTACCTACGTGTGTAGTTCCTCCATATTTCAAAACATATTTAGGTGCATTTTTAAAATCCTGAACGAAGACAGAGGGACGGTTCTCTGTGTTGCTTGTTATCGTTAATAAAATGATACCAAAAAATGTACGTCCCCAATTGGCTCCTCTTTAACGAATAAGACGCACCTTAAAATTCATATCGTATAAATCATCACGCATCTTTACAGCTTCTTTTGAATCTTGTAATGCAAGATATTTTTCGTTCTCGCTGACTGTATTATCATTTGCATTCGCCGTAATCGCTAATTCCGGTATATAGCTACCCCCCCGAGCTGTTGTAAGAAAATACTGAACCCCATCAATTTCAGTAATTTCCCCTATTGTACAGCTTCCGTCAATAGGAATATGCTCGCCATCAACAATCCAACCTAAATCCAGACCATAACGTCCTAATGATTTCAGATAAGATTTACGGCTTGTTTCGCTTTTACCATAAAACCCTATGCAAACTTCTCCTGATGAATATTCTGTAATTATATATTTTCCCTTCCATTCTTCAGGAAAAATAATCTCATATCCACCTTTTTCATTTGTATAGGAGCATTCATCATTGTTCGCTATCAATACGCAAGGATTTATATAATTTTCTGCATTATTAATCTCTTGTTTATTAGTTTTATTTGACACAATTATGGAAGATATCAAATAAACTGCAGTTAAAAAAATGAATATTACAATATATCTTTTCATATCAATTGCTCCTTACGAAGACAGAAGACAGAGGGACGGTTCTATTGTCTGCTCATGTCTTTGTTTCCAAAACAGGCACTTCCCTATTTACACTTCTTCTTTTGTCATTTTAAAATCAGTGAATAATTTAGATGACACCATTTTTAGCTAAATTTTGCAACAAGTTGCAAAGCTAAATTATTCCGCTTCGCTCCATAGCTAAATTGTTTTTTCAAAACAGCTAAATTAAATTCGCCTTATAGCTGACCGAAGGTCAATTTAGCTGCCGCAGGCAATTTAGCGTGCATAGCACATTTAGCTCGCCGACAGGCGAATTTAGCTGAATAGATTTAACTTTGTTAAATCTATTCTACCATATTTTTAACAAAAATACAAGCAGCCATTTTTCAACTGATAGAAAAAAGCAGAACATCAATGATGTTCTGCTCAGCGTGTCGATAAACCTATCGGCACGCTGAGCAGACTGGAAAAAAGGAAGGTAAATCCGTTCAATACAAACTCGTCGGCGTACGATGGTACGGTAGAGATTGTATTGAACGGAAGCAAGCAAAAGTCCCTGAAAACTGCGTTTTCAGGGACTTTCTTAACTTTTAATTTTTTTGATAAAAATTATATTGTTAACGGTTCGTCGAGGACGCCGAACCCTACAAATTTATAAAAATATAATTTTGCTTGTGGTTGACCGACTTTTTCGACGGTCTGAGCAGAACATCAATGATGTTCTGCTTTTGTATTATAATGAAGCTTCAAGTGTTTTTCTGATTGCAAGAATAAAGTCTTTTGAATTTACAACCGTTGGCTTATCACCCTCCCAAAGTCCTGCAAGGTCTTTAGTGAGTATTCCGCTTTCAATTGTATCAATACAAGCCTTTTCAAGCTTTTGCGCAAATTCGCAAAGAGCAGTATTTCCGTCGAGTTCGCCTGTTTTATTAAGAGCTCCTGTCCACGCAAAAATTGTTGCAATTGGGTTTGTTGATGTTTCTTCTCCCTTAAGGTAACGATAGTAATGGCGTGTTACCGTTCCGTGAGCCGCCTCGTATTCATAATCTCCGTCTGGGCTTACGAGCACGCTTGTCATCATAGCTAAAGAGCCGAATGCCGTTGAAACCATATCACTCATAACGTCGCCATCGTAGTTCTTGCAAGCCCAGATGTAGCCTCCCTCACTTCTGATTACGCGTGCAACAGCATCGTCAATAAGCGTGTAGAAATATTCAATTCCAAGCTTTTCAAATTCTTCCTTATATTCATTTTCGTAAATATCCTGGAAAATAAGCTTGAATGTCTGGTCGTACTGCTTTGAAATTGTATCCTTTGTTGCAAACCATAAATCCTGCTTTGTTGCAATAGCATATTTAAAGCAAGAATGCGCAAAGGACTTGATTGATGTATCTTTATTATACTGACCCTGAATAACTCCACCGCATTCAAAATCATATATTTCCTTGCGAAGCTCTGTTCCGTCTTCATAAGTGAAAAGAAGCTCTGCCTTGCCCTTCTTTTCGCTTCTGATTTCTGTTGCCTTGTAAACATCACCATATGCGTGACGAGCTATTGTTATAGGCTTTTTCCAGTTTTTAACCACGGGATTAATTCCGTTAACAAGAATTGGTGCTCTGAAAACTGTTCCATCAAGAATAGCGCGGATTGTGCCGTTTGGGCTTTTCCACATTTCCTTTAAGTTGTATTCTTCAACACGCTGAGCATTAGGTGTGATTGTTGCACACTTTACACCAACGTGATATTTCTTTATAGCCTCGCCCGCTTCAAATGTAACTTTATCGTTTGTTTCATCGCGGTATTTAAGACCAAGGTCGTAATACTCTGTGTTGAGTTCTACAAACGGACTGAGAAGCTCGTCCTTTATCATTTGCCAGAGGATGCGCGTCATTTCGTCGCCATCCATCTCAACAATTTTATTCATTGGAATTTTTGTCATTATTTATTCATCCTTTCAGCATAGTAGTTCATAAGGCATCCGTCAAGGATAATTTCGCGTTCATCATCTGTAAGGCCACTGATAACAAGCTCAATTTTTTCGGTTTTACCTGTTTTTGTGATTACCTTACCTTCAATTTTTTCGCGTTTATCCTTTATAGCCTCGCGAATTCCCTCAACGAAGATATAGTCGCCGTCTTCATAGTCAAACTTTGTATTCTTATCTATCGTGAACGGAAGAATACCCCAGTTTATGCAGTTTGAACGATATCTTTTTGTTGCATATTCATAGCAGATATTTCCAAGTCCGCCAAGCACCTTCTGGCAGCTTGCTGCCTGCTCACGTGCAGAACCGTCGCCGGGCTTCTTAGCAAATACACAAGAACCAATCTGTGTATTTTCAGCAAGGTTTTCGCCTATAGAATCTAAAACCTTTTTATATTCTTCAGGAATATTTCCATTTCTTCTTTCTGTTTCTGCATCGCGCACTGCCTTACTGCGTGAAACATACTCCGGCACTCTTCTTGAAAGAGCAAATTCTGAAAGGCGAAGCGGATTACTGCGGTAGCTTGATGTTTCACCCGATGGGATGAGTTCATCTGTTGTTGTAACTTCATCATGAATAACTGCCGCAAGCTTTAAAAGAACATTTTCTCCCAAAGGATACATTCTGGGCCAATCGGTAATATTTGGTCCAAGCTTTAATTCTGCATCTTTTTCCGCTTTACCATATCCATTATAAACGCGCTTTTCATATGAAGAATTATCGAATTTATAAGTGAAGTCGCAATCATTATAATCCACATCTGTTGCCGCTGTAAGCACACCGCCTGCCGCTGCTGTAGCCGCAATTGAACGTGCATCCATAAGCGCAACACCGCTAAGCTGACCATCTGAAGGCTTTGATCCCTCACGGTTCGGGAAGTTACGCGTTGTGTGGCGGATTGAAAGTGCACTGTTTGAGGGCACATCTCCCGCACCAAAGCACGGACCGCAAAAGCATGGTTTAAACACTGCACCTGCTTCAAGAAGTTTCGCCTGAACACCATTGTTGATAAGTGCAACGTTTATCGGAATACTTGATGGATATACACTTAAATTAAAGTAGCCGTTACCTGTGCTTTTTCCGTCGAGTATTGCTGCTGCTTCGCAGATGCTTTCAAACATACCGCCGCTGCAGCCTGCTATAACGCCCTGGTCAACCATAATTTTTCCATCAACAAGCTTATCACTTAATTTATAGCTTACTTTATCCCCGAACTGCGCCTTTGCCGATTCTTCAATTTCGTGGAATATGTCGCTTGCATTTTCGCAAAGCTCGTGAATGGTGTAGGCATTCGAGGGGTGAAAAGGCATAGCAATCATTGATTCAATCTTTGAAAGGTCAATCACTACTGCCTTATCATAATAAGCTCCGTCTTCGGGTTTAATTTCTTTATATTCTTCTTTTCTTCCGTGAATTGTAAGGTATTCCTTTGTTTTTTCATCAGTGCACCAGATTGAAGAAAGGCACGTTGTTTCAGTTGTCATAACATCGATGCCGATTCTGAAATCCATTGAAAGATTCTTAACGCCGGGGCCTGCAAATTCAAGAATACAGTTTTTAACGTATCCATCCTTAAAGGTTTCGCCCACAAGTGCAATTGCAACGTCCTGCGGACCTATACCTTTTTTGGGAGCATTTTCAAGGTAAACAAGCACAACCTTTGGTGCGTCTATATCATATGTGTTTGATAAAAGCTGCTTAACTATTTCGGGACCGCCCTCACCTATACCCATTGTACCTATAGCACCGTAACGGGTGTGGCTGTCGGACCCAAGAATCATCTTGCCGCATCCAGCCATTTGCTCACGTGCATACTGATGAATAACTGCCATATTTGCAGGAACATAAATTCCGCCGTATTTCACAGCCGCTGAAAGGCCGAAAACATGGTCGTCTTCATTTATAGTACCGCCAACTGCACATAAACTGTTGTGGCAGTTTGTTAAAGCATACGGCACAGGGAACTCTGTAAGTCCGCTTGCTCTTGCCGTTTGAATAATACCAACATACGTTATATCGTGAGAGATAAGAGCATCAAACTTGATGTTCATTTTATCTTTATAATTAGTCTTACTATGATTTCTCATAATAGAATAACTCATTGTTTTTTCACGGGCATCACAAGCTTCTCCGTAAAGCTTCTGCCCTTCGCTAGCTTCTATTAATTTACCGTCTTTTGATAAATAAACTCCGCCATCAATTCTTTTAAGCATAAGTTTTCCTCCGTTCCACTAAAAAACAAGTGAAAATATTATAACACAAAAAAAACAAAAAAGCAATCTAAAATTAAGATTGCTTTTCCTTTTTTATTCAGTAATTTTCTTTCTGTCGTGGATTATCATTCCAACAACTGTAAAGCTAAGCTGTATACCATGTGTTACAAGCACACTGTAGGAGCCTGAAAGAATATCGTATGTACACCACAGAGCCATATTAACCAAAGTCCAGAATCTGTATTTTGCACCGTTTTTCTGTCCTATGCAAAGGATGAATGTTAACGATGCCACTATCACAAGAACACCAAGCGGCGTTACTCCTGATGCAACCCATATATTAAGCACAATAATTGCTAAAGCATATATCGCAATCAGCCATTTCGGGATAGGCTTATTTTTAGAATCAAAGAAGTAATTAATAAGCGTCTGAACTGCTCCAAGATAGCACGCAGCCGCCCCGTTAATACCGCTTCCGCCTATAAGATAGCTTGTTGCAACAAGTGCATTTGCCGCGCACACTAAAAACAAAATAGTTTTCATTCTTTCGCCCTTTACAAGCGAAGCCGAAACCATGCAAATCAAACCTGTTAAACTTAAAACATACGATAATATAGCCATTGTCTTCTCCCTTTTTCTTTTGCAGATGCCTTTTTTATTTCGCAAAGATTTTCTTTATGGTATTTTATATCTTTAAGGCATTTTCGTCAAGAGGGACTTTAAAATTAAATCAGATATTAAAACTTCCAAGATAGGATTTAGTATTATCTATCATTTCATCAAAAAGCTTTTTAGCATCTTCTACGCCACAGGTTACTAACGGGTCGTTTGCAAATGCATTAAAGATCTTTTTTGTATCCCTTTGCGCAATGCCTTCAAATACCATTTCCTGTTCTCC
>JAFVPB010000070.1 GCA_017505525.1 Clostridia bacterium
ATTGGGCATCGATGTTACGTATGTTTTCTTCAAGTTAAAACACCCCTTTAAAAAGAAATGAGAGTTACCCAAAAGGCGGGCAACTCTCATTTTTTAACTTATTTGCTCATTTTATCCATATCGTTTTTACGGATTTCAACACGTCTTACCTTGCCGCTGATTGTTTTCGGAAGTTCATCAACAAATTCAACAATTCTTGGATATTTATAAGGAGCTGTGTGTGTTTTAACGTATTCCTGAACTTCTTTTTTAAGCTCGTCTGTACCTTCATAACCTTTAACAAGTACGATGGTAGCCTTTACAATCTGACCGCGCACTTCATCGGGAACAGGTGTGATTGCACATTCAAGAACATAAGGAAGCTCCATAATAACGCTTTCGATTTCAAACGGTCCGATACGGTAGCCTGATGATTTTATTACATCATCAATTCTTCCCACATACCAAAGGTATCCATCTTCGTCCATTGTTGCCTGATCGCCTGTATGATAGTAACCATCGTGCCAGACTTCATTTGTCTTTTCTTCATCAAGATAATAACCGATAAAGAGTCCGCACGGAACTTTATCTTTAACCTTGATACAGATTTCACCTGTATCACCCGTCTGACATTCGTTACCATCGGGATCAAGAACCACAACATCGTAAAGAGGACTTGGTCTTCCCATAGAGCCAATTTTCGGTGTTGACCCAACAAAGTTTGCTATAGAAAGGGTTGTTTCCGTCTGCCCAAAGCCTTCCATAATTGTAAGGCCTGTTGCCTTTTTAAACTGATTGAACACCTCGGGATTCAATGCTTCGCCCGCGGTTGTTGCATACTCGATTGAAGAAAGGTCGTACTTTGATAAATCCTCTTTGATGAAGAAACGATACATTGTAGGCGGTGCACAAAATGTTGTGATATGGTATTTTGCAAACATCGGTAAGATGTCTTCTGAATGGAATCTATCGAAATCATAGGTGAATACCCCTGCTTCGCAAAGCCACTGTCCGTAAAGTTTTCCCCAGAGAGCCTTCCCCCAGCCTGTATCGGAGATTGTAAAATGAAGCCCGTCGGGGTTTACATTATGCCAATGCTTTGCAGTAGGATAATGACCGAGAGCATATTTGTATGAATGTGTTGCGATACGGGGATAGCCTGTTGTGCCTGATGTGAAGAGCATAAGCATCGGGTCGTTACCGCAGGGAGTGTTTTCCGTTCTGTTGTAATGAGTGCTGAATCGATCCATTTCAACATTGAAGTCGTGCCAGCCATCTATATTGCCCCCAACCAAAATCTTAACCATTTCGGGGAATGCGTTAGCTGCTTTTTCAGCTTCAAGCGATACATCGCCGTCTGCCGTACAAACAATAGCCTTTACCTTTGCAGCTTTATATCTGTATTCAAAGTCGTGCTCTACAAGCTGATTTGTTGCGGGGATTGCGATAGCACCAATCTTATGAAGTGCAAGCATGCAGAACCAGAACTGATAGTGGCGCTTTAATACAAGCATTACTGTATCGCCCTTTTTGATGCCGAGCGATTCAAAGTAGTTTGCAGTTTTTGCCGAATACTTTTTCATATCGCTGAAGGTAAAGCGGCGGTCTGTTTTATCGTTTGCCACCCACATCATTGCAAGCTTGTCGGGAGTTTTCTTTGCTATAGCATCAACGCAATCAAATGCAAAGTTGAACTGATCTTCATTTTTAAACGTGATACCGTTGAATACTCCTTTTTCATCATACGTTGATTCGATAAATTTATCTGCAACCGTTTGTGCTTTGTTTTCTTTTGCAGCACTCTTAGGAGCAACATACGGTACTTCGGGATATTCCTCGCTTACTGTGCCATCCTGAGGATTTAAAACAACTGCGTGGAATTCACATCCTCCCTCGCTTACTGCAATCATACCATGAGGAATGATACTGTTATAGAAAATAGAATCTCCCTCGTTAAGGATATCCACGTGATTTCCAATCTGAACCTTGAGCGAGCCTTTAACAATAACGTCAAACTCCTGACCATTATGTGAGTTGAGCTTCATAGGCTGATTCTGTTCCTCTTCAATATAAGGAAACTTTACTAAAAATGGTTCTGCAAGCTTCTCTTTAAATCTTGGAGCAAGGTTATTATAAACAACGCCGTGTTTTTTAACAATTTTAAGACCTTCTCCCTTTCTTGTAATCGAAAAAGATTTAAGAGTTGTACTTGTTCCCTCGAGTAAATCAACAACCTCAACACCACAAGCTTTTGCACATTTGTAGATAAATGTGAAGCTGAAGTCTGTTTCACCTTTTTCTAATACATTATAATCTTCTACCGACACACCCGTAAGCTTTGCAAGCTCCTCAGGGGTGTATCCTTTTGCTTCGCGCAGGTCTTTAATTCTGCCTGCCACTTCTTTCAAACTGTAATCCATTGTTTTTGTCTCCTTTCATTTCGTTAACCGAGTTTTTGTTACGAACTTGAATAAAACAAAAAACCCGTCTCAAAATTTCTTTTGAGACGAGTTACTAAACCCGCGGTACCACTCAAATTACGGAAAAATTTCCGCCACTTACCGAGCTCTAACAAGCTCTTTGCCTTAACGCAGCATTACGGAAGGAGTCTACTTGCTTTCGCTTTCGGTCCTTCGACTCAGAGGTGATAAGTCATTGGAAAGCTCTGCCATTGCCTCGCACCAAGCGGCAACTCTCTCAAGGCTTCACTATCCGACCGTCCTCGTCTTAGTCGTTATTTGTGATATTCAAATTTAATCGTATTATACTCTAAAAAATATAATTTGTCAAGCATTTTTTTGTTATTTTTTTAAGCCGAGCTTCTCTGCCGAGATATCGCGCATTTTATATTTTAATATTTTTCCTGCCGCATTCATCGGAAATTCATCTACAAACATAAAGTATCTTGGCACCTTGTGGCGTGCTATATAGCTGTTGCCAAATTCACGCATTTCGTTTTCATCAGATGCTTCGCCCTTGTGAAGAATAATCCACGCACAGCATTCTTCCCCATACCTTTCATCGGGTACACCTACAACCTGAACATCACGAACCTTCGGATTTGTAAGATAAAATTCCTCAATTTCACGTGGGTAGAGATTTTCCCCGCCGCGGATAATCATATCTTTTAATCTTCCTGTTACTTTATAATATCCGTCGGAAGTTCTCATACAAATATCGCCTGAATGAAGCCAGCCCTCGCTATCGATTGCCTGTGCAGTTGCTTCGGGCATTTTGTAGTAACCTTTCATTATATTAAAGCCTCGTGCAACAAATTCTCCGCTTTCTCCATCGGGAAGCTCTTCACCTGTTTCGGGATCAATAATTTTGCACTCAACTCCGGGGAATGCGCTTCCAACTGTTTCCACGCGGTGGTCAAGATCTTCATTAACCTCGCCCATTGTACACCCCGGCGAAGCTTCGGTCTGTCCGTAAACAGAAATAATTTCACGCATATTCATTTCTACAGATGCACGCCGCATCAAATCTGCAGGACAGTTTGCTCCTGCCATAATACCCGTTCTCATATGCGAAAAATCGGTTTTGCTGAAATCGGCGTGGTTAAACATTGCAATAAACATTGTTGGCACACCGTTAAAGCAAGTGATTTTTTCATCGTTCACACAAGCAAGCGATGATTTAGGCGAAAAATACGGTATCGGGCAAAGCGTTCCACCATGCGTCATCGTTGATGTCATTGAAAGCACCATTCCAAAGCAGTGGAACATTGGCACCTGTATCATCATACGGTCAGCAGTTGATAAATCCATTCTGTCGCCAATGGTTTTACCATTGTTAACAATATTTCTGTGTGTGAGCATAACGCCCTTTGGGAATCCCGTTGTTCCCGATGTATATTGCATATTACAAACATCGTCGGGGCGAACAAGAGAAGCACGCCTTCTTACTTCCTCGCGTGGAACAAGAGCGCTGCGATTAAGCATTTCTTCCCATGTAAGGCAGCCCTGCATCGAAAATCCTACCGTTACAACATTTCTTAAGAACGGTAATTTTTTTGAATACAGCGGTTTTCCCGGCTCTAAATTATCAAGCTCGGGGCAAAGTTCGCCGATTATCTCTTTATAATTGATATCTTTGCAGAACTCTATCATAACAAGTGTATGTGTATCAGATTGCTTTAAAAGATATTCAATTTCGTGAATTTTATATGCCGTGTTAACTGTAACCAAAACGGCACCTATTTTCGTTGTTGCCCAGAATGTTATAAACCACTCGGGAACATTTGTAGCCCAAACGGCAACGTGGTCGCCTGCTTTTACTCCAAGGGAAATGAGCGCGGCGGCACATTCATCAACATCACGGCGGAACTCTTCATAAGTTCTTGTGTAGTCAAGAGTGGGGTATTTAAAAGCATACTGGTCGGGATAGTTCTCCACCATTGTATCGAGCACATCTGAAAAAGTTGCTTCGATAACATCGTATTTTTTCCATGCGAAAGTACCTGTCTTGTCCCTGTTGTAGTAGGCGCGGTCATAAGTTTTTTTATCGCGGTTAAGCGATGCTATATAGTTTGCAAAATGGGTAAGCACTATATCTGCATCGTTAATTTCTTCATTCCACGCCGCACAGATATACCCCTCATAGTTAAGGGATGAAAGAGCATTTATAAGCTTTTCAACCTCAAGCTCTCCCTCACCTATCAAAACGGTTTTGCCGTCTTTCATATCGCCAAGGCGCACATACTTAATATATGCACCCAGTGTTTTAATTGTTGTTTCAGCTGTTTCACCTGCGGCAAAATATGTGCCTCTCACATTCCACGAAGCACCAATTGCAGCGGATGAAAAATGATTTATTACATCAATAACATTTTCTGTGTTGCTTAAGTAGCCAACAGTTTCAAGCAAAATATTCACATCAGAGATTTCTGCTCGTTTTACTGCTAAAGAAAGCTTTTCATCAAGAAC
Source organism: Clostridia bacterium (assembly GCA_017505525.1). Taxonomy (GTDB): domain Bacteria; phylum Bacillota; class Clostridia; order UMGS1883; family UMGS1883; genus UMGS1883. The sequence goes on from JAFVPB010000070.1 coordinate 4,908, forward strand.
ATCGTAATCAACTTTTTCATTAATGCTTACAATAATGCTTGGTATTGCTGATGCACAAGCCATATCCACATATTTTGCAATTAATTCGGCTGTGGTGTTTTCACTGTCGATACTCTCCGGCATACGAAGTGCCGATACAGAAAGATTTCTGTTAACAAGCTTTCTCTTTGCATCAGAGATTCTGTCGCGCCTTAATATACTGTCGTGATGGGAACTTCTTTCTTTTATTGCATCGTATATCTCAAACCCTTCAAACCCATAGTCGAAGGCATAACGGCAAGTATCAAGAAAGGAAGCACGGCTCACATTCTTCGTTGAAAATACTATTTTCATATTATGCCTCCTCGAATACGATTTTGTTAAGTGCATTTATATATGCTCTGATACTTGCTGAAATAATATCTGTTGATGTACCGTTTCCACTATAGAGCTTTCCATTGTTGCGAAGTCTTACAAGAGCCGAGCCTAATGCTTCTTTTCCCTCTGTTACCGACTGAACCTGAAAATCATCAAGCTCGTAATGATGACCTATGCACTGCTCGATAGCACGGAAAGCCGAGTCGATCGGACCCTCTCCGCTGCTTACACCACAGATGATTTCATCGTTGCATTTAAGTGTAACCTGACTCATCGCATTTACACTGTTACTGCTTGTTGTTGTGTAGTTTTCGAAATGGTATGTTGAAGGAGCCTGCATAGCAGAGCTTGCAATCATTGCTTCAAATTCTTTTGCTCCAACGGCACCTTTCTTTTCACACACGTGCATAATTGCCTTATACACATTTCCTATATCGGAATCCGAAAGCTCGTAGCCAAGAATTTCTGCCGCCCTGCCTACATCCGCCATGGTGGAATCGGAATCAATTAAAATCTTCTTTCTTTCGCTTACTGTTTTTTCATTTTCATAAGCTTCGTGATTTATTTTTGAAAGCATATCTTCAATACTTGAATGGATTTTAGTATTATTAAGCTCAATTTCTGCATCTATCTGTGCACCGCAAACATTTACAGCATCGCTGATTTTTCCTGCAAGAAGAACATCGCTTCCCGCCATAGCACATTTAAGTCCATCTGCTCCATTTGAAATTGATGAAAACGCCGATGCAACACCCATGCTTATACGGTCAGACACCTGAACATATACGGGGACACTTACAGCCTCTTTAACCATCTTTACAAGCTTTGCAATTTCTTCTGGAGTTGATGCACCCGCATTATCGCATATAGTGATAATATTTGCCCCGCAGTTTTCCGCCTCTTTCACTGCAGAAACAAGGAAATCCTTGTCTGCTCTTGTTGCATCAAGGGCAGAAAATTCCACATCATCGCAATATTTTTTTGCCTCTTTTACAAGCTCTGCAATTTTTTCAAGCATTACAGCCTGCTTTATATGATATGTGTATTCCATCTGAATTGTTGATACAGGGAGCTCAATTTGAAGCCTTGGTTTCTTTGCATCCTTAATGCATTCCCACACAGATGCTATATCACCCTTATTAAATCCAACAGGAATTGCCAGTGCAGCTTTCGAAACATTCTGCGCAATAGTTTTATAAACTATTGTATCTTCACGAAGATTTTTCACGGCGGGCAATTCAACTGCATCTGCACCAAGCTGATCGGCACAGCTTGCTATTGCCGATTTTTCACGGAAAAGCAGCGATATTTCACGTTCCTCTGAAAGTTTTTTAAGTGTAATGTCGGTAATATTAATTTTTCTCATCTTGAAAACTCCTTCCATGCTTTTCTGTATAAGATAGTATCAACAAAAAAACGTTTTCATCTCTTTGTTTTTTAAAGAGACGAAAACGTTAAAATCAGTGTTTCCGCGGTACCACTCTTTTTCATCCCACAGGATGCCCTTTAGATGCCAGCACATCTTAACTCTGTTACGGGAGTTCCCGTTTGCCGCTACTGTAAGTTCACAGCAACCGCTCCGCGGCGAGTTCTGCAAATCTTTCCCAATGCCTTGCACCATACGGCATCTCTCTGAAGGCGAAATTTTCGCATACTACTCCGCTTCTCAGCGTTTGAATTTGTGTTGTATTTTAACACAAACATCCCTATTTGTCAAGTATTTTGCAAAAATTATTTATTCTCCGTATGCATAGCGTCCCATAAAGAGCGTTTCTCCGCTTGTGTTATCACGTATTACAAAATAGAATGGTTTATTGAATTTTAATTCTATCGGTTGCGGCGGTAGTGCCGAGCCTGCCATATGGATTGCCGTAACGGCTGCGGCTTCCGTCCCCTTTTCGTCAACGCTGATATAAGTTTTATGAAGAACATTTGTAAACCACATATTTCCTTTATCAAACATCTTTTTAAAATCAGCCTTCGAGCCGTCAAAAGCTGAAACAATACCTGTATTCATCAACATTTCGTTAATACTTGCGGAATATTCAATTTTGAATTTAGGCATTGCCATTTTAATATATCTGCTTTCAAAAGCATTATTTCCGATTACATTGTTTAATTCTTCTTCCACATTATCTCCGTCAGAGAGAATAAGATACATACTCACATTAAGGTTATCAAACCTTTCTGTGCCAAGGTATTCTCCGTCTTCCGCTACTTTATCAACCCTGTTTTTATAGGGAATTTCAAGAATTTTCACAGAATTTGTTTCAGCATAGGAAAACCACTTTGTTTTATTCATAAAATCAATGGTAGTTTCTTTTCCGTTGGCATCTGTAAATACATCGGGTTTTGTAGCACCTTCGTGAAATTCATCTGCCCACGCGCCCTTAAAATAGATAGCGTTAACAAGCATAGCCCAAAAATCATCGGCACTTTGAATGATTGCGGGGATTTTCCCTTTTGTTTTATCGTTTACCCACGAATTAACTTCCTTTACCGCATTTTTATTATTAACGCTTTTTGCCTCTGCATCGTAAAAGTCCGTTGCAATTTTTTTATAACTTTCGCTGAAATTCTGCGAGGTTTTATCTTTATTGAGCCATATGGAGTTGGCAATATTAAGGCTTAAAACATCGGTTTGAGAATATCTTTTTATTATATCATTTGAAACAGTATTGAATTCGTCAATATTTGAAATACCAAGCGCGTTTAATATCTCGGTTTGAGTTTCGCCCGAAGCACCGTTTGCAGCTAAGCTGAGCGCCATTTTAATTGAAAGGGGCGAGAACATATAGTTTTTTTCTTTTGGCATCTGTGCATTAAGCATATCGGCAAAATTCGCCTCTTCAGTTCTGCCATTACTGAAATTTGCAAAAACTCTTACAACGGTTACTATAGCCTGCTCCGTTGTGTAATAATCTTTTGGCGCAAATTTATTATTTCCCACGCCTTTCATAATTCCCATATTGCATATCGTCTGAATAGAATTCATTGCCCATTCGGAAACCTTTTCGTTATCGCTGAATTCAAAATACATTTCAGTGCTTGCCCAATCGGGATGCACCGCATTTATCAAGCGAAGAAGTATTGTTGCGGCTTCTTCGCGCGTGAGATAGTCTTCTGGGGCAAACTGGGTTTGTGATTTTCCTTTTATAATCCCCATTGCATTTAACATTAATATATGGGGGTTATCAGTATCGGTAAATTTGTTCTCGCCATCAAATGCTGCAAGCGTTCCTGCCACGTTTTTGCAGTAGCTATAGATAAGCTCGCAAAATTCCTCACGCGTAATTGCCATTTGGTAGCGATAGTTTATTCCCTCTTGCATTATATCAAGCGCCTGTGCTTTTTCCACATCGCTCTTTGCCCAATCACTTGGTGGGGCAAGTGGGGTTCCATCTGAGATTATATCATCTTCTGATGCGTTATTTTCGGGCACTGAAATATCAGTTGAACCAATCATTTCCGTATATTCATAATCATAATCTTCTGTATCGGTTGCTTTATTAATATTGTACTTTTCTGCAAGCTTTTCCACCGTTTTATCCGCAATCAAATCAGCTAAGGTATCATTCACAAGATTATATACCGCCGTTACTCCCGCAGCTTTATATAGCTTTGCTTTTTCAATAGAGTCTTCAGGAAATATAATTGCATATTGCTGAATAACTGCTTCACCATCAGAATAGGTTGCCTTTGCATTCATATATGGAATGGTATAATCAATAAAAGTGTTTCTGTCTTCTGTGATAGCGATTGCCGATATAGCACATTCAACCTTTCCTGTTGCAACTGCCTGAATGAGCCCGCCAAATTCCATCTCTACATACTCAATGTCAAACCCGATTCTCTCTGCTATGTAATTCATAAGGTCAATATCAAAGCCTGTAAGCTTTCCGTTTTCATCGTAATACTCAAAAGGCTTAAAATCAGGACTTACGGCAACCTTTATCTTTGTTTTCTGCATCGGACCATCGGTTCCGTCTGCCAAAGCAATTACCGATGCCGTAAATAGCAATACAACCGCTAAAATTATTGATAATATTTTTTTCATATAAACTCCCCCTTATGGTGACAGAAGTTATCTGAACCTCGATTTTCAAAGGTTAATTTTTGCTTCTGCCACGTTAAAATACTCGGTAATCCGTCAGGATTACCTGCGTTTTTGCCTTGCACAACCATAAAATTCCCTCATTGAAAATTCTTCGACC
>JAFVPB010000071.1 GCA_017505525.1 Clostridia bacterium
TTGTGGAAAGAAAATAGTACCATACTTTTTGTAGGTTATCAGGCAGAGGGAACCTTCGGAAGAAAACTTATAAACGGGGCAAAACATGTCTCGCTGTTTGGAGAAGATATTCAGGTTAATGCGAGAATAGAGTCAATAGTAGGCATCAGCGGTCATGCAGACAGAGACATGCTTCTCGGATGGCTTGGAAGCATGGAAAAGCCTCCAAAGAAAGTATTTGTAAATCATGGTGATGATTTGGTGTGTGATGCTTTTTCACAGACAATATATAACAAGCTTAAATTTACAGCAACAGCACCATACAGCGGTGATGAATATGATCTTGCAACAGGCGAATGCACAGCAAGAGGAAGAATAGTAAAACTGACTAAAGTATCTGAAGGCAGAAGAAGAGCAAATCTTGTATTTGACAGACTTATGGCAGCATGCCAGAGGCTTAAAACAGTTGCAGAACTCAGTCGTAATCTGACAAACAAGGAACTTGCAAAGTTCACGGATCAGATTAATGACTTGTGCGATAAATATGCACGAAAATCAAAATAAAGACATAGGCAGGAGGTAATAGATATGTCAAAAAAATATTTTGCATGTGTGTATGGCGGTGCTAATGAAAGAATAGACAGCCACCACAAAGAGAAAATAGAAGAATTAGGAAAGATTATAGCTAAAAATGGCTTTTCGCTTGTTTACGGTGCCGGAGCAACAGGTTGTATGGGTGCTGTTGCAAGAGGTGTTAAAGAAAACGGTGGTTTTGTTATGGGCATATCACCGGATTTTATCAGCGATTTTGAAGATATATTCGATTGTGATAATAAGGTTATGGTTGACACTATGGCAGAGAGAAAGACACTTATGGAAAAACATGCAGATGTGTTTTTTATCGCTCCCGGCGGAATAGGAACTATGGATGAGTTTTTCCAGGTGCTGACGTTAAAATATTTAAAACGTATTAATGTGCCAATTGTTGTATTGAATCTTGATGGATTCTATAACTCACTTATCTGCTTGATTGAAGATTTAGTGAAACAAGGAGCAGTAATAGAGGATGTACATAAGTTATATGATGTCATTACGGATATTAGCGAAGAATCGATAGTGCCAATACTCAAAATGGTTGCAGAAAATGAAAGCGGTGATTAAGTGAAACTTTTATTTAAACAAAGATTTTTCTCTTGGTTTGACAGCTATGATATTTATAACGAAAACGGAGAAACCGTATATACTGTCGAAGGAAAATTGAGTTGGGGACATAAGCTTCATATTCTTAATAATCAAGGTGAACATATAGCGACCGTAAAACAGGCAGTATTAACTTTTATGCCAAGATTTGAATTGTATCAAGGCGAAAGATGTATTGGCTCTCTGCAGAAGAAAATCAGCTTTTTTAAGCCACATTATGAGATAGATTTTAATGGATGGAGTATAACAGGAAACTTTCTTGAGTGGGATTACAATATAGTAAATGCAGCAGGGCAGGTGGTGGCGACCGTTAATAAAGAGGTTTTTAATTTCACTGATACATATTCGATTGAAACTGTAAGAGATGAAGACGCTCTGTATGCTTTAATGGTGACACTTGCCATTGATGCAGAGAAGTGTTCGAGAAATAACGGATAGAAAGAGGATTTAGATGAGTAAAGCATATGATTTTTTAAAAGAATGCGGAGCATTTTTTGTATTAACAATTAATGGGGAATATCCTGCTGGAAGACCATTTGGTGCAGTTATGGAAATAGGCGATGATTTGTACCTGGCAACTAATGATATGAATGAGGCACATAAGCAAATGCGTGAACATAAGCAGATACAGATAGTAGCTAAAAAACCAGAATCAAGGGCATGGATAAGAATCACGGGTATATCAGAAGAGTGTGACAACTTGGAATTAAAATCGAGAATGCTTGAAGAGTGTCCGGTTCTGCACAAACATTATGAATCTGCAGAAGCAGAACATTTTCTAATGTTCAAAGTTAAAATAGAAAATGTTGAAATTAAATAACATACCATTGTTCGCATTTGTGCATATGTGGAAGAGGTGAGAAGATGAAATGGAATCCGTGGCATGGTTGTCATAAGCTAAGTGAAGGATGTAGACACTGCTATGTGTACCGGATGGACTCACGGCATGAAAAAGATGCAAGTGAGGTTAAAAAGAACATATCTTCATTTCGAGAACCTGTTTCAAAAAATAGAAAAGGCGAATATAAGCATCCGTCCGGTACAACATTTTATACTTGCTTTACCTCTGACTTCTTTTTAGAAGATGCCGATGAGTGGCGAAAAGAAGCATGGTCATTTATGAAAGAACGAAGTGATTGCCGATTTTTCTTTATAACCAAACGAATCGACCGTTTTGAAAAATGTATCCCCGAAGATTGGGGAAACGGATATGACAACGTGATGATTGCAGTAACGACTGAAAATCAAAAAATGGCTGATTATCGCTTGCCCATATATTCAAAGCTTCCTATCAAGCATAAAGGAATAATGTGCGAACCTCTTCTTGAAGGAATTGATTTAACAAAATATCTGACTCCCGAAATTGAAGTGGTTTCAGTAGGTGGTGAATCAGGCTTGGAGGCAAGAATATGCAACTACGAATGGATACTTGATATACGAAATCAGTGTATTGCTGCAAATGTTTCATTTGATTTTCATCAGACAGGTGCGAAGTTGCTTAAAGATGGGAAAATTTATTGCATACCAAAGGCTAAACAGGGTGTACAGGCTGCAAAAGCTTGTATTGACTTTAACAGTAATAAGTAAGAAGGTGTACTTAGCGATGTGGTTAATATTAGCATTGCTGTCAGCATTTTTTGCTGCAGTAACTTCAATTTTGTCAAAGATTGGTATTGATGGTGTTAATTCCAATCTTGCAACGGCTATACGAACAGTTGTAGTTGTGATTATGGCTTGGGGTATGGTCTTTTTAACAAATACACAGGGTGGAATATCCGATATAAGCAAAAAAAGTTGGATATTCTTAATCCTGTCAGGGTTAGCAACAGGAATCTCTTGGTTATGTTATTATAAGGCTCTACAGCTTGGAGAAGCATCAAAGGTCGTACCGATTGATAAATTAAGTGTTGTAATAACACTGATACTGGCATTTGTATTTCTGCACGAAAATTTCACATCTAAATCCTTGGTTGGATGTATCTTGATTGCGGCTGGTACATTACTTATGACATTATAGAGGAGAAAAACGATGTTAGCTTATACATATATTTCAAAAGGTAAATTTGAATTAACCGAAAAAGAGAAACCGGTTATACAAGAGAGCAGAGATGCAATTGTTAAAATCACTATGGCAAGTATTTGCTCAAGTGATTTGCATATTAAGCACGGATCTGTTTCCAAAGCGATTCCCGGTATTACGGTGGGACATGAAATGGTGGGAATAGTTGAAGAAACAGGAGATTCTGTTAACAATGTGAAATCCGGTGATCGAGTAACCGTTAATGTTGAAACATTTTGCGGAGAATGTTTTTTCTGCAAAAAAGGATATGTCAATAATTGTACAGATAAAAATGGCGGTTGGGCGCTCGGTTGCAGGATAGACGGTGGACAGACAGAATATGTCAGAGTACCATTTGCCGATACCGGATTAAATAAAATTCCCGATTCGGTAACGGACGAACAAGCTTTGTTTGTCGGCGATGTGCTTGCAACAGGTTATTGGGCAACCCGTATATCTGAAATCACTGCTGATGACACAGTTCTTATTATCGGTGCAGGTCCGACGGGAATTTGTACTTTGCTGTGCGTAATGCTTAAAAAACCAAAGCAGATTATTATATGTGAAAAAGACGAAAACAGAATCAAATTTGTAAGTGACCACTACCCTGATGTGAAGATAGTTCGTCCCGAAGAAGCAGAGGACTATGTGATGAGTAACTCAAGTTATGGTGGAGCGGATGTTGTTCTTGAAGTTGCCGGAAGCGAATCAACGTTCGAACTGGCTTGGAAATGTGCAAGACCTAATTCTATTGTAACGATTGTTGCTTTGTATGATAAAGCGCAGGTTTTGCCATTGCCGGATATGTATGGAAAGAATCTGATATTTAAGACTGGCGGAGTGGATGGATGTGAGTGTGACGAAATTCTGAAGCTGATAGAACAGGGAAAGATTGATACTACACCGCTTATAACGCACACTTATCCACTTGAACAAATTGGAGAAGCTTATGAATTGTTTGAAAATAAACAAGACGGAGTAATCAAAGTTGCAATTAAACCATAAAAA
>JAFVPB010000029.1 GCA_017505525.1 Clostridia bacterium
AATACAACCCAAAATATTTTTTTCATGGAAATCATCTGCCTTTTAGTATATGTATTATTTATCATTCTTTGTTTTTCTTTGCGGATACAGCCATCTTAACGATATCACCTACTCCGTTCAAAACAACGGTAGGCTGATATGCGTATGTTCTGATCTCTGTCTCACTCGTTACTCCCGAAAGAACAAGCACGGTTGACATACCGCTCTCTAAACCTGATATTACATCAGTATCCATTCTGTCGCCGACCATGACTGCATCTGCTGAGTGACAGTTAAGAAGTCTTAATCCTGTTCTCATCATAAGAGGATTCGGTTTTCCGCAAAAATAAGCATGTGCGCCTGTTGCCATTTCAATCGGAGAAACGAGTGCTCCGCATGCAGGAGCAATACCTCCGTCAACAGGTCCTGTTACATCAGAATTTGCTCCAATCAGTCTTGCTCCGCCAAGAACAAGATTTGTTGCTTTTGTAAGTGTGTCCAGAGAATAATTCTTTCCTTCGCCTACTACAACATAGTCAGGATTAACATCATTCATTGTAATCCCGGCATCGTACAGGGCTTTAATAAGCCCTGCTTCGCCGATCGCATACACCGAACATCCGGGGGACTGTTCTTTTAGGAATGCCGATGTTGCCAATGCACTTGTATAGAAATGCTCTTCACCAACCTCAAGACCTAAACGAAATAATCTTTGCTGTAGTTCTTTTGGTGTATAACTGCTGTTATTGGTGAGAAACAAGAAGTCCTTTTTTTCATCATTAAGCCATTTTATGAATTCCGGAACGCCGGGCAAAAGCTTTTTTCCGTGGTATATAACACCGTCCATATCACAAATGAAGCCTTTTTTGATGTTAAAATCTATTCTATTCAATATGCATACCTCCTTTTCTCAAAATGCACATTGTCTTACTTTATGCCTTATTAAATATCAGAGAGATGGAAGTTCCTTTACCTTCGGTGCTTTCAAGTTTGATTTGTGCACCATGGAACATTGCACCGTGCTTCACGATGGAAAGTCCGAGTCCTGTTCCACCAACAAGCTTAGAATGGCTTTTATCTACACAGTAGAAACGTTCAAATACTCTTGATTGTTCTGATTGCGGAATACCGATACCTGTATCGCGTACTACAAGCTCACAAGTATTATCGGATGATGTAACTATGACATCTACTGTTCCGTTGTCCTTGTTGTATTTTACTGCGTTATCCACAAGGTTTTCAATCATTTCTTCAAGTATTTTGCTTACGCCCATAACCTTTGCTGTTCCGCCAAGAACATTAAGAGTAATATTTCTCTTTTCAGCAACAGGCTTCATTCTTTCTGTAACAGATTTGGAAAGTTCGAAAAGTTCAACGGGTTCCTGCTCAAAGCCAGAGTTTTTTTCATCAAGTTCTGAAATCTTAATAATGTCACTTACAAGGCTTATGAGTCTCTGTGCTTCTTTATAGATTGTTTTTGAAAAATCTACAACCGTTTCACCGGGAACATCACCTGCCATCATTATTTCAGCAAAGCCTGAAATAGAAGTAAGCGGTGATTTCAGTTCATGAGAAACGTTTGATGTAAATTCACTTCTCATCTTTTCGCGGTTTGTATATTCGGTTACATCAAGTATAACAATAACTGCACCTATTACACGGTCATTTTCGTATACAGGATTTGCAATCAGATTATAGTGTTTGTCATCAATGTTAATCGTACTTTCTGAATGCTCGCCTGTAAGAACTCTGTGAACAGTGTCTCTGAAACCTTTTGTTCGGTTTAACATTAATACGGTTCCTTCCTGGACATCGGTAATATCAAGAAGCTTTAATGCTGCAGAATTATATGTTAAAAGGTTAGCCTGATTATCAATTACCAAAAATCCTTCTGTCATATTTTCTGTAATGAGACGGAATTCCTCCTGCTTTTGTTCTGCGGTACGGATTTGCTCATTGATATGTCGTTTCTGTGCAGATATTTTCTTTAAAAGCGGTGTAAGTTCCTCATATGTGTCATTATTCTCAGGATGCTCAAGATCAAGTGCGTTTATGGGATTAATAATTGATTTTGATACCCTGTACGACAGTATAAGTGTAATTATAAGAGCAATTACAAGGATTATAATTATCGGATATATCAGTCCAAGAAGAATAACTATAATTGACTGCTGTGTTGTGGATACTCTTAAAATGTTACCGTTATCCAAGCGTACTGCATAATAGATTGTCTTCTCCATAAGAGTATTTGAATATCTTACGCTTGTTCCTGAACCGTCCTTCATAGCCTCTTTCACTTCATCACGGTCTGAGTGATTGTCAAGTTCATCCTCATTTGCAGAAGTGTCTGCCAGAACTACACCGTTTTTGTCTATAAGGGTAATTCGTTTCTTCTCGTTTTTAAAATTATCAATATATTCTTCACCTTCATTCTCAAGTGCATGTGAAATGTAGGTTGCTTCGCTCTTTAATTCATTTGTGAGCTGATTTTCAAAATACTCAAATAACACGCCGAAAATAAGAATAATGGTTACTATAAGTACAAGTAGGGATGTTATAAAGTTGGAACGAAATATTTTACTGTTCACTTTCTGCACCTCCTATTTTGTAACCTATATTTTTAACGGTCTCTATTTTTACATCGGAATTTTCAAGCTTTACTCTGAGTTTTCTGATATGAACATCAAGTGTTCTTGACTCCTCGTAAAACTCTCCCCACACTTTAGTGAGAAGTTCTTCCCTGCTTACAACTTTTCCTTCAGCTTCAAGTAAAATAAGGAGAAGTGAATATTCTTTGAAAGAGAGAACCAGATCCTCGCCATTTAATTTTATAATGTGCTTTTCAGGATTTACGTACAATTTTCCTAACGAATATTCCTTGGTATTTACAACTTGTGTTTTCTTATATCTTCTTAAAACTGCGTTTACACGTGATGCAAGTTCAGTCATACCAAATGGCTTTGTAATATAATCATCGGCACCCATATCAAGACCAGTTACTTTATCAAATTCGCTGGTTTTAGCGGTAATCATAATAACAGGTATATCCTGATACTTTTTATCTTCACGGAGCTTTTTAAGAATAGATATGCCATCCTCCTCCGGCAGCATTATATCGAGTAAAATAAGTTCAGGTACTTCTTTCTGAATCTCTTTCCAAAATTCACTTGGCAAAGATAAGCCTTTTATTTCGTAGCCTTCCTTGGCAAGTGCGTAGCAAACAAGCTTTTGTATGCTTGCATCATCTTCTAAAAAATAAATCATTTACTCACACCTCCGAAAAATGATTTACACAAATATTATACCATATAAGTACTTCATTTTCAATAAATCAGTCATATTTCATCAAAACAAACAATTTACTCATCGTCTTTTGCGTGTTTTCCTGTAATTGAGTAAATTACCCATTCTGCAATGTTTTCAGCATGGTCTCCTATTCGCTCAAAATATTTGGCAATCATAATAAGGTCAATAAGTGCCTCTGCATTTGCAGTTTTTGATTCAATAGCACTTATGAGTTCACTTCTCACCTTATCAAACAACTCATCTACAATGTTATCATGTTCAATTACGGTGTATGCAAGCTCTGTATCCTTCTTTACAAATGACTCAATACTGTCTGTTACCATCCTAATGGTTGCTCTTGCCATATCAGCGATATGAATTTCACTCTGCATTCCGCTGCCGTAAGCGTATTCTGCAATCTCCGCAATATCCGATGCCTGGTCACCGATTCTTTCCATGTCAGAAATCATTTTAAGTGCAGAAGAGATTGTGCGAAGGTCACTTGCTACCGGTTGCTGTTGCATTAAAAGCTTCATACAAAGGTTTTCTATATCGCGTTCTTTCTGGTCAATTTGCTTATCTGATTCAAGAACATTTTCCTTCATAACATGATCGTTTTCAATCAAAAGTTTTACTGCTGCAGAGATTGCTTCCTCACAAAGAGCACCCATTGTGATAAGTTCATTATTCAGATTGTTTAATTGTTCATCAAATCTGTTTCTCATATCAACCAAACCTTCCTGTAATATAGTCTTCTGTTCTCTTATCACGAGGAGTAGAGAACATTTTTTCTGTTTCATCAAATTCAATAACCTCACCAAGCAAGAAGAATGCCGTTTTATCTGCAATTCTTGCCGCCTGCTGCATGTTATGAGTTACCATAACGATTGTATATTTCTCTTTAAGTTCTACTGCCAGATCCTCAATTTTTGATGTGGAGATAGGATCAAGTGCGCTCGTTGGTTCATCCATAAGAAGAACTTCAGGTTCAACCGCCAAAGCTCGTGCAATGCAAAGTCTTTGCTGTTGACCGCCGCTCATACCAAGAGCACTTTTTCTGAGCCTGTCCTTACATTCATCCCAGATTGCAGCCTGTCTTAATGACCGCTCAACAATCTCATCAAGCTTTACCTTTGATTTAATTCCGTGAATTCTGGGGCCATATGCAATGTTATCGTAAATACTCATTGGGAATGGATTTGGCTTTTGAAATACCATACCTACTCTTTTTCTTAATATGTTTACATCCATATCTTTATAAATGTCTATATCATCAAGTGTAATAAGGCCTTCAATTCTGCATCCTTCAACAAGGTCATTCATTCTGTTAAGTGTTTTTAAGAATGTTGACTTACCGCATCCTGACGGTCCGATTAACGCTGTAATTTCCTTTTGAGGTAAGCTTAAGTTTATATCCTTAAGTGCGTGATTTGTTCCATACCAGAGATTTAAGTTTGAAGCTTTTATAATATCGCTCATTGATTATCCCCTTCCTTTCTTGAGAATTTTAGCTGCCATTTTTGCAGACATATTGATAATAAATGTCAGTACAAGAAGTATTGCAGCAATTGCAAATGCTATTTCAAATTCTCCTCTTTCTTTTGCGTACATATACAACGAAACTGTAAGCGTTGAGCCGGCGTTACCAGGAAGAACTGCATCCTTTAAGTTAAGTATTTCATTTGCCATACCTGCCGTAAAGAGAAGTGCTGCACTCTCTCCTACTATTCTTCCTACAGAAAGAATACATCCGGTTACAATACCATCTATTGCAGATGGAAGAACCACAGTTCTTATCATATACCATTTTCCTGCTCCCAAAGCAAGGGAACCTTCTCTGTATCCGTTCGGAACTGTTTTAAGACTTTCCTGAGTTGTTCTGATAACTGTCGGAAGTGTCATAATAACAAGAGTAAAGCTTCCGGCAATAAGGGATGTTCCAAGTGAGAAGAACTGAACAAAAATCAGCATACCCACAAGACCGTAAATAATTGATGGTATTCCCGATAATGTTTCTGTTGCAAGCTCTATAATACGAACTACCTTTTTATTGCTTGCGTATTCGTTTAAGTAAATTGCCGCGCCAACACCTAAAGGAAGAACAATTACCAATGTGATCAGGATAATGTATAATGTATTAAGGATGTTAGGCAATATTCCCGTAGTTCCTCTGATAAGGCTTGGTTTTGTTGAAAGAAGCTCCCACGAAATGTTTCCAAGACCTCTGTAGAGTATATATCCGATTAAACCAAGAAGTATAAGGCAGATAAGTCCGGCTGATGCGTACATAAGTCCGTTTAAGATTCCGCATTTAATTTTTCTCTCTGCAGATATTTTTTCATGCATTACCTATTTACCTCTCTTTCTTCTTAGCGATTAAATTCAATACTACATTGATAAGCATTATGAAAACAAAGAGTACCAACGCTATTGAGAAAAGTGCTTCTCTCTGCAATCCTGATGAGTAGGACATTTCACTTGCAACTGCTGTTGTAAGGAATCTGACACTTGTGAAAAGCCCGGGCATATTTGCAACATTGCCCGCCACCATCATAACTGCCATTGCCTCACCTATAGCTCTGCCTATTCCAAGCACTACCGATGTTAAAATTCCGCTTTTTGCTGCAGGAACTACTACCTTGAATACCGTTTCTGTCTTAGTTGCGCCAAGTGCAAGTGATGCTTCTTCGTATTCTCTTGGTACGCTTCTTATTGCAGTTTCAGATACTGAGATTACTGACGGAAGAATCATAACCGTAAGTACAATAATTGCTGAGAAAAGATTTGCGCCGTCAGGAAGGTTGAATGTTTCTCTTACCAGAGGCACTATAACTATCATACCGACAAGACCGTATACTACAGACGGAATGCCTGACAGTAAATCCACTGCACTGCTTACCACGCCTGAAATTCTAGGGCTTGACATTTTTGCAAGAAATATTGCACACATTATCCCGATTGGTACACCGATTATGATTGCACCGCAGGTTCCGTATATGGAGCTTAAGATAAACGGAAGAATTCCGTATGACGGGGTTTGTGCAGTTGATGCCCATGTTGTGCCAAACAGAAAATCTATAATTCCTATTTCTTTAATTGCCGGCAAACCGCTTACAACAAGAAATCCTGTTATCAGAAGTACAAATGCAATTGTCAGAAATCCGCAGACTGTGAAAATACAGTTCATTGCTCTCTCTAATACGACGGATGCTTTTTTAACTTTGCTCATTTACACCATCCTTTCTGACGAATGAGTTATGTTCTATTTACAGTCTAATAGGGAACGCCAAGCCTTTGACATTCCCCAAAAAGACCATCTTATTATCTTTTTACAGGAACTGCTCCTGCTTCAATAATCCATTCATCAGCTGCACTTGATGTTGCAAATTCGAAGAAGCTTTTTGCTGCAGGTGAAAGTTCTGCATTTTTCTTGGTTACCATTACGAAATTTCTCTGAATCTTGTAGCTTCCGTTCTGGATTGTTTCTGTAGAAGGTGTTACCCCTTCAACTGAGATAAGCTTTACTGTATCTTTTACAGATGCAAGTGATGCATATCCGATTGCGTTCGGGTTAGATGATACCGTCTGAACAACATCACCTGTTGATGTAAGTTCCTGGTTATATTTGCAAGCATCTTCTGTATCTGTGATTGATTCAAAACCGTCTCTTGTACCTGATGCAGCTTCTCTACCGATTAAAACTACCGGTGCATCTGCTCCGCCAACTTCACTCCAGTTTGTAATCTCACCTTTGTAAAGTGCTGCAATCTGTTCGATTGTAAGGTCTTTTACAGGGTTTTCTTTGTTTACGATCATTGCGATTCCGTCAATTGCAACTACTGTTCCGTTAAGGTCTGTTGCTTCTTCAGGTTTAAGGTCACGACTTGCAAGTCCGATGTCACAGCTTCCTGCCTGAACCGCCTTAATACCTGAACCAGAACCTGTAGGATTGTAGGTTACCTTAACTGCACTGTTTTCTTCCATGTAAGCTTCTGAAAGGAATCCGATTACCTTTTCCATTGATGTTGAACCGTCTGTTGAAACTGTTCCGCTTACCTGTCCATTGTCCTTTGGTGTGTCGGTATTTGTAGTTCCGCATCCTGCAAGGGCTGCTACCAACAACACTGCTACTACCATTAAACTGATGATTTTCTTCATTTGAAATCACTCTCCTAAAAATTTATTTTTGTTTTCTCTTTCCTGAGTACATTTAAAGTTTAACATAGCCAATGTAAACTATGCTACCATAGGTACGTTAATTGTATGTTAAGCTTTTTCAGTTTTTGTTAATTCAATAAAAAATATCCCTTACACCAATAACGGTATAAGGGATATTTTTTATTTATGATATTAAGTACTATGGATTATAAAACCAATGAAGGAGCAGAATAAATTCTTGCACCCAACTCCTGATTCAGCATGTACAAGCTCTTTGGATCAGAGCCAAACAATTCCATCTTTGTGATAAGGTCGTTTGCATTTGTTTCTTCTTCGCCCTGTTCCTTTACAAACCAATCAAGGAACTGCATTGCACGGAAATCTTTTACATCGTATGCTGCTGCATATATATCATTGATAAGCGATGTTACATATTCTTCGTGTTCAAGTCCTGCCTTTAATACATCCATATCGCAAGAAAATGTTTTGTCAGGCTTTGCGATTGCATCAAGTGTTACAACCTGATTTTCATTCTGCAGATACTGATAAAACAGCATTGCATGGTCACGTTCTTCCTGAGCCTGAATCATATACCAGTTTGCAAATCCGTCAAGACCTCTTGCCTGAAAATAGTTTGAGAAGTCAAGATACAGATATGCTGAATAAAACTCCTTGTTGATTTGCTGATTTAACAGCTCGCGTACTTTTTCGTTCATCATTTTACATTACCTCCGTATATTAACAAATTTTATTTTATCTGTCTAAAATTCTGCCATCTGTTGAAATTGTAACTACCTGCCACGGTAAGAACTTACCGCTATCCTGAATGGCTCTTTTTGCAGCGTTTTCTATTCCTCCGCAGCAAGGGACTTCCATTCTTACGATTGTTACACTTTTAATATTGTTATTTTTAATGATAGCAGTCAGCTTTTCAGAATAATCACCTTCATCAAGCTTGGGACATCCCACTAAGGTTACCCTGTTACGCATAAAATCATTATGGAAATTACCATAAGCATATGCTGTACAGTCGGCAGCTATCAAAAGATTTGCTCCATCAAAGTACGGTGCATTAACAGGCACAAGCTTGATTTGCACTGGCCACTGACTTAGTTGACTTGTAATTTTAGGAGATACTTCGCATTCTTCAGCTTCTTCTCTCCGAATCACTTTGGAGTTCATTCCGGGACAACCGCAAGGTAGCTTTTCTGCCTGATTATTAAGCTTTGCTTTTTTTACCGCTTCTTCATCATATGCTGGGGCTTCCCTTTCTTCAAATGTAATAGCACCTGTCGGACATGCAGGAAGGCAATCCCCTAATCCATCACAATAATCTTCTCGGGTGAGCTTTGCTTTTCCATCTATCATTTCAATTGCACCTTCATGACACGCTGATGCACAAAGTCCGCAACCATTACACTTTTCTTCGTCTATTTTTATGATTTTTCTTATCACACATCATTCCTCCTTTACAAAATTCTATGAACTAATTATAACACAAATTGCATCAAAAGTCCATTGTTATATTTTGCAGTTTAAATCTCAGGAGCAATAAATCCCTTCTCTTGGAGTGCACTTTCTATTCTATTAAGAACCTCTTCAGAGTCAGCTTTAACGGTGTGATAATGATATCCGCCTGTTATACTCATAAGCTCTGACGATTTTCCTGTTCTTACACCTTCTAAAAACTGTGCTATATGCAGTCTTGAAGAAATGTTAAGAGGTGCCGTCATTTTTCCATAGACTTTATGCCACACAAAAACATCAGCAACAATTCCTCCAAAGTCAATAATCGTATTGAGTTCATCCTCTGTTTGATCTTTTGTATGAAACAATTTAAATACTCTTTCATAGTGAGGAGTTGTCTGCATAACATATCCGCTGTGTGTTGAAAGGATTTCGTAACCTGCTTCTTTAAGAGCAGAAATATCCTGAACAATAATTTGTCTTGATACACCAAACTTTTCAGATAGTTTTCCGCCGGGTACTGCATTTTGTGCCGACATCATATAGCTTGCTATTTCTTTTCTTCTTTGATCAGCCTTCATTAAGTTCCCGCCCTTCTATCAGATTGCGTGAAGATTTTTAAGCGAAAGATCAAGGATCGGTGATGAATGTGTTAATGCTCCGCTTGAAATGTAATCTACTCCAATATCAACAAGTCTTGCAACATTTTCTTTTGTTACATTGCCGCTGCATTCTGTGACTGCTTTACCTTGGGTAAGTCTTACTGCTTCTTTCATATCTTCAACGCTCATATTGTCAAGCATTATAATATCTGCACCTGCTTCTAATGCTTCTTTTAACATATCAAGGTTTTCAACCTCAACCTCAACCTTGCAGACAAATGATGCATATTCCTTTGCCATTTTAACAGCTTCTTTAACACCGCCGGCAGCTCCAATATGGTTATCCTTAAGCAAAATAGCATCGCTTAAATTATATCTGTGATTATGACCACCGCCAACCTTTACGGCATACTTTTCAAATACTCTCATATTTGGTGTTGTTTTTCTTGTGTCCAAAAGCTTTGTGTTTGAGCCTTCAAGAAGGTCTGCAATTTTTCTTGTATATGTTGCAATGCCACTCATTCTCTGCAAATAGTTAAGTGCTGTACGCTCACCTGAAAGGAGAACACGAATATCACCTTTTACAATGCCAAGCTTTTGCCCCTTTGTAACTCTGTCGCCGTCCTTGCAGTTAAAAGTCACTTCGGTATTTTCATCAAGGAGTGTGAAAACTCTCTTAAATACCTCAAGACCTGCAATAACACCGTCTTCTTTACAAATCAGGTCTACCTCACCCAATTTGTACTCAGGCATAACAGAATTTGTTGTGATGTCCTCACTTGTAATATCTTCTTTAAGTGCTGCTAAAATTAAATCGTCTGCGTTAAGCTTCATTGTTATATTATTCATGGCTTTGTTTCTCCTCCTCAATTGACCTTAAAATTAACTCTTTATATTCTTCTTTATAGTTTTCATATTTTTCAGGCTTTACTTCCGGTAATGAATCGTCTTTTAATGAATTATAGTTAAGGTTTATGTCTGATGCTGCGCGTTTTGCAAAAACAAGGCTTTCTAAAAGTGAATTACTTGCAAGTCTGTTTCGTCCGTGAACACCGTTACAAGCTGTCTCACCAACTGCATAGAGTCTGTCCATACTTGTTTTACTGAATCCGTTTACATCAAT
Organism: Clostridia bacterium; assembly: GCA_017505525.1. Taxonomy (GTDB): domain Bacteria; phylum Bacillota; class Clostridia; order UMGS1883; family UMGS1883; genus UMGS1883. The sequence continues at coordinate 10,615 of JAFVPB010000029.1, forward strand.
ACCGCCCATAAAATAATGCTGTGAAGGCACTACCGGAATAGGCTCTTTTGTAACATCATATCCTTCATCAAGGCATCTCTGATATATATTCGGGAAGTGTGACTTGATTTCCTCTTCCGGAATAGGTGCAAGAGATAGCCAAACATGCTCCGTGCCTTCCCTTTCCATTTCCGCAAAGATTGCTTTTGAAACTACATCACGTGGCTGAAGTTCATCGGTAAATCTCTCTCCTTTTGAGTTTAAAAGTATTGCACCTTCACCACGAACTGATTCGGATATCAAAAACTCTCTTCCATCTTTTTTCGTAAATAAGGTTGTAGGATGTATCTGTATGTAATCCATATGCAAGAGCTTTACATTATACTTGATGGCAAGTGCTAAAGCATCACCTGTTAAATGACGATAGTTTGTGGAATGTTCAAAAAGTCCTCCGATACCGCCTGTTGCTAAAACTGTATAATTTGCAGTTATCGCCTTATAATTACCTTCTTCATCGTGACCAATAATACCTCGGCACTCGTTACCGTCGCAAATAAAGTCAACCATTGTGAAGTTTTCTATAAGGGTTATATTCTTACGGTTTCTTGCAGTTTCCAGAAGATGCGAGGTTATTTCCTTTCCTGTTTCATCCTCATGAAAAAGAATTCTCGGAGCGGAATGTGCACCCTCTTTGGTATAGTTAAAGGCTTCGCCATTCTTTTCAAAACGGACTCCGAAAGATACCAGATCTTCAATAACACCCTGAGAGGAGCGAATCATAATATCTACTGATTCGGGATTATTCTCATAATGACCTGCTTTCATCGTATCCTCA